>CAXTAY010000003.1:90527-220315 GCA_964242335.1 uncultured Acetobacteraceae bacterium | reverse complement strand
GGCTAAGACGCCGTCAACATATCCCTTCCTCAGCCTATGCAATTTTCAAGGAACATCCGAAGACACGCTGCATCGTTCGGTGAGCCGGGTTCTACGAGCAACCCGGCTCCGTGTCAACGCGATGACAGCCCCGAAGAGGTCACCCCGGGGCTGTCATGCGCCGCACGCATCGGCAAGATCGTTCAGGTTGCCGCGTCATGATGTCCATTCAGCAGCAGCCCGTCCCGATCAGCGCCCACCTGCACGGTCTCGCCGTCATGGATCGCCCCCTCGAGGATCAATCCTGCCAGCGGGTTCTGCAGGCTGCGCTGGATCACCCGCTTTAGCGGCCGCGCGCCGTAGACCGGGTCATACCCTGCTTCCGCGAGCCAACTCAGCGCCGCGTCGTCCAGGTGCAAAGCGACCTTGCGGTCGGCCAGCAGCGCATGCAGGCGCGCCATCTGGATCTCCACGATCGACGCCATGTCCGACTTCTGCAGGCGCCGGAACAGGATGATCTCGTCCAGCCGGTTGAGGAACTCCGGGCGGAAATGCTCGCGCACCACCCGCATCACCTGCGCCTGCACCAGCGCTGCCGCATCGCCTTCCGGCTGCTGGGCGAGAACGTCGCTGCCCATGTTGCTGGTGAGCACGATGATGGTGTTGCGGAAATCGACGGTGCGTCCCTGACCGTCGGTCAGCCTTCCGTCATCGAGCACCTGCAGCAGGATGTTGAACACGTCCGGGTGCGCCTTCTCGACCTCGTCGAACAGGATCACCTGGAACGGACGGCGGCGCACTGCCTCGGTCAGCACGCCGCCCTCGTCATAGCCGACATAGCCCGGCGGCGCACCGATCAGACGCGCCACCGCGTGCTTCTCCATGAACTCGCTCATGTCGACGCGCAGCAACGCCTTGTCGTCGTCGAACAGGAACTCCGCCAGCGCCTTGGTCAACTCGGTCTTGCCGACGCCAGTCGGACCCAGGAACAGGAACGAGCCGATCGGCCGGTTCGGGTCCTGCAACCCCGCCCGCGCCCGGCGCACCGCGTGCGCGACCGCACGCAGCGCATCCTCCTGTCCGATCACGCGCCGACGCAGCTCGTCCTCCATGCGCACCAGCTTGGCGCGCTCGCCCTCCAGCATGCGGTCCACCGGAACACCGGTCCAGCGCGAGACGACCGAGGCGATGCCCTCCTCGGTCACCGCCTCGTTGACCAGATGACCGCCCTCCTGGGACTCCTCGACGCTCGAGGCGATCTCGCTCTCCAGGGCGGGGACGACGCCGTACATCAGCTCGGAGGCGCGGCCGAGATCGCCCCGACGCTGCGCCACCTCCATCTCCGAACGCGCCTGGTCGAGCCGCTCCTTGAGCTTCTGCAGCACGTTGACCCGGTCCTTCTCGCGAAGCCACGTGGCGCTCAGCGCGCTGGACCGCTCCTCCAGCTCGGCGAGCTCGACCTCCAGCTTGCCCAGACGGTCCCGCGACGCCGCATCATCCTCACGGCGCAGCGCCTCCCGCTCGATCTTGAGCTGGATCAGCCGCCGGTCGAGCTCGTCGAGCGCCTCCGGCTTGCTGTCCACCTGCATGCGCAGCCGGCTGCCGGCCTCGTCGATCAGGTCGATCGCCTTGTCCGGCAGGAAGCGGTCGGTGATGTAGCGGTTCGACAGCGTCGCCGCCGCGACCAGGGCCCCGTCGGTGATGCGCACCCCGTGATGCAGCTCGTACTTCTCCTTCAGCCCGCGCAGGATCGAGATCGTGTCGGCTACGGAAGGTTCACCCACGTAGACCGACTGGAACCGACGCGCCAGAGCCGCGTCCTTCTCGATGTACTTGCGATACTCGTCGAGCGTGGTGGCACCGATGCAGTGCAGGGTTCCACGCGCCAGCTCCGGCTTGAGCAGGTTCGAGGCGTCCATGGCGCCGTCGGCGCGGCCGGCTCCGACCAGGGTATGCATCTCGTCGATGAACAGGATCACCTCGCCGTTGGCGGAGTCGATCTCCTTGAGCACCGCCTTCAGCCGCTCCTCGAACTCGCCGCGGAACTTCGCACCGGCCACCAGCGCGCCCAGGTCGAGCGCCAGCAGGCGCTTGCCCTTGAGCGCCTCCGGCACGTCGCCGTTGACGATGCGCAGCGCCAGGCCCTCGACGATCGCGGTCTTGCCGACGCCCGGCTCGCCGATCAGCACCGGATTGTTCTTGGTCCGGCGCGCGAGCACCTGGATGGTGCGCCGGATCTCCTCGTCGCGCCCGATCACCGGATCCAGCTTGCCCGCGCGGGCGATTTCGGTCACGTCGCGAGCATACTTCTTCAGCGAGTCGAAACCCGCCTCGGCGTTCTCGCTGGTGACCTTGCGGCCGCGACGTATCTCCTCCAGCGCCCGCTCCAGCGACACGGTGCTGACCCCGGCCTGACCCAGCGCTCGCGCCGCGGGTCCATCGGAGGCGACCAGCGCCACCAGCAGCCGGTCCTGCGCCACGAAGTTGTCGCCGGCCTTGACCGCCGCCTGCTGCGCCGCATCAAGCAGACGCACCAGCTCCGGCGTCGCCTGCGGATGCCCGGCCCCGCCGCCCTGCACCTTCGGCTGACGCGCCAGTTCGGCCTCGACAGCACTCTTGGCCGCTTGCGGCTGACCTCCCGCCGCTCGGATCAGGCCGGCTGCGGCACCCTCCTCATCGTCGAGCAGCGCCTTCAGCAGATGCTCCGGCGTGAGCCGCTGGTGGAACTCGCGGATGGCGATCGTCTGCGCGGCCTGTAGGAACCCGCGCGAACGCTCCGTGAACTTGTCCATGTCCATCTTCATGTCCCTCTTCGTAGGCGACGTGTTGAGTGGACGGACGGTCAGCTGCGTCCCTCATCAGGCAACGCGACCGTCCGCTCGCAAGGTCCGAAGATGGTGATCGACCTCGCTCCTCGCAAGGAAGCAGCCGGGTGACCAGCCGGGGCAACCGGCCGGGACCGTCAGACGGTCGGCGTCGCCTCGCGGATGGCTGCCCGATTGGCCTGCTTGATCTTCGCCGCCTCGTCGTCATAGACGAACGGCAGGCAGGCATAACGCCGGCCGCGCAGCACCGGCGACACCGCGTGCATCAGCGAGCAGGAGAAGATCGCGGCTCCCCCGGCGGCGGGTCGATACGAGCGACGTCCGAACTCCGGGAAGCTCAGCGCGCCGCCGTCGAAATCGTCGTTGAGGTTGATCGACACGGCGAAGCGACGATGCGCCGTCGCACTGACCGTGTTGTCGCGATGCGCCCCGAAGCAGCCCTGGTCGGCGGAGTCGTAGCAGGCGACGATCAGACGCTCGAGCCGCGACGCCTCGAACTGGAACACCTTGCGTATCTCGGGCACGATGCGCCGGACGATCCGCGCCTGCACCTGCTGCACCAGCTCCGGGTCACGCAGCGTGCAGTCGCGCCGCCGCTTGAAGCCGGTGTCGGTGACTGCGGTCGATCGACCGAGCTCCCGTTCGGTAAAGACCCCCGAGGCGACGCTGCCGCTGGCATGGTAGTAGTCCGTCAGGCGTCGGCAGAACTCGGGCTCGAAGACGTTATCCAGGGACAGGATCGGTGCCGGAACCTCGTCGCGACGCTGCGCCGCCGGCAGCAGCTGGCGCAGCGCCTCCAGTACCTGCGAGACGGCACCCGGTACCTGCTCCAGCACCCCCAGGACGCGCAGCATCGGGTCGAGCACCACCCAGCAGCAACGCAGCGGCAGCGCCGTCTCCGCCCGCAACGGCCTCGCCCCGTACAGGCGTCCGACCGCGCCGTCGGCGTCCCAGAAGAAGCGCAGGCCCGGCGCGTCCTCGGCGAGGCCGCCCTCGATCTCGTCCCTCGGGTCGGCGCTGACGCCGAAGAAACTGGCAGAGCGCCCGTCGAACAAGGCGCGGCTCGCCCTGATCTGTGCGAGTTCCGCCGCCGTCTCCGGGTCCAGACAGGAGCCGAAGAAGAACAGCACGACGTGCCGGCCGGCGGACATGTCGAAGGTATAGCTGCCCTGCGGCGTCGTGCAGCGCTGGCGGAACCAGGGTGCCGGATCGCCAGGCAGCAGGGTGGCATAGGATGACATGACAACGTCGAATTCTGGAGCAAAGACCGGAGGATGTCGACAGGATGCTGAAGACCCGGCTTAACCGCGGCTTAACCATTCGCCGGCATCATCGGCCGTGGTGAAAATCACCTCTGATCGACGAAAACCGGAGAGGCGCCCGCCATGGCTGGACTCGGACTGCGCCTGACCGCGGGGGACAAGCTGGTCATCAACGGGGCCGGCATCCATTTCATCACCGGCGCCGACATCCGGCTCGCCAACAAGGCCCGCTTCCTGTTCGGGCGCCAGATCATGGCGCCGAGCGAAGCCAAGACGGCCGCCAGGCACATCTATTTCGCGCTTCAGACCGCCTATGTCGGTGAGGCCGAGGAGCGTGCCGCCGCCCTGGAAGAGGCCGCCTACTTCATCGAGATGTTCCGAGGCGAGACCACGTCGCCGACGGCGCGCCGCCTCCTCGACGAGGCGCTGCGCGCCGCGCGCGCCGGCGAATGCTACCGCGCCCTGAAGATCGCCCGCCGCATCGTCACCCACGAGAACGCCGTCCTCTCGACGACCGGGCGGGCGACGGCCGATCCGGCGACGGCCCGGGGAGCATCAACGATTTCGTAACTTTTTGATGCTCTTCTGTTCTCGGCAAACAGCCACTACAGCCAGAACGGAGAAAACCCATGGCCTTCTCGATCAACACCAACAACGCCTCGATGGCGGCGCTAGAGTCGCTTCGTATGACCAACAGCCAGCTGACCCAGGCCCAGAACGAGGTCTCCACCGGCCTCGCCGTCGGCTCGGCTTCCGACAACCCGGCCATCTACGCTATCTCGCAGCAGATGGACGGCAACATCTCCGGTCTCGCCGCCGTCTCCACCAGCCTTTCCTTCGGCGCCCAGGTGGTCAGCACGGCCTCGTCGGCCTCCTCGAACATCATCTCGACCCTGCAGACCCTGCAGAACTCGGTGACCCAGGCCGGCCAGACCGGCATCAGCACCTCGACGATGCAGACCCAGGTCGCCAACGCGCTGAACCAGATCAACACCTATGCCCGCAACTCGACCTTCAACGGCGTCAACCTGCTCACGACGTCGGCCGACGCGGGCGCTTCGGTAACCAGCGGCACCCTCTCCGTCGTCGACGGGTTGCAGGGCAGCACGCTCGATGTCGCCAATCAGGCGGTGGCCGCGAACGGCACCAGCGTGAATTCCTTGACGGACGCACTCGGCCTGACCAGCAACATGGCGGGTGGCGAGACCGTGATCGCGAACGGCACCGCCGCCACCGGGCAGGTGACGCAGAACCTCCTCACCGCCGGTGCGACCGGAGTAAACATCTCACTAGCCGCCGGCCTGAGCACGAGCGACTTCGCCGACGGCAACAATGTCGTCCTAACCAACGGCGACGGCACCACCACGACATTCGAATTCGACGCCTCGGGGACAGCACCTACAACTGCGAACACCACCGGCGCGACGGCGAACAAGACCGTCGTGGTGACCGTCGACACCGGGTCCGAGACGACGAACCAGATGATCGGCGATCTGGTCAACTCGATGAACAGCAACGGCTACAATGCCGTCACCCAGACGGACGGTTCGGTGAACGTGACCGGACAGGGTCTCACCGGCTCCAGCAGCAACGCCACCGACATCAACGCCGGCACCACGCTCTCCGGCGGTACTGCCGTGATCACGACGCTGCAGTCGGCGATCACGAGGATGACGAACATCGCCAGCAATCTCGGCAACACGACGACGCAGATCACCGGCATGCAGACCTTCACGTCCGACCTGAGCGACTCGCTCACCTCCGGCGTGGGCGCCCTCACCGACGCCGATCTGTCCGCCGAGAGTGCGAAGCTGACCTCGCTGCAGACCAAGCAGCAGCTCGCGATCCAGTCGCTCTCGATCGCGAACTCGCAGTCCCAGTCGATCCTCTCCCTGTTCCGCTAGGCAGAGGGCCGGGCGCAGCCGCGCCCGGCCTTCCTGCTCCGCCAGCACAGGCACTCCCAGACCCGGAAGAGATTGTCTAGATGTCGTATGGATCGACGCAATATGATCGCAGTGCGGGCAAGGCGCTGGCACCGCGCGATCTCGAGGCCGCAGCGTTCGCCTTCGTCAACGAGCTGCTCGAGCATGCCCGGGAAGCACAGGAACGCGTCGCGGCGCTGGGCCGCAATCACCGCCTCTGGTCGCTCCTGCTTACTGATGTCGGCATGTCGAACAACGGTCTGCCGACGATCCTCAAGAAGGATCTGGTCAGCGTCGGAAGCTGGTCGATGTCGTACAGCATCGCCGCGATGGGACGCGATCTGCCATTGGGACCGCTGATCGACGTGAACCGCGACATGATGGAAGCCCTCCGGCGCAACTCGATCACTCAGAATAGTAGCGCGACCACCGCACCTTCCATCGACGGTGTGCGGATGAACTTGGCGGTCGCGGTATGAGCCGTGGCGGGCGTACTATGCCGGCCCGAGGTCCGGGCTGACCCGTCAGGCAACCAACCGGATCTCCTTTCCGAAACCTGGAGCGGCTGCGCAGGCGTCGGGCCGCGGCGGAGCGCCATGTCATCGCGCGCCATCTGCCTCCGAGCGAGCGGTTGCGTCAGCATCTAGCTGAAGCGTCGGCAGGTTCAGTGGCGTCGGCCGACCCTGGGGCTGCACCGACACATGGCCTAGCTGTCGGAGATGGCAGCCGGTCGGCTGCGGCGAAGATCGCGGCCTCGATCTCCTGCTCTGGCCGCCGGCCAGAATAGCTTCGTCGCTTGACCTCCCGTCGCGGTTGGATCATTTCGTTGCGAACAGACAACTGATAGCCGATCGGACAGGTTGCAGCGCCAAGCCTGGCATGCAGTGGCGGCGGAGCTTAGCCGGGCGTCAGGATAGGTGCCCGTTGGAAGAGAGAGCAACTAGATGTCGCGGACGCAAGCCGGGCCGGGGCCATCCCTGTCCGTTGATCCGGTCTCCGACCGGTGTGGCTGCCGAAGATGGTTGCCGGATGAGTAGCCGCATGGCGGGTCGGAACGCTCCTGGGCCGTCTTTCCTCAGCGGCGGTGGCGAGCTGGGAACGCTGATCGCCCGGCATGACTGGTCCTTGACGTCGCTCGGCGCGCTGCGAAGCTGGCCGCAGAGCCTGGTCACCGCGGTGAGCATCGTCGTGCAGTCGACGGTGCCGATGGTGATGCTCTGGGGTGAGGACGGCGTCATGATCTACAATGACGCCTACTCGGTCTTCGCCGGCGCCCGGCACCCGAGCCAGCTCGGCATGAAGGTGCGCGAGGGCTGGCCGGAGGTTGCGGAGTTCAACGACAACGTCATGAAGATCGGCCTGGCCGGCGGCACCCTCGCCTATCGCGATCAGGAGCTGACGCTGTATCGCACGGGGAGCGCCGAACAGGTCTGGATGAACCTCGACTATTCGCCGGTGCTGGACGAGAGCGGCCGGCCGGCCGGCGTGATCGCCATCGTCATCGAGACGACGGCGCGGATCCGCGCCGAGCGCGCGCGCGAGGACGCCGAGACGAAGGTCAGCAGCGTGCTGGAGAGCATGGCCGAGGGCTTCCTGCTGCTGGATCACGCCTTCCGCGTCCTGACCATCAACGCCGGCGGCCTGCGCTTCGAGAACCGTCCGCGCGAGCAGATCGTGGGCCTGACGCACTGGGAGGTCTGGCCGGGCTCGGAGCACAGCGAGCTGGGCACGCTCTACAAGCGCGTCATGGCCGAGCGGACGCCCGCCAGTCTGGAGCATCGTTATGTCTGGCCGGACGGCCGCGCCGCTTGGCTCGAGGTGCGGATCTATCCCTCGGGGAACGGCCTGGCGCTGTTCTGCCGCGAGGTCACGGCGCGCAGGCGTGCCGACGACCGGAAGTCAGCGCTGGTCGCCCTCGGCGACCGGCTGCGCGGCCTGAAGCAGCCCGACGCCATCGCCGAGCTGGCCGGGACGACGATTGGCGAGATGCTGGGCGTTGCACAGGCCGCCTATGCGGTCATCCATCCGGATGGGGACGGTGCCACGGTCCTCAAGCCGTGGCGGCGCGACCGCGAGGTGGTATCGCTGGGCGGTGCACAGCGCCTGTCCGATTACGGCAGCTATGCCGACCGCCTGCACCAGGGTATCGCCGTGTTGGTCGAGGACGCGAGGCGGGATCCGATCACGTCCGGGCGGCTCGAGATCTTCTCGGAGGCCGGGATCGCGGGCTTCGTCAACCTGCCCCTGCTCGAGGCGGGCAGCCTGGTCGGCATGATCCTGGTCACCGACGACCGCCCCAGGAGCTGGCCCGAGGAGGACCTGGCATTCCTGCGCAGCGTGGCGGATCGCACCTGGGCGGCGCTGCAGACTGCCGCAGCCGAGGCCGAGTTGCTCGCCTTCAACCTCGATCTGGAACGCCAGGTGGAGGAGCGCACCGCGGAGCGTGACCGGGTCTGGACGAATTCGCGCGACCTGCTGGTCACCCTCGGCACCGACGGCATCTTCCGCGAGGTGAGCCCGGCCTGGACGGCCACGCTGGGCCATCCGCCTAGCGAGGTCATCGGACGCAGCTTCCTCGACTTCATCCATCCCGAGGACGCCGGGCTTACGCTGGCCGCCCTCGAGACCGCCTCGCGGCACGACCTCACCAGCTTCGAGAACCGCTACCTGCATCGCGATGGCAGCCCGCGCTGGATCTCCTGGCACAGCTCGGTAGACGGCGACGTGGTCTACGCCAATGGCCGTGACATCACGTCGGAGAAGAAGCAGGCCGAAGCGCTGCAGCATGCCGAGGACCGGCTGCGCCAGAGCCAGAAGATGGAGGCGGTCGGCCAGCTCACCGGCGGCCTGGCACATGATTTCAACAACCTGCTCACCGGGATCACCGGCAGCCTGGAACTGATGCAGACCAGGGTAGCGCAGGGGAGGCTGAACGACGTCGACCGCTACGTCACGGCTGCCCAGGGCGCCGCACGACGCGCGGCCGCCCTCACCCACCGCCTGCTTGCCTTCTCGCGTCGGCAGACGCTCGACCCCAAGCCTACCAACGTCAACCGACTGATCTCGGGGATGGAGGAGCTGATCCGACGCACCGTCGGCCCCGCGGTGGAGGTCGAGGTGATCGGTGCGGCCGGGCTGTGGACGACGCTGGTGGACCCGAACCAGCTCGAGAACGCGCTGCTCAACCTGTGCATCAACGCGCGCGACGCGATGCCCGACGGCGGGCGGCTGACGATTGAGACCTGCAACAAATCGCTGGACGCGCGTGCGGCGCGGGAGCGCGAGCTGTCGCCTGGGCAATACCTGTCGCTCTGCGTCAGCGATAGCGGCGTCGGGATGACGCCCGAGGTGATCCGAAGGGCGTTCGACCCGTTCTTCACCACCAAGCCGATCGGCATGGGCACCGGGCTGGGGCTGTCGATGATCTACGGTTTCGCGCAGCAGTCCGGCGGCCAGGCGCGCATCTATTCGGAGTTCGGCCACGGCACCACGGTGTGCCTCTACCTGCCCCGCCATCTCGGCGTGGCCGACACTGCCGACGAGCCGGCCGACCTGGCGGAGGCGCCGCGTGCCAAGCTGGGTGAAACGGTGCTGGTCATCGATGACGAGCCGACCGTCCGCATGCTGGTCACCGACGTGCTGGAGGAGCTCGGCTACAGGGCGCTGGAGGCGTCCGACGGCGCGTCCGGTCTCAAGATCCTCCGATCCGACGTGAGCGTCGACCTGCTGATCACCGATGTGGGCCTGCCGGGCGGGATGAACGGCCGACAGGTCGCCGATGCGGCGCGTGCGGCGCGTCCGGGACTGAAGGTGCTGTTCATCACCGGATACGCGGAGAACGCCGTGCTCAGCCACGGCCACCTCGCAGCCGGCATGCACGTCCTGACCAAGCCGTTCGCGATGGACGCACTGGCGAGCCGGATCAAGGAGCTGATCACCGGCGCGAGGTCGCCGAGCCGGCCACCCTGATCCGTCACGACAACCGGTTCCCTGGTCGAGCCGGAGCCGAGCATGAATGCAGCAGACGCCGCCGGACGCGCAGAAATGAGGTCGCGGACAGCTTGGTCGGCACGTGCATCCCGGGGTCCGGATGGCCCCGACCCGGTGCCGCGTTCTTCGTGTGCAGGACGATCAACGGCACCCTCAGGTCGGCACACGGCGTCCGGCCGGCGACGCCGTCGGTGCCACGGATCGGTCGGCCGCTCGCGGACCGGTGCGCCCTCCACCTGACGCCTCTCGCCCGCGACCCCTGCGCCGACGGCGGCGACGCACTCCCCACGCCGCCTTGTCAGGCGACGCGCCGAGCCCGTTCCCGCCGATCACGTCCTAACGCTGGGCGACGTCGTGGCGCACCTGATACAGGCGCGCGAAGCCCTCGTCATCGACGAGGCGCAGTTCCGGCAGGCTCGGATCCGGACCGTGCTTGTCCGGAAGATCGGCGTTCTCGAGCAGGATGTAGTCGAAGCGGCGCCAGTGCAGCGCATACGGCACGTGCTTCTCCACCAGCCAGGTGGGATCCACGATCTTGTTGAACGAGACCACGTTCACGGCACCGGCAGCGATGTCGCTCCAGGCCTGCCGAGGCTGCACCGGCTGCAGCCCGCGCTCGGCGAACAGGGTCGCGACGAAGGCGTGGCGCTGCGGCAGCACCAGCGTCACGTCGTGCCAGAAGGCCGGGAGGAAACCGCCGAAATAGCGCCCGAGCGGTGCTGCGTGCGGATCCTCGAGCTCGTGCACCACCGGCATCACCGCGGCTCCCGACGGCACGTGGCGCAGCGCCCGCGTGACCGAGGCGATGTCGGCCTCGCGCTGGTGCCAGATCCGCGTCACCCAGGCGGTGCGGCCGATGCCCAGCGCGAGCAGCGCCGCCGCCAGCACCGCGGTGCCGCGACGGGATGTCATGAAGGTCGGCCGTACCGCCGCCGCCATGATCAGGAACCCCATGATGGAGAAGCGCGGCGTGATCCAGAACGCACCGCCCAGGGTGTCCGGCACCAGCAGCGACAGGGCAGCGAGCAACGCGCCCACCATCAGCAGGCCGGCATGGAAGCGGATCCTGCGCGTGAGCAGCGCCCACAGCACCGGCAGCGACCACAGCGCCGAGACCAGCAGGTCGATCTTGAGGTCGTAGGTGCGGAAGGCGGAGACCAGATCCCAGCGGTTCTTGATCGGGCTCAGCGCCCGCGACCAGTCGGTCTCGCCGATGCTGCCGTTGTCGGTGCCCGGCGGATGCGGCGCCAGCAGCATGATCAGGATCACCGGCACCGCCACCGCCACCGCCGCCAGCAGCAGGCCGATGGCGCGCCGGCCGATGGCGTCGGGAACCCAGCGCGGGCCGTAGGCGAAGCCGGCGATCAGGGCCGCGTAGGCGATCAGCGGGATCGGGTGCGAGACCAGGATCAGGCCCGCCAACACGGCGCGGACGGCGAATGCCGCCGCGGCGGGACGACGCGCCAGCGCCGGCTCCAGCGCGCCGGCCAGCAGCGCGAAACCGAGGCTGATCTGGAAGTTGAGGAAGCCGGCAAGGAAGGTCGTCGTCAGCGCCAGCACCGCGAAACCGGCCTGCCACCAGTGCCAGCCGCCGAACGCGGCGCGGTTCTGCATCGCCGCACCGAGCGGCGGCAGGATCGCAGAGGCCAGCAGCAGGACCGGTCCCAGCACCGGTGCGCCCACCAGCCGGCCGACGCTGACGCCCAGCAGGTCGATGCCGATATTGCTCCAGGAGTTGCTCCAGACCAGCTCGTACATGCCCGATATCGGCGGCCGGTCGATCCCGCCGGAGAGCAGCCATAGCCGCGCCCAATGGTTGGGGTAGTCGAGCAGCGGCGGCATGGCGACCGAGAACACCGGGACGGCGAGCACGGCGAGGGAGAGAAACAGGCAGAGCCGCACGCTGGAAGGCACCCCGCCCGCGGGTCCTGACATGCTCGTTCGATCAGCCACCAGTAATTGCACCTTCGAAAATATCTCGTTGAAGCTTTGATGGAATAACGCTTGGTCAGGCGGACCATTCCCGGAGCGGATCCGGAAGTCTCTTGCCCGGTCGACGACAGCAGAACGCGACCAGGTAGGTTCCCGGTTCCGTGTAGACGACGTTACCAATTCAACAATTCTTAATGAAATCTCTGCCGCGGTGCAACGGGCACCGAGCCGTCGCTACCAGCGCGTGAGCCGCGGCAGGACGAGGCGCGCCGCCAGCGTGACGATGCCGCAGCCGACCGCGTACCAGAGCGCGACGTAGAGCGGATCGTCGTGCGGACAGGCGAACACGAACACGAAGGCGCCCCAGGCGGCAGCGGCGATCCCGGCGGCGAGCGCGGTGCCGCCGCTGTCGGTGGCGGCACCACGCCGGATCAGCAGGCCCAGCCCGAGTGCTGCCGGAACCGACAGGAGCACCATCTTGGAGACGCAGCGCAGCCCGTCCGGCCAGTTCAGCCGCGCCGCCAGTCCGGGCAATCCGCCGCGGGAGGCATCGATCACCCAGCCGGCCACCAGGCAGACGGCGATGATCGCCATCAACCAGCGTAGACCGGACCGCGGCGAGCGCACCGGATCGAGGGAGCAGACCGAGACGGCGACGCCGACCAGGGCGATCAGGCCCAGGCTGCCGAGCTTCCACCAGAACGAGGCGGCGTGCATCGCCATCGGCATGTCGGGCCGCATCGCGCCGAACGCCAGGAACAGGGCGAGCTCGACGAGGAACAGCGACGCCAGCGCCAGCACCTCGAGGCCGACGCGCCGGCGACGTACCGGCTTCAGCTCCCGGACGAGCTGCCGGATGAGCCGGTCACTCGGCATCGGGACGCCTGCGCACGATCGAGGTCAAGCGTCCCAGTCCACGGTGGATATTCACCTTCACCAGCGAGATCGACTGACCGGTCCGGGCCGACGCCTCCTCTATGCTGAGGCCCTGCAGCTTGACCAGGCGGATCACCGCGGCCTGCGACGGCTTCAGCTCGCCGAGAAGGCGCTCCAGCGACCAGGCGCTGCTCACCGCGTCGCCGTGGTCGGGAACGGAAAGCGTGTCGCTCAAGGCTTCCGTACGCGTCGCACCGAGCGCACGGAGGCGGTCGATCCACTTGTATCGCGCGATCGCGGCCAGCCAGGGCTCGAACCGGCGCGATGGATCGAAGGTGTGACGCTTCTCGTGGATGGCGAGGAGCGTGTCCTGCACCGCGTCCTCGACCATGGCCCCCGGCAGCCTGCGGACATAGTAGCGTCGCAGCCAAGCGCCGATCTCGACCAGCAGACGACGATAGGCCGTGCCGTCGCCCGACTGCGCGGCTGCCATCAGCGCGCCCCAGTCGCTATCGGCCATATGGCCTCCCGGAGATCCGCGGTCCCGAAGCACCGCGCGCGACGGCGGCCGGAACGTCACCGACAGGCTGGCCCCGTGCATCACGGTCGACGTCATGACGGCTCATTCGTCAAGTCCGCCGGATCGGTTACCGTGCCCGCTCGTGCATCCCGCGCGGCGGATGCCCGGCGCAGGGAGCAGCGGCCGGCGGCGCGGTCCGGATCGGCCATGCAGGTGTCACGGCCGGGATCGCCCGGTGCGTGCTACGGACCGCTCCAGCGCGCCTCGATGCCGGAGCCGGTGAAGCGGCCGCGGGCACGGGTCTGGCTGCCCTCGGGACCCAGGCGGAGCACGTCGATGCCGGTCAGCGAGACCAGGATCACGGCGAACTGCAGGTATTGCTGCTCGGGCGGCAAGTGCGAACGGTCCTCGGGGTCGTCGACTGGCGCGCCCGGTTCCGCGCGCAGGCCGTAGGTGTCGCGCGCCCGGGGCGAGAGCCCGTCCCAGCGGGCGCGGGCGACCTCGTCGTCGCGGTGCAGGCGGGCATCGCCCTCGAGACGGATCTGCAGCTGGTCGGCGGACGACCAGGCCAGCAGGGTGACCTGACGCGCGCGCGCGATCTCGCGCGCCTTCGCCGCTCGGGCATCCGTGTGCATCTCTGCGCAGGCCGGAGCGCGCTCGAAGCCGCGCAGCACCAGCGTCCTGAGGCCGGGATAGCCCTCCGGCGACAGCGTCGCTAGCTGGACGTTGCGCAGATCCGAGCCGCGGTCGTGCAACGATCGTTCCAGCGCCGACAGGGCGGCTTCGATGAAGGAGAGCGCGGTCGTCTGCATGCGAGCGGAAGTCCGGCCGGCGCCGAGGGTTGCGCCGCGGCAGCCGCGGCCGCCGATTTTCGTGGACCGATGACGACGCACGGCGGGGGCACGCGTGACGGATCCGACCATCGTCTCGGGAATCGTCCCCGCCACCGGACCATGAACTCATATTGCTGTGGAAAAGATGCGAAACACCGGCTATGTCGATTTTCGATGCGTATCGGACGTGGCTTTTTAGTCCGCCGAAGTAATAACAAAATCGATCGCGCCTCATCTCGTCGATATACACGATATCCGTTGAAACGATACCGCTTCGGGAGAACGCGATGCCGAACACCCGCCGAGATGCTGCCGGCGAAGTGCGTATCCGCGGTGCGTCGCCGGGATATCGGCAGCCGTTCCTGGACGTGTATCGCGGCTATGCGCTGCTGGCGATCACCCTGAACCATTTCGCCCTCGTCGCGCATGACGAGGGGCTGGCGAAGGTGCACAGCTTCAGCCTGACGCCGCTCGGCCTGTCCTCGGCCGCCGAGATCTTCGTGCTGTGCTCGGGCTATGCCTTCGCACTCGCCTACGGACGGCTGCTCGACCGCGCCGGCCTGGCCAGGACCTGGGTCAAGTCGTTGCGACGCGCCGGGCTGCTGCTGGCATGCAACCTGCTCATGACGATCGCGAGCGCGGTGATCATCGCGCTGTGCATCCCGGTGGCCTGCCGCGACGCCGGATCGTTCGAGATGGCGCGATACGTGTTCGCCGATCTCGGCTTCGTGCTGCGCGCCATGGTGTCGCTGCAATGGACCCCGGCCTATCACGACGTGCTGCCGCTCTACGCCCTGCTGCTGGTGGTGGCGCCGCTGCAGCTCTACGGGTTGCGACGGGCGCCCTACGTCACGATCGCGGCCTCGGCCGGTTTATGGCTGCTCGCGGTCACCGGCACGGTCAGCACCGCGCGCCTCGACCTGCCGACGTGGTATTTCCATCCGCTGGCGTGGCAGTTCCTGTTCCTGCTCGGGATGGCGGCGGCGCGGCACAACGTGCTGGAGCGCCTGCCGGCGGGACGAGGCGCGATCGTGGTCTATCTGCTGCTGCTCGCGGCAGCGCTGACGTTCAAGCTCGCGGCGCATCGCGGGATGATGCCGCCCGCGCTGCAGATCGGGCTGGGAAGGGCCGGCGCGGTGCCGCTGGGGGACAAGCTGACGCTCGGACCGTTGCGCATCGTCCACGCGCTGCTGCTGGCATCCTGCATGATGGCGATCTACCGCTCGATGACGGCGCAGGGGCGTCACCTGCTGGAACGCTGGCTGGGCCGGATCGGCAGGTCGACGCTGCCGGTATTCGTGGTCTCGAACCCGATGATGTATCTCTGCGCCGGCCTGCTCGCGGCCTACCCGTCGGCGCGGACATTCTACGCGCTGTGCATCGTGCTCGGTGCCGGCCTGCTGCTGTTCGCGATCGCCTGGCAGCGCCGCACGATGAAGGCGACGGCCGCGCCGCTGCCGACCTGGCCCGGCGCCGGAGTCCTGCGCTAGCAGGCTGCTGAAAAGGAAGCCGAGGGCTCCGCCCTCGAGCCGCTGGGGCCGCAGGCCCAGACCGCGATTCCTAAGAAATCAGGTTCTCGAAGGCTCGCCTTCGATGGGGTCAAGAGGCAACGCCCCTTGCTCTCGCTACGCGTGCCGGAGATCTGGGGCCTCAGGCCCCAGCGGGTCCAGGGCAGCGCCCTGGCTCCTCTCCCTCCGCTTCCCGTCCCGTCTTTCTCAATTTGACGAGCATCCCAGCGCTCGATACACAGGCGATCCGCATACTAAGATACTCAAGGCCGGCTGTGCCAAGGTTCGGAGGACGGTGTGGCAGGTAGCAGGATTGGCCGCACGCTGTCGAGGCTGCGCGCCGGCAGAGCCGAGAGGTCGATTCGCAGGGCGATCGCCGCGTATGTCCGACGCCCCTTCGGCATATTCGACGACCTGCTGCGGATGCAAGTCCGCCTGCATCCGGGCAAGACGGCGCTGATCTGCGAGCCCGACCGGCTCACCTACGGCGAGCTCGATGCCTGCGCCGATGGCATTGCCGGCAAGCTGCAGCGCGAGGGCATCGGCAGGGGCCGGACAGTCGCGATCTGCGGCGCGAATTCCGCCACCTACGTCGCGATCCTGATCGGCATCCTGCGGAGCGGCGCCGCGGCCTCGCCGCTCTCGCCGTCCTCTACGGCCGACCAGCTGCGTGCCATGCTCGCCGATAGCGGCGCCGAGATCGTGTTCATCGACGAGGCCGGGAGTGCGGCGATCGCCGCGATCGCCGGCGAGGTGTCTTCGCGCATCGTCCGCTTCTCCACCGAGGCGACCATGGCGTTCGTGCAATCCTGGCTCGGTCGGGAGGCCGCCAGCCCCGCCACGGTGGCGATCGAACCGGGGGATCCGTTCGACATCATCTACTCGTCCGGCACCACCGGAACGCCGAAGGGGATCGTGCAGTCGCACGCGATGCGCTGGCCGCAGCTGCACCTGCTGGATCCGCCCGGCTACGGGCCGCAGGCGGTCGCCATCCTCTCGACCCCGCTCTACTCGAACACCACGCTGATCAGCCTGCTGCCGGCTCTCGCCGGGGGCGGCACCGTGGTGATCATGCCCCGGTTCGATGCGAGGCGGTTCCTCGAGCTGAGCCAGCGCCACCGGGCGACGGTGGCGATGCTGGTCCCGGTGCAGTTCCGCCGCATCCTCGACGTCCCGGAGTTCGACCGCTTCGACCTGTCGAGCTACCAGCTGAAATACGCGACCTCCGCGCCGTTCTCGGCCGCCCTGAAGGCGGAGGTGCTGGCGCGCTGGCCCGGCGGCCTGATCGAGTACTACGGCATGACCGAGGGCGGCGGCACCTGCATGCTGCTCGCGCACGAGCATCCGGACAAGCTGCACACCGTCGGCAAGCCGATCCCGGGAAACGAGATGCTGGTGATCGACGAGGCCGGCGCCGTGCTCCCGCCCGGCAGGCCCGGCGAGGTGGTCGGCCGGTCCGGCGTGATGATGACCGGCTACCACAACCAGCCGGGCAAGACGGCGGACGCGGAGTGGTTCGGTCCGGACGGCAGGCGCTACATCCGCACCGGCGACCTCGCGGTGATCGACGAGGACGGCTTCTTCACCCTGATCGGTCGCAAGAAGGACGTCATCATCTCCGGCGGCATCAACATCTATCCGGTCGATCTCGAGGCGGCGCTGCTCGAGCATCCCGACGTGCGGGAAGCCGCAGTGGTCGGCGCGCCGTCCGATCGGTGGGGGGAGACGCCGGTCGGCTTCGTCATCCTCGATCCCGGGTCACGGCTGACCGAGGCCGAGCTCGCGGACTGGGTGAACCTCAGGCTCGGCAAGATGCAGCGGCTCGCCGAGGTGCGCATCGTGACCGAGATGCCGCGCAGCCCGATCGGCAAGGTCCTCAAGCGGGAGCTGCTGCTGCTCCGCCCGGTGGTCGGCTGACGCAGCCGCGCGCGGCGGCTGCGCCGGGTGGGGCGCCCGCTCAGCCGATCACCAGACCACCCTTCTCGAGCTCGCTCCTGCCCTGTGCCCAGGAGCTCTCCGGGATGATCGCGCCCCGGCTGTCGCTGATCTCGCCCCAGCGTTCCTGGACCTGTTCGGCGACGTCGTCGCCGCTGCCGACGAACACGCCGCGGGTCAGGGTGAGCTGGGCCTGCTCGAAGCTGCCGCCGCCGGCGCAGAGCACGACGCGGGAGGGCGCGTCCTCGCCCACCAGGACCAGGAGGCCGGGGCTCACCGCCGCCGGCTGCAGCCGCGCCACGACCTCGGGAGCCAGCAACCCTTCCATCATCCGCGTTGCCGCGGTCGGTGCCAGGCAGTTCACCCGGATGTTGTTCTTCTGCCCCTCCAGCGACAGGGTCTGCATCAGCCCGACCAGCGCCATCTTGGCGGCGCCGTAGTTCGACTGGCCGAAATTGCCGAACAGGCCGGACGAGGAAGTGGTCATGACGATGCGGCCGTAGTTCCGCGCGCGCATGATCTCCCACACCGCCTTGGTGCAGTGGACCGCCCCCATCAGATGCACCTCCACGACGGCGCGGAAGTCGGCCAGGTCCATCTTGGCGAACGTCTTGTCGCGCAGGATGCCCGCATTGTTGACGAGGATGTCGATCCGTCCCCAGCGCCGCATCGCGGCGGCGACCATCGCCTCGACTTGCTGCACGTCCGACACCGAGCCCGTATCCGCCATCGCCTCGCCTCCGGCGGCGACGATCTCGTCGGCCACCGCCTGGGCGCTGTTGAGGTCGTTGACGACCACCTTTGCGCCGCGTCGCGCGAGCAGCAGCGCGTGTGCCCTGCCGAGGCCGCCACCTGCTCCGGTCACGATCGCGACCCGTCCCGTCAAATCGATGCGCACTGCATGTCTCCCCTGATCAATGGCGATCCGCGTCGTGTCTCGGGCGCGGCGAGGCCGGACCTCCCGCGCCACGCCGTCGACGCGCCGTCCGTCGTGGGCGGGGAGGTCATCGACGGCCCGGGCGGGTCGGCTCAGAAGATCTCGAACAGCCCGGCACCCCCCATGCCTCCGCCCATGCACATGGTGACGACGCCGTAGCGGACGCCGCGACGCCTGCCCTCGTGCAGGATATGCGCGGTCATGCGGGCGCCGGACATGCCGTAGGGATGGCCGATCGAGATGGCGCCGCCGGAGACGTTCAGCCGATCGTTCGGCAGTCCCAGCCGGTCGCGGCAGTACAGCACCTGGCTGGCGAACGCCTCGTTGAGCTCCCAAAGCCCGATCTCGTCGATCGACAGGCCGTGCCTGGCGAGCAGCTTGGGAATGGCGAATACCGGACCGATGCCCATCTCCTCCGGCGCGCAGCCGGCGACCGCGAGGCCGCGATAGGCGCCGAGCGGGGTAAGGCCGCGTCGCTCGGCCTCGCCGCGCTCCATCAGCACCAGGGCGGCGGCGCCGTCGGAGAGCTGGGAGGCGTTGCCGGCGGTGACGCAGGTGCCCTTGGCGATCCTCTGGCCGGCCGCGAAGACGGGGTCGAGGCGGGCAAGGTCCTCGAGCCGGGTCTGCGGCCGGTTGCCCTCGTCCCGCTCGATCGTCACGTCGCGCATGCCGGTCTTGCCGGAGACCTTGTCGGTCACCTTCATCCGCGTCGTGACCGGCATCAGCTCGGCATCGAAGCGTCCCTGCGCCTGCGCCTCGGCGGTGCGCTGCTGCGACTGCAGCGCATACTCGTCCTGCGCGGCGCGGCCGATGCCGTAGCGCTCGGCCACGATCTCAGCGGTCTCGATCATCGCCATGTAGATCGCCGGCACCCCGGAGACCAGCTTCGGATCGCCGGCCCGGTAGAGGTTCATGTGCTCGTTCTGGACCAGCGAGATGGACTCCACGCCACCGGCCACCGCGACCTCGAGCTCGCCGTTCAGGATGCCCTTCGCCGCGGTCGCGATCGCCATCAGTCCGGAGCCGCACTGGCGATCGATCGTCATTCCGGGAACCGACTCGGGCAGCTCCGCCCACAGCGCGGCCTGTCGCGCCACGTTGAAGCCGGTCGATCCCTGCTGCATCGCGCAGCCGAGGATCACGTCCTCGACGTCGCGGCCCTCCAGGCCGGCCCGACGCACTGCCTCGGCAATTGCCTGGCCCGCCAGCGCCTGCCCCTGGGTGTCGTTGAACGCGCCGCGATAGGCCTTGCCGATCGGCGTACGGGCGGTGGCGACGATGACGGCTTCGGCCATGGAGACCTCCCATTGCGGACCGCTGCCGCTCTTATTGAGAACAACAGTATGAACGAGGCTGCCGATTCCGGAGGATGAAGGCAAGCCTATAAGAGAGTAGGAACGCTGAGCTCAGGCGGAGCACCCGGTCGGAGATCCGCGCCCGCGACGCTCAAAGCGACGCGTGTCGAACCTCCAAGGTAGCCGATGACGGCGCGCCGCACCCTGTTGGCGAGCTGATGCCGATCGGCCTCGCCGGGCGCGCCGGCGGCGTCGACCATGCCCCTGATGATCGCCATTACATCGCGCGCGGCGGTGCCGCCCTCCGCCCAGGGCGCCAGGTCCGGGCGCGCGAACACGTCGGACACGAGGAAGAGGAAGCGGCCGCCGACACGCTGCGTCCCGGGGTCCAGCGGCAGGCGCGCCTCCTCGAGATCCAGCAGTCGCGCCAGCGCGGGGTGGGGAACTGGTGCGCGACCCCTGCCCGGCTCAGCGCCGCATCGCCGTCTCGCGCCCGATGAGCGAACTGAGCAGCGCCTCCCAGTCGGGGGAATACTGGCAGAGCGAGCCGATGCTGACGCCGGCCCGCTCGGCCACCGCGTTGGTCGAGAGACCAGCGCGTCCTTCACCTTCCACGATGCGAGCCGCGGCCTCGATGATGGCCTTCACGGTCTCGATCGCACGCGCCCGACATGGACGATGCAGACATGGACGGACAGCTTCGAGCCCGCGGTCACCATCTTCATGCTGGTGAAGACCACGCCGCACTGGCTCGGCTTCACCGTCGAGCGACGCCACGAACTTGGCGCGGATGCAGCTCACGCCCCTCCTCGAGGGGCCACGAGGCGGGGGTGTCGCTGCGGTTCTTCGACGTCGCGTTCTACTCGGCGCGCGTGACGGATGTCTGGATGTGGGACGCGAAGGACCACCGTACTTACGAGATCCTGGTCGAGGCGCTGCGCGAGACCGCCTTCCGAAATCGGTGGTTCGAGATCTTCGAGATCCTTCCCCGGGGTCGAGGACGCCTACGCCAAGAACTACGATCGCGAGGCCATCACGGCGTGAAGCGGGAACGCACGCTGGTTTCTGGCCGGAAGAACCCCGGCACATGACGGGCGAGAGCAGGACGGCCATCGTGACCGTCGCCTCCACGGGCATCGGCGCGGCCCGGGCCAGGCGGCTCGCCGCCGCCGGCTTGCGCAGCATCGTCAACTACGTGTCGAGCGCCGAGGCCGCGCAGCGGGTCGTGGCCGTGCGTGCCGACGTCGCGGACCCGTCGGGGATCAAGACACTGTTCGACGCGGCCGAGCGCGCACATGGACCGGTCGACGTGCTGGTCAACGACGCCGGCATCCCCACGGTGTCGCCGCTGGCCGACGTGGACGACGAGCACTACCGGCGGCAGATCGCGATCAACCTGACCGGCAGCTTCAACGGCATGCGCGAGGCTGCCAAGCGCGTTCGCGACGGCGGCTGGGTCAGCGGCCAGGTCATCATGGCGAACGGCGCCCGGAACTGATCGCCCGCCGACAGGACGTCCGTTGGTCACCGGTTCGAAAGCGTTATGGTACCGACCCGCCTGGAACTCGACACAGATCGTTTGCGGCTGCCGACCACGGTAATGCGTGCCGGATAGGCGACCGTCGGTTTCCCAGCTGTTCGGCCACTCCCGACGATGGCATTGTCGCTGTCATACGCTGTGGAGCATTGCTTCCGCCGCAGATACCCTACCCTCCCGAGATTAGGAAATGTGCCGCCATGGGTACGATCGTCGTCGTAGGTGCTTCGGGAGCTTCGGTTGCGGTGACCGTCGATGGTGCGGCGGCCTTTTCCCTCGCCGAGACCGTTGCCGACGCGGTCAACGGTCTGGCCTCCAGCGGCAGCCTGTTCGCGCAGGATCTGATACCGGGAGGCGCGAACGCCACAGTGCCGGGCGGCGACACAGGCGAGGCGCTGCTGTTCTCGCCGGGGAGCATTGCCTTTCCCGTGGCTACGAGTTCCTGACCATCCCCACCGTCAGCGCCACCGTCGACGAGACCGGAACGGCCTCGGCAACCACGGTGCTGGCCGGCACCGGCAACACGACCGTCATCGGCGGAAGCGGCGGCGGCGCATTTATCGCCGGCGCCGGCAACAACCTGTTCCAGGGCGCAAGCGTGGGCGGCGGCACCTACACGATCGCGCTGGGAGATGGCAACGACAGCATCGACGCCCGCAGCGGCAACAACCTGATCTACACCGGCGCAGGTCATGATCAGGTCGAACTGCATGGCGGCCGGAATACGGTCTGGTCGTCCGGGTCGGACAACATCAGTGCCGAGAGCGACGACGTGATCGGGCTGAACGGGTCCGGCAGCAGCGTGACTGCCGGGGAAGATACTCTGGTCGTGGACAACGGGAGCGGCAACTCGGTGCAGGCCGGCAGCCCGACCTCCGAGACGATCTTCGGCGGCGCCTCCGGCCGATATGGCTATGGACCGGGGGAGACCACCATCATCGGTGGCGTCAACGACACCATCAGTGGCGGAGGCACATCCACCAGACCTGGCCAGGCCGACATCTTCGGTGGGATCGACACGGTGGTCCATCTCGACAGCTTCCTGGCGAGCTTCACCTTCATCGCGGATCCCGGAGAGAACGCCGCGCTCGTCGGCGTCACCACCGACGCAGTGTTCGGCGCCGACGCCGCGAACGTCAGCTACGCCAATACCGAGGGCCTCAGCTACCTGATCGCGGGCGCCGGCAACGAGACCTTGAACGGTGCGGGTGCATCGGGCTCGCTCGAGCTGTTCGGCAACGGCGGCAACACGGCTCTCACCGGCGGCTCGGGCAGCGACATAGTGATCGCCGGCACCGGCAACAACACGATCACCGGCGGCGCCGGTAGTGCCAACCTGTTCATCTTCTCCGAGGGGGCGGCGGGCGGCCACGACGTGATCACCGACCTCGCGAGTGCTGCGGGCAACCGCGTAGGCTTGTTCGGCTACGGCGCGAACGCGGCGCAGGCGGCGCTCGCCGGCGCATCAAGCAGCGGATCCGGTAGCGTCATCTCGCTCAGTGACGACACGACCATCACCTTCGAGGGAATCAGCCTTGACCAGCTGAAGGCCGACGCCGGCAGCTTCTTCTCCACCTAGCAGCTGGCGAGAAACTCATGGACCATCGACATTAGAGGCACGAAGGCAAGGGGCTTTGCCCCTTGACCCCATCAAAGGCCAAGCCTTTGAAATCCGGTACCTATAAATCGGGGTCTGGGGCCGTCGGCCCCAGTGGGTCAAGGGCAAAGCCCTTGCCTGCTGTCGAACCTGCTCCAGGTCATCATCCTGGACGATCAGGCGCTAGAGGCTCATCGAGCCGGCGGCTGGAACCGGGACGTCCGCCGGCCTCGCGCGATCCGCCGGTTCAGGCGTCGCTGCCGGCGAGGATGCCGGTGAGCAGCGGCCGCACGTAGAGGTCCGACGCGTCGTCCGCGGTGGCGCCCGGCACCCAGCGTCCCAGCTCCTCGGCCGAGTTGATCATGGCCGTCATCATCTCCCCGCCGATGCGGACGTCGCAGGGCCGGACCGAGCCGTCCATCATGCCGTCATTGAGCATGTCGCCAAACCGGGAGGTCAGGCGCGACATCTGCTGGGCCATCTGGATGCGCAGCTCGAGGCCGATCGCGGTCAGCGCCGAGGTGCGCAGCAGGGTGCCGTTATCGAGCATCTGCCGGGTGACCAGGGACACCGCGGCGGCGCTGATCCGGGAGACGCCGTCGATCTCGGTGGCGAGCGCCGCCTGCTGCGCCTCGCGGATGCGCGCGAAGCTGTGCTCGAAGCAGGCGACGACGAGGCCGTCGCGGGTCTCGTTATGGTGGTAGAACGCACCCTTGGTCACCTTCAGCTCGGTCGAGATGCGGTCGACCGAGGCGCCGCGATAGCCGAACTGGTTGATCAGCGACGTCGCGGTGCGCAGGAATACCTCCTGCGACAGGCGGTCGGCCTCGACCGCCTCGGGGGGCACCGAAGCGACGAAGCGCGACAGATCGACCGGAGCGGCGGCGATGCCGCCCAGCAGGATGTCGGTGAAGCGCGTGGTGACACGCGGCAGGTCCTCCAGCGCGTAGTTGTTGAGCCAGACCACCGACCACAGCAGCTGCGAGAACAGCATGTGGGTGGCGGCATTCAGCCGCGCCGGATGCCAGCTGCGCCCGGGCGACTTGAACAGTTCCCGGATCGCCCGGAACAGCCGGTTGTAGGCGCCCCACACGGCGAGCGAGTGCGGCTCCGTCAGCGCCCGCAGATCGGCGAAGTGCACGAACTCCGCCTGCTCGCCGCTGCGCACGCTCGCCTGCAGCGCGAAATAACCGGCGACGAAGCGCCTGACGCGGGCTTCGGCGTCGTCCTCGACCATGGCATCCGACACCAGCCGCTGATGCAGGTCGATCGAGCGCATGAACGCCGCCGCCACCAGATCCTCTCGCCGCTCGAAATAGTAGCGCAGGCTCTTGAGGTTGAGGCCGATATCGGTCGCCACGACCGCCAGGGTGGCGTCGCGCAGGCCGTGCCGGTTGAACAGGGCGCCGGCTGAATTGAGGATCTCCTCCTTGCGGCGGTCGAACCGGCTGGGCCTGGAGCGCTCCGCACGGGGAGCATCTTCGGTCGACACGTCGCGGCTCACCCCGTCCTCCTGCCCGTCCGGCCTGCGACGCCGTCGCCGTCCACCGTCGCGCCAGGTCTTTATCCCGTAGCGACAGGCACCTCACAAGCGCGGCGGGCGACGGACATCCGGCCTGCGCCGTCTCCCGCACTGCCTCCCGCCGGCCTCCGTCGCGATCCCGACCTGCAGACCCGTGTTCTCAATTTTAGATTGTTGACCGCAGCACAGCTTGTTATAGACATACCGGGAGCCTCATAAACGGGCAGCTCGCATCAGGAGATGCTGCCGGGTCCGGGAACCGGCGATGGAACGACGTGTCGTGCGAGGCCATGCAGGCGGCGGCGCGCGACCGGTCCGGCGACATCGGGGTGTCGCCGGTTTCGATGCGGTTGACAAGAACAGGGTTGCGCGTGGGCCGCTCGACGGCTCACGACAAGCAGCCGCCCGGGAGGAGCATTCGATGCGATTTCGTCTCAGTGCCGCGCTGATCGGCCTGCTCGCGACCACCGCGCTGGCGCGTGCGGACGAAGTCATTCCGATCGCGCTGATCGACCCGCTGAGCGGCTCCCTCGCCGGCAGCGGACAGGAGGGCGAGCAGCATTTCCGTTTCGCGATCGATCGCGCCAACGCCGCGCACGCCGCCGGGCCCGGCCGCAGCTTCCGGCTCGTGCTGATGGACAACCAAGTCGATCCGGACCAGTCGCTCACCCTGCTGCACGAGGCGGTCAACAAGGGGATACGCTACGTCACCCAGGGCGACGGTTCTGCGGTCGCCTTCGCGCTGGTCAGCGGGATCGAGAAGAACAACCGGCGCAACCCGTCCAAGTCGGTCATGTATCTCAATTATTCCGCGGCCGATCCGGCGCTCACCAACCAGAAATGCTCGTGGTGGCATTTCCGCTTCGACGCCGACGCGAACATGAAGATGCAGGCGCTGGCCGACTACCTCGTCGGCCAGAAGGACATCCACAAGATCTACGTCTTCAACCCGGACTACTCGTTCGGCGCCTCGGTGGAGCGGGCGGCGCAGTCGCTGCTGGCCAACCGCCGGCCCGACCTCAAGATCGTCGGCACCGAGCGGGTGCCGCTCGGCACGGTCAAGGACTTCACTCCCTACGTCGCCAAGATCCAGGCCTCCGGCGCGGACGCCGTGGTCACCGGCAACTGGGGCGAGGACCTGGTGCTGCTGGTGCGGGCGGCGGCCGACAGCGGCTACAAGGGACGCTTCCTCACCTACTATCTCGGCGACGAGTCCGTCGCCGCCGCTGCCGGGCCCGGTGCGGTCGGCGACGCCCAGGTCAGCGTGTGGGCCAACGACGTTCCCGGCATCGACGACATCGCCACAGCCTACGAGCAGCAATACCACCACGGCTTCTACTACTGGCAGATCGTCAACGAGATCGACATGCTCGCCGCCGCCGTCAAGCAGGCGGACTCGAGCGATCCGGCGGTGGTCGGCAAGGTGCTGGCCAACATGTCGCGCGCGACGCCGCTCGGACCGTCGATCATACGGCCCGACAACCACCAGCTGCTGCAGCCGCTATTCATCACCGAGCTCGAGCCCGGCCTGCCGCACGTGTTCCCCGAGACCAAGCTCGGCTTCAAGCTGGTCGGCCGGGTGGAACCCAACCAGACCCGGTTCGCCACCAACTGCAGCTTCAAGGACCAGCCCTAGGAGATGGTGGCGTCGATCGGACTCCCCACGACAATGCCGCTCTAGCCGGCGATGACCGAGACCGTCGCCCTGGTGGCGCTGAACAGCCTGGTCTACGGCCTCGTGCTGTTCATGCTGTCGTCCGGGCTGACGCTGATCTTCGGCATGATGGGCGTCATCAACCTGGCGCACGCCAGCTTCTACATGCTCGGCGCCTACTTCGCCTACACGATCAGCCGGCTGGTCGGCTTCTGGCCCGGCCTCGTGCTGGCGCCGCTGCTCGTCGGCGGCGTCGGTGCGGTGGTGGAACGCTACGGTCTGCGCCCGGTGCATGGCTACGGCCCGCTGGCGGAGCTGCTGTTCACCTTCGGCCTCGCCTTCGTCATCGGCGAGATCGTGCCGCTGGTGTGGGGACGCGCCCCGGTGGATTACCGCGTCCCGGCACTGCTCGACTTCCCGCTGTTCCACGTCGGCCACACCGCCTACCCGGCCTATCGCGTGTTCATGATGGCGGTGTCGCTGGCGATGTTCGCGGCCCTCTACGCCGCCCTGGCGCGAACCCGGCTCGGCCTGGTGGTGCGCGCGGCCCTCACCCACCCCGACATGGTGTCGATGCTCGGCCACGACGTGCCGCGCGTCTTCACCCTGGTGTTCGGCGCCGGCTGCGCGCTGGCCGGCCTCGCCGGCGTGATCGGCGGCAACGCCTTCACCACCCAGCCCGGCATGGCGGAGTCGCTCGGCGCGATCGTCTTCGCCGTCGTGGTCATGGGCGGCCTGGGCTCGATCTGGGGCGCGTTCCTCGCCTCGCTGCTGATCGGCATGGTGCAGACCGTCTCGATCAGCCTCGACCTGCCGCTATGGCGGGCGCTGGCCGCGCTGGGACTGACGATCGATGCGAACGGAACCCTGTCCGACCTGTGGAACCTGACGATCGCGCGGGCGGCTCCCACCGTGCCCTACCTCCTGCTGGTGCTGACCCTGGCCTTCCGCCCGCGAGGCCTCGGCGGCTCGAGATCGGCGTGAAGCAGGCTCCCGTGTCCGGCCTGGATCGCAGGGCCGGCCCGCGCGGGCCGCGCCTGCGCCGGCTGGGCCAGGGCGCTGCGGGACGTGGCCGCCTCGCCGCCTCGCTGCCCTGGCTCGGCGCCGCGCTCGCCGCCATCGTGGCACCCTATCTGCTGCCCGGCGGGTTCGGCCTGTCGCTGCTCTGCCGCATGGGCATCGCCATCGTCTTCGCGCTCTCGTTCAACATGCTGCTCGGCCAGAGCGGCATGCTCGATTTCGGCCACGCAATCTTCCTCGGCTTCGGCGGGTTCGCCGCCATGCACCTCATGCAGGCCGCCGGACATGGCTGGTGGATCCCCTCGGCGCTGCTCCCCTTGGCCGGCGGCGCCGGCGGTCTCGCGGTCGCCCTGCTCACCGGCGCCATCGCCACACGGCGCGGCGAGAACGCGTTCGCGATGATCACGATCGGGCTCGCCGAGCTGCTCGCGGCACTCGTGCTGATGTTCCCCTCGGTGTTCGGTGGCGAGGAGGGGCTCACCGGCGACCGCTCGGACGGCCCCAGGCTGTTCGGCCTCGATCTCGGCAACCAGTTCCACGCCTACCTCGTGATCGCAGCCTGGGCGCTGCTCTGCGCCTTCCTGATGTGGCGCTACACCACGACGCCGCTCGGCCGCCTCGCCAACGCGGTCCGCGACAATGCCGAGCGGGTCGGCTTCATCGGCTACGACCCGGCGCGCATCCGCTTCCTGGTGTTCGCGCTGTCGGGACTGTTCGCAGGCGTCGCCGGCGGCCTGCAGGCGCTCAACGACGAGATCGTCAGCACCTCCAGCATCACCTCGGGCGCTTCCGGCACGGTGCTGCTGATGACCTTCATCGGCGGCGTCGGCACGTTCTGGGGACCGGTGCTCGGCGCCATCCTGGTGACCTTCCTGCAGGTGGCGCTGTCGAGCATCACCGATGCGTGGCAGCTCTATGACGGGCTGCTGTTCATCGCCGCCGTGGTGTGGGCGCCCGGCGGGCTGTCCGGCATCATCCTCGCCCACGCGCCGCTGCTCCGCACCGGCCGCGCCGGCGCCCTGGTCGCGGACTATCTGCGGCAGGTTCCCGGCCTGATCCTGAGCCTGGGCGGCATCGTGTTCCTGGCCGAGCTTGCCTTCCGGCTGCAGGCCGAGCGCAACGGCGCGCCGCCCGGACGAATGCTCGGCATGGCGGCGCAGCCGCACGCGCCGTGGCAGTGGGCGATCGGAGCGGCACTGTTCGTCGCCGGGGCGGCGCTGCTGCGCCGCAGCTGGCCGGTCGCCCGCAACGCCTGGCAGGCCCAGACCGCCGCCCTCCTCGCCGCCGCCTCCCCTGCCCCCGGCCCCGCGTGAGCGCCATCCTCTCCATCCGCGACCTGCGCAAGAGCTTCGGCGCCACCGCGATCATCAAGGGGCTCACCCTGGACGTCGCGCCCGGAGAGCGTCACGCCATCATCGGCCCCAACGGTGCGGGCAAGAGCACCTTCTTCCACCTGGTCAGCGGCCGACTGCGTCCCGATGGCGGGCAGATCCTGCTCGCCGGGCGCGACATCACCGGCCTGCCGTCCCACGTCATCAGCCGGCTGGGCCTGTCGCGCTCGTTCCAGGTGACGTCGCTGTTCGCGCGCATGACCGTGTTCGAGAACCTGCGCGTGGCGGCGATGCAGGCGATGGGCGCCGGCATGAGCTTCTGGCGCCAGGTCACCAGCTACGGCCAGCTCGACGCGCGCGCGAACGAGATGCTGGAGCTGGCGGGCCTGGGGCCGCGGCGCCACGTGCCGGCCGGCGCGCTCGCCTATGCCGAGCAGCGCGCGCTGGAGATCGCCGTCGCCGTCGCCGGCGGCGCGTCCACCGTGCTGCTCGACGAGCCGACCGCCGGCATGAGCCATGCCGAGACCGAGCGCGCGGTCGCCGTGCTGCGTCGCGTCACCGAGGGCCGGACGCTGGTGATGATCGAGCACGACCTGGGCGTCGTCTTCGATCTTGCCGACCGCATCACCGTGCTCGCCGACGGCCAGGTCATCGCGTCCGGGCCGCCCGCCGAGGTGCGCGGCAATCCGGCGGTGCGCACCGCCTATCTCGGCACCGCCGCCGACACGCCGTGACGAGCCCGATCCTCGAGGTGCACGGCGTCGATGCCTGGTACGGCAAGAGCCAGGTGCTGCGCGGACTCTGCCTGCAGGTCGGGCGAGGCGAGATCGTCTCGGTGCTCGGCCGCAACGGCGCCGGACGCTCCACGGCGCTCAAGGCGATCATGGGCGGGGTCGTCCGACGCGGCCGGATCCTGTTCGACGGCGACGAGATCGGCGGCCTGCCGCCGCACGCCATCGCCCGGCGCGGGCTCGGCTACGTGCCGGAGGACCGCGCCATCTTCCCCGACCTCACCACGCTGCAGAACCTGATGCTCGGCGAGAAGAAGGGTCCGGGTGGCCGGTTCGCGCTGGCCGACGCCTACGCGCTGTTTCCGCGGCTCGGCGAGCGCGCCGCGACCCCGGCGGGCGCGCTGTCGGGCGGCGAGCAGCAGATGCTGGCGATCTGCCGCACGCTGATGGGCAACCCGTCGCTGGTGATGGTCGACGAACCCACCGAAGGCCTGGCGCCGCAGATGGTCGAACGGGTGCGCGACCTGCTGGTCGCCGTCGCCGAACGCGGCACCACCATCCTGCTGGTCGAGCAGAAGCTCTCGATCGCGCTCGCCATCTCGCGCCGGCTCTACGTGATGGGGCATGGCCGCGTCGTGTTCGAGGGCACGCCGGACGCACTCGCCGCCGACCCGTGGGTGCGTCAGCAATGGCTGGAGGTTTAGGCTCCAGGGCGCGGCGTCGAGTGACACACCGCTTTTCTTAATGTTCTCGTATTGACGGCAAATCGCGCTACTCTAGACATACCAATGGGCGCAAACGGGCCGGCCACCGTGTGGTAACGAGTCGGCTCCGGAACGGAAATGCGAGGAGGACGGCCTATGTCTGCAAGGAACTCGCCCGGGGCGGCAGTGCGTGCGCGCGGAAGGCTTCTCGCGGCGGTGTCCGGCCTCGCCATCGCGAGCTGCGCGAGCATCCCTGCCCTCGCGCAGACGCTGAACAGCGGCCAGGGCGCCTCCTCGAGCGAGCAGGTGTCGATCCCGCTGCCGCCGTCCGCGGCGGAGTCCAGCGAGCCGCCGCTGCCGAGCCCGGAGTCGCTGTTCCCGAACATGTTCGGCAGCCGGATCTGGCTGACCGACCACGGCATCGCCGTGCTGCTCGACACCATCGAGGAGTTCTCCGGCAACATCAGCGGCGGCGGCGGTCCCGCCCCCGCAGGCCGCTTGAGCACCGGCGGCGGATCGTCGCTCGACGGCCAGACCGCCCTGGAGACGGACATCAACTGGGAGAAGCTCGCCGGCATCACCGGCTTCTCCACCAACACGATCATCGTCGCGCGCTACGGCGGACTGCCGGCGAGCGAGCTGGTCGGCGACACCCTGAACCCGACCCAGGAAATCTACGGCGCCGGCGGCAACGTGGTGGCCCACCTGGTGCAGGCGTTCGGCCAGGAGACCCTCGCCGGCGGCCGCGTCATCGTCGATGCCGGACGCATCCCGCTGGACGATTTCTTCATGTCCTCGCCGCTCTATTGCCAATACGAATCGAACTCGCTCTGCGGCAACCCCAAGAACTTCGTCGATAATTTCTCGCACAGCAGCTACCCGGATTCGAACTGGGCAGCCCGGGTGTTCGTCTCGCCGATCAGGAACACCTACGTGCAGGCGGGGATCTATTTCAGCCAGACCAACATCTACGATTATTCCCAGAACTTCCGGTCCGGCTTCAATTTCGACACCTCCTACATCTCCGGAGAGGCCTTCCCGGTGGAGATCGGCTGGACCCCGAAGCTCGGCGACGACGGACTGCCCGGTCATTACAAGATCGGCTTCGTCTACGACAACAATCCGCACGCCGACAACTACTTCTCGCCCAACGGCGCGCCGCTCGCCGCCAACGGCCTCGGGCCGATCATACGCAAGGGCTCGACGTCGGCCTACGTCCTGGTCGACCAGATGGTCCTGCGCAACGGTATGGGTCCGAGCAGCGGCGTGACCCTGCTCGCGGGCTACTCGCACAACGATCCGGAGACCTCCGAGCGCGCCGACCAGTTCTTTCTCGGCGCACAGGATTCCGGTTTCTGGAACGCGCGTCCCTATGACGGGATCAACGGCCTGATGACCTATCAGACCGTCTCCGGCCTCATCGGCAAGTCGCAGGCGATCGAGATGAACGAGAGGCTGCCGCCGACCCTGACCAATGACGGCGCCAGTGGCATCCAGACCTGGGCGATGACGTTCGAGCTGAACTACGCGATCCACGTGATGCGCGGCGTCACCTTCGCGCCGGACTTCCAGTACCTGATCCGGCCCAACGCGCAGTCCAACCTGCCCGACGCCGCCTTCCTCGGCTTCAAGACCCACGTCGAGTTCTTCTAGCGGGCTGCTGGAGAAGGGAGCCGAGGGCTCTGCCCTCGACCCGCTGGGGCCGCAGGCCCCGGACCCCGGTCTCCGGCTCCTCGTCCTGCCTTCGCCGCGTCGTCAATGCCTGAGCCGGGGCCCGCTCAGCCGACTTCCCGCAGCACGTCGATGAAGGCGCGCAACCCGGGCGGCACGTGGCGATGGCCGGGATAATACAGCGACAGGCCCGGGATCGCCGGGCACCACGACTCCAGCACCGTGACCAGTGCGCCGCGCGCGACGTAGGGACGCGATGAGCTGCCGGGCACGTAGGCGATGCCCAGCCCTGCCGCAGCCGCCTCGGTCATCAGCTCGACATGGTCCAGCGTCAGCGTGCCGGCGACGTCGACGGACAGCTCCTGACCGTGCCTCTCGAACTCCCAGCGATACAGCTTGCCGCTCGGCATGCGCAGCCGGATGCAGGCATGGTGCTTCAGCTCGTCGGGCGTCGTCGGCGCGCCGTGTCGCGCCAGGTAGGCCGGCGACGCGACGGTGACGAAGCGCACCTCGCCGCCGAACCGCACCGCGATCATGTCGCGCGGCACGCTCTCCCAGAGCCTGACGCCGGCGTCGAAGCCGCAGGCGACGATGTCGATCAGCCGGCCTTCCGTCACCAGGTCCAGCGACATCCCGGGATGACGCGCGAGGAAGGTCGGGATCGCCGAGCCGAGCAGCGTGCGCGCCGCGGACTCGCCGGCGTTGAGGCGAAGCGTGCCTCGGGGACGGTGGCCGAGGTCGCACGCCTCCTCGACCGCCAGGTCGAGCTCCCGCAACACAGGGTTCAGGCGCGCGACCAGGCGCTCGCCCGCCTCGGTGGTCGAGACGCTGCGCGTCGTCCGGTGCAGCAGGCGCACGCCCATCTTCCGCTCCAGCGACTGCATCATGTGGCTGAGGGTGGAGGATGACAGCCCGAGCTCGTCGGCGGCCTTGCGGAAGCTGCGGTGCGCCGAGATGGCGGCCAACGCGGTCAGGTCGCTGAGCGAGGGCTTGGCCATTGATGGGTAATATGCAGCAGTTCATATGCGATGCCGCCTCTAATCGCAGCAAAGCCGATGCGCCATTTCGTCCCCGGGGCGCCGCTTCCGGTGCCCATGGGAGGTTCTGCGATGTCGAAGGCATGGTTCATCACCGGCACCTCGTCCGGTTTCGGACGTATCCTGACCGAGAAGCTGCTCGCACGCGGCGACCGGGTGACGGCGACGCTGCGCGCGCCGGAGGCGCTCGACGCGGTGAAGGCGCGACACGGCGACCGCCTGCGGATCGCGCTGCTCGACGTGACGCAGGGGCCGGCTGTGCGCGAGGCGGTCGACCGGGCGTTCCAGGACATGGGGCGCATCGACGTGGTCGTGAACAACGCCGCCTACGGCCTGTTCGGGGCGGCGGAGGAGCTGACCGACGAACAGATCCGCCACCAGCTCGACACCAACGTCGTCGGCTCGATCCAGGTCGTGCGCGCCGCCCTGCCGCATCTGCGTGCGCAGGGCGGTGGCCGCATCCTGCAGCTCTCCTCGGAGGGCGGCCAGATCGCCTACCCGAACTTCAGCCTCTACCACGCCAGCAAGTGGGCGATCGAAGGCTTCGTCGAGTCCGTCGCCCAGGAAGTGGCGCCGTTCGGCATCGACTTCACCATCGTCGAGCCGGGTCCCGCCCGCACCAGCTTCCGCCAGGGCCTGGTCAGCCCGCCGCCGATGCAGGTCTACGACGACACGCCGGCCGGCGCGGTGCGACGTGCCGTGGCGGCGGGCGCGTTCGCGCTCCGCGGCGATCCCGACAAGATGGTCGACGCCATGATCGCCTGCGTCGACCGCACTCCCGCACCCAGGCGGCTGCTCCTGGGGCGCGAGAGCTTCGAGCGGGTTCGCGCGGCCCTGGTCGAGCGGATCGCCGCGCTGGACGCCCAGAAGGAGATCGCGCTCTCGACGGAGATCGATGCCTGACGCCGCGGCGCGGCCCACGGCGATCTCGGGACGGGGGCCGGCTAGAACGAAACCTCGGCCGGCTGGGTGACACGCAGCACCGACAGGTCGCCGGTCAGTCGTCTCCAGGCCAGCCGGATCGCCTCGATCCGGGCGCGGTTCTCCGCCGTGTCGGGGTAGTCGATGATCAGGACCCTCGACCGCAGACGCTCCGGTGCGGCCTCGCGAGGTCCCTGCCACTGTCCGTAGGCGGCGACCACGCTGAGGCCAGCGGGGAAGCGCGGCGTCACCTCGCGGTCGAGGAAGCCGCGCCACGCGACCTCGTCGATCCCGCGCGACGGCCGATCGGCGGGTCCGAGACCGAAATACATCCTCGTATCGACCCATCCCCGCGTCCGCGTCGGATGCGCCGGATCGCCCGGCGTGACGCTGCAGCCGCCCAGCGCCAGTGCCAGCAATGGTGCCAGCAACGGTGCCAGCGACCGTGCCGGCGGCAGCGGCAGGATCGGGCTGAAGCGGCACGGCATCATGCGGAGACCTCAACCTGCGCCGGAGCCGTCTCCGACCGCGTTGCTAACAAAAAAGCAGCCTACCGGGCGTACGTGGCGCTAGGCTTGGGCGGGTGACCCCAGGGTGGCAGGAAGACGTCATGGGCAGGCTGGGACGGGTTCTACGGATCAAGCAGATTACGTCGGACATGGTGCGCGGGATGCCCGGCACCGTGTTCGTCCTCGACGACAACATGCAGCGGATCAGCCCGAACGGTCAGGCCGCCGCGATGCGGGCCGAGCCCAACGTCGTCGGCATGCCGACACGCTGGCACCTGGGCGCCGAACCCTCGGCCTTGTTCTCCGACGACGACTGGCGCTCCAACGGGATCTTCCAGACCATCAGCGAGGCGTTCGACCGGGTCGAGCGCGCCCTCATCGAGGGCAGGAACGTGGTGTTCCCCAGTGATGGGCTGGGCGGATCGGGCGACCTGCGGCGGCGTGCGCCGCTGGTCCACGCCTTCATCTCGAGCCGGATCCTGGAGCTGGAGTCGGACTATTCCGGCTGAATGCCGCCGCCGCCTGCGGCGCCCGGCTAGCCCGGACGATGCGGCCGGTGCAGGCTGCCGCCATGAGCCCGTTACCCCCTCGCCTGTCGAGGCCCACGGTGTCGCCGCCGCCACGGCGTCCGGCCGGCCACTCGCGCGCGCACGGACCGATGCTGCGCTCCGGGAGGACGGACGTGCGGTGCCTCGCATTCGTGCTCGGCCTGGCCGGGCTCGTCCCCACGCAGGCGCGCGCCGCGGACGATGACCTCGTCCGCCTCGAGCGGATCGCGGCGCACGTCCTCATCACCCGCGACGACTGGGGGATCGCGCACGTCCACGGCCACACCGACGCGCAGGCGGTGTTCGGGATGATCTACGCCCAGGCGGAAGACGATTTCGGGCGGATCGAGATGAACTACCTGACGGCGCTGGGCCGGCTCAGCGAGACCGAGGGGGCCGGCGCCCTCGCCCAGGACCTGCGGGCGAGGCTCTACGTCGATCCGGACGACCTGCGTGCCAGGTACGCGCGCAGCCCGGCCTCGCTCCGGGCGCTGATGGACGCATGGGCCGACGGGCTGAACGACTACCTGGCGACCCACCCCGCGGTCACGCCCAAGGTGATCCGACGCTTCGAGCCGTGGATGGCGCTCGCCTTCACCGAGGGCAGCATCGGCGGCGACATCGAGCGCATCCCGCTCGCCGGGCTCGCGCGCTTCTACGGGTTGGCGAAGTTCGCCCGGCTCGAACCGGCCCGCGCCGTCGACCCTCTCGAACCGACCGGATCCAACGGCATCGCCATCGCGCCGTCCAACACCAGGAACCACCACGCGCTGCTGCTGATCAACCCGCACACCTCGTTCTACTTCCGCTCGGAGCTGCAGATGAGCAGCGATGCCGGGCTCGACGCCTACGGCGCGGTGACCTGGGGCCAGTTCTTCGTCTACCAGGGCTTCAACGACCGGGTGGGCTGGATGCACACCTCCAGCCACGCCGACGCCGTCGACCAGTTCGCGGAGAGCATCGTCCGGCAGGGCGACCGGCTGTCCTATCGTTACGGCGACACCTTGCTGCCGGTGCAGGCGTCGAAGGTCACGCTGTCCTACCGCATCGACGGCGGCGGCCTCGGGTCGCGTAGCTTCACCGTCTACAGGACCGGGCACGGCCCGATCGTCGGCAGCACCGAAGATGGCCGCTGGATCAGCGAGGCGATGATGTTCCGGCCGGTGCCGGCGCTGGAGCAGTCCTTCGGGCTGACCAAGGCGCGGGACTACCGCGCCTACATGAAGGTGATGCAGCTGAAGGCGAACACGTCGAACAACACGGTCTATGCCGACGCCGGCGGCCACATCGCCTACCTGCATCCGCAGTTCATCCCGCGCCGCGACGACCGCATCGACTATGGCCATCCGGTGGACGGCGCCGACCCGGGCACCGACTGGCACGGCCTGCACGCGCTGGGCGAGGCGCCGCACCTGCTCGATCCGAGCACCGGCTGGATCCAGAACACCAACGACTGGCCGTACTCGGCATCGGGAGCGGCGAGCCCGCGACGCGCCGACTTCCCGCGCTACATGGACGAGTACGGCGAGAACGTGCGCGGCCTGCACGCGGTGGCGCTGCTGCAGGGCAGGACCGACTTCACCCTGCAGTCGCTGGTGGCGGCCGCCTACGATTCCGGCCAGCCCGGCTTCGACATCCTGATCCCGCGCCTGCTGGCCGCCTACGACCAGGCACCACCGCGCGATCGGCTGCGGGTGCGGCTGGCCGCGCAGTTGGCGACGCTGCGGGGCTGGGACCGTCGCTGGTCGGCAGGCTCCGTCGCCACCAGCCTCGCGGTGTACTGGGGCGAGGCGCTGTGGCAGCAGGCGGGCGTGACCCCGCACGGCAACAGCCTGTCGGACTACGACGCCGTGCTGGCGCGAACCACGCCGATGCAGCAGCTGAGCGCGCTCGCGACCGCCTCGGACCGGCTCGTCCGGGACTTCGGCAGCTGGCGCACGCCGTGGGGGCAGATCAACCGGTTCCAGCGCTTGACCGATGCGCCGGAACCGCACTTCTCGGACGCCCTGCCCAGCCTGCCGGTCGGCTTCACCTCGGCGCAGTGGGGCTCGCTGGCGTCGATCGACGGACCGCGCCTGGCCGGGGTCAGGCGGCGCTACGGCGATGAGGGCAACAGCTTCGTGGCCGCGGTCGAGTTCGGCGACAAGGTGAGGGCGGTGGCGGTCACCGCCGGCGGCGAGAGCGGTGATCCGGACGCGCCGCACTTCGACGACCAGGCGGTCCGCTACACCACCGGCGCGCTGCGCGAGGTGTATTTCTATCCGGCTCAGCTGCTCGGCCACACCGAGCGGCGCTACCATCCCGGCGCGTCGGGCTGAGGAGCGATGATCGATCACGAGGTCCGGGTGCATCCGGAGAGCGAGCGGCTAGGGCGCGAGGAGCAGCTCGCCTGGAAGATCGCCCTCGTCGCGTCCGATCCGGTCGCGGTCGAGGCCGAGGTGGCCGAGATGAGGGTCGACGGCCCCACCACCGGACCATGTCGACACGACGACGATTGGGCGTCCTGTATCCTGTGGCGCCGCCGCGGTGATTGAGGCGGTCCGTCGAGCAACAAGGTTCACGATCGCAACGCCTCATTGCGGCCCGGCACGGCGCGCGATGCGGTTGCCAACTCGCGCCAGCGGATCAACCCGACGATGGCGAAAGCGATGGATGCCAGGGCCTCCAGGCTCCATCCGACGGCTGCCCCGTAGCGGCTGGCGATCGCGACGTACAGCGGCGGGATGAGGACGCCGCCGATCGCGACGACGGTCAGCATCAGGCCGACGGCGGTCGGAATATCGCTGGATCGCAGCCGGCGCGCCATCAGCCCCGGCAGGCCGATCCAGGTCACGAACGACATGATCACGCTGCCGCCGATCAGCGCTGCTGCGATCCAGAGGAGGTGCAGGCCGAGGAACGGTATCGCGAGCAGCGCACAGGCTTCGATCGTGCAGCCAAGCAGGAAAGTCGGCAGCACGCCGAGCACCTTGTCCGCCAGCCATCCGCCTGCCGACGCACCGACGATGCCGCTGAGCATCAGCACGGCGCTGAGCGCCTCGGCGTAGGCCGGCGTCGCACCCAGCTGCTCGGCATAACCGGGCAGCAGCCCGACCGTGGCGAAGTAGCTGCCATAGCCGCCCAGGAAGGCGATGCTCATGATCCAGAGCGACCCATTGCCCAACACCCGTCGAAGCGAGGCAAGGCTGTGGTGGGGGCCACTGCCCTTGTCGTTCGCGTCTGCCGGTGGCTCCGGGTAGACAAACAGCATCGCCAGCCACGTCAGCATACTAATCCCGGCCCCGACGATGATCGCTGACCGCCAGCCGATCACGGCCGCCAGGAGACCCCAGCCAAACAGCCCGATCGCTGCACCGAGCGAGAAGGCGACACCGGTGGTCAGGCCGTTGGCGGTGGCCAAGTAGCGGTCGCGAAACCACGCGGTGGTCAGGCCGACGGCACTACCGATATAGATCGAGCCGCCGACGCCGCACAGGAAGCGCCCGACCAGCAGCAGGCCATAGCTCCGGGTCAGGCCGCTCAGCAACGCGCCGATGCCCTCGATCGCGATCCCGGCGAGGAGCGCCCTGCGCACGCCGTACCGCTCGGCGAGCATGCCACCCGGCAGGTGGAAGATGCCGTAACCCGCGATGAAGGCGCTGATGACGCTGCCGAGCTGCAGCGGATTCATGTGCAGGTCGACGAGGAGGCCGTGGAACATCGGGATGATCGAGAACCAGTTCAGCGTGAACTGAATGAAGGAGCCGAAAATGATGGCGAGCGCCACCCAGCGCTTGTGCAACGGGACTTCTCCTGCCTGTCGAGCCTGTTCGTCCTCGCGAGCGTCAGAAGCTCGTGCTGATCGAGACATGGAATTCCGAGATCTTGACGTCGTTGCGTGTGCGCACGTCGCTCAGGAAGCGCCCGGTCAATTGGAAGCGTCCGAACTTGTATCCGAGCAAGGGACCGAGCATGACGTGCTGTACGCGGTTGCCGTCGCCGACGGTGGCGCCCTCGTGCTTGTCGTCGCCGGTCTGCTGCGTGTAGTTGCCGATGAGGCCGGCGGATAGACCGCCGATCGTCTTCACTGCGGTCACGTCCACGTAGTAGAGATCGCCGGACCGGTAGTGGGTCTGGTGGTTCTCGGCATTGACGTCATAGATGTTGGTGGCGGTGAAGTCCCATCCGTTGTTCAAGTACGAGATTGCGAAGCTAGGCTCATAGGTCCAGTAGCCGTTGGCATAGGCGGTCTGCGACCTGACCCCGGCGACCTGATGATACTCGCCGTCCGGCAAGTAGAACGACTGTCCGATCGACACGAACAGATCGGGCTTCAGTTTCCACGACAGGACCAGTGGCTCAAGGATGGTATTGAAGAGGCCGACCGATCCGGTGGCGCGTCCGCCGACATCGGTGGAGTCCACCTGATGGTCCGCCAGAATTTCCACGATGCCGGCACCGTACTCAGCACCCAGTATTCGAACCGGCGATGCATAGAGCAATGACAGGTTGGTCGACCAGTTGGTCACCTTGATCGGGATCCTGTTCCCGTTGCCGTCACGGACTTGGCCGAACACGACGTAGTTGTCGTTGCTGCCGTAGAGCCCGGGCGGCGGCAGCGCGCCCACCGGTATCCCGGTCGTGGCTCCGGGAACATAGGGTGTCAGGCCCTCGCTACCCCGGACAGTTCTAGGCTGGACGAGGAGTAGAACTCCCACGAGCACAAGACCCCGAAATCTATAGGCTTGCAACGTACCCCCCTGTTATTTTTCTTATGGATTTTTGGTTTTACTTCCAGAAGCTGCTCTGCGACCGGCATTCCACGATCGCAACTCTTCCCGGTTTCTCCTGACCGCTCCCGTCCAGTGCCAGAGCATGTGCTAGCATGTTTGAACGGATATACAATATAACTGTTTATGCGTTCTTATTATTTTGCGACGCAGCATATACTGAGGTACGCGCGATCACTTCAGGAGTCTCGAGTCCTGAGTGATGATCCGACTGCTCAGGTCCGGGCGGTGTCATTCCAGTACTGGAGCGAGGGATCATCATGGTGGCGACCGCATCGGCCGAGGCGCCGGATACCCGGAAGACCTGCGGAACCGGACCTGAAGGGTGACCGCACGCCGACACCTTCGGGCAGTGCAGGAAAGCGGGCCTTCGCGCCCGATCGACCTGCTGGACCTGGTCGGCCGGGTGCGACGTCGTCTGGCAGCGTCAGCCGGAACATCGCTGGTTCGGCACTCTCGCTCAGGTCGGGATCCTGACAACCAAGATCTGGAAAGCCACCGGTATCGTCAGGGCGGCTCAGGTAATGAAGTGCGCCGTCGTCCTGGCCGCGACCTCTTCGACGCTGACGTCGGGTGCCAGTTCGATCAGCCGGAACGGTCCCGCATGGTCGTGGCGTACGAACGCGCAGAGATCGGTGATGATCAGGTCCACAACGTTCTGCCCGGTGAGCGGCAGCGCACAGGCCGGGACGAATTTCGGCTCGCCGAACTTGGAGGTGTGCTCCATCAGCACGACGACCTTCTTGACGCCAGCTACGAGATCCATCGCCCCGCCCATACCCTTGACCATCTTCCCGGGGATCATCCAGTTGGCGACATCGCCCTGCTGCGACACCTCCATGGCACCCAAGACGGTGAGATCAATATGGCCGCCGCGGATCATCGCGAAGCTGTCCGATGAGGAGAAGTAGCTCGACGAAGGCAGCTCCGAGATCGTCTGCTTACCCGCGTTGATGAGGTCGGGATCCTCCTCGCCGGCATACGGAAACGGCCCGATCCCCAGCATGCCGTTCTCCGATTGCAACGTCACCTCGATGCCGTCCGGGACATGGTTGGCAACCAGTGTCGGGATGCCGATGCCGAGATTGACGTAGTAGCCGTCTCGCAACTCGGACGCTGCGCGCATCGCCATCTGGTCGCGGGTCCAGGGCATCAGGCAGTCCTCCTCTCGCGCACGGTGCGGAACTCGATCATCTTGTCGTAGGGAGCGCCCATGATCAGCCGGTCCACGTAGATCCCCGGAAGGTGGATCGCGTCCTTTTCCAGGCTGCCCGTGGGCACGATCTCCTCGACCTCGGCCACGCAGATCTTGCCGGCCGACGCCATCGTCTGGTTGAAGTTGCGCGCGGTCTTGCGGAACGTCAGGTTGCCCGCTTCGTCTGCCCTCCAGCCCTTGATGATCGCGAGGTCGGCGCGGATGCCGCGCTCGAGCAGGTAGATCTCGCCATCGAACTCCTTGAGTTCCTTTCCTACCGCCGCCAGCGTGCCGACGCCCGTCCTGGTATAGAAGCCCGGGATGCCGGCACCACCGGCACGGCAGCGCTCGGCGAGCGTGCCCTGTGGGCAGAACTCGACTTCCAGCTCTCCGGACAGGTATTGACGTTCGAATTCTTTATTCTCGCCGACGTAGGACGATACCATCTTGCGGATCTGTCGCGTGCGCAGCAGCTTGCCCAGGCCGACCCCGTCGATCCCGGCATTGTTCGACACGACGGTGAGGTCGCGCGTGCCGAGTTCCTGGATCGCGTCGATCAGGCGCTCCGGGATGCCGCACAGGCCGAAGCCGCCGACGCAGACAAGCATGCCGTCGAAAAGAACTTCCGCCAGTGCGTCGATCGCATTCGGGTAGATCGCGGTCTTGGACATTGCCTGCTCACCCGTCAGCGGAGCCGCTCAAGGATCGAGACGCAGTTCGCGACCGCGCCGCCTCCCATGTTGAAGCAGAGGCCCAGGGACGGCGGACGCTCCAACTGCATGTCGCCGGCCTCACCGACGAGTTGCCTGGCCGCCAGTATATGCATCGATACTCCGGTAGCGCCGACCGGATGACCTTTCGCCTTCAGGCCGCCGGACAGGTTGATCGGCAACTTGCCGTCGCGCCCTGTCTGTCCTTCGATCACGCAGGCGGAGGCATGGCCCGGCTCGGCCAACCCCATCGCCTCGACCGTCATCAGCTCGGCGATGGTGAAGCAGTCGTGCACTTCGGCGAAGGAAAGATCGTCCACCGTCGCTCCGGCGGCGGCATAGGCGCGCCGGAAGGCCTCCCGGGGACCTTCGAACCGGGCGAGTCGCTTTGCCGAGAGCGGCAGCAGGTCGTTGACCTGCTCGGCGGCGCGGAAGCCGACGGCGCGGCGGAAGCGGCTGGCCATGCTCTTCTGCGCGATCACCAGTGCCGCAGCACCGTCGGAAACCAGCGAGCAGTCGCTGAGCTTGAGCGGGTCGGCGATCATCGGGTTGCGCTCCGAGACGTGCCGGCAGAATTCCAGGTCGACCGGCCGATGCATCTGCGCCAGCGGGTTGCGCATCGCGTTGCGGTGGTTCTTGACCGAGATGTGCGCCATGGCTTCGGCCGGGTCGTCGAACTCCTCCGCGTAGGCGCGGGCGAACCGGGCGAAGATCTGCGGGAACGACAGGTCCCGCTCCTCGGCCTGGTAGCTCGCACCGGCCAGCGCCTTGGTGACGGCGGCGGTGGTCAGCCCGCTCATCTTCTCCGCGCCGACCACCAGCGCCAGCTTGACCCGGCCGCTGCGTACTGCGTCCAGCGCCGAGTAGATCGCCGCGGCTCCCGAGGCGCAGGCGTTCTCGCACCGGGTCGCCGGCTTGAAGCGCAGCGCCGGCACCGCGCCCAGCACCATCGAGGAGCAGAACCCGTCCCCGATCAGGCCCGAGTTGAAGTGGCCGAGCCAGATCGCGTCGATCTCGTGCGGATCGATCTCCGCGTCGGCGATCGCCTCGCGGGTCACCCCGGCGATGAGCTGTTCCAGGTTCTCGTCCAGCTTGCCGAAGCGGCTGTGGCCCCAGCCGACGATGATTGGATCGGTGTCCATCGTGCATTCCCTCGAGCTAGTTGGCCGGCCGAACCAGCCGATTGCGCAGGATCCCGATCCCCTCCACTTCGAGTTCGACCACGTCGTCCGGCTGCAGAAAGCGCATGTGCTCGATCCCGCATCCGCCCTCGATCGTACCCGATCCAAGGAACTCACCAGGGTAGAGCGTCTCGCTGCGCGAGATGTGTGCGATCAGGTCTTCGAACTTCCAATGCATCGAGTTTGTCTTGCCTCGCGTCCACTCTTCGCCGTTGATCCGGGCGATCATGGTCAGGTTGTACGGATCGGCAAGCTCGTCGACAGTGACGAGACACGGGCCCATCGGGTTCGAGGTATCGAAATCCTTGCCCTTGGCTGGCCCGAGCTGGCCGCCCATCTCGGCCCACTGCGCATCCCGCGCGCTCATGTCATTGAAGATGGTGTAGCCGTATATGTAGGCCCGCGCCTGTTCGGCACCGACATCGAGCGTCCGCCTGCCGATATAGACGCCGAACTCCAATTCAAAATCCATCACGTCGCTGTATCGCGGCCAGACCACGTCGTGGTCGGTGCCGATGACGGCGAAGCGGTTGGCCTTGTAGTAGATCGGCTGTTCGTAGAACACCTTGGGAATCGTCAGGATCCCATCGCGCTCCATCTCTGCCATCGCCGCCGCCGGATCGGCGGAGCGCTGTGCCCGCATCTCCCGCAGGTTGCGGAACGACTGCTTCAAGTGGCCCTCGAAGCAGAGGCAATCGCGCATCTGCACCGGCGGCTGCAGCGGTGCATGCAGGACCGCGTCCGCGACCGCCACCAGCACACCGTCGACCGGGCGACGGACCAGATCGTAGGCCTGCGCCAGCGCGGCGTCGCCGGCCTCGATCATCGCCAGCACGTTGGCGTAAGGCGCCTGGTCCCAGCCCCGCGCGGCGCTGGCGGCGGCGAGGTCGACGATACTGGTGCCGTCATTGACTAGGGCGCCGGCACGGCTGTTGGCGCCGCCGCGCTGGTAGGTAACGAGCTTCACCGGGATGGCTCCTTCAGGAGGGCGGGCGGACCCTGCAGGCACTTCAGCAGTAGGGCGGTGAGATGGCGGATCGCCGCGTCGGCGTTCCTGGGATCGGCAGCTCCCTTGCTCAGCCTGACGATCCGCCCGGAATCGACCATCATGTACACCATGGCACCGATGATGGTGTGATAGGCCCAGTGGATCTCGGCCTCGCTTCGATCCGGCAGCGATGCGCGAAGCTGGTCGGTTACCGCGATGGCGATCGGATCGAGCATCTTCTCGACGATGCCGCGCTCGACCGAACGAGGATCACCCACCTCGCGCGCCAGCAGGAGGCCGAAATGCCCGCCATGCTCCTGTGACGTCAGCCTGAGCATGGGCACCAGGATCGCCTTGAGGATCATCTCCAGGCGCCGGTCGAGGTCGTCCTCGAGTTCGGCCATCGCCAGTCCGATGCGTCGCTGCTCGACGATGGCGGGGGTCCGCATCTCGAAGATGGCGCGATAGAGGCCGAGCTTCCCCTGGAAGTGATAGCCGATCAAGCCGGGTGGAACGCCTGCCCTGACTGCAACCTGGCGTAGCGAAGTGCCATCAAAGCCATATTGCGAGAAGAATTCTTCCGCGGCCGCGAGGATCCGCGCGCGTGCGGTGCCGTCCTCGGAGGGCAGGATCGACTCGTCCACTGATGTCCCGCTCGCCGCTGCCGCCTTCATCCCGCTCGCTCTTTTCATCTTACCTAGAGACTTTGATCGAGTGTATTACTCTGTTGAACGGTTGAACACAACTGAGCACAGTTGCTTTCCGGGTCGGGCAGTGGCTCGGCGCTCGAAGCTAAAATATCCAGAACTTGATCAGTCGACCAATTTTCTGCTATGGTAAAACAAAACATTGGGAGGGCTTCCTTGGCTCAGACTTTCAGGCGCGTCATCACCGGGGTAGACCAGGAGGGGCGATCCTGCATCGTCTCCGACGAGCAGGCGGCATGCGTCGCGGAAATGGCCTCTATGCCAGGCCTGACGCTCACCGACGTCTGGGAAACCACCACCTCCCCTGCCAACAACGAGGGCAGCGACGACGCCGTCGCGCGGCCGGTTCGGCTCGAACCTCCGGTCGGCGGATCCCTTTTCCGCATCGTGGAGTTCCCGCCGGACACGATGTGGCGAGGCCGAGCCGATGCCGGAGCCGCCTTCTCGTCGATCGGCGCACACGATGCGCACGACGCCGGTTCGTCCGATCCGATGATGCACAAGACCGCGACGATCGACTACATCGTCGTGCTGAGCGGCGAGATGCACGCCGTCCTGGAAACCGGCGAGACCTTGTTGAGGTCCGGCGATCTGTTCGTCCAGCGTGGCACCGTGCACAGCTGGAGCGTTCGCGGCGACAAGCCCTGTGTCATCGCGGTGGTTCTGGTCAGCGCGGATCGGATCTGAGCCGATCGGATCTGTCAGATCTCGCGCCTAGTCGCCATCTACTGGATCCGACGTGGCGCCCGGATTTGGCACAGGCGATTGAGCGTGGTCCGCCCTGGAGCGCATAACCGCGATGCTTTGCCAGGCGATGCATCAACGGGCGTGGGAGCGGCCGCTGATCGCATCCGATCTGGCTCATGTAGCTGGGTGAAACCGCAGTGGCGCGCTAGTTCTGCCTGGCTCAGGCGCTGCTGCTCGCGCAGCCGACGAACACGCTCGCCGACGAACATCTTTGGTCCGACTCCTGTCCGCAACATCCGCAACTCTCCACCCAGGTGTTTGCATGATTTGGCAACAAGCAAGCTTCAAGCTTCGCAGATGTGCGGCGAAAGTGGCGTCTGACGTCGCGACGACGAAGTCGCTAGATCGTTCTGAGAGAGAGCCATGATACCTCACGAGGTCCGGGTGCATCCGGAGAGCGAGCGGCTGGCGCGCGAGGAGCAGCTCGCCTGGAAGATCGCCCTCGTCGCATCCGATCCGGTCGCGGTCGAGGCCGAGGTGGCCGAGATGATCGTCAACCGCCTGATCGACAACGCCGCGGTGGCGGTCGCCGCGCTCGATCGTCATCCGGTGGTGAGTGCCCGCGACCAGGCGCTGGCGCATCCGCGCGCCGGCGGCGCCACCCTGTTCGGCCTCGGCCCGGAGGTGCGCGTGCACGCCGAATGGGCGGCCTGGGCCAACGGCACGGCGGTGCGCGAGCTCGACTACCACGACACCTTCCTGGCCGCCGAGTACTCGCATCCCGGCGACAACATCCCGCCGCTGCTGGCGGTGGCGCAGCAGGCCGGACGCAGCGGTGCGGCGCTGCTGCGCGGGGTCGCCACCGGCTACGAGATCCAGGTCGACCTGGTGCGCGCGATCAGCCTGCACGCGCACAAGATCGACCACGTCGCCCATCTCGGTCCGTCGGCCGCCGCCGGCATCGGCACCCTGCTCGGCCTGCCCACGCCGGTGATCTACCAGTCGGTGCAGCAGGCGCTGCACGTGACGACGGCGACGCGGCAGTCGCGCAAGGGCGAGATCTCGTCGTGGAAGGCGTTCGCGCCGAGCCACGCCGGCAAGCTGGCGATCGAGGCGGTGGACCGCGCCATGCGCGGCGAGGGCTCGCCGAGCCCGATCTACGAGGGCGAGGACGGGGTGATCGCCTGGATGCTGGGCGGCAGGCAGGCGCGCTACCGGGTGACGCTGCCGGCGCCGGGCGAGCCGAAGCGCGCGATCCTCGACACCTACACCAAGGAGCACTCCGCCGAGTACCAGAGCCAGGCGCTGATCGACCTCAGCTTCGCGCTGGGCAGGCGGATCGGCGACTGGGCCGAGGTGCGCGACATCCTGATCGAGACCTCGCACCACACCCATACCGTGATCGGCACCGGCTCGAACGATCCCCAGAAATTCGATCCGACCGCCTCGCGCGAGACGCTGGACCACTCGATCATGTACATCGTCGCGGTGGCGCTGCAGGATGGCGCGTGGCACCACGTGCGCTCCTACGACCCGGCTCGCGCGCGGCGTCCCGACACGGTCGCGTTGTGGCAGAAGATACGCACCGTCGAGGACCCGCGATGGACCGCGCGCTACCACGCCGACGATCCGTCGGTGAAGGCGTTCGGCGGCAGGATCGTCATCACCCTCCAGAGCGGCCAGGTGATCGCCGACGAGCTGGCGGTGGCGCACGCGCACACCCTGGGTGCCACGCCCTGGAGCCGTCCGGACTACCTGCGCAAGTTTAGGATCCTGACCGAGGGCATCCTCGCCGCCTCCGAGGTCGAGCGTTTCCTCGAGGTGGTGCAGCGCCTGCCGACGCTGCCGGCCGAGGCGCTGTCGCAGCTGAACGTGGCGATGCCCGACGGACGCCTCACGGTCGGCGCCGCGGGGATCTTCTAGAGCAGAGGAGCCAGCGATGAGCGAGACCATGACTGCCCCCCGGCCGAAGAAGTCGGTGGCGCTGTCCGGCGTCGTCGCCGGCAGCACCGCCCTGTGCAGCGTCGGCCAATCGGGCAACGATCTGCATTACCGCGGCTACGACATCATCGACATCGCCCGCGCCTGCAGCTTCGAGGAGATCGCGCACCTGCTGGTGCACGGCACGCTGCCGAACGCGGCCGAGCTCGCCGCCTACCGGCTGAAGCTCAGGCGCCTGCGCGGCGTGCCGGCCGCGGTGCGCGCGGTGCTGGAGCAGCTGCCGGCGGCGGCGCATCCGATGGACGTGATGCGCACCGGCGTCTCGGCACTCGGCTGCGTGCTGCCCGAGAAGCAGGACCAGTCCGCCGCCGGCGCACGGGACATCGCCGACCGGCTGCTGGCCTCGCTCGGCTCGATGCTGCTGATCTGGTACCACCGCAGCCATAACGGCGTGAGCCTCGAGGTGGAGACCGACGACGACAGCATCGGCGGCCACTTCCTGCACCTGCTGCACGGCGACCGGCCGCGGCCGAGCTGGGTGCAGGCGATGCATGCCTCGCTGGTGCTCTATGCCGAGCACGAGTTCAACGCCTCGACCTTCACCGCGCGCGTAATCGCCGGAACCGGGTCGGACCTGTACTCCGCCATCGCCGGCGGCATCGGCGCGCTGCGCGGTCACAGGCACGGCGGCGCCAACGAGGCGGCGCTGGAGATCCAGCAACGCTACGCCACCCCGGACGAGGCGGAGGCGGACATACGCGGCCGCCTCGAGAGCAAGCAGGTGGTGATCGGCTTCGGCCATCCGGTCTATACCGTCTCGGACCCGCGGAACGGCGTGATCAAGCAGATCGCCCACGAGCTCGGCGTCGAGGGCGGATCGCTGGTCCGCTTCCAGGTCGCCGAGCGGATCGAGAGCGTGATGGCGGCGGCGAAGCGCATGTTCGCCAACCTGGACTGGTTCTCGGCCGTCTCCTACCAGGCGATGGGCGTGCCGACGTCGATGTTCACGCCGCTGTTCGTCATCGCCCGCACCGCCGGCTGGTCGGCGCACGTCATCGAGCAGCGGCAGGACGGCAAGATCATCCGCCCGACCGCGCACTATGTCGGCCCGGAGAACCGGGTCTTCGTGCCGCTCGCCGATCGACCGTGAGGAGATCGCCATGCCCTACCTGATCGCCGACGAGCAGCCGGCAGAGGCCGCGGGGGTGCGCCTGCGCCGGCTGCTGGAGCGGCCCGGGATCCTGCAGATCCCCGGCACCCATAACGGCCACGCGGCATTGCAGGCCCGCGCTGCCGGGTTCGAGGCCTGCTATCTCTCCGGTGCCGCGATGACGGCCTCGATGGGGCTGCCCGATCTCGGCATCATCACCGTCGACGAGGTCACCTTCTTCATCCGCCAGGTCGCTCGCGCCTCGATGTTGCCGGTGCTGGTGGACGGCGACACCGGCTATGGCGAGGCGCTGAACGTCATGCACATGGTGCGCAGCTTCGAGGAGGCGGGCGCGGGCGGCGTGCATCTCGAGGACCAGCTGCTGCCGAAGAAGTGCGGTCACCTGAACGACAAGAAGCTGGCCGCTCCCGCCGACATGGCGGCCAAGATCGCGGCCGCGGTGCGCGCCAGGCGCAGCCTGCTGGTCATCGCGCGCACCGACGCCGTAGCCTCCGAGGGAATGGACGGGGCGGTGGCGCGGGCCAAGCTCTACCTGCAGGCCGGAGCCGACGCGATCTTTCCCGAGGCGCTGGACAACGCCGAGATGTTCCGCGCCTTCGCTGCCCGGTTGCCGGGCGTCAGGCTGCTCGCCAACATGACCGAGTTCGGCCGCACGCCGTTCTTCACCGCCGCCGAGTTCGAGCAGTTCGGCTACGCGATGGTGATCTGGCCGGTCAGTTCGCTGCGCGTCGCCAACAAGGCGCAGCAGGAGCTGTTCGAGGCGATCCGGCGCGACGGTGGCACCCACGGCATGCTCGACCGGATGCAGACCCGCCGGGAGCTCTACGAGACGATCGGACTGCACGAGTACGAAGCGCTCGACGCCTCGATCGTCCGGACGATCATCCCGACCACCGGACCCTCCGGCTGAACGCGCGAGACGCTCCGCGACCGGACCGTGTCGATGTTCGACCGGGCGTCGCATAGGCTGGGACGGCAAGTGTCCGGGCCGCCTTCAAGCCGAAGCCGATGCGCCACCGGCGGGTCGCCGATCTCCTAGTCGATCACCGCCGTGTTCCGTCCGGACAGGCCGGGGTTCGAGCGCCGATACCTGGCGAGCGAGACCAGACCTCGCAGCGGTCCGGTGATCTGCCAGGACCTGCTTGCGTGCAGCGTCGCGAGCGCGTCGCGGGATCCGGCCAGCTCGGCCGTGACGACCTCGTGCTGATGCCGCATCGCATCGAGCGCCTCGCGCGCGGCGTCGCGTTCATCGCGGATGGCGACGAGGCCATCGGACTGACTTGCGGCAAGCACCTCGCACCGGCGACGAAGGTCTTCGATCTCGCTGCGCAGGCAAGCACCGGTCTCGCGATTGTAGTATGGATGATCGACATAGCAGTCGACGACACCGCCCAGGAACTCCAATCCTGACTTGGAGAACGCGAGCGGAAAGTGCTGCCGCAGAAACGTCTTGCCACGCTGCGCGGCAGCCTGATCCGCGGCCAACAGGAGCTTGTTCGGTATGATCGCGAACGGCACGAGAGTGTCGCCTTCGGTCAGATAGCGCGACAGGCCGGTCACCACGCCGGGCCAGGCATGATTGAGCACATCGTCCAGCGCCACGATGCCTGCGGGCAGCAGCGTACGCTCGGCGAGCCGGAGATCGTTGACGACGATGCTCGCTATGTGGCCGCCGTCGATCGAGATGAAACGGAAACGCGACGAGCAGAAGCCGGTCTGTTCCAGGTCGAGGCTGGATTCCTGGATGATCTCGCAGCGCGCGCCGGGTGCGTACAGTGCGATATGCCGCTCGAGGATGCGGCGGTCGCCCGCACCCGAGGCATCCAGGTTCTTGTCCTGAGCTTCGAACACATCGACCGCGACGGCGCGCTCGCCGACCACCATGGCGTTGGCCAGGATCAAGAATAGCCGCCCATGATGCACACCGATCTCGCAGACGTCGCCTAGCACCGTGGCCGAAACCTGTCGAACCAGGAGTTCGGCGATCATCGACGCGGTCGTGGGCCAGAGCCAGCCCTCGACGCTGCCGATGCCGCGTTCCAGATAATCCTGAAGCGCCGAGAAGAAGTGCACCGGTGCCATCTCACTCATGACCGACTCCAGGAAGCTCGGCGACCCTTCGTCTTCATCTGTCGCGCTGCAACTTCATGGTCAAGGGCGACGCGACGAGCCGGGTCCCGCCGGATCGCGTCACCCGGACGCCGCGACGACGGCTGCCGTGCTCCCGTTCCTCCCACCCGGCCAGCCCCGCGTGACGCGTCGGATGGAGTGATCGACCGTCGGATCCGGACCCACCGTTCCGCCGGGTCGCAGTCGGTGTCGGTGTCGGTGTCGGTGTCGGTGTCGGTGTCGGTGTCGCTTGGCCGGCGGACGCCTGGTCCAGGCGGATCAATCGCCGGATTTCGTCAACAGCCCCTCCAGCGCACGAAGGGCGAGATCGAGATGCTCGCCGAGACCCGGCCCGGGATCGTCGAGCCAGGACACCACGGCGTATGAGAACGCGGCCATGCCGGTTCGAGCCGCAAGGACAGCCTGCACATCCTCGACCCCGCGCGTCGCCAGTTCGGCCGCGAGCGCATCGGCCAGCGTCGCCAGCTTCGCGAGCTCACGCTCGTGCAGCGCGGGCGTCCCGGAGATGACCTCGTGCCGCGGCTTCGAGAATGGCCGGTTGTCCTCGAGCAGCGACTGCACCGACCGAAATGCCCTGAACAGCGTATCGAGCGGCCCCAGTGCCTCGGGCGCCCCGGCGATCGAAGCTGCCAGGAACGCTCGCAACGTGGCCTCGCCATCGAACAGGACCTCCCGCTTGTCCGGAAAATGACGGAAGAAGGTCCGCTCGGTCACGCCGGCCCGCGTGGCGATCTCGGCGGCCGTCGTCTGATCGTAGCCGCGCTCCCGGAACAGCTCCAACGCCGCCCGTTGCAGACGAGCACGCACATCGTCCTCGGTTCTCGCCAACGGGTCACCTTCTCTTCTTGTCAGTGACTGACTACCGCACTATGTCAGTCACTGACTCAAGGGCGGTAGCACCTGCCCGCTCGATGTGGCGAAGGAGATAGCATGCGCGTGTTCCTGACGGGAGCGAATGGCTGGGTCGGATCGGCGATCACCCGCGACCTGCTCGATGCGGGTCATGCTGTCCTGGGCCTGGTGCGCTCGAAGGAGAAGGCCGCGGCGGTCGCCGCCGCCGGCGCGACACCGGTCCTCGGTTCGCTGAGCGATCTGGACGTGCTCCGGAGGGGTGCTGGCGACGCCGACGGCGTCATCCACACGGCGTTCGGTCTCGAGATCTCGAAGATCGTGGAGCTGAGCGAGGAGGACCGTCAGGCGATCGAGACCTTCGGCGAGGTGCTCGCCGGTTCGGACCGTCCGATCGTCGTGACAAGCGGCGTAGGCCTGCTGCCTGTCGGCGAGACGTTCAGAGAGGACTCGCCCAGGCCGCCCGTCATCCCCGCGTTTCCGCGCGCCTCGGAGCAGACGGCGTTCGCGCTCGCAGAACGCGGGTTGCGGGCCTGCGTGGCCCGGCTTCCGCGCTCGACTCACGGCGCCGGGGAACGTCATGGCTTCGTTCCCATGCTCGCGGCCGTGGCCCGTGAGAGACACGTCTCCGCCTATGTCGGAGACGGACAGAACCTCTGGCCCTCCGTGCATCGACTGGATGCCGCCCGCGTGTTCCGCCTCGCTCTCGAACGGGGCGCGCGGAACGAGGCGTTCCACGCCATCGCCGAGCAAGGCGTGCCGTTCAGGCTGATCGCCGAGGCGATCGGCCGGCAGGTCGGGGTGCCCGCCAAGTCGCTGACGTCCGAGGAAGCCGAGGCGCATTTCGGCGGCCTCGCGATGTGGGTGGCGGGCAACGGTCCCGCCTCCGGCGAGAGGACCAGGGCGATCCTCGGCTGGGAGCCGAGGGAGTTGGGCCTCATCTCGGACATCGACCGGCCGGAGCACTACTAGCGACCGACTCGACGTCCCGGGCCGATCCGGCCCGGGAGGATCGAGCGCTAGCCCCAATCCTCCTTCTGGGCGCCGCGGCGACGTGGCCTGGGTGCAGCGGACGGGCCACTCGGACGGCTCGGCAGCGCGACCGGGCGTCCGAACAGCCAACCCTGACCGTACTGCACGCCGAGCGCCTGCAGGGCTTCCGCCTCCGCCCTGGTCTCGATGCGCTCGGCGACGATCTCGGCTCCCGCTCCGCGCCCGATCTCGACCATCCCGGCAACCAGCGCCCGCTCCCGTCCACCCTGTATGACCCCCGGGATGTAGGATCCGTCGAGCTTGACGATGTTGGGCCTGAGCTCTCGCAGCAGGCGGATATCGATCGCGCCGGCGCCGAAATCGTCGAGACAGAAAGGCACGCCGAGCGAACGCAGCGCATCGGCGGTTCGTGCAGCCTCCTCGATGTCCTCGATCTCCGCAGTTTCCGTCATCTCGACGATGACCAAGCCCGCCTTGCTCGCAGCACTGGTCGAGAGGAGACGCACGAGACGGTCGCGGAAGCCGCGGCTCTGCACCGACTGTCCCGAGACGTTGAACGCGACCACGGCCTCGGCCGTGCTGGCGGCCTCGCAGGCCAGGCGCGCAACCTCCAGGTCCAGCTCGTCCGCCAGTCCGAGCGTCTCCACCAGCATGATGAAGTCCTGGGGCCCCTGGAACGCGCTGCCGGCGTCCGAGCCGGGCCGGATCAGCGCCTCGAAATGATGCACCGACAGGTCGGACAGGGCGACGATCGGCTGGAACACCAGCTTGAAATGGTTGCTCCGGATCGTCTGCCGCAAGGCGGCGGCCTGTGTTCCGGCCCGGCGGATATAGCCGGCGAGACCGCCGGCGAAACCTGCCTCGTCGAGCGAGGACGGCCCGCCGCGCGCGAACAGGTTGAGTGCCTGGCGCAGCGCGCGCGCCACCTGGGTCTGCGTCAGTCCCTCCATGGAAAGGTTCAACTGGCGGCCGGCGACGGAGACCTCGATGCCCTGCTTGCGCAGCACCTGCTCCAGGAGGCCGGCGATCGAGAGCAGGTCCGCCCCGGACTCCGCCGATCCCACCAGGCCGAACCGGCCCGGTGCGATCTCGCTCGCCACCGCCTCCGGTGCCACGGCCTCGAGCGCGCGCCCGATCACCTCGCTCGACGAGATCACGGTGCTTCCGCGCCCCTTGATCTCGAGCAGCTTGAGATCGCACGGCGTGCCGTCACGCAGGCGCGCCTCCGTGGCACGCGCCATCGAGTGCGGGGTGCGAGCCTGGGTCAGGCTGGCCAGCGGTGCCGGAGGACGCGCGAGGCTGAGGCTCAGCCTGAGGGGCGCGTCCTGTGACGGCAAGGCGATGCCGGCGAGGGCCAGATGCGTCCGCTCGGCGTCCGACAGCCGGATCATCAACGGCTGCAGGCGACCGCGTTCCACCAGCAGGGCGAGTGCCGCATGCAGCGCCTCGTGATCCACCGGCGCGAACAGCTCCCGGACCGGGCGCCCGACGAACCAGTCCGCCGAGCGTCCGAACTTGGTGCGGAACGCACCCGCGGCGTAGGTGACGACTCCATCCACGTCTGTCTCGACGACCATGTCCGCGCCGGCGAAGGCGAAGGCGACGAAGCGCTCGCTCTTGTCCACCTGGCGGGGCTGCGGGGTCGCATCCCGAGACTGGATCGCGACCCTTTCGCGCTGTCCGGCAGAACTCACGATGCTCGGCCGTCTCTGCGAGATTCGTCGGGATCCCGCCCTCCGCCGGCCCGACGGGCCGTGAGGGCACACCACGCGCGGCCCGTCTCGACGGAGCGGAACCGGGGCCGTTGGCCGGCCGATCGGGCCGGATCAGATCGTATCTTCATCGCCATCCCTGCCGCATCGGCCTCAAGACGCCCGGAGCAGCGGTCAGGCTAGGAGAACATCGTTAAGGTGAGGTTAGGACGGCTCCTGCCGCTTCGTGCCCCGTCAGCGTGGCAGCCTCCGGCACGCGGTCGACGACGCGTGCCGGAGCTCGACATCTAGCTGATGCTGCCTCCGAGATCGGTCACGCCGACGACCTCGATCTTGGTGCCGTCGGTCAGGCTGACGAAGCTCGAGCCGTTGCTGGTCGTCACCTGCAGGTCGCTCGCCGCATAGCCGAACAGCTGGATATGATCGGTGCTGGTCTTGAAGCCGTTGATCACGTCGGTTCCGCCCGCCGCCCCCTTCACCACGTCGAACATCGCTGCACCGGAGCCTTCCGTCACCGTCGCCGTGCCCGCGCCGAACAGCACCTGCAGCGAGCCGGAGCCGCCGGTGACACTGTTGGCACCCGAGTTGGCCAGGATCAGGCTGGCGCCGTTGCCGGTGGTGATGTTCGACGTGCTGGTCGCCGCGACCACCAGCATGTTGCCGCCGTGGCCGGTCACGCTGAGCGCCCCGGCGCCGCCGATGATCGAATCCGCGCGGGTCGTGCTGCCGCTGACCTGCAGCGCGCCCGAGGTGCCGAATATCGCGTCGCCGGCGGCGGCGACGTTCACGGGCCCGCTGCCGCCGACGATGGTGTCGGCACCCGCGGCGCCGCCATCGACGGTGGTGGCGCCACCGCCGGTGAAGATGACGCTGCCGGCGCTGGCGCCGCCGTCGATCGTCGTGCTTCCCCCGCCGCCGAGGATCGAGTCTCGCCCGACCGAGGCGACCAGCAGGTCGTTGCCCGCCGCGGAGCCGAAGATCCGGTCGCCGGACGCGCCGCCGACGAGGGTCGTGTTGGCGCCGGCGGCACCTTCGGAGATGAGGATGTTGGGGCCGCCGGCACCGCCGCCGAAGCTGCCGCCGCCGGTGCCGCCGAAGATCGTCACCGCCCCGGTGCTGCCGGTGACGGAGCTGGCACCGGTGCCGCCGACGAAGGTCAGGGTGCCGGGGCCGCCTATCACCGTGACCTGTCCTGACGTGGCGCTCACGGTGTCGTTGCCGCCGCCGGTGAGCACCGTGGTCCCGGCCGCCGCCTGGTAGTACTGGTTGCCCGTGGGCAGGGCGACCACGCCGTTGCCGCCGAGCTCGTCCTCCGCGGTGGTGGCGAGCGCCTGGTGGCCGGTCTCGGTCGGGTGCTCGTGGTCGAAGAACAGGTACTGGTCCTGCACCGTCGGATCGCTGGACACCAGCGTGCCGCTGCTGGCGCTGGTGAAGTTCCCGGTCCAGACCGGGGAAGTGACGTTGGTCAGACCGTAGCCGGCCGGATCGGCGACCGCCTGGTCGATCAGCTGGAAGGCGTTGATCACGTCGATGCGGACGGAGTCCGTGCTGGCGATGCCGGCGAGCTGGCTGATCAGGGCCGTGTCGTACTCGCTGGAAAGCTGCGTCGCCTCGGCGGCCGAGCCGCCCTGGCTATAGGACGGCGTCTTGCCGAGATCGGGCACGTCCATCACCATCAGGTTCTTGGCGCCGTCGCCGACCAGCTGGTTGACGAAGCTGATCTCGTTGGTGACGGCAGCCGCCACGTCGGTGGTCTGCTGCTGCGCGGTCAGGCCGGTGCTGTCCAGGACGTCGAACAGGTCATTGGCGCCGATCGAGATCGTGTAGAGCGCATTGGTCGCCGGCGTCGTTACCTTGGCCTGGAACTGCTGCAGCTGCGTCGGAAGCGAGAGCAGGCCGATCTGCGGGTTGCCGCTGTTCTGCGGCGTCGAGCCGGTCTCGGCACCGCCATAGGCGAAGTCGGTGCCGTTCGCCAGGCTCGGGGCGAGCGTGCCCAGGCCGAGGGCGCCGGACAGATCCTGCACCCAGGTCGGGCCGTTGCTGAACACGTTGCCGGTGGCCGAGCCGTATTTCTCCTGCGCATAGGGCGGCGAGACCGGCTCGGTGCCGACGGTCGCGGTCAGGATCGAGACGTTGCCGGCGTCCGACAGGCTGTCGCCGAACGCGTAGATGGCGCTGTAGGTGGGGAGTGCCGAGCTTTGCGGCATGGACGGATTTCCTTCCTGGGCAAGAACGATATACCTTGAACCGGAAACCGGCGTTCGGCTAGGCGTCGACGCCGCATCGGCCTGCAGCTACCGCGTCGCCACCCTGCCGAGCCAGTAGCAGGCGGCGGCGACGGCGGCGGAGGCAGGAAGGGTGATCACCCAGGCGACGGTGATGCTCCTGGCCACGCCCCAACGCACCGCCGAGACGCGGCGGGCGGCGCCAACGCCCACGATCGAGCCGGTGATGGTGTGGGTGGTCGAGACCGGGATGCCGAGCCAGGTGGCGCCGAACAGCGCCAGCGCGCCGCCGGTCTCAGCGCTGAAGCCCTGCATCGGGGTCAGGTGCGTGATCCGCGAGCCCATCGTGCGCACGATCCGCCAGCCGCCGCACAGGGTGCCCAGCGCCATCGCCGACTGGCAGCTCAGCACCACCCAGAACGGCACGTGGAAGCCGCCGGACAGCAGGTGCCGCGAGTAGAGCAGGATCGTGATGATGCCCATGGTCTTCTGGGCGTCGTTGCCGCCGTGCGCCAGGCTCAGCAGGGCCGACGAGACGAACTGCATCCTGCGGAAGCGGCGGTCGACCGCGAACGGGGTGGAGCGGACGGCGAGCCAGGAGACCGCCAGCACCAGCGTCATCGCCAGCACCAGGCCGGTCAGCGGCGACAGGATGATCGCCGCCCCGATGGTGCCGAGGCCGCCCCAGATCACCGCGGCCGGACCGGCCTTCGCCATCCCTGCCCCCACCAGCCCGCCGACCAGGGCGTGGCTGCTGCTGGAGGGGATGCCGAGCCACCAGGTGAGCAGGTTCCAGGTGATCGCGCCGCCCAGCGCGCCGAAGATCACCAGGGGATCGACCGCGGCCGCGGCGATCACGCCATGGCCGATGGTCGCGGCGACGTGCAGCCCGAACACCGCGAAGGCGATGAAGTTGAAGAACGACGCCCACAGCACCGCAGTGAGCGGCCGCAGCACCCGGGTGGCGACCACGGTGGCGATCGAGTTGGCGCTGTCGTGCAGGCCGTTCAGGAAATCGAACGTCAGCGCGAAGCCGATCAGGCCGACCAGGAACGGCGTGCTGTCGACGGCGCCCACCGGTTCCGGCCTAGACCTGTTCCACGACGATGCCGTCGATCACGTCGACGATGTCCTCGCAGCGGTCGACCACCGCCTCCACCAAGTCGTAGACCTTCTCTACGGTGAGCTTGTAGCCGGGGGAGCCGTCGCTGGCGAACAGGATGCGCAGCCCGCGATCGAGCTGCTCGTCCGCCTCGCTCTCGATGACGCGCACCGCCACCGACATCGTGCTCAGCGCCTCGGCGCTGGGGCCGATCGAGCCGAGCAGCGGCATCGCGTCGCGGATCAGCGTCGAGGCGCGCACCGCGCAGTCCGCCATCGCCTGCATCTCCGGGGTGAAGGCGACGCCGTAGCGGAGCATGCGACGGCCGGTATCCTTCATCAGGTCGATGGTGTCGTCGAGTGCCGTGATCAGATCGAGGATCTGCGAACGGTCGAACGGCGTGATGAAGGTCCTGTGGATCGCGAAGATGGTCGCGCGCGTGATCCCGTCCGCCGCATCCTCCAGCCGGTTGATCTCGGCGACGTGCTGATCGGGATGGCCGTCTCCCGACATCAGGGCGCGGAACGACTGCGCCGCGGCGACGATCAGCCTCGAGTGCTGGCAGAAATACTCGATGAAGCGAGCATCCCGGGGCATCAGCGATCGGTAGGCGCGCAGCAGCACGTTGGACCGTCCCGGCTCGCTCATCGCGCACCTCCTCGCGACGTCTGGGGCGACGTCTGGGGCTACCCCGGTCCTGGCGCGGCCCGGGCTGATGATGCCCAGTATGGCGGCAAGCTGGCGCTCCGCAACATCGGCTGAAAAGCTAGTGCGGCATCAGGCCGGGCGCCATGACGTGGGTGTACAGGGCGCGGAACATCCACGAGGTCAGGCCGACGGACAGGATCAGCAGCGGCACGTTCAGCATCAGCGTCAGCGAGTTCCAACGCTGCGTCTCGGAGAAGTCGAGGTGGAACAGCAGGATGAGCTGCGCCATCACGGTGACCAGGGCGATCGCCGAGATCAGCAGCAGCAGTGTCGTCGGCGCCGCCACGTGGGTCGTGACCAGCAGCAGCGACAGGCCCAGCAGGGCCAGCGAGACGAGGTAGCCGATGATGTACTGGCCCTCGTTGGCCAGCTTGATCTCGGGATGTTCCCAAGGCTCCTGGTTGTCGACGGCCATCAGAGCGAACCCCGCAGGTAGACGAAGGTGTAGACGAAGGTCCAGATCAGCGTCTGGTAGAGCCAGAAGATCTTCAGGTTGGCCAGCCGGTAGGTCACCAGCAAGGTGAGGCCGCTGCGTGCGACCTGGCCCCCGAGCACGACCATCCAGAGCAGGCCGAAGGCGATGTGTATCCCGTGCACCACGATCAGGGTGAAGAAGATGGACAGGTAGCCGCTGCGCTGCGGCGTCGCGCCGCTCTGCGCCAGCCTGGAGAGCTCGTGCCATTCCATGCCCAGGAAGGCGGAGCCGATCACGAAGGCGACGGCGACCCAGGCGATCAGCGCGCGCGGCCGGTCGCGCCTGAGCTCGACCATGGCGATGCCGTAGGCGAGCACGCTGGTGAACAGTGCCACCGTCTCGGCATAGGCATAGATCGGTGACGCCACCTCGCGCGGCGACGGACCACCGAAGATGCTGGTGTCGTAGCTGAGAACCTCATAGGCGGCGAACAGGGCTGCGAAGATCAGCGAGTCGCTCAGCATGTATAGCCAGAAGCCGAGCATGCGCGTGCTCATCAGGTCGTGCTCGTGGGTGGTGTCGTCCCACAGCTTCGCGTGGCGCGGGTCCGGGCCGTGATCGACGGCTGCGTTCATCGGGCATGGCCTTGGCTTGATGTGACCGAAGCCGGCCGGGGGGCCGACCTCCAGGGGCAAGGCCTCAACGGGACGCGCATCGTGTTCAGCGTCGCCGCCCGATATCAGCGGCCTTCTCGGCACCGAACGCGACCACGCCGCCTGGCAGCATGCCACCACCCGGGTTCGGACGCGGACGCCAGTTCGCCGCCGCACGCTCGGTGCGCCGGACCTCGTCCGCGGTGATCTTGGTGCCGGTGCTGCCACCGAAGGAGCGGATGACGATGATGGCGACGACCGCGATCATCGCGATGATCGCGAGCCACCAGATGCGCCACACCATCGCGAATCCGAACGCCGCGGTGGCGGCCCCGATCAGCAGCGGCACCATGGTGTTGAGCGGAACCTCGATGTCCTCGTAGTGATCCGGCATCACCCCGCCGAGGCCGTTCGCCTTGCGCCAGGCCCACTCGTCGCGCGCATTGACGTGCGGGATCAGCGCGAAGTTGTACGCCGGCACCGGGGAGTGGGTCATCCACTCGAGGCTGCGGGTGGTGCCCCAGGCGTCCATGTCGACCCGGTTCTCGACCCGCTTCCGGACGCTGACATAGATCTGATAGACGTACGCGACGAGGCCGGCGATGTACATGAAGACGCCCAACTCCTCGATCACCAGCAGCGGCTTCCAGCCCGCGTAGGGGATGTAGGCGAGGCGCCGCGGCATGCCGGCGAAGCCGAGCGCGAACATGGCGGTGAAGACGGTGAAAGTGCCGGCGATGAACAGCCAGAACACCACCTGCCCGCTCGCCTCGTCGAGCTTGAAGCCGAATACCTTGGGAAACCAGAACGTGGCACCGGCGATCGAGGCGAACAGCGTCACCATGATCACGCAGTGGAAATGGGCCACGACGAACACGCTGTTGTGGGTCATGTAGTTGATCGCCGGGATCGCCAGCATCATGCCGGTCAGGCCGCCGATCAGCTGCATGAAGATCGCCGCGACCGCCCACAGCATCGGCGTCGTGAAGCTGAGGCGGCCGCGATACATGGTGAAGGCCCAGTTGAACACCTTCACGCCGGTCGGGATCGACACCAGCATCGTCGACACGCTGTAGAACACGCTGACGACCGGTCCCGCACCCATGGTGAAGAAATGGTGCAGCCAGACGGTCCAGGAGATGCAGCCGATGCTCAGGCTCGCCGCGACCATGACCGGGTAGCCGAACAGCGGCTTTTCCGAAAAGGTCGGGATGATCTCCGACATCATGCCCCAGGCCGGAAGGATGATGAAATACACCTCCGGGTGGCCCCAGATCCAGAACAGGTCGGTGTAGAGCATGAAGTTGCCGCCGAACCCGGTCGTGTAGAAGTGGGTGCCGAAATAGCGGTCGAGGGTCAGCAGGCCGATCGCGACGCCGAGCACTGGGAAGGCGGTCAGCCCGATGACGTTGGTGGTCAGCGCCGTCCAGGTGAACATCGGCAGGCGCATCCAGGTCATGCCGGGCGCGCGCATCTTGATGATGGTCGCGATGATGTTGACCGCGCCGAGCGTGGTGCCGATGCTGCCGATCTGCAGCGCCCAGCTCCAGTAATCCACCCCGACATCGGGGCTGTACGGCATCTCCGTGAGCGGCGCGAGGCCGCTCCAGCCGGCGTGGCTGAAGTCGCCGACGAACAGCGAGAGCATCACCAGCCCGGCGCCGACCACCGTCATCCACAGCCCGACCGCGTTCAGGTACGGGAACGCCATGTCGCGCGCGCCGATCTGCAGCGGCAGCAGGTAGTTCATGAAGCCGGCCAGGATCGGCGTCGCCGCGAAGATCAGCATGATGGTCCCGTGGGACCCGTAGATCTGGTCGTAATGGTACGGCGGCAGGTAGCCGTGCTCGGCGCCGAGATAGCCGACCGATGCCGGCCCGGCCGCGAGCATCTGCTGGGTGCGCATCATGATCGCGTCGACGAAGCCGCGGAACAGCATCACGACGCCGACGATCACGTACATGATGCCGATCCGCTTGTGGTCGACCGTGGTTAGCCACTCGCGCCAGAGATAGCCCCACTTACCGAGATAGGTGATCACCGCCAGGATGAGCAGCCCGAGCAGCACGGCGAACACGAAGGCGCCGCCGACGACCGGGTTGTCGTAAGGGATTTCCGAAAGCGTCAGCCGGCCGAGGAGCGGGCTCCAATGACCTTCCAGATTGACCATGGTGCGCGATTCCTGATTAGGGCGACGACGAGGCGGCGGCCTTCTCCGGCTGCCGACCTCCCGGCGCCTGCGAGGACTTCTTCTCGGTCATGTTGGGTGGCGTGGGATAGATCTTGCCCATCATGACGTCCTGAATGACGTGGCCGAACAGCTTGTCGTCCACTGCGGAGAAGTAGATCGCCTTGCCGCTTCGATTGATCGTCGGTGTCGCGAACCGATCGAACTCGGCCTGGTCGAGATGCTTGGAGGATCTTCCCACGTCGCTCGTCCACCGCTCGAACGCGGCCTGCGACACCACGCGTGTCTTGAACTGCATCCACGAGAAGCCCGGGCCGTTGAACTCGCCGGCGATCCCTTCGTAGACGCCTGGCTGGTTCGCGATCAGGCCCTGCTTGGTCAGCATCCCCGGCATGATGTCGATCTGGCCGGCGAGCTGCGGGATATAAAAGTCGTTCGAGACCGTCGCAGACGTCATGCGGAAGCGGATCGGCGTGTGTACCGGCACCACGAGTTCGTTCGCCGCAGCGATGTGGTGATCGGGATAGATGAACAGCCACTGCCAGTCAGTGGTAACCACCTCGACGTCGACTGGCTTCCTGTCGTTGTCGGGGTTCAAGCCCGGCGCCATCACGCCGGGGCTGAACGGGTTCACTCGGAAGGTGCCCCAGTACGAGAGGCAACTCAGGAACGCCACGATGGCGAGCGGGAAACCCCATGAGATGATCTCGATCGACAGCGAATGCGACCAGCCCGGAGTGTAGGCGCCCCTCGCATTCGCCTTGCGATAGCGCCAGATGCACCACAGGATCAGCAGCGTCGTCGGGCCGATGATCAGCATCATCGCGGCCGTCTCGACCAGCAGCGAATACAGGCTGGTCTCGGCAACCGGGCCGCGCGGTTGCAGCACCCAGAACTGGCCCAGCGAGCATCCGCCGAGCGACAACAGCGATGCCGATGCCAGCAGCCTGGGGACGACCGACATGTTCGTCGCCCTCAGGGTCCCGGCCATGCCTGAACGCACGTCAGGATCCGGGCTGAAGATGCTTCGACGATTCCTGTTGGCTGATCTGCTCGTGATGCCGGATGCGGCGTCGTCGATGTGCTGTCGCACTCATCCTCTGGTCACGTGCATTGCTTGAGATCCGGTGAGCGTGGAACTGCGACGGATGCGATCTGTCCGGATCGCTTCCGCCAGGGTCATCCAGGGAACACCCCGGCCCATCGCAGGTGGTAATCGAGCAGCGCGTTCAGGGTTCCGGAGTGTTACGCGTCCAGGGGCATTTTGCCCGGATCGACCGGAAGCCGGACCAGTGCTCGAGCCGTGCGCCGAGATCGGCGGCACTCGCCGCGACGAGGCCGTCGATCCCATAGCCGCCGACGGCGTAGGAGGCCGCCACCGCACCCGCCGCGCCGGCGCGCAGCGGATCGCCCGGCATCGTCACCAGGGCCGCCATGAACGCCGAGCAGTAGGCGTCGCCGGCACCCGTGGCGTCGAACGGGCGCACCGGATAGGCCGGCATGACGATGTCGCGGCCGGTCGCAGCCTGATGAATCAAGCTGCCCTCGGCACCCATCTTGACCACCACGATGCCGGGTCCGCGCGCCGCGAGCTGCCTCGCGGCGCGAGCGGGCTCGGCATGACCCAACAGGCGGCGCACCTCATCGAGGCTGGGCATGAACACGTCCACTCGCGTGATCAGATCGAGGATCGCCTCGACGTTGCCCTCGACATATTCCTCCTGCGGATCCAGTGCCACCAGCGCGCGGGTCCGGCTGCGGCAGCCTTGCACCAGGTCGCGCTGCGCCTCCAGCGTCATCGCCAGGATCATGAAGGCATCCGCCGCCCAGTAGTGCTCCGGCATGTCGGCGCTGCGCGGCGACAGGACCTCGAAGTCCGCGTCCTCCGACAGCAGCGTGACGACCCGCCGGTCGTGGGTCTCATAGACGATCCGGTTGCGCAGGGTCGGTCGGTCCCGACGCGGCATTGCCTCCGGCGAGAGGCCGTACGACGCGAGCAACGCGGCCATGTCGGGCGGCAGGTCGCGACCGACCGGCGCCAGCATCGCGGTCTCCGGCAGCACGAGCCGCGCCGCCAGCACGCCGTAGAGCGCATCGCCCCCGGCGCGGGCCGAGTGCGTCATGCCGCTTGATGACGCGATCCCCGGCTGTACCACATTATCGAGGCTGAGGTTGCCCAGGCAGACCAGGCGCGGCGCCGGCGGCACGCCGCGCTCGCTCAGGCCGGGATCGCCGCGCCGGCGCGCCGGAACTTCGCCATCGCGACGTGATAGGCGAACAGCTGCAGCGGCAGCGTCAGGGTGAGCGCCGCCAGGCACTCGGGCACGTCCGGCAGCCGGATCACCTGGTCGCTGCACGCATCGAGCGCCGTCTCCGCCTCGTGCACCACGCCGTAGATGCGGCCGCCCCAGCGGCGTCCCTCCTCCGCGGTGTCGCGGGCGCGCGCGACCGAGGGTCCGGACGGGGCAAGCACGAACAGGGGGTCGCCCGGCTTCTGCGAATTATAGTGGTGGAACTCCTCGAGCGGGATCGCCATGGCATGGTCCGGCGCGCATTCCTTCATCTTAACGGCGCCGAACAGGGCCGAGGCGTAGGCCGGGCCGCCGCCGGTGAACAGGAAGATCGTCTTGCCGGCCTCCGCCTCGGCGAGACCGGCCAGCACAGGGTCGAGGCTGAGCAGGATCTCGGCCATCCGGTCCGGCAGGCCGCTCAGGGCTCGCTCCAGCGCCGCCGCCTCCGGTCGCCGCCGCATCAAGCCGATCCGCACCGCGAGCCGGCAGAGCAGCGCCAGTGCCGCCGTGCTCGACTGGGTCGGCCACCCCCGGCGCTGCGCGTGCACGAGCAGGCCGTGCTCGGACTCCGCCATCAGCGCGGAGCCGGGATTGTTGCTGAGCGCCAGCGTGCGGGCGCCGCGCGCGCGCGCGATCAGCAGCGCCTCCACCGTGCGCGTGGTGGTGCCGCTGGAACTGAGGCTGACGACCAGCGTGTCCGGTCCGAGCAGGGTGCCGTAATAATAGGCGAAGTCGAGCGCCTGCACCGGCTCGCAGGGGACGCCCAGCATACGTTCGAGCAGAAGGCGCAGGCCGATCATCACCGCGAGCGAGTCGCCGCAGCCGACCAGATAGACGCGGTTCAGGCCGCCATCGGCCAGCTGGCGCGCGATCCGGTCGACCGACGTGTCCTCGTGCAACCAGGTCGTTCGGATCGCGTCCGGCTGGCCGAACATCTCGCCGCGGGTCAGCATCACCCGGTGCAGGCGCTTCGGGTCACGCGGCTCGTCGGTGGGCAGCGCCGCCATCAGCTGCTGCTCCCGCGCGAACAGCGCCGCGACCAGGCGACGCGCACGCATATCGAGCGGAGAATTCGCCGCCAGCAGCGGTGTCAGGGCAACGCTCATCGAGGGCTCCGGCGCGGCGGCACGCGACGATGCGGCGCCCCTCGGCCGCGGACAAGGACTATCTTCGAAAGCCATCGTCGCAAAAGCGCTTCGAAGAGCTTTGGCAGGCTTGGAAGACGATGGAAATCCGTGCGAGCGTAAGGCTTAGCAGAAAACGACATCACCCGCGGTTCGGCCAGATCTGTCCGAGAGAAGTGCTTGCGATGAAGAACGAAAACCGGTCCGGACGGAAGCCGCGGCACCGATGACCGCGTTCGGGGCGGTCAGCCGCCAGAAGGAGATCATCGACAGGCTCAGGATCGAGGGCAAGGTGACGGTGGCCTCGCTGTCGGACGCGCTCGGAGTGTCGGTGGTGACCATACGCAACGACCTCGACGCGCTGGAACGACAGCAGGTGCTGCGGCGGCTGCGCGGCGGCGCGATCGCGATCCGGCCGGCCCGGTTCCAGCGCTCGCTGCACCCGCTGCACAACGCCTTCGAGGAGGAGAAGCGGCGCATCGGCGAGATGGCGGCGAGCCTGGTGCGCGACGGCGAGACCATCATCATCGACGCCGGCAGCACCACCCTGGCATTGGCGCGCGCGCTGCCCGCAACGCTGCAGGACGTCGCCGTGGTGACGCCGGCGCTGGACGTGGCGCTGGAGCTCGAGACCCACATGGGAGTGAAGGTGATCGTCACCGGCGGTACCGTGGCCAAGCCGCAGCGCTGCCTGATCTCGCCCTTCGCCACCACGCTGCTGCGCCAGATCAATGCCGACGTCGCCTTCGTTGCCTGTTCCGGGGTCGATGCAGAGAAAGGCTTCACCACGCAGAGCTGGGAGGAGGCGGAGGTCAAGCACGCCATCGTCGCCGCCGCCTCGCGCGTCGTGTTCGTCGCCGACCACGGCAAGATCGGCCACGTCGCGACGGCGAAGATCATGAAGGTGCAGGATGCGGAGCTGCTGGTCACCGATACCGGGGCGGCCGCGCCGGCGCTGCGGCCGCTGGAACAGGCCGGGCTGAACATCATCATGGCGTAGTGAGAGAGCCTCCGACCGGTTTCGCGCAAGCGGTGGTCGAAAGCCGGGTCGCATGCCCTTGGCGTGCTTGTTGCTTCGGCAAACGGCGCCGCGAGAGGAGGACAGCCGCCATGCAAGCCGGTGCTCGAGCCCGATCCGGCCGGCCCGCAGGAGCCTCAGCGCCGGGGTGTGGTCGCTGGTGCAGCCGACCGCCGGAGCCCGGCGTGCCGGTGATCGACGGCGTGGTGGTCGCGCTGAAGATGGCTGACGGCCTGGTCGAGGACGGGCTGAGCACCAGCACGCGCGCCGACTGCGCGACGGCGCCACGGCTGCCGGGCGAACGGCGCGTCGCATGAAGACCCTGTTCCGGGGTGCCACGCTGCGCTCCTTCGTGCCCGGCCGTCCGGTGACCGAGCAGGCCGACATCCTGGTAGACGGCGCCGTCATCGCCGCGGTGGCGCAGGCCGGAAGCATCGCGGTCACCGGCCCGGGAGATGGGGTCGAGGTGATCGACGCGCGCGGCCATCTGGTGATGCCGGGCCTGGTCAACGGCCACTTCCACTCCTCGGTCAACCACCTCAAGGGCTCGCTCGACAGCCTGCCGCTCGAGCTGTTCATGCTCTACGAGAGCCCCGGCTTGCCCGGGCTGATGCCCTCGCCGCGCTGGGCGTACGTCCGCACCCTGCTCGGCTGCGCCGAGATGCTGAAGGGCGGGGTTACGGCGGTGCAGGACGATGCCTTCCTCGTCCCGGTCCCGACCGACGAGGTCATCGATGCGATCCTGCAGGCCTACGCCGATAGCGGGATGCGCGCCCGCGTGGCGCTCGACCAGTCCGACCTGCCGGAGATCGGCAAGCTGCCGTTCCTGGGCGATGCCGTGCCGCCGGCGCTGCGGCAGCGCCTGCAGGCACCCGCCCCGGCGCAGGCGGACGAGTTGCTGGCGCGCTACCGCCACCTGCTCGAGCGCTGGCACGGCGCCTGCGGAGGGCGGCTGATGGCGGCGGTGTCGTGCTCGGCGCCGCAACGCGTCTCGGACGCTTACCTGAGTGCGCTGGAGGCGCTGTCGCAGGCGCACGACCTGCCCTTCTACATCCATATCCTGGAGACGCGGACGCAGCGCGTGCTCGGCCAGATGCGCGGCGCTTCGCTGCTGCAGGAGACGGCGCGGCGCGGCGCGCTGAGCGAGCGCACCAACGTGATCCACGCGGTCTGGATGGACGACGACGATCTCGACACCATCGCCGCGGCCGGCGCGGTGGTGGCGCACAATCCGATCAGCAACCTGCGCCTGGGCAGCGGCGTGATGCCGTTCCGCCGGCTGCGCGAGCGCGGCATCCCGATCTGCCTGGGCAGCGACGAGGCGATCGCCGACGACGCGGTCGATCTCTGGGCGGTGGCGAAGATGGCCGGGCTGATCCACAACGTCGCCGATCCGGACTACCAGCGCTGGCCGCGTGCGGCGGAGCTGCTCGATTGCCTGGTGACCGGCGGGGCGCGGGCGATGCGCCAGACCGGGCGCATCGGCGCGGTGGCGCCCGGCCTGCGCGCCGACCTGATCATGCTCGACCTCGACACGCTCGCCTTCACCCCGCTCAACGACCTCGACCGCCAGCTGGTCTATTGCGAGAACGGCTCCTCGGTGCGGCTGACGATGGTCGATGGCCACGTGGTGATGCGCGACGGCGCGCTGAGCACGATCGACGAGAAGGCGCTGCGTGCGGAAGCGCGCGCAGTCGCCCGCGAACAGGACGGTGCCGCTCAGGCCGCGCGCGACGCGGCACCCTGGCTCGCGCATTACCGCGCCATGTATCTCCGCGCCGCCGGCACCGAGGTCGGGATGACGCGCTGGATCCCGACGCGCGATGCCGGGAGGATCGGCTGATGCTCAGGCACCATGGCCGGTACGGCTACCGGCCGATCACCGCCCGGCCGGATTTCTGCTGGCCCGGCGGCAAGCGGCTCGCGGTCTACGTCGCACTCGGCGTCGAGTGCTACGCGTTCGGCGAGGGCATGACGGAGAACCTCGTCCCGGGCGGCAGCGACGCGCACGACGTGCTGAACGCCTCCTGGCGCGAGTACGGCAACCGCGTCGGCGTCTGGCGGATCATGCAGGCGATGGAGGCGCTCGACCTGCCGCCGACGATCCTGCTCAACACCGCACTCTACCACCAGGCGCCGGCACTGACGGACGCGTTCCGTGCCGGCGGCTGCGAGATCGTGGCGCATGGCCGCTCCAACTCCGACACGATCGCCGGCATGACGGAGCAGCAGGAGCGCGACTACATCGCCGGCGTGACGGGATCGATTCGAACCGCGGAGGGACAGGCGCCGCGCGGCTGGGCTAGCCCGTGGATCGCGGAGACGCCGACGACGCCGGACGCGCTGCAGGAAGCCGGCTATGGCTACCTGCTGGACTGGTGCATGGACGACCAGCCCTGCTGGCTGCGCACCCGACGCGGCCGGCTGCTGTCGATCCCCTATTCGCAGGAGATCAACGACAGTTCGACGATCATCGGCCGGATGGCGAGCGCCAGCGAGTTCGCCGACATGATCGTCGATCAGTTCGACCAACTCGCCGAGGATGCGGTGCAGCAGCCGCTGGTGATGAGCGTGATCCTGCACAGCTTCATCGCCGGCCAGCCGTTCCGGCTGCGGCGCATCCGCCAGGCGCTGGCGCACATCGCCGCACATCGCGCCGATCTGTGGCTGACCAGCCCCGGCGGGATCGCCGCGTTCATCCACGACAACCCGAGCTACGCCACCTGACAGCACAGCTTCGGCGCTTTCGAAACCGGGCGGTTCGAAGCGACGAGCCATAAACGGGGCGGGCGCCTCGCCAGGTGTGAAGGAAATCGAAAGCCGGCTGCGGCGCACGGCACCTCGCGGAAAAGCCGGATCGAAAATAAGCTGTTCTTTTCCTAGGCAGAAAATCCGCTTCGCGAGCGCCTCCGGCGGCCGTATCCGCCGTGACCTTCCGCTTTACGTGCAGCATGACTATTTTCTGGACTCCGGCAGCTCTGTCTTTCTAAAATTTACCATTGAAGCAGAACAGCAAGGCTGTTCTAGTCGAGACGGGTGTCTCACGGCGATCGCGAAGGTTGGCGCACACGAAGGCAGCGTGACGGGAGGATCGTTTGGCATTTTTCGGCAGGACCTTGGGGATTCTCGGCCCGGTCACCCTTCTCTGTGTCACCCCCGCGGGCCTCGCGCGGGCTCAGGACAAGGACGTCATCGGCGTTCCGCCGACTGGCGTCGCACCGGCGACCAAGAGCAAGTCCGGCTACAAGCGGCCGGCACAGCTCGAAGAGGTCGTCGTCACCGCCAACAAGCGCAGCGAGAACTCCCGCAAGGTGCCCGGCAGCGTCGGCGTGATCAGCGGCAAGGAGCTGCTCGACCACCACATCGAGAGTTACGAGGATATCACGCGCGTGTTGCCGGGCGTCTCGTTCGCGGCGCACAACGGACCCGGGCAGGACAACATCTCGATACGCGGCGTCAGCTCGACGGTCGGCAATCCCACGGTCGGCATCTACATGGATGAGGTGCCGATCATCACGCAGAACGGCTATCAGGGTGCGGCACAGCCGCGCATCCTCGATCTCGATCGGGTCGAGGTACTGCGCGGGCCGCAGGGCACCCTTTATGGCGCCAGTTCCGAAGGCGGCACGATCCGCTTCATCACCAACCAACCCGACCTCGAGAAGTACGGCGCGTACGTCAACTCCGACGTGTCCGGCACCGTGCACGGCGGCGTCAACACCGACCAGCAGGTCACCGTCAACGTCCCGGTGGTCAAGGACGTGTTCGCCCTGCGCATCGCCGGCGAGTTCCTCGACAACAGCGGCTGGATCGACAACGAGACGCTCGAGGACGGTCCGCGCAAGAGCGGCACCAACTACGAGCGCACCGGCGTCGTCCGCATCACCGGCAGGCTCCAGCTGACGCCCGACTTCACCATCACGCCGTCCTTCTTCTTCCAGGACCTATACACCGGAGACTCGCCCAACTTCTTCGAGGATCTCGGGCTGTACAACCAGAACAAGCAGGTGCGCGAATTCATCAGCGACAAGATGTACATCCCGAGCGTCACGATCAAGAAAGGGATCTTCGGCTTCGCCGAGCTGACCTCGATCACCAGCTTCTTCCAGCGCGACGTGGACCGGCAGGCGGACGGCACCTTCTTCAACAGTGCCGCGATCGCTCAGTTCTTCCTCGATCCGGCCTATCCGCAGCACCAGCGGCAGAACGACAACATCCTCGCCAACGTGCCGTCGCCGGTGCTGTTCACCGACCGCTTCAAGACCGTGACGCAGGAGGTGCGGCTGGCGTCGCACGACGATCAGCGGCTGCGCTGGGTGCTCGGCTTCTTCTATTCGGACCAGAAGTGGAGCCATCTCGATTACGAACCGATCCCGGGGTTCAGCAACGACTTCCAGCAGATCTACGGCTTCAACATCAACGACTCCGTGCTCGGCGAGCCCGGCAACCCCGGACTGTGGAACAACGACCTGGTGTGGACGGTCTACGACCATAACGACATTACCCAGTACGCGGGCTTCGGCCAGGTCAATTACGACCTGACCCCGCGGCTGCATCTCGGGTTCGGCGAGCGCTACGTGTCGGCGCACGAGACCTTCTCCGAGACCGGCGCCGGCTTCTTCGAGCTCGGCAATGCCGGCACCAACGGGACGCCGTACCGGCAATCCGCCAGCTTTACCGCACCCACCCCCAAATTCACCGCGACCTACGACCTGGGCAAGACCGCGACCGTCTATGCGACGATCGCCAAGGGCTTCCGCCTGGGCGGCGCCACCACACCCAACACCAACATCGCCTGCGTCGAAGGGCTGAACCAGATCGGTTTCCAGGACGCGCCGACCACCTACGGTTCGGACCAGCTCTGGAGCTACGAGGCCGGCTCGAAGGCGCTGCTGCTGAACCGGACGCTGTCGGTCAACGTCGCCGGCTACTACATCGACTGGTCGCGCATCCAGCAGACGATCACGATCCCGATCTGCGGCGGCGCCTTCAACTACAATGTCGGTGACGCGGCGGCCTATGGCGGCGAGGTCGAGACCCGCTACCGGCCTCCGCTGCTGCCCGGCCTGACGCTGGGCATCAATGTCGGGGCGGAACACGCGACCATCACCAGCACGATCAACGCGCAGACCGCCGCGGTCGGCGAGAACGTGCTGTTCACCCCATCATGGAGTGCGGCCGCGATCGCGGACTACTACCACGAGCTCACCCGCAACATCACCGGCTTCATCAAGGCGGACTATGACTGGGTCGGGCCGTCGAACGGCAGCTTCGTGGTGACGGACCCGAACTACCGTGATCCCGCGTACGGCGTGCTCAATGCGAGCGTCGGCGTCGAGGTGCGCGGCTGGCAGGGTTCGCTCTACGTCCAGAACCTGCTGGACAACAAGACGATCATCCAGCGGCCGATCATCAACTCGGTGGTGCAGAGCTACACGCTGCGTCCGCTGACCATCGGGCTCAACCTGATGAAGCGCTTCTGACGGCGCATCCCGGTCAGGCTGATCGGAGGTGGCAGGCCGACGTGCCGGCGCGCGACCGGCCGTCAGCTTGTCTGAATTTGCATACCATGATCGTCAAATTCTCAATGCTCGCCAGGGAATGGCGGGAATATAGTTGTCAATAGGAAACGTAAGAGGCTGGTATTGATGAATCAGCCAAGCCGTCCCTGTTGGGGAATTTCGTTACAATGTCTATTTACGATGCAGCGCAAGACAGTAGGATGATTTCGGCCTACGGCGAGGCGGGCCGGCGACATGCCACGTCGAGCTACAACACGCTGATCGCGTTGTTCGCGGGCGCGGTCCTAGGCAGCATCGGGACGTTCCTGCTCGAGGCCGCGTTCATCGCCGCAATCCGCTAGCGCATCGTCGGTCTCCGGGGTCGTTCGCCGCCATCTAAACGCCCGGCACACGTCCGGTTCAACCGCTTCCGTGGGATACTGAAGCGGCGAGTGGGTGGCCGGTCGCCTCGGCTCCTGAAGTGTGAACTACGCGCCGGAACCATGATCCGGAGTAGTTCTTCGGCACCTTTCAGAGATGATCTCGCGTCGCGCGAATGCCGCGAGCTAGGCGCGTCCGATAGGCGGGAGTGCGCCCGGCGCAGCACGCGCCTCCTGGAACCGCTGCCTTGCCGTGGACCGGTCGGATCGCCCTGCGCGACGCATTTGACGTCGGTGACCGGCGGCGCACGCTCGGACGCGTTCGTGGTCGACGCTCACGGTGGCCAGCGGGCTCCGTGCTCGCAGCCTCGGGGTGGTGCGGCCATAGAACCGCTGGCGCGCTTCGGACGGCGCGAGCCCACTCAGGAGTTCGAGCTGGGCGCAACGGGCCGCGTCCGATCAAACCGTCGACGCCCGACGCGCTGCCAGACGGCGTGAGGCGGCGTCTGGCCGGATCTCCAAGGCATGCCGCCGCCAGGATCGTGCGACACCCGATGCGATCGCTGAGGAACCCTGCGGCGTCGGCGCGTCATCACGCAGGGACGGGGCGCCGGCACCGCCGTACGCACCGCACGCGACCCGGCCGCCGGTCAACGCGTCGACAGTCGGCCGTCGCGCGTCGGCGGCCATGCTGCGTCCGCTATTCCGACTGATCCTTGTTGGATGGAAGTGCGGGCAGCGCCTGTCGCTCCCACAGATCGCTGGCCTCCGCCGCGCCGGGTTGCGCCCATAGCGTCAGCTTCACCAGCAGACCCAGCAGCCCGACCAAAGCCAGCTGTTCCACGATTGCCTGAACCACCCTGATTCTCCTGTAGGACAAGTTTGCCCGCATCGCACCGATCGTCCCGCTATCGCCACTGCAATAACGGTTCGGAGGTGGGTGGCCGGTCACCAAGTATAACTCCGATCGGGATCGGCAGTGTAGGGAGCATGATCGGTTCCGATGACGTGCCTGGTCTTCTGTGTCTTTTCCGACACGGTTCGCGGATCGCCGATCCGGACCGCCTGGCTAGCCTGGGGAGTGAGCCCGATGGTTCCTCTCCTGCACTGCAACAAACCGAAACACACGTAAGCTTGATGATCACGCGACAGCGACCAGAACTGTTACATCGATGCACCAGACACTGTTGCCCTAACTGCCCGACGGGACAGATGTGCCTTCAGTCTGGCTAAAGAATGCTTATTCAGTTGTTAAGTATTCGGCGCCACGATGAGACGCGTCACGCAGCCGGATCGCCGCCGACGAAACCGGCGCGAGGGTTGCTGCCATCCCAGGTGCGGTAGGCGGCCTGATCGAGCGCCGTGGGGATATGCGATCCGTCGGTCGCGACGCGAGCGGCTACGCGCCCGAGAGCCTATCCAGGCTGCTGAGGCTTTCCAAAGATCCTGTCGGCCGCTCCCAGGTGATCCTGCTTGCGACGGATCGTGGCGTGGGCCCGTTCGATCTCGCGTTGCAGATCACCGATGTAGGCGTGGAGTTCGGCCACGCCAAGGCCATCGAGCGGAAGAATGTTCAGCCTCGTCCGGGGCCGCTCCGGCAGATCATCGCTCACGTCTTCGCCCGCCTGGACCGCCGCTGCCTGATGCCGAAAGCTCTAGCAGCGCGCGGCGCACCGCACCATGCGGATCTGCGGGTGGCGACCCGAGGCGCGGCCGTCCGCTAGGGTCGCGCGCCGTCGGCCTTCAGCCATTCGATGTTCATGCTCTCCATGTGCGCCAGCACGGCATCGCGGTTGGGCAGGTTCGGGCCGCGCTGCGCGAGTTTCGCGGTCGCGAAGGCGAGCGACATCCGGACCAGCCGCGCCGGATCCGCCTTCTCCCGCATCGCCGAGACCGCGCCCGCCACCAGCGCGTCGCCCGCGCCGACGGTGCTGGTCACCTTGAGCAGCGGCGGACGGCCGAGGAGCACGCTGCGTTCGCTGACGAACAGCGCGCCCTCGGCGCCCTGCGACACGATCACGAGCCCGATGCCGCGCCGGCACAGCATCAGCGCCGCCTGCACCATCTCCGCCAGATCGCCGAACGGCTTACCGGCCCACTCTTCGAGCTCCTGCTGGTTCGGCTTGATCGCCCAGGGCAGCGCATCGGCAGGAGCCGCGAGCGCCTCGCGGAACGGCAGACCGCTGGTATCCAGCACCACCCGGGCACCGCGGCTGTTGAGCAGCCCGACGAGAACCCTGTAGGTGGCATCCGGCACTCCCGGCGGCAGACTTCCGGACAGTATGACGGTGCTGCCCGGCTGCGTCTCCGCGCCCAGCAGCGCACGAAGCTCGTCGAGATGCGCCGGCTGCGGCACCAGGCCGGGCAGGTTGATGTCGGTGGTATCGTCCGTCGTCTCGTCCAGCAGCTTGATGTTGCGCCGGGTCTGGCCGGGCAGGCGAACGAAGCGGTCGATGATGCCTTTGCTGTCGAAGAAGGACTGGAAGGTGGGTGCGTTGATCCGGCCAAGGAACCCGGTCGCGATGATCGGCGGTTCGTCGGAGCGACGCCAATCCGACAGGCAGCCCGCGACGTTGACGCCCTTGCCGCCGGCCTGCTGCTCGGCATGCAGGGCGCGATGCACGGTGCCGGGGATCAGCTCCTTCAGATGCACGGTCTGGTCGATCGCCGGATTGAGGGTCACGGTGACGATGGCGGGGGCGGTCATGCTCCGGTCTCCGATCAGGCGGCAGGATGGCGCGGCCGCCTGCGGCGATACCCTCGCAGGGCAGTCGACGCGCGACCAGAGCTTTCCTCCCGACGGCCATGACGGCGGCGAGCCGTCGGTTCTGCGTCCTCGGCCAGCGTCCGCGACGGGCTCATAACGTGGCGCTGTCCGCCGGCGCGGGCAACGGCGTGCCGTGCTGCGGCATGAACGGCGTCACCACCGGCCGGGGTGTGCTCCACCGGCCGGACAGCAGGCCGCCCGGGTTGTCGGAGATGAAGTAGCCGCCGCCGCGCGCGTCGAGGAAGTAGCGTTCGGACCCGTCGCTGAGGCGAAGGATCGACGTGCCCTCGTAGGACACATCGCCCAGGGCATCGCCGCCGCCGAGCGGCAGGTAGGCGCCGAGCATGCTGTCCGCCCGGTAGAGCCGCACCCGCTGCGGCGGATTGCAAGGCGTCACCGACGCGAACCAGGTTTGCTCGACCGCATCGAACAGTAGGAACCCGTCGATGATGTTGGGTGGCAGGCCAGGCAGCCGGCCGAGCGACGTCCAGGGCGCGGCGAGATCCTCGCCCGACGGGGTGAACAGGCAGTACCGCATGCCGGCAACCTCGTTATCCCCCGACGGCGGTCCCGGCGAGACGTTGCACAGCACCACCGGGCGCCCGTCCAGCAGGTAGGTCGAGTTGTCGCGGTTACGCACGAACTCCGGCGCCCAGCATTGGCCGTGCGGCGCGTCCGCGACCGCCGCACCAACCTGCACCGTCGCGAGGTGCGAGAAGCTGCCCAGGCCATCCCGGCTGACCGCGAGCGCGAAGGCGGCGGGTGAGCCGCTGGCGCTCCAGAGCGTGTGTGCCAGCAGTGTCATGCCGTTCCACGCCGCCATGCTGGGATCGCGTACGCACACGCCGCGGGCGGGCAGGTAGTGCGACGGGCGGTAGCGGAAGGTCTCGCCGTCGCCCTGCAACAGCACCAGATTGTCGTTCGAGCCGCGTTCGTCGCCTCCGTCCGCCTGGAACACCGGCCAGATGAAATCGCCGCTGCCGGCGGACAGTCCCAGATCGTAGCGCCGACGCAGATACCCGATCACATCGAGGAACTCTGCGTCGGAGAGGTCGGCGCTGAAGCTGATCTTCTCGGCGACGTCGATGGGCGCGAAGTCGGTGGGCTGGTTGCCGTAGAAGCCGCACCCGACGGTGGCGCGCAGGATCGGCTGCGAGGCGACCGCGCCGACCGCCACCGGCTGCCCGCACCGCAGGCCGGACTTGTAGAGCCGCACCGTGTCGCCGTCGTTGCGCACCGCGAAGATGCCCCACGCATCGATGACCGGCTGGCTCTCCGCCCGCACCGCGAAATCGCGCTGATCGAGCGGGCTCACGATCTCCTCCACGGTCGGCCGGACATAGGCCAGACGACGGTCGAAGTCGCTCGACGCGACCATCGCCTGGAAATAGTAGGCGCCGAGCTGCACGCCGGCGGGTCCGTCGGCGCCGATCAGGACGTGGAACACGGGCAGACCGGTGGCACCGTGGCGCAGCCGGGCAACGATGATCTCGCAGCGCGGCTCGCCGAGATAGGGATTGTCGAGGAACTGGTCCGCGCCGTCGAACGAGAGTGCCGGCTCACCGTTGACCGCCGAACTCGCGATGGTCGGCCGGTTTCGCGGGACTGCCTGCGTGAGATGATTGTCCTGGCCGCTGAGGTCCCTCCAAACCGATACGCCTCCATCCGCGTCGATGATCGTGCCCTCGGAGGCGCGACACCATTGTGCCAGCGCGCCGCGCTGCAACGGCGCGGGTGCCGCGGTCCGCGTGGCGACCGCGCACCCGGTCAGGAGACCGCCGGCGAGCAGGCCGAACGCATCGCGCCTCGTCATCGAAGCTTCCGTCCTCACGCCGCGCTCGCTCCGCCGCGGCGACGGCGGCGTCCGGGAGCATGGTCGCGACGCAACAGGCAGCGCGACGCATAGTTCCGGAACGGGACGGTGTGATGCCCATCGCAGGGGCGTCCGCGCACCGGGTGACATCGGGCAGCGCGCATGCTCTGCTGCGCACGCAGCCTGCAAGGCGGTGCCGGGGGTGGTCGCCTCCGGGCCGCCGATCCGGGGAGATCGACGCGCTTGAGCCTGCCCGACCTGCTGCGTGACCGGCTGCGACTGCCGGTGATCGCTGCGCCGCTCTTCATCATCTCGAATCCGGACCTCGTGCTGGCGCAGTGCAAGGCGGGAATCGTCGGCTCCTTTCCGGCGCTGAATGCACGCCCGCTCTCGCTCCTGGACGAGTGGCTGGCGCGGATCACCGAGGAGCTGGCCGCGTTCGACCGCGCCAACCCGGATGCGCCGTCGGCGCCGTTCGCGGTCAACCAGATCGTGCACAAGTCGAACCTCCGGCTCGACCAGGACATCGCACTCTGCGCCAAGCACAAGGTGCCGCTGATCATCACCTCGCTGGGAGCGAGGGCGGAGCTCAACGACGCCGTGCATGGCTGGGGCGGCCTGACGCTGCACGACATCATCGACGATCGTTTCGCCAGGAAGGCGGTGGAGAAGGGAGCGGACGGGCTGATCGCGGTGGCCGCCGGCGCCGGTGGTCATGCCGGGACGCTGTCGCCGTTCGCGCTGGTGCGGGAGATACGCGCCTGGTTTGGCGGCTGCCTGGTGCTCTCGGGGGCGATCTCCTCGGGATGGTCGATCCTGGCGGCGCAGGCGCTCGGTGCCGATCTCGCCTATATCGGCTCGGCCTTCATCCCGACGCTGGAGGCGAATGCCGTGCAGGCGCACAAGGCGATGATCGTCGCCAGCGGCGCGTCCGACATCGTCTACACCAACCTCTTCACCGGCGTTCACGGCAACTACCTGCGCTCGTCGATCCAGGCCGCCGGCCTCGACCCCGACAACCTGCCGGTGTCGGACCCCTCGAAGATGGATTTCGGATCGGGAGACCTCGGGGCCGCGAAGGCGTGGAAGGATATCTGGGGCTGCGGGCAGGGGATCGGGGCGATCGATCGCGTGCTCGGCGCCTCCGCCCTGATCGAGCGCTTCTCGGTCGAATACGACCAGGCCCGCGCCGCCATGGTCGAGACCCTGGCGGGCGCACCGAGGCGGGGTCGAGGGTCCTGATGGCGACGGATTTTCTAGCGGTCTCGCTGCAGGACGGCGTGCTCTCGATCTGCCTCGACCGGCCGGACAAGCGGAACGCGCTGACGAATGCGATGTACGGCGCGATGGCGGATGCGCTGGAACGCGCGGCGGCCGAGGAGGCCGTGCGCTGCGTCCTGATCACGGGAAACGGCGGCGCGTTCACGGCGGGAAACGACGTGGGCGACTTCGTCCGCATCGCGAGCGGCGAGCTGAAGCGCGCCGACCTGCAGGTCCACCGGTTCCTCGACGCCCTGAGCCGGCTGGACCGCCCGGTCGTCGCCGCGGTCGAAGGGCCTGCGGTCGGGGTGGGGACGACGCTGCTGCTGCACTGCGACCTCGTCTACCTGAGCGAGACCGCGATCCTTTCCACGCCGTTCGTCGACCTCGCCCTGGTGCCGGAGGCGGCGTCGAGCCTGCTGCTTCCCGCCCGGATCGGTCATGCACGCGCTTTCGCGATGTTCGCGCTGGGCGAAAGCCTGTCGGCGCACGATGCGCTGACACTCGGACTGGCGAATCGCGTGCTCGCGCAGGCGGAACTGCTGCCGCACGCGCGGGCGGCGGCGTGCGCGCTCGCCGCGAAGGCGCCGGAGGCGGTCCGCGCGACGAAACGCCTGATGCGCGACCGCGACGCGATCGCCGCACGGCTGGCGGTCGAGAGCGAAATCTTCCACCGACAGCTGGCGAGCCACGAGGCACGTGCAGCCTTCGCGGGGTTCGCCGCACGCCGCACGCCGCGTGTCGAGCCGCCGGGGCAGGCGGCTGGCGAGAATATTTATCCGCAGGCGCAGCCTTAACCAGCTTTCAACGACTATGGCCGATGATGCACTGAGAGAGGAAGTGCATCATGTCGGCTTTCACCGGTCTCAACGTCATCCCCTTTCCCCGGCGGCGGGAGAAGAGCCTGCGCATGCTGCGCGAGGCAGTGTGGACGCTCGAGCAGACGGAGCTGTCGCGGATCGGCGTGATCATGTCGCGCCTGGTCGATGACGCACTCCACGATGCCGAGGAGGAAGAGTTCTACGAGCGGGTGAAGACCGCCTACGCGCTGTACGAGCGCATCCTCATCGAGGGCGACCGGCTCTCCTGACGTCGACGCCGCGCCAGGACGGAAGCGAGGGCGGACCCGGGCACGGAAGCGCGGGCGGACCCGGACGACCTGCTCACCGGATGGCCCAGGTCATCGGCTCGACGCGTTCGTGATCGGGTGTCTGGCCGCGGATCGTCTCAGGGTCCGCCGCGAGCGATGCCGGATGCGATGCGGTCCGCCGGCGGGGCGCGGCGCAGCGGCAGCATACGGGCGAACTCCGGCTTCCTGTCCACGAACTGGTGCTTCAGCGCGCCCAGCACATGCAGCGCCAGCAGCCCGTACAGCGCGTAGCCGAGATAGCTGTGCACCGTGTACCAGACCGTATGCACGTGTGCCTTGGTGATCGGGTCGAGCGCCATGATCGGGGCGATGCGCGGCCACGGCACCAGGCCGAACAGGCGCAGCGGGTGGGCCGCCGCATCCTTGAAGGCGGAGTCGTGGATCCAGCCCGAGATCGGCAGGCCGAGAATGAGGGCGTAGAGCAGCAGGTGGGCCGCCTGGGCGCCGACCCGCTCGACCCTCGGGTAGGAGCGCGGCAGCGGAGGCGGGCGATGCGACAGCCGCCATAGCACACGCAGCAGCACCAGTCCGAGCACGGTGATGCCGATCGATTTGTGGGTGTCGATGGCCGGCCGCACCAGCGCATCGGGAAACCAGCCGATCACCCAGACCAGCACGACGTTGCCGATGATCAGGACGGCGACGAGCCAGTGCAGCAGCATCGCGGTCCGGGTGTATCGCCGGGTGTCTTGATTGACAACGTCCATGGCACCCGCCACTCCCCTGGCGGCCACGCACCGCCGCGATGCGGACGATGCCCGACCGGCTCAGCGGTGCAAAGCGCCACGAGGAACCCATGGAAGCCGCGGCGATCGAGCAGGAGCTGGCGCAGATCAGGCGGGTCACCTCGCCGCGGTTCGATGCGCCGCCGACGCCGCTGCGCAGCACCCTGATCCACGGCGGCGCGCTGCTGCTCTGGGTGCTGCTGGTCGCGCGCGCGTTCCACGGCGGCGGGTTGTTCGCCTGGTCCGCCGGCCTCGCCTACATCGTCTACGACACGCTGCTGCTCGCCTTCGTGTTCTGGCAGACGCTGACGCTGCTGCGCCCGGGCAAGGCCTGCGCCCCGGAGGGCCGGCTGCCGCCGGTCGCCGTCCTGGTGGCCGCGCATAACGAGGCGGCGAGCCTGCCGGTCACGCTCGCGGCCCTGCTCGCCCAAACCCATCCCGCGCAGACGATCGTGATCGCAGACGACGGCTCGAACGATGCGACGGCGAGCCTGCTGCAGGACCGGTACGGTCTGGTCCCTTCGCCGGGCGCGTTGAGCGAGCCGAGTAGGGCCTGTCCGACCTTGCGCTGGTTGCGCCTGCCGCACGGCGGCAAGGCACGCGCGCTGAACGTCGCCTGCGCCCTGATCGACACCGAGCTGGTGCTCACGGTCGATGCCGACACGCTGCTCGAGCCGGGGGCGCTGCGGGCGATGCGCGACGCCTTCGCCGCCGACCCGGCGCTGGTGGCGGCGACGGGGGTGCTGACGCCGGTATGCGGTCCCTCGTCGCAGGCGCAGTTGCTGCAGTGGTTCCAGACCTACGAGTACGTGCGCAATTTCCTCTCGCGCTACGCCTGGATGCGGGTGGGCGGCCTGCTGCTGATCTCAGGCGCGTTCGCCTGCTACCGACGACGAGCGCTGCTCGCCGTGGGCGGCTTCGACCCGGACTGCCTGGTCGAGGATTACGAGCTGACCCACCGCCTGCGCGATCAGGCCGGCCGGCGCGGCGAGGTGTGGCACACCGGCGTCGTCGGCAGCGCGCGCGCGCGAACCGACGCGCCGAGCACGGCCGGCGCCTTCCTGCGGCAGCGCCGTCGCTGGTTCGGCGGCTTCCTCCAGACGCAGCTCTGGTATCGCCACATGGTCGGCAACCCGCGCTACGGCCGGCTCGGCACCGCCATGCTCCCGGTCAAGGCGATCGACACGCTGCAGCCGCTGTACGGGCTGACCGGGGTGGTGCTGCTGTTCGGCTACCTGGCCACCGGCCAGATCGGCATCGTGCGCCTGATCGCCGAGGCGATCGGGGTCAAGATCGTCATCGACCTCGCCTTCCACCTCTGGTCGCTGCGGGTCTACCGGCGCTGGATCGATGCCACGCCCGGCACCGGACTGCTCCCGGCGATCCTGGCGGCGCTGCTGGAGCCGTTCAGCTTCCAGCTGCTGCGGCATTCCGGTGCCGCACTCGGATGGCTGGCGTTCCTGCGCGGCACGCGATCCTGGGGCGTCCAGGAACGGCTGGGAGTCGGTGCGACCGCGAGCAAAGCCTCCGGGCCTTGACCCGCCGTCTCGGGGCCCGGGACCTCAGGCCCCAGCGGGTCCAGGGCAGGGCCCTGGCCTCACCCGATCGAGGCAGCCGCCCATCAGCCGGCCGAGCTCGAGCACCTGCGGATGCTCCAGCATGGTGCCGTGCGCCCCCGGGAACTCGTGGCAGAGCAGCGGACCGGTGACGACCTTCGCCCAGCCCGGCCGAAGGTCCAGCTGCTTCGGACGCCGTGCCTGGAACAGCGCCACCGTTCCGGCATACGGCCGCGGCCGATGAGCGTCGGCGGCAGGCTGCATGATCTCGCCCAGGGTGAAGGGCTCGCTGGTCATCACCGAGCGCCAGGGCGCGCGCGACAGGATGCGCCGGTAGGCGGAGCCGGCATGCTTGGAGAGGTAGCGCCAGCGTGTCCCGGTGCCGGCGCGCAAGGCGGCGTCGAGGTGGTGACGAAGCCTGGCGAACTCGACCATGGGGCTGCCGATGCGCCGGAAATCGACCGGGTTCTGGGCGTCGATCAGGCACAGCAGGGGCACCTCCTGGCCGGCATCGGCCAGCTGCGATGCCACCTCGTAGGCCAGCACGCCGCCGGCGCAGTAGCCGCCGAGGAGATAGGGGCCGTCGGGCTGGAGCGTGCGCAGGGTCCGCACCAGATGACGCGCGATGGTCTGGAGATCCGGCTGCGGCCCGACCTGCTGCAGCTCGGCCGGGTTCAGCGTCACGCCAAAGAAGGGCTGATCCGAGCCCAGGGCCCGTGACAGCGGCAGGAACATCGGACCGCCATCGATCCAGAACAGCGGCGGCCGAGAGCCTTCCGGCTGAATCGCGGCCACCAGCGGCAGCGCCGTCTCGCCCTCGGCCTGGTCCAGCAGCGCCGCCATGCTGGCGATCGTGGGCGTCTGGAACAGCGCGGCCAGGGTGAGCCGCCGGTCGAACTGGGCCTCGATCCGCACGAGCAAGGTCACCGCCTGCAGCGAGTCGCCGCCGAGATCGAAGAAGCTGTCGTGCCGGCGCACGTCCCGGAGATCGAGAAGCTCCTCCCACAGCGCGGCCAGCTGGCACTCGCGCGCGCCGACGGGAACGGAGTCGCCCGATCCCGCAGCGGGCTGGTCCGGCTTCGGCAGGGCGTTGCGATCCAGCTTGCGGCTCGGCGTCAGCGGCAGGGCCGCGAGCGGGAGGTAGCGCGCCGGGACCATGTAGTCCGGCAGCTCGCACCGCAGGAACGCACGCAGCGGCTTCAGCTCCGGCAACGCGCCGGTCCGTGTCACAAGGTAGGCGGCCAGCGCCAGCTGCCCTGACGCGTCCGGCCACGCCTTTACCGCAGCGGACAGGACGTCCGGATGGCGCTCCAGCACGCCCTCGATCTCCTGTGCCTCGATCCGGAAGCCGCGTATCTTGATCTGGCTGTCGGCGCGGGCGAGCCACTCGATCGCCCCGTCGCGGCGGCGCCGGACCAGGTCGCCGGTACGGTAGACGCGCTCTCTCGCTTCGAACGGGCTTTCGAAGAACCGTTCCGCGGTCAGCGCCGGGTTGCCGCGGTAGCCGCACGCCACGCCGATGCCGCCGATCAGCAGCTCGCCGACGACCCCGTCCGGCACCAGGGCGCCGCGCTGGTCCACCAGGTAGGTCCGGGTGTTGTCGATCGCCCGGCCGACGGGAACCGGATCCGGTCCCGGGGAGACCCTGTGGATCGTCGACCAGATGGTGGTCTCGGTGGGTCCGTACAGGTTCCACAGCGCAGCACAGCGCGGCAGCAGCCTGTCGGCGAGATCGCGCGGCATCGCCTCGCCGCCGCAGAGGATGCGCAGATCGGGGTCGCCGCCCCACCCGATCTCGAGCAGCCCGCGCCAGGTGGCTGGCGTTGCCTGCATCACGGTGCAGCGCGATTGGCGCAGCAGGGCCGCCAGCCGCCTCGGGTCGAGGGCGATGTCACGGGTGGCCAGCACCAGGCGGCCGCCGCTCAGCAGCGGCAGGAACAGCTCGAGCACGGCGATGTCGAACGAGACGGTGGTCACCGCGAGCAGCGAGTCGGCGACATCGAAGCCGGGTTCGCGCCGCATCGCGGCCAGCAGGTTGATGACCGCGCGATGCGGCACCTCGACGCCCTTCGGCCGCCCGGTGGAGCCCGACGTGTAGAGGACGTAGGCGAGGCTCGCGGGATCCGTCGCGGCATCGGCCGCGAGCGCGACTTCCCGGACAGGATCGGCCTCCTCGGCGAGGACGATCCGGGCATCGATGTCCGGCAGCCTCGCCTGCAGCGCACTCGTCGTCAGCAGCACCGTGGGGCGAGCATCCTCGGCGATCAGCGCCAGCCGCGTCGGCGGCATCGCCGGATCCAGCGGTAGATAGGCGGCGCCGGTCCTGAGGATCGCGAGCAGCCCAGCCACCATGTCGTGCGACCGATCGACGCACAGCGCCACCACCGTTCCGGGGCCGGCACCCGACGCGACCAGGCAGGAAGATAGCTGGCGCGACCTGCGGTCGAGCTCGCGATAGCTCCAGGCCTGCCCCTCGCACTCGACCGCCGGCGCATCGGGTGTGCGTGCCAGCTGAAGCGCGAAGGCTGCGTGCAGGGTCGTCTCCGGCAGCGGGCGCGCGGTGTCCCACTCCGTTCGCATCCGGCGTGACGCCGCCTCGCTCAGCAGCGGCAGGGCGCCGAGCGGACAGTCGGGATCGTCGGCAGCGCCCTGCAGCAGCGTGACCAGCTGGTCGATCATGTCCTGGATCGCGTCGGCCTCGAACATTTCCGGACGGTAGAACAGCCGGCCGCCGAGGCGTTCCGGCGTTTGCTCCGGCTCCAGGTGGAGGTCGATCCCGGCTGCGACGAACGGGCCGTCGGATGGTGCCTCCCCGCCCGCGATCAGGAACGAGATGCGGGGCGGGCGACGCCGGCCGCCCGGCTCGGCCGCCTCCGGCACGGGAGACAGCACCGGGAGGTCGAGCGCGTCGCGCACCGCGCAGCGCAGCTGCGCGAGGTGGTCGCGGAACGACAGGTCGGCGGACGGCGCGGTGCGCAGGGCGACGCGGAGCCAGACCGGCGCGTCGCCGGATCGTCGCGGACGCCGCGCGGTCAGGCCGGCGAGGGCAACCTCGTCCTGCGCGAGGCGGCGGTGCAGCAGCGCCGTGAAGCCGGCCAGCAGCAGCATGTCGAAGCCGGCCTGCTCACGCAGGCAGAGCAAGCGCAGCGCTTGCGTGCACGCATCGGTCAGGGCGAAGCTGTCCGCGCGGCAACCGTCCGGAGCCGCGGTCGGCGGCGCAGGATCGGGCGAGACCAGGGAGAGCGGGACGTCGCCGACGATCGTCGGATACCGATCTGCGGTCTGCGACATCTGGTTCATGGCTCGGCGCGCTCTTGGTTCGGCACCCTGGAAGCTGGACGTCGTCCGGGGCGTGCCTAGACCGGAACCGCAACGGCTATGACAATTCTATTGCTATAACGCAACGTGAAAGCGTCGATTGGCAGCGTTTTAACGTGCGCCCGGACGGTTCAGGTTCGCGAGCCCGGCGCCCGGTTCCGCGCCTGCTTCACAGGGTGGATCGCCGAGCCATCGAAACACGTCCTTTACAAATCGACGTCTGGGGCCGCCGGCCCCAGTGGGTCGAGGGCAGAGCCCTTGCCTGCTCCTCCGCCGCTAGGGAATGATCCAAGGCACGACGTACTGCTCCAGCAGCACCAGCAGCCCGAGGAGGATGGTCAGCGCGATGCTGTGCTTGAAGGTGCGGGCGAACACGACGCCCTCCTGGCCCTTGAGCCTGGTCACCGAGACGCCGGTGGCGATGTTCTGCGGCGAGATCATCTTGCCCATCACGCCGCCCGACGAATTGGTGGCAGCGATCAGCACCGGATTGAGGCCGAGCTGGTGTGCAGCCACCACCTGGAGGTTGCCGAACAGCGCGTTGCCGGAGGTGTCGCTGCCGGACAGGAACACCGCGACCCAGCCCAGGAAGGCCGAGACCAGCGGGAAGACGATGCCGACCGAGGCGACGCCGAGCCCGAGCGTGTAGTTCAGGCCGGAATAGTTCATCAGGTAGGCCAGCCCGATGATGAGTGCCACGGTCAGGATCGCGATTCGGCTCTGCCGCCAGGTGAGCGCGATCGCGTGGGCGAACCGCCCGGGCCCGACGCCCACCAGGGCCGCGGTGATGATCGCCGAGAGCAGGATCGCGGTGCCGGACGCGAGCGGTTGGAACGCCCAGGTCGCGGCGTACGGCTTGCCGTAGAGGCTGATGAACACCTGGTTGTGCAGGCCCGGCCACGGGATCAGGCGCTGGCCGTAGGCGAAGACCTTCAGGTGGGTCCAGGCGATCACCACCGCCGAGACCACCACCCAGGGGATCCAGCCCTGCCAGCCCGGCACCGAAGCCGGGATCGGCTCGTGCACCACGTCGGCGCCCACGGCGCGCGCGCCGAGCAGCCGTCCGACCGGACGCACCACGGAGACGGGGATGGCGAACTCGGGATCCGGGCGCGGCGACCAGACGCGCAGGAACAGCAGCGTCAGCAGCAGTGCCGCCAGCGAGGAGAGGACGTCGGTCAGCGCGTAGTCGAGGAAGTTCGAGGCGACGAACTGCGCCACGGCGAAGCTGCCGCCGGCGACCAGCAGCACCGGCCAGAGTGCCCGCACCGAGCGCAGGCCGCCATAGATCGCCATCACGTAGAACGGCAGCAGCATCGCCAGGAACGGCAGCTGCCGCCCGATCATCGCCCCGAGCGTCACCGCCGGCAGGCCGGTGACCTGGCCGAGCACGGTGACCGGCGCGCCGAGTGCCCCGAACGCGACCGGTGCCGTGTTGAAGATGAGGGTGAAGGTCAGCGCCTCGATCGGCGGGAATCCGACCAGGATCAGCAGCGCGCTGGTGATGGCGACCGGGGTGCCGAAGCCGGAGATGCCCTCCAGCAGGCAGCCGAAGCAGAAGCCGATGACCACCAGCACCACCCGTCGGTCGTTCGGCAGATGCTCCAGCACCCAGTCGCGGAAGGCATCGAAGCGGCCGGAGAGGACAGCGATGTTGTAGAGCAGCAGCGCGTTGAAGACGATCCACATCACCGGCCACAGCGCGAAGGTGACGCCGGCGGCGACCGCGTCCAGCGCCAGCCGGAGCGGCATGCGCCAGATCAGCACGGCGATGGCGAAGGCGAGCAGCAGGCCGCCGAGGGACGCCTGCCACGCCGGCCGCCGCAGCACGCCGAGCATCACCAGCACCAGCGCGATCGGCAACGCGGCGACCAGGAACGACAGCGCGAGGCTGTCGCCCACCGGGGTCAAGAGTTGCCTGAACATCGGTTCCTCCCCTGCTCGTCGTCTCTTGTTGGTTTCTCGTTGGTTTCTCGTTGATGTCGCGATGGTTCTCAGTGCGGAACACGCTCCGGCCTGGGGCCGCCGGTAGCCCAGTCCAGCAGCTCCACCGTGTGGATCACCGGCAGCCTGCTGCCCGACGCGATCTGGGTGATGCAGCCGATGTTGCCGGCGGCGACCAGGTCGGGGGCGGTGCGCTCGATGTTTGCCACCTTGCGGTCGCGCAGCTGCCCCGCGATCTCCGGCTGCAGCAGGTTGTAGGTGCCGGCGGAGCCGCAGCAGAGATGGCCCTCGGGCACGTCGACCACCTCGAAGCCGGCCGCGGCGAGCAGCCGTTTCGGCTCCGCACGGACCTGCTGGCCGTGCTGCAGCGAGCAGGCGCTGTGGTAGGCGACGCGCTGCCCGGTCGCGACCACCGGCGTGCGCAGCCCGAGCTCGCTCATCAGCTCGGTGATGTCGCGCGCCATGGCCGAGACGGCGCACGCCGGCCCGGCGAGCACCGGGTCCTCGCGGAACATGAAGCCGTAATCCTTGACCGTGGTGCCGCAGCCCGAGGCGTTGATCACGATCGCATCGAGGCCGCCGGCACGGATCTCCCGGTCCCAGGCCAGGATGTTGGCGCTGGCGGCGTTATTGCCTTCCTGCCCCAGATGATGCGTCAGCGCGCCGCAGCAGCCGGCGCCGCGCGCCACCACCACCTCGCAGCCGTGCCGGGTCAGCAGCCGGATCGTCGCCTCGTTGATCTGCGGCGCCAGCACGCGCTGGGCGCAGCCGTTGAGGATCGCCACCCGTCTGACCCGCTTGCCGAGTGCCGGGAACACCTGCGGCCGATCGACCGGGGAGCTTCGCGGCACCCGAGCCGGCGCCAGCGCCAGCAGGCCGCGCAGCGGCCGGGGGATCAGGCGAGGTGCGAGGCGGACGAACGGCCGGCCGAGCCGCGACGCCTCCAGTGCCGCGCGGAACAGCAGCGGCCGCGGCAGCACCAGGCCCAGCAGGCGGCGCATGGCGCGGTCGGGCCACGGGCGCACGTAGGTCTTCTCGATGTGCTGCCGGGCATGGTCGACCAGGTGCATGTAGTTCACCCCGGACGGGCAGGTGGTCATGCAGCTCAGGCAGGACAGGCAGCGATCGACGTGCTTGACCACCTTCTCGGTGGCCGGGCGGTCGTTCTCCAGCATGTCCTTGATCAGGTAGATGCGGCCGCGCGGGCTGTCGAGCTCGTCGCCGAGCAGCGCGTAGGTCGGGCAGGTCGCGGTGCAGAAGCCGCAATGCACGCAGGCACGCAGGATCTTGGCGGACTCCGCGGTGTCGGGGTCGGCGAGCTGGGTCGGGGTGAAGCGGGTCTGCACGATGCTAGTCTCCCTGCTGCATGCGGCCTGGGTTGAGGATGCCCCTGGGGTCGAAGCTGCCCTTCACCCGGCGGGCGAGAGCCTCCAGCGCGCCTTCGGAGGGCTCGAACACGGCGACCGCCGCCCGCATCGCCTCGGGCGCGCGGATCAGGGTCGCGTGTCCGCCGACCTCGCGCAGGGCGGCACGGATCAGGCACGCGCCGCCGTCCGCACCGGCCGCTCCCGCGTCGAGTCCGAGCCAGAGCAGGCCGCCACCCCAGTCGTAGAACGCCTCCGTGCCCGGCCGCGCATCGCGCACCCGGTGCAGCACCTGCGGAGCGGCCGAGGGGGTCGGGCACACCCGCCACACGATGCCGGCGCCGCCGAGCAGCGTGTGCGCCGCGCCGATTTCCGCCCACAGCGCGTCGCTCGCCGCCGCCGGCAGGCGATGCGCCGCGCCGAGCACGCGCTCCAGTGCGGCCGCGCGATACGCGATCGAGGGCTGCGGCCCCTCGAGCCGCAGCACGGTCACGGCGGCGCCCTGCGCTGCCTCGGCCACCTCCGGCACCGACGAGCGGGCCGCCGCCGCGGCCGGCAGGTGGGCGGCCGAGGAGACCTCGTGCTCGGAATTCAGGGCGGAGACCAGGGCTCCGACCGCGGCGTGGTCGTCGAGGCCCGTCAGCAGCAGGCTGCAGCCGGTCTCGGGCCGCGGCAGCACGCGCAGCGAGAGCTCGGTGAGCACCGACAGCGTGCCGAAGGCGCCGGCCTGCAGCTTGCACATGTCGTAGCCGGTGACGTTCTTGACCACGCGGCCGCCGGCCTTCCAGGCATCGCCCCAGCCATTCACCGCCGAGAAGCCCAGCAGATGGTCGCGGGCCGCACCGGCGCGCACCCGGCGCGGCCCGGACAGGTTGCACGCGATCACGCCGCCCAGGGTTGGTTCGGCGGTCGGTTCGGCGGTCGGTTCGGCGTCGCTGCCCAGCAGGCCGCGCCAGTCCGGCGGCTCGAACGCCAGCATCTGCCGGTGTGCGGCGAGCTGCAGCGCCACCTCCGACAGCGGCGTGGCGGCGCGGACGGTGAGCACCAGCTCGGCAGGATCGTAGTCGACGATGCCGCGCAATGCGCCGAGCTCGAGCGCGTGCTCGGGACGCTCCGCGCGGCCGAGCCGGCGCTTGCTGCCGCCGCCGACGATCTCGAGCGGCTGCGAGGCGGCGGCGGCCGAGGCTACGACCTGCTGCAGCTCGGCGGCGTCGGACGGTCGGAACACGGTCATGCCGGGCACTCCTGAAGACGGGATGGCAGCTAGAAGCGCGGCAGCTCGGGGAAGCGGACCTGGCCGGCATGGACGTGCACGCGACCCAGCTCGGCGCAGCGGCAGAGCTGCGGGAACACCTTGCCGGGGTTGAGCAGGCTGGCCGGATCGAAGGCGCATTTCAGCCGCATCTGCTGGTCCAGGTCGGCTGCGTCGAACATCGTGCCCATCAGGTCGCGCTTCTCGACGCCGACGCCGTGCTCGCCGGTCAGCACGCCGCCGACCTCGACGCAGAGCCGCAGGATGTCGTTGCCGAACGCCTCGGCGCGCTCCAGCTCGCCCTCCCGGTTGGCGTCGTAGAGGATCAGCGGGTGCAGGTTGCCGTCGCCGGCATGGAACACGTTGGCGACGCGCAGGCCGTACTCGCCCTCCATCTGCTTCATGCGCGCGAGCACGTCGCCGAGGCGGCGGCGCGGGATGGTGCCGTCCATGCAGAAATAGTCGGGCGACAGCCGGCCGACGGCGGGGAACGCCGCCTTGCGTCCGGCCCAGAACAGCAGCCGCTCCTCCTCGCTGCGGCTGACCCGGCAGGTGGTGGCGCCGTGCGCGGCCGCGATCGCCTCCACCGCGGCGATCAGGTGGTCCAGCTCCGCCTCGCAGCCATCCAGCTCGACGATCAGCAGCGCCTCGGCGTCGAGCGGGTAGCCGGCATGCGCGAACGCCTCCGCGGCCTGCACCGCCAGCCGGTCCATCATCTCCATCCCGCCGGGGATGATGCCGGCGCCGATCACCGCCGCCACCGCCTCGCTGGCACCGGCGATGGAGGGAAAGCCGATCAGCAGCGCCCGCGCGCCCGGCGGCTTGGGCAGGATGCGCACCGTCACCTCGGTCACCACGCCGAGCAGGCCCTCGGAGCCGACCATCACGCCGAGCAGGTCGTAGCCGGCGCTGTCGAGATGCTTGCCGCCGAGCCGGATCACCTCGCCCTGCATCGTCACCATCTCGATGCCGATCACGTTGTTGGTGGTCAGCCCGTATTTCAGGCAGTGCACGCCGCCCGAGTTCTCGGCGACGTTGCCGCCGATGGTGCAGGCGATCTGGCTCGACGGGTCGGGCGCATAGTAGAAGCCGCGATCCTGCACCGCGTGGGTGATGCCGAGGTTGGTCACCCCGGGCTGAACCACCACGCAGCGGTTGGCGATGTCGACCTCCAGGATGCGCCGGAACTTGCCCATGCCGAGCAGCACCCCGTCCTCCAGCGGCAGCGCGCCGCCGGAAAGCGAGGTGCCGGCGCCGCGCGGCACCACCTTCACCCCGGCATCGCTGCAGTAGCGCAGGATGCGGGCCACCTGCTCGGTGGTCTCCGGCAGCACCACCACCAGCGGCAGGGTACGGTAGGCGCTGAGGGCGTCGCTCTCGTAGACGCGGCGCTCCTCCTCGGCGTCGATCACCCCCTCGCCCGGGACGATGCGCCGGAGGGCAGCGACGATCTCGGCGCGCCGCGACAGCACGGACTCGTCGGGTATCGGCATGTGCAGCATGATGTTCCTCCGCTGCGCGGCGTTTCCCGCCGCGTTCGTGTTGGTTCAGGTGCGGATCAGGATCGCACGGAAATCGTTCACGTTGGTGCATGTGGGCCCGGTGACCACCAGGTCATCGAGCGCCGAGAAGAAACCGTAGCCGTCATTGTCCGCGAGCCGGTCGCGGGCCCGCACGCCGAGCGAGCCCGCCCGCGCCAGGCTGTCGGGCGAGAGCAGCGCGCCGGCGTTGTCCTCGGTGCCGTCGATGCCGTCGGTGTCGCAGGCGATCGCGTGGATGCCGCGATGGCCGTCCAGCGCCACCGCGAGCCCGAGCAGGAACTCGGCGTTGCGGCCGCCGCGGCCGCCGCCGCGCACGGTGACGCTGGTCTCGCCGCCGGAGATCAGCACGCACGGTGCTGCCGCCGGCTGGCCGTGCAGCGCGCATTGTCGGGCGATGCCGGCCATCACCCGGGCGACCTCGGCCGCCTCCCCCTCGATCGCGTCGCCCAGGATCACCGGCACGACGCCGGCCGCGCGGGCCAGCGCCGCGGCCGCCTCCAGCGACGCCTGCGGGCTCGCCACCATCACGGTCCGCGCGTGCGCGAAGACGGCGTCGCCGGGCTTTGGCGTCTCCGCCATGGGGTCGTGCAGCCGCGCCAGCACCGCCGGCGTCGGCTCGATGCGCCAGCGCGCCAGCACCGCGCGCGCGTCGGCCAGCGTGCTGCGGTCGGGCACCGTGGGGCCGGACGCGATCACCGAGGCGTCGTCGCCGGGCACGTCCGAGATCAGCAGCGTCACCAGCCTCGCCGGTGCCGCCGCCTGCGCCAGCCGGCCGCCCTTGATCGCCGACAGGTGCTTGCGCACGCAGTTGATCTCGTGGATGCCCGCACCGCTGCGCAGCAGCGCGCGGTTGACCGCCTGCTTGTCGGCGAGCTCCAGCCCCGGTGCCGGCAGCGCCAGCAGCGACGAGCCGCCGCCGGAGATCAGGCACAGCACCAGGTCGTCCGGACCCAGGCCGCGCACCAGCTGCAGCATGCGGCCGGCCGCGACCTCGCCCGCTTCGTCCGGCACCGGATGGCTCGCCTCCACCACCTCGATCCGCGCGAGCGGGCCCACCCCGTGCCCGTAGCGGGTGACCACCAGCCCGGACAGCGCGCGGTCCGCCGGCCAGTGCCGCTCCACCACGTGGGCCATCGCCGCAGCGGCCTTGCCGGCACCCACCACCACCGTGCGCCCCCGGGGCGGCGACGGCAGGTGCGGCGGCAGGCACAGCTCCGGCGCCGCGGCGGCGACGGCGGCCCGGAACATGCGCAGCAGCAGGTCGCGCTCGGACATCGCCTACGCCGCCGCGGCGTCGCCGCCGATCTCGTGGCAGGCCAGCTTCTCCAGCACCCGCACCATCGCCGAATGGTCCCAGCCGGCGCCGCCGGCCGCCGCGGCGGCGTTGAAAAGCTGCTGGCAGCTCGCCGTGTTCGGCAGGCTGACGCCGAGCGCGCGGGCGCCGGAGAGGGCGAGCTCGAGGTCCTTCTGGTGCAGCTCGATGCGGAAACCGGGCGCGAAGTTGCGCGAGACCATGCGCTCGCCGTGCAGATCCAGGATGCGCGAGGCGGCGAAACCGCCCATCAGCGCCTGGCGCACCCGCGCCGGATCGGCACCGGCCTTGGAGGCGAACAGCAGCGCCTCCGCCACCGCCTCGATGGTCAGCGCCACGATGATCTGGTTGGCGACCTTGGTGGTCTGGCCGTCGCCGTTGCCGCCGACCAGGGTGATGTTCTTGCCCATCAGCTCGAACAGCGGCTTCACCGCGTCGAAGGCGCGTGGCGGCCCGCCGACCATGATGGTCAGGCTGGCCGCCTTGGCGCCGACCTCGCCGCCGGAGACCGGCGCGTCGAGATAGTCGCAGCCGAGCGCGTTGATGCGGCCCGCGATCTGCTTGGTCGCGAGCGGCGCGATCGAGCTCATGTCGACGACGATCTTGCCGGCCGACAACCCCGACGCCACGCCGTCTTCGCCGAACAGCACCGCCTCGACCTGCGGCGTGTCGGGGACCATGGTGATCACGATTTCGGCGCGTCGCGCGAGCTCCGCCGCGGTCTCGCAGGTCTCCGCCCCCTGCTGGCGCAGCGCCGGCGCCGCCTGCGAGCGGGCCAGCACCAGCAGGGTGTGGCCGCCCGCGAGCAGGTGCGAGGCCATGGGACGGCCCATGATGCCGAGGCCGATGAAACCGATCTTGCTCATGTGCCGGACCCTCCGGTTCAGGATGTTTGTGTCGGCGATGCGGCGGCAGGGAGGTACGACGAGAGCCAGCCCAGCCCGGCCTCGGTCGCCGCGGCGGGCCTGTACTCGCAGCCGATCCAGCCCGCGTAGCCGAGCGCGTCGAGGCGGGCGAACAGGTAGGGGTAGTTGATCTCGCCCGTGCCCGGCTCGTGCCGGCCGGGATTGTCGGCGACCTGCAGGTGGCCGATGCGGCCGAGCCGGGCCTCCAGGGTGCGGGCGAGGTCGCCCTCCATCACCTGGGCGTGGTAGATGTCGAACTGCAGCCTGAGGTTGTCCGCACCCACCGTATCGAGCACCGCGAGCGCCTGATCGGTGCGGCTGACGAAGAAGCCGGGCACGTCGCGGGTGTTGACGGGCTCGAGCAGCAGCTCGATCCCGGCGCGCCGCAGCTCGCCGGCGGCGAAGCGCAGGTTCTCGACCAGCGTGCTCAGCACCAGCTCCAGGCTCTCGCCGGGCGGGGCGATGCCGGCGAGGCAGTTCACCCGCGGGCAGCGCAGTGCCGTCGCGTACTCGATCGCGCGCGCCACCCCGGCGCGGAACTCGCCGACCCGCGACGGGTGGCAGGCGATGCCGCGCTCCCCGGCCTCCCAGTCTCCGGCAGGGAGGTTGTGCAGCACCAGCTGCAGCCGGTGCGCCGACAGCGCCTCGGCGATGCGCGACACCTCGAACCCGTAGGGGAACAGGAACTCGACCGCCTCGAAGCCGGCCGCGGCGGCGGCGGCGAAGCGCTGCAGCGGCGGCAGCTCGGTGAACAGCATCGTGAGGTTGGCGGCGAAGCGGGGCATCTGGCTCTCCGGTGCGGCGGCGATGGCGTGGCGGCGTCAGCGCGCGCCGGCCGGCTCCGGCAGCACCGGCGCCGCCGCCATGTCCTGGCCGCGTCGTATCGACAGGCTCGGGTCGAGGCAGAGGATGTCCTCGAACTCGTTGACGCTGTCGAGCTCGGTGCCCATCGCGATGTTGGTGACACGCTCCAGGATGAACTCCAGCACCACCGGCACCTGGTGCTCCTGCATCAGCGCCTCGGCGTGGGCGAACGCGGTCTTGAACTCGTTCGGGCTCTTGACCCGGATCGCCTTGCAGCCGAGCCCTTCGGCCACCGCGACGTGGTCGACGCCGTAGCCCGGCACCGCGTCGCCGTCGGGTGAGGCGTTGATGTTGTCGAAGGCGAGGCTGACCTCGAAATCCATCTCGAAGCCGCGCTGCGACTGCCGGATCAGGCCGAGATAGGAGTTGTTCACCACCACGTGCAGGTAGGGCAGCTTGTGCTGCGCACCCACCGCCAGCTCCTCGATCATGAACTGGAAGTCGTAGTCGCCGGAGAGGGCCACGATCCTGCGGTCCGGGTCGGCGGCGCGCACGCCGAGTGCCGCGGGCAGCGTCCATCCAAGCGGTCCCGCCTGGCCGCAATTGATCCAGTTGCGCGGCTCGTAGACGTGCAGGAACTGCGCGCCGGCGATCTGCGACAGGCCGATCGTGGTGACGTAGCAGGTGTCGCGGCCGAGCACCTCGTTCATCTCCTGGTAGACACGCTGCGGCTTCAGCGGCACCGCGTCGTAGTGGCTGCGACGCAGCATGTGATGCTTGCGATGCTCGCAAGCGGCGGCCCACTCGGAGCGGTCGCGCAGGGTGCCGGCCGTCTTCATCTCGCGGGCGACGTCGATGAACATCGCCAGGGCGGCGCGCGCGTCCGAGACGATGCCGAAATCCGGTCCGAACACGCGGCCGATCTGCGTCGGCTCGATATCGACATGCACGAAACGGCGGCCGCGGGTGTAGGTCTCGATCGAGCCGGTGTGGCGGTTGGCCCAGCGGTTGCCGATGCCGAGCACGAAGTCGGACTCGAGAAAGGTCGCGTTGCCGTAGCGGTGGCTGGTCTGCAGCCCGACCATGCCGGCCATCAGCGGATGGTCGTCGGGGATCGTGCCCCAGCCCATCAGGGTCGGGATCACCGGCACCCCGGTAAGCTCGGCGAACGCGACCAGCAGGTCGGCGCAGTCGGCGTTGATGATGCCGCCGCCGGCCACGATCAGCGGACGCTCGGCGGCGTTCAGCATCGACAGCGCGCGCGCCGCCTGCGGCCGGGTCGCGGCCGGCCGGTAGACCGGCAGGCTCGCGTAGGTCTCGTCGTCGAACTCGATCTCCGCCATCTGCACGTCGACCGGCAGGTCGATCAGCACCGGGCCGGGACGGCCGGAACGCATGACGTGGAACGCCTGCTGGAATACCATCGGCACCAGCGCCGGCTCGCGCACGCAGACCGACCACTTGGTCACCGGCTTGGCGATGCTCTCGATGTCGACCGCCTGGAAGTCCTCCTTGTACAGCTTGGCGCGCGGCGCCTGGCCGGTGATGCACAGGATCGGCACCGAGTCCGCGAGTGCCGTGTAGAGGCCGGTGATCATGTCGGTGCCGGCGGGGCCGGAGGTGCCGATGCACACGCCGATATTGCCGGCCCTGGCGCGGGTATAGCCGTCCGCCATGTGCGAGGCGCCCTCGACGTGGCGGGCCAGGATGTGCCGGATCGAGCCGCGTCGCTTCAGCGCGGCGTAGAGCGGGTTGATCGCCGCACCCGGCACGCCGAACGCCGTGCTGACGCCCTCGCGCTCGAGCACGCGCACCGCCGCATCGATCGCTTTCATCCTGGCCATCGTTCGCTCCCGCCGCCTCATCAGACGATCGCAGCATCGGCCCCGGCACGCGACTTGACGAGGATCCGCAGGATCTTTCCCACGATGCGGAAGCTGGATTGTATAGCCGTTCGATCTCAGTATGTTGCGCCTTTCCACGCATGAGCCGCCTCGTGCTGGGACGGTTTGCTGCAGTGCGGAACTTGAGCCTTGATGAACGGTCACCGGGGAGGCAGGCGTGCGGACAGCAGGCATCGCGCGGACGACGAAACCGGCCGGTGTCGCGCCGGCGCGGCGCGAACCGGTCTCCCGCGTCGCCGTCGAGCGCTCCGACCAGGTGCAGTCGCTGGTGCGCGCGCTGACCATCGTGAACCGGCTCGCGGCCGCCGACGAGGGCATCACGCTGACCGAGGTGGCGCAGCAGGTCGGGCTGTCGCCCTCCACCGCGCACCGGCTGCTGACGACGCTGGAGCAGGAGCGCTACGTGCATTTCGATGCCGAGCGGCGGCTGTGGTCGGTGGGCGTGCAGGCCTTCGTCGCCGGCAACGCCTTCCTCAAGACGCGCAGCCTGGTGGCCAGCGCGCGCCCGCAGATGCGCGCGCTGATGGAGGAGAGCGAGGAGACCGTGAACCTGGCGGTCGAGGACCAGTTCGAGGCGATCTACCTGTCGCAGGTCGAGTGCCGGCAGATGATGCGCGCCTTCGCCCGTCCCGGTGCAAGGGTGCCGCTGCACTGCTCCAGCGTCGGCAAGGCGCTGCTCTCGGCGCTGCCGGACAGCGAGCTCTCCCGCATCCTGCATCGCCGCGGCCTGCCGCGGGTCACGGTCAAGACGATCACCACGACGTCGGCGCTGCGCGAGGACCTGATCCGGACACGCGAGCGCGGCTACGCCATCGACGACGAGGAGAACGCCGTCGGCTTGCGCTGCATCGCCGCCGTCATCTTCAACGAGAACGCGGCCGCAGTGGCGGCGGTCTCCGTCTCCGGGCCGATGGCGCGCATCTCCGACGAGCGCATCCCGCTGCTCGGCGACCGGGTGCGGCGGAGGGCCGACGCGATCACGGCGCAGCTCGGCGGCGCCCTGCCCGGCTGGTGTCGCCGGGACTGACATCGGAATGATAGGGGGTGGGGCGGCTGTCGCGGCGGCGCGGCTATGGCAGGATCGCGGCCAACGATCATCGCGACGCATCTGGACAGGCCATGACGTCATGGGTCACCGTCGTCATCCCCACCAGGGACAGCTCAGCCTGGATCGGCGGCGTCCTGGAGCATTATCGTCGTCACGGCTTCATCGCCACGGTGCTGCTCGACTCCCGCAGCCGCGACTCGACGGCCGCGATCGTGAGACGGGCCGGTTCGCCGGTCGTGGCGCTGGAGGGCTTCTCCTGCACCGAGGCGGCCGTCGCCCTCACGCGGCGCTGCGTCGCGACGCCGTGGTCGCTGTTCCTGCACGACGACGAGATCCCCTCCGACGCGTTGTTCGACCGGCTGCGCGGCTCCGAGCCGCCGCCGCAGGTCGAGTCGGTCGCGATCCCGCGCCGCTGGGCCTGGCACGTCCCCGGCGAGCCGCTGCGATATGGTCGTTCGCAGCACTGGCCGGACCGCACCGGGCGGCCCGGGACCGACCATGCCTGGCGGCTGTTCCGCCCAGACAGGGTGCGCTTCATCCCGGTGATGCACACCGACGGCTTCCTCGTCGGTGCCTGGTCGCGGATGCCGGCCGATGCCTACTTCGTGCATTTCGAGTGGGTGATCCGCAGCCATGCCCAGCGCCGGGAGAAGCTGCGCGGCTACGACAGGGTGCGCTACGGCTATGGCCGCTTCTTCGAGAGGATGTACCTGCCGGAGAGCCAGCCGGACGGGGTGATCGAGTACCTGCCGTTCGACACCGACCGGTACGACGCCCTGGCGCGCAGCTACTACGCGGCCCGCGCGGTGTCGCCGCGGCTCGCGCGGACGGGCTGGCTCGATCATCTCGCGCGGGCGCGACACAGGATCACCGGCTACCTTCCCGGCCGGGCGGGCGAGCCGGCGGATCGGGCGGGACTGGCGCCGCGTCCGGATCAGGAGATCATGGGCGTGTTCCAGCCGGCGGATCGGCTGCACGACCGGTCGGGCACGGCAGACCGCCCGCTCGATCCGGACGGAAGATGAGCGGGCGGCTGCCGCGACGTGCCGAGGCCTGCGCACGACATCCTCGCGGCGGCGAAGCGACAGGGACAGGAAACACAGATGGACGACGGTGAGGTGATCGCGGATCTCGCGGAGTCGGACGGTCTGGCGCAGTTCTTCGCCCGCTCGGTATCGCGCAATGCCGACAAAACCGTGATCGACTTCCTCGGCCGCAGGACGACCTACGCCGAACTCGGTCGTGTGGTCGAGCGCGCCGCGGTCGGCCTGCAGGCCGAGGGGGTGGTTCCCGGAACGCGGGTGGCGATCTGCCTGCCGAACACCCTCTACGCCGTCGCCATGTTCTTCGCGGTGCTGCGTGCCGGCGGCATCGCCGTCGCCCTCAACCCGCTCTACGTCGAGAAGGAGCTGACCGCGCTGCTGCAGGATTCCGGCGCCGAGATCCTGGTGCTGCCGAACCTGGTCGCGATCAGCGGGAAGGGCGTGGGTGCGGCGCAGGCGGCCGCGGTGCGCCGGATCGTCACCTGCGACTTCGCAGGCGGCCTGCCGCCGTTCAAGCGCATCCTGTTCCGCACGCTGCGCCGGAGCGAGATCGCCTCTGGCCTGCGTGGCAGCCTGTTCGTCGATTTCCGCGAGCTGATCGCGGCTCCGGGCGCGCTGCGTCCGGTTCGCCTCGATCCCCGGGAGGACGTCGCGATCATGCAGTACACCGGCGGCACCACCGGCGTGCCGAAGGCGGCGATGCTGACCCATGCGAACGTTCTGGCCAACATCAGGCAGACCCGGATCGGGATGGGCGCCACGCTCCGCGGACCGCACACCGTCATCGGCGTGCTGCCGCTGTTCCATGTCTTCGCCATGCTCTGCGTGATGATGCTCACGCTGGAGATCGGCGGCCGCATGATCCTGCTGCCGCGCTTCGAGATCCGCCAGCTGATCGCGACGATCCGGCGCACGCGGGCGACCGTGATGTCCGGCGTGCCCACCATCTTCGGTGCGCTCGCGCGCTTCAAGGCACTGAACCCGTCGCACCTGCGATCGCTCCGCCTGTGCAACTCGGGCGGCGCACCGCTGCCCGCGGAGATCCGCGCGGAGTTCGAGCGGCTGACCGGCTGCCGGGTGCGGGAAGGCTACGGCCTGAGCGAGACCTCGCCGGTCGTCACCATGACGCCGCCCGGGGAGGAGCGGGACGGTTCCTGCGGACAGGCGCTGGTCGATACCGAGCTCTCGATACGGGCGCTGGAGCCGCCGCACCGGGTCATGCCGCAGGGCGAGCGCGGCGAGGTCTGGGTGCGTGGGCCGCAGGTGATGAAGGGCTACTGGAACCGCCCGCAGGACACGCGGGACGCGCTCGTCGAGGGGTATTTCCGCACCGGCGATGTCGGCTACCTCGATCGGGACGGCTACCTGTTCCTGGTCGACCGGATCAAGGACCTGATCCTGTGCGGCGGCTACAACGTGTATCCGAGGGTGGTGGAGGAGGCGCTGTACACGCACCCGGCGGTGGCCGAGGCGGTGGTGATCGGCGTGCCGGATCGGCATCGTGGCCAGAAGCCCAAGGCGTTCGTGAGCCTGCGGCCCGAGCAGGCGGCCACCCCGGAGGAGCTTCGCCTGTTCCTCTGCGACCATGTCTCGAAGATCGAGCTGCCGAGCGAGATCGTCATACGCGAGGTGCTGCCCAAGACGATCATCGGCAAGCTGTCGAAGAAGGCCCTGCTGGAGGAGGAGGAACTGGCCCGCGCGGGCGGCGCGACGGTCCCCTCCTAGGCCAGACGGGGTCCGCGGCCTCAGGTCCCGGCAGGTCCAGGGCGGCGCCCTGGCCTGTGCTGCGTCACCCCGGCCAGCACTCGCCGAGCCTCTCGAGAGTCGCCGCGTCGGGCACCCCGTCGAAGTAACGGAGCAGTGCGCCGCGGAACGCCGCTGCCTCCGGCCGCACCGCCGCGAACAGCGTCATCGAGGAGCGGAACTTGAGGTCGTCCGGGCTGCCGAAGATCTGCTGCACCGAGCGACCCTCGATGCGGTTGACCTGCTCGCTGCAGGCGATCAGCCGCGGCCCCAGCAGCGGGTGCGCCAGGTAGGCCTCGGCCTCCTGCCTGGAGGCGATCGCGTAGTACCGGGCGGTCGCGCTGTGGCCGAGGCCGCTCAGCTGCGGGAAGACGAACCACATCCAGTGGCTGCGCTTGCGTCCCTGTTCCAGCTCCGCCTGGACCTGAGCCAGCACCGGCTCCTGGGCGGCGACGAAGCGGTCGAGGTCGAAGGCGTCGGACAAGCTGTGCTCCTGACCCGGGGCGAGGCGATCACGGGGCCGCTCGCGCGCCGGCCTTGGAATGGCTGCCGTGGCGCCTGGCGAAGGCCTTGGTGAACTCGGCGCCGAACAGGAAGATCTGTGCCGAGTAGTAGATCCAGAGCAGCACGATGACCAGGGCGCCCGCGGCGCCGTAGGAGGACGCGACCTGGCTGCTGCCGATATAGAGCCCGATCGCGGTCTTGCCGATCGTGAACAGCAGCGCAGTGGTCAGCGCGCCGACCCAGACGTCGTACCACTCGATCGACTGGTCGGGCAGCACCTTGTAGATCGCCGCGAACAGCACCGTGATCATCGCGAACGAGACCAGGAAGTTCAGCAGCTGGATCAGCAGGTCGATGCCGGGAAGCCTGTGCTGCAGCGCGAAGCCGAGGGCGGCGACGGCGGTGCTGACGGCGAGCGAGATCACCAGCATGAAGCCGAGTGCCGCGACCAGCCCGAGGCTGATCGCCCGCGCCCGGACCAGGCGAGACACGGTGGAGGATCTGCCGCGCGCCCGGACGTTCCAGATCACGTTGAGGGCGATCTGCATCTCGCCGAACACGCCGCTGGCGGTGACCAGCAGCGTGCCGATGCCGAGCAGGGTGGCCACGATGCCGCTGTGCCTGTTGCTGGCCGAGGCGATCATGGTCTGGATCGCGTAGGCGCCATCGGCACCCATCATGCCCTGCAGCTCTCCCTTGATCGCGCCGTGCGCCGCCTGCGGGCCGTAGATCAGGCCGACGATGGCGATGATGATGACGAGCATCGGAGCGATCGAGAAGATCGTGTAGTAGGCGATCGCTGCCCCGCGCGACAGCGCATCGTCCTCGATATAGCCTTTGACGCTGTCCTCGAGGAGCGCCCAGATCGTCCGCAGCATCGCGCACCTGTCCAGGAATGGCAGCTGACCGTTGGAGGTCGATCTATAGGTTGTGTGCCAGCGGTTGAGAATGGTCTTCGGCCGACGCGACCGCAGGGAGGCCGGGCCGGTGCCGCCGGGCGAGCGGCAAGCGCCGGTCGCAGAGAAACGACGCCACTGCAATAACAAATCACAGCCTTAGATCGCTCGTTAATACTTCAGAAACGAATGGTTAAGCCGTTGCGATTTAGTATCTAGTCGTGCATCAGCTATTTCGACAGTGCGGTTACCTGATTGCGAGGGACGATGAGCGCCAGATCCACCCTGACGGGGCTTGACGCATCGGCGAACGACCGGCGTCTGTCGCAGATGCAGACACTTTGTCACTTCCTGGACCTCTTCGCGTCCGGCGACCCGGTGCTGCGCGCCGGTGCCGCCCGCTATAGCGAGAGACTGCGTGAGGAGGGCTGCGACGGCGAGGAGATCATCAGGATCGCCGCCACCGCCCTCCTCGTGGTGATCGAGCATGAGGTCGAGCAGAGGGCACAGGTCCTCGACAGGCTGCCGGCGCTGTGGAGGGACTGTTCCGCCGACGAGGGCTAGCCGCCCCGCACCGGCCGAAGCGCACCAGCGATCGCCGTCCGAGACGTGCGGCCGCGAGCTAGCGCGGTGCCACCGGTTGAGCGACGACGATGCGTGCGAGGTCGTGCACAGCTCGGCCGCCACGACGATCTCCCGGAACGACGAGGCGCAGATGCTCCGGACCGAGCGGCTGGCCGTCCGCGCGCTCGGCGACGATGACCTGCTTGTTCTCGAACGCCGGCGCGATCTCGCCGACTGCCAGGACCGCCGTATAGCCGTCCCGCCCGGTGACCAGCACCGTCTGCCGCACCTGGTCGTGCATCCTGCCGGCATCGACCGCGCCGGCACGGCCGAGCACGGTCCAGAGCAGCGGACCCTCGAAGGCGCGCGGCGGTCCGTGACCGGGTTCGGCCGCGACCTGCACCTGCACGGTCGGAAGCGATGCGAGCTCGGCGGGCGTGACCAGGTGGCCCGACGCCGCACCGGCCGCGATGACGATGCCGGCGGGCGCGTCCGCGGGAGCTCGTCCGGCGGCAGCCGGCGATGCGGCCAGGAGGCAGGCCGGCATGGCGGCGTATAGCCCGGCGACGAGACGGCCCTGCATCCAAGTGTCCCCCGGCGGTGGTCCGCGCCGCTTTATCACGCGGCTTCGGCGCCGGGTCGTCAATCGCCGACGCGGCGGCATGTTGATTGGCGTGCGGCACGGTCGTCGCCGAAGCTGGCATCCGCGCCCCGGGGAAGATCGACCATGACCCGCTCCACCATCGCGACCGCGACCCTGCGCATCGCCTACGAGGCGTGGGGACCCGCGGACGGACCGGCCGTGCTGCTCATGCATGGCTTTCCCTACGACCCGCAGGCCTTCGCCGAGGTGGCACCCGTCCTGGCGGCGGCGGGCTCGCGAGTGATCGCCCCCTACCTGCGCGGCTACGGGCCGACGCACTTCCGGTCGGCACAGACGATCCGGTCCGGCCAGCAGGCGGCGCTGGCGCAGGATGCCCTGGATCTGCTCGACGCGCTCGGCATCGGACGCGCCATCGTCTCCGGCTTCGACTGGGGCGGCCGGTCGGCCTGCTGCCTGGCGGCACTGCGGCCGGACCGGGTGACCGGCCTCGTCAATGCCTGCGGCTACGTGGTCCAGGATATCGCCGCCGCCTCCGATCCGCTGGCGCCGGAAGCCGAACATCGCCTGTGGTATCAGCACTACTTCCAGACCGAGCGTGGCCGGAACGGACTGGACCAGAACCGCCACACCTTCTGCAAGCTGCTCTGGCGCCTCTGGTCACCCGAGTGGCGCTTCGAGGATGCGAGCTACGAGCGTTCGGCGGCGGCCTTCGACAATCCGGACTTCGTCGACGTGGTCATCCATTCCTACCGCCACCGCATGGGCAACGCCGCCGGCGATCCCGCCTACGCCGCGATGGAGCAGGCGATCGCCGCCAAACCGCAGATCTCCGTGCCGACGATCACCTTCCACGGCGCCGGCGACACCGTGGCGCCCGCCTCCACCTCGGAGGGACACGAGACGCATTTCTCCGCCCGCTACGAGCGCCGGGTCCTCGCGGGCGTCGGCCATGCGGTCCCGCAGGAGGCGCCGCGCGACTGGGCGCAGGCCATCCTGGAACTGGCCTGACAGGATAGGTTCGCCCGGCTCAGGCGAGCATCGCCCAGGCGGCGATCGCGCCGTTGTAGCTGGTGTAGAAACCGTAGGCGTCGTAGACGGCACTCCCCCAGTTGCCCTGCACCTCGGCCGGCAGTGCAGCGTTCTGCACCGGATCGGAGATGTTGCGCACGAACGCGAACGCGGTGCCGCTGGCGGCGCACGCCTCGCCGATGACGGCGTCGTCCATCTCGATCGACGTGTAGGCCTGGTAGTCGCCCGCCGTCGTGCCGACCACGAAGCTGGACGTGGTCAGCAGCGAGGCGGCGCCGCCGGTCTGGTCGTCGATCCGCGGCACCGCGTCGCCCAGGTTCAGCCCGTCGGGATCGAGCTGGTCGAGCGTGTAGCTGGTACGGTAATGCTGGTTGAACCCGGCACTCAGCGCGTCCAGCGCGCTCGCACTGGTCGGCACCGGGAACAGCAGCGTGTGGAAATTCGAGTCTCCCAGCAGCACGTCGCTCGCCGTCCAGCCGTTCTTGTACTCCGGCCAGCGAGCCGCCGGTTGACCGGCTTCGTAGAGGGTTCCGGCACTCACCGCGCGCACCGTGCCGACATGGTCCGTGGTGTTGGCCCCGCCTGCGGTGCCGATGGACATGATCAGGGCCGGCTCGACCTCGGAGACCAGGCGCTCGATCAGCGTCCGCAGGAAGCTGGCGCCCGGCCAGTCGAGATGCGTGTTCGACTTGAACAGCAGCACCGGTTTGCTGCCAAGTTCCACCAGGCGATAACTGCCCCAGTATCCCCAACCGGACGGTGCGCCCTGCGGCAGGTCCGCGGCGTACTTCTCCCAGCCCGGCCAGTCGCCGCGCGACCGATCGGCGTAGGGCATCGGTGAGCCGCCGCTGCAGAACACATGCTGAAGCGCCGCCCACTCGGCTTCGGCCCAGGTGATCACCACCGCCGAGGCCTTCGGCAGCGTGCCCGCCGGTGTCTGCAGCAGCTCCGGCGCCGTCCTGTTCAGGGCGGCGTAGTTCACCACCGGCAGCGGCGGCGCGTCGGTGAGCCCGGGCGAGAAGCTCGAGGCCTGCCGCAACGACTGGCCGAGGCGGAGTTTGGGATCATGACCGTGCTTCATCGCAGCCCCGATGCAATTCGAGTTCAAGTGACGGCACATCCATCGTGCGCCGGGACGCGATGCGCAAGCGGCTGATCCCGCCCGTCGCGCAGCCTCCGCCACGAGGCGACAGGTGATCGACCGGCGGCCCTGCCCGAGGCCGCGGCGGATACTTCGCCCGCACGTGGTTTCCGGGTCGAGGTGTGCTAGATCCGGACCCACGACTGCCGGGACCACTCACGAATGCCCTGTCGGAGCTTGGCTACAGCCTCTTCGAGCGCGAGGATCATGCCCTCCGGCGGCGCCGCGGGCACCGTCCCCGCCTGGGCGCGGATCGGCGGCCGTCGGTCTTGATCATCAACCGCTACCTGGTGCGTGAGCTGAGCAAGCCGCTCGCGATCATCCTCGGCATCCTGCTCGCGCTGTTCGCCAGCTACAGCGCCAGCGGCTTCCTGTCCGACGCGGTCGACGGGCTGCTGCCGGCCAGTGCGATCGCGGAACTGGTCGGCCTGAAGGTCCTGATCTCGCTCGAGGTGCTGATACCGGCCTCGCTCTATATCTCGGTCATGCTGTCGTTCGCGAGGTTGTACAGCGAGTCCGAGTTCGCGGCGATGTTCGCCCTGCGCCTGACGCCGGCGACGATGATGCGGGCGGTGCTGACCCTGTCGGGCTACCTGGCCCTCGTGGTCGCCGCCCTGTCGCTGATCGTCAGACCCTGGGCGTACGAGAGACTGCACGAGCTCTCGAGCCAGGCCGGCACCCTGCTCGACGTCAACGCGATGGAGGCGAACTCCTTCTATGTCGGGCGCGACGGCACCCGGGTGATCTTCCTGGCGCATCGTGACGGGCCCGGCGCCCCGGCGCGCGACGTCTTCGTCAAGCTCCGGCACAGCGACCGCACCGAGATCATCCATGCCCAGCGCGCCTACAAGCTCGCGCAGACCGCGCCGGACAGCGATCCGGAAGTCTATATGAGCGACGCCTACATCTACGAGATAGACCGCGACAGGGCCCAGCCCGATCAGGCGGTGCATGCGAACGGACTGACGGTGTTTCCGGAAGGCCGAGACCGCGAACCCCTCGGATACAGCGCCGTCGCCGCGAGCAGCGCGCACCTCGCCGCTTCCGGTTCCGCTGAAGATACCGCCGAGCTGCAATGGCGGCTGTCGACGCCGCTGTCGACGCTGCTGCTCGGCATGCTGGGCATACCGCTGAGCCGCACCAGGCCGCGGCAAGGCAGATACGCGCGGTTCGGCACCGCGCTCATCGTGTATTTCGGCTATTACCTGCTCTGCACCTCGGCCCGAACCTGGGTGCAGCACGGCATGATGCCGCGGTTTCCGGGTATCTGGTGGGCTCCGGGGCTGCTCGCCTTGCTTCTGCTCTCCACCACCTATGGACCGAGACTGGCACTCAGGCGTGGGCGTACATGACGGATCGCCATGATCCTGGTTAGGCGCTACGTGGAGTTCGCCGCCTTCCGGGCCTTCGTCTGGGTCGCGGTGGCACTGACCGGGCTGTTCAGCCTGCTGGAGTTCGTCGAGCAGCTCGCCTATGTCGGTCAGGGGCAGTACAACGTCACGGATGCGCTCCTCTACGTGCTGCTGACCGCGCCGTCCCGGCTGCTGCAGGTGACGCCGGTCTCCATGCTGCTGGGCTCCCTGCTTACGCTCGGTGCGCTGGCCAGGAACTCCGAGCTCACGGCGATGCTGAGTCTCGGCGTCTCCGAGATCCGCATCGTCGGGTCGGTGCTCAGGCTGATCTTTCCGATCGTCACGGCGTTGTTCCTGACCGCGGAGTTCGTCATCCCGCCGGCGCAGCGACTGGCACAGGAACAGCGTACCGTTGCCCTGTCATCCTCGACGTCTTCCCACGCCGACAGCGGTTTCTGGGCGCAGAGCGACCGTCGCTATCTCAACGTGCAGCGACTGCGCAGCGGTCAGGTGCCCATCGATATCGATCTCTACAGTTTCGAGGCGGACGGGAGCCTGCAGAGCATCATCCATGCGGAGCAGGCCGATGTTCGGCCCGACGGGGTCTGGCTGCTCAGGGACGTGTCGAGAAGACGCGTCGAATCATCGCAGCTGAAGACGGAGCATCTCGCCTCGCTGTCCTGGCACTGCTTCGTGCCGATCCAGGAGATACGCTTCCTGATGCTTCCCCTGGAGAGCATCCCGCCGAGCGCGTTGTACCAGCACATCCGCACCCTGCAGCGCCGGCACCAGAAGGCGATCCGGTACGAGCAGCAGCTCTGGGCCAAGGCCAGCCTTCCGTTCTCGATGATCGCCATGATCATGATCGTGGCACCGTTCGTGTTCGGATCGGCACGGACGCAGAACGCCGGATCCTATCTCGCAGCCGGCGCGAGCTTCGGCATCGTGTTCTCGCTGGGCCAGCAGATCATCGGCCATCTGGGCCTGCTGCTCGACGTGAACCCCGCGGTCACGGCGCTGACGCCCTCGATCCTGGTGATGGTCGCGGCGATCGCCCTGTTCCGCAACGCGCATCGCGGCAAGCCTTCGGCCGGCCTGGCTCACCTGATCCCGTTCAGGAACGCCGCGTAGCGATCGCGCTGCCGACGCAGAAGGACGATCAGGATCGCGCTCAGCCCGATGATCTCGAAGCAGAAATAGAACAACGGCACACCGAACAGGGCGGCGACGAATATCCCCAGCGTACGATAGTTCGCCGACATCACCGACCAGTGTCGCGTCGCCGGCGCGAACCGTTCGCGATACGTTCGACGGATCGATGGCGCCCGTTGCGGCTGACGTTCCAGGATCTCCGTCAGGCTGCGTCGGGAGCGGCTGTCGAGGCCGGCCGCGACGAGCTGAACCCTCGCATAGAGCCGATGCAGCCGATCGGCGATCCGCTGCCGCGCCGGCGGCGCCCGAAGCTCCGACAGCTGCGCCGATTGCTTCCCCCAGCCCCAGAAATCGTAATCCTGCCGCTGCACCTCGTATACGGCAGACTGGACCGCGTGGCAGGCGCCGGAGAGCACGATCAGGATCCATACGCGGTATCCGTACTGCGCACTCAGCGCGAGGCCCAGGGCAAGGTAGACGGCGATGAAGGTCACGTAGTCACAGACGCCGTCGAGGATCTTGCCCGATTGCGACTGGGACCGCGTCAGACGGGCGAGCTGTCCGTCGGCACCATCCATGACATGCCAGGCGACCATGAGCGCAAAGCCGCCGATCGCGAACCGCACGTCGCGGTAGTGGTAATAGGCGAAGCCGGCGGATACGCCGAACGCCATGCCGGCGATGGACACGCTGTTCGGTCGGACATGCAAGCGCGCGAAGAGCCGTGCCAACCGGTTCGCGACCGGATGGATGAAGTAGCGGTTGGTGGTCTCCTCTATCTCCAACGTCCGCCTGACCGCCTCGGCGCTCTGCGGCTGCGTGACCGTCTCGGCGTCGTCCGCCGCGCGGATCGCGGACCCGGATCCGCGCGTCACAGCCGTCCCAGCTCGAGCAACCTCTCGGCCTTGGCGAAGGCGACCGCATCGTCGACGTCGATCCAGAGCTTGTCCTGCACGTCGAGGAAGTGCGCCCTCTCCCACCGCGCGAGCACGTTCATGGCACCGGAGATGCTTTCGTCTCCGGCAGCCTGACTCTGCTCCAGGGCCTCGAAGATGATCGGAGTGCAGAGAAACACGCCCGTGTCGAAGCCGTTGAAGTCGGCGATCAGCTTGCCGACATGCTCGATCCGGCTGGAGGAACATCTCACGCGCGTGACGTCCTCCAGGTCGTTGATCGAGCTGTGGATGTTGAAATCGACCGCCAGGATCACGGTGCCCGGCTCGATCGGAGCCGCCATCACGCCGCGGAGCAGCTCCGGATCGACGATGTGATCGCACATCATCAACAGGAAGGGCGCGTCGAGATAGGGCTTGCCCTTGAGCACCGAGACCCCGTTGGAGCGGTCCCACTCCTCGTTGATGATATGGCCGACAGGAACGCCTTCCCTGGTGGAGAACGCATCGAGCGCCTCGCGCAGTTCCTCTCCCCGGTAGCCGCTGACGACCAGGAACTCATCGATGCCGGCCCGGCGGCCGCGATCGATCACGTGCTCGATGAGCGGGATGCCCTTGATCGGGATCAGCGGTTTGAGCTCGAGCTTCTCTCGCAACCGAGCACCTTGTCCGGCGGCGACGATGAGGCATTTCATAGGGTGGCAGGCACCTCGAGCATCGGATAGAGCTCCGCGGTGTGCGTGCGTATGAAGGCCTCTACCATCTTGTATGCTTCGTCGTCGGTGAACTGCCTCGGCGGATGCTTGCAGAAATAGGCGCTGGGACCCTCGAGCACACCCCCGACGCCGTTCTGCAGCGCCAGCTTGCAGCACCGGATCATGTCGATCACCACGCCGGCGGAATTCGGCGAGTCTTCCACCGAGAGCCTGAGTTCCAGCTCCATCGGGGTATCGCCGAACAGATGCCCTTCCATCCTGAGGAAGCAGACCTTGTTGTCGTTCTGCCACGGCACGTAGTCGCTCGGCCCGACATGGATGTTGTCGTCGGCAATACGCTTCTTGGCCACCGACTGCACCGCCTCGGTCTTCGATGTCTTCTTCGACAGCAGGCGTTCCTGGTTCTTCATGTTGAGGAAGTCGGTGTTGCCGCCGGTATTGAGCTGGTAGGTCCTGAGCAGCTTGACGCCGCGCTTGGCGAACAGGTCGGTCAGCACGCGGTGCGCGATGGTGGCGCCGAGCTGGGACTTGATATCGTCGCCGATGATCGGCAGGTTGCGTGCCCTGAACTTCTCCGCGACCGCCTCGTTGCTGGCGAGGAACACCGGCATGTTGTTGATGAACGCGATGTCCGCATCGAGCGCGCACTCCGCGTAGAAGCGCGCGGCTTCCTCCGATCCGACCGGGACGTAGTTCAACAGGATCTCGGCACCGCTCTGCCTGAGCTCGTCGACGATCTCCGCCTTGGTGAGCTCCCTCGCCTCGGAGCGGATCAGCGTGCGGTCGTCGGCGTAGTCGCCCATATGCTCGGAAATGCCGTCCAGCACCTGCCCCATGCGGACGGTCACGCCGGCCTTGGGGATGTCGCGCTGGAAGACGCGGGTGCAGTTCGGCTTGCAGAAGATGGCGTGACTGAGGTCCGAGCCGACCTTGCGGACGTCGACGTCGAAGGCCGCGACCACCTCGATGTCGCACGGCAGATAGCCGCCGATCTCGGTGTGCATCAAACCCACGACGCCCTCGCGGCAGCGCTCGGGCGTGTAGTAGTGAATGCCCTGGATCAGCGCGCTCGCGCAGTTCCCCACACCTACGATCGCGATGCGGATCTTGCCTTTGACCATCTCTATTTACCTTATTCCGTTGATCGAATTCATCTGCCGCGGATCATGCCGCTTCCGGTAGCTCGTCAATACATGAACATACCAGCGCGCTGTACAATTGCCGTTCTCGATGCTGCCTCACATATCCCGGGCTGATCTGGGCCACCAGCGGCTTGGTGCGAACCGACGCATACCAATGCACGACGCGCGTCTGCGTCGACAGCACCTCGTCCAGCCGCACGACGCGCACCGGTCGGAACCAGTGCTCGGAGATCTCCGGCGGCAGCGGGTAGAATACCTGCGGCTCCTGGATGGTCAGGTCATCGGGCCGATGGTGCTGGACCACCTCCTGAAGCAGCTTCGGCCCCAGGGCGTAGCGCTGCATCTGACGTTCCGGCGACAGGTCCAGCATCGCGTGCAGGTAGGACGAGAACAGGCTCGAGTTCGCCTCGGCTCCCATCGCCGCATTATTGACGTGCAGGGAGTAGAGCCTCTCTATCTTCCTGAATGCCTGCCAGCCGTGGGGTATCTTGCGGAGCGCCTTGCGCAGCAGGTCGAGGGCGAGATGACGCGCCCATAACGTGGGCGATCGCGAGATCCGCACGAAGTGCGGCCAGACGATGAACTCGGAACCGACGAACTGCGGCACTCCGGTCAGCGGAAGCAGTGAGGCGACGGTCACGGTGTCCAGATCGAGATAGATCCCCCCGTGGGCGTACAATATCGCCACCCGCAGGATATCGGACCGGATCACCGGACTCGCCAGACCGCGGTAGAGCAGCGCCAGCCGGTCGCCCAGCCCGAGCATCTGCCCCGTCTGCGTCAGGAAGCTCATGGGTTCGACGGGAGACAGGCACACCCGAGGTGCGCCTTTCAGCGCACGCAACGCTTCGCCATCCTCAATCAGATCCGTGTGATGAAGCACGATTTCGGAAAGCCCGCTCCGTTCGGCGGCGGAGAGCACTGCGAACACGTAGGCCCAGGGTAGGCTCGTCCCGATCAGGCAGAAATGCAGTCGGGCAGGTATCGTCATGGAGCTTCGGCCTGATGGCGGTGCAATGCGGCAGGGGCAAGCTATAGGAGCGCACCCTCGAAGTCCAATCGCGGGGCCGCTGTCCGACCGGCGGCGACACCGCGCCCGGGTCCGTTTGCTTTAGCGAAAGCGTGCGAAACCAATGGTTTCGGGCTGGGATCCCGGCGACGTCAGGCTCGGATGCGGCCGCCGCCGGACCGACGGGTGAAGCGGTCGGTCATTGACATCATCGTCCTCGTGGTATTGACCGATCGGCTTGCTGCGGCGGACAGAGAGCACGCGTGCGTCAGGTTGCGATCTTCCGTCAGAACCTTTTCAGGATATCGGAGCCGTTCATCACGCAGCAGGCGCAGCAACTGCGGCGCCACCGTCCGCTCTATCTGGGAAGGCTGCGCTTCGGCGACCCGCCGGCAGGAGCGCAGTCGCTCGCGCTGCAGGATCTCGGCTCCCGCTGGTCACTGCCGCGCATCGGCTGGCAGATGGTCACGCGAACCGCCCGACCCTATCAGCGGCTGCTGGGAGAGAACCGGCCGTCACTCATCCATGCCCATTTCGGCGTCGATGGTGTCTATGCGCTGCCGCTCGCCGGCAGGCTCGGCGTGCCGCTGATCACCACGTTCCACGGCTTCGACGCGACGCTGTCGACCGCCGCCCTGCTCTGTTCGCCGGCCTGGGCGAATTACCCGCTGTTTCGGCGCCGCCTCGCCCGGGAGGGAGATCTGTTCCTCTGCGTCTCGTCGTTCATCCGCAGCCGGGTCCTGGCAATGGGGTTTCCCGCGGAACTGACCCGCGTCCACTACACCGGCGTGGATTGCCGGGCGATCCAGCCACGTGATCCGAGCGAGGAGACGCCGACGCTGCTCCACGTCGCCCGACTGGTGGACATGAAGGGCACCCAGTATCTGATACGCGCGTTCGCGGCCGTCGCACGGCGGCATCCCGGTTTCAACCTGGTCATCATCGGCGACGGGCCGCTGCGCCGCTCGCTGCGTGCGCTGACGAAGACGCTGCAGCTTGAGCCACGCGTGCAGTTCCTCGGGGCGCTGCCGCACGCGCAGGTCGTCGCCCGGATGCGCGGCGCCGCGATGCTGGTGCTGCCCAGCGTGCACACGATCACGGGCAGGGTCGAGGGCCTGGGCATGGTGCTGCTCGAAGCCGCAGCCACCGGGGTGCCGGTGGTGGCCTCGCGCGTCGGCGGCATCCCCGAGGGCGTCGTCGACGGCCACACTGGATTCCTGGTGCCCGAACGTGACGTCGACGCGTTGTCCGGGCGCATCAACGATCTGCTCGACCAGCCGGAAACGCGGCTTCGCATGGGCGTGCAGGCGCGGGCTTTCGTCGAGCGGCAGTTCGACCTGCGCCGACAGGGCGAGCAGTTGGAAGCGTTCTACGACGCCGTGCTGTCGAGCCGCAGACGGGGAAGTGCACGATGCCGGCCTCGTGAGCTCCAGGCACGGGATTGAGGGCGGCCGCGGCGATGTCCGAGTGATCCGGCCGGGAGGCTCGAGCCGCACCGATGCACCGCCGGCCAGGACCGCGTCGGCGGCGGAACTTCCTTCCGGCCACCGCAGATGCTACCAGAGCCACCCGCATTCCGCAGAGCATCCACGACCGATGAGTAGCAGCACCTCCGCGCAGAAAGGAAACCTCGTCTCCGGGGCACGCTTCCTGGCGCGTGCGATCGGCTCGCGCTACAACCCGCTGCTGGCTCAGGTCGTCGTCACGCGGCGCTGCAATCTCTCATGTGGATACTGCAACGAGTATGACAGCGTCTCGCCGCCGGTGCCGCTGCAGGACCTCCTCACCTGGGTGGACCACCTCGCAGGCCTGAGAACCGCATCGATCACCTTCACCGGCGGAGAGCCGCTGCTTCATCCCGACCTCGATCAGGCGATCCGGGCCGCCCGGGACCATGGCATGATCGTCACCATGATCACCAACGGCTTCCGGCTGACCCGGAACTGGATCGAGCGGCTCAACGCGGCGGGCCTCCAGGGCATGCAGATCAGCATCGACAACCTCAAGCCCGATGATGTGTCGATGAAGAGCCTGGCCTCGGTGGAGAACAAGCTCGAGTTGCTGTCGAAGCATGCGCACTTCAAGGTGAACGTGAATTCCGTGCTCGGGGTCACCAACGAGCGCACCCAGGACGTCGTGACGGTGGCGAGGACCGCGGCCAAGTATGGTCTGCAGCATTCCGTCGGGGTGCTGCATGATCACACCGGCATGTTGCGGCCGCTCAGTGCGGAGCAGCTGCGGGCCTACACGCAGGTCACCAAGATCTCGCCGTCTATCGTGCACAGCCTGAACTACTGGCTGTTCCAGAAGAACCTGATGCACGGCCAGACCAACGACTGGAAGTGTCGTGCGGGTGCGCGCTACCTGTACGTCGCCGAGGACGGGAAGGTTCACTGGTGTTCCCAGCAGCGCGGCTATCCGGGCATTCCGTTGCTCGACTACACGCGCGAGGATATCCGCCGCGAGTTTCACGCCGAGAAGTCCTGCAGCCCGACCTGCACGTTGAGCTGCGTGCACCAGATGAGCATGTTCGATCGCTATCGCGGCAGTCAGGTCCCGTCCAAGGCCGGCGCGCACTGACCGCGATCTGCGCCGCCGATCACGGTGCCGGTTCGGGTCGGTGGCGGCCGTGCAGGAACAGGCCGGCATAGGTCAGCGTCACCATCAGCACGACGACGGCGATCTGGATCCTGGGACCGCTGCCGGCGGTCAGGTGGCGGATCACCTCCGTGCCCGTGACCATGATGCCGATGCCGACGAGGGGCAGCTTGAAGGCATGCGCGAGTTCGGCGGCGGCGATGCTCAGATGCACCCTCAGGTAGCGCGATCCCCAGAGCAGCAGGACCGGATAGATGCCCAACCAGATCGCGGCGACGGCGATGATGCCGCTCTGGGCCGGGAGCGTGAAGCCGACGACCAGGATGCCCAGGCTCAACGACAGCAGCGTCGTCAAGGAGAGGCCGGCTGCGATGCCGGGTCGCCCCGTCCCCATCATGACGGCCGACAGGAGCTGCACCGTCACCCGGAGCAACGCGGCGGCGGCCAGCAGCTTGAGCGGCACCGCCGCGGCGGCGTAGCTGTTGCCCCGATCGTCGTGAAGCAGGGCGGTCAGCGGGTCGGCGACGAGCATCAGGCCCACCATCAGCGGCGCGACCAGGATCGCGATCCGGCGCAGCGACCAGGTGAAGATCTGCCCGAGCTGCTGCCTGACCGCCGAGAGGCGCGCGAACACCGGCAGGGCCGTGCGGCTGACCAGCGTGCCGACCGCCATCGCCGGCTCCATGGCGACATCGAACGCGACCCGATACACCGCCAGCTGTGACGGACCGTAGAACCACCCGATCAACAGGTAGTCCATGTTCTTGAAGATCTGCTCGCCCAGGTTCGCCGCGACGGCACGTGTCCCGAAGCGGATCAGCGGCCGTATGGTCGAGAGCTGGCAGCGCAGTCGCGGCCGAAACGGGCGGGCCAGCAGCGCGCCGATCAGTATGTAGAGGCCGCTCGCCGAATATCCGACGACCAGCGCCCACGCCCCTGCTCCGGCGGCCGCGAGGCCGAGCCGGGTCAGCGCCGCGGCCAGTGTCGCGAACACGTTGACGGTCGCGATGCGTCCGTACTGCAGCTCCCTGTTCATGATCGCCAGCGGGATCAACGCGACGCCGACGAGGGGCTGCTTGACCGCGATGACGAGAAGATACCGGGCCATCCCGGATACGCCGTACGCCGCCTCGATCCAGGGCGCCGCGAGCAGGGTGAGCGTGCTCACCGTCAGGGCCGCCCCGACGACGTACCAGAACAACGTGTCGAGCTGCAGTCGGGTCACCGACCGGACCTGTATCAGTGCCTCGCTGATACCCAGTCCGTTCAGCGCCTCGATGATCATGCCGAACGAGACGACGAGCGAGGCGACACCGACCTGCTGCTTGGTCAGGTAAAGCAGCATCACCAGGATCGTCGAGAAGTCGATGACCTTGGCGATGACCGTAGCACCACCGAGCCAGTTGAAGCCGCGGCCGAGACGTCGGTGATAGCTGTCCATGCGCTGGCGCTCGCGACGGATATGCGTCCGGTTGCGGCCCTAGTCGGCCTCAGCCGGGGGCAGAACCCAGGATCTGGCGCGGATCAGATACACCAGCCAGCGCCAGGACTGCCACATCCAGGTGCGGCCCTGCACGGCGCCCCAGTGGCCGGGCTCCGACGACCCCGAGCGGAGCCGGTCGGCGAGGATATCGACGATCCTGTGCGCCCGAGCCTGCCAGGTGAAATCCCGACTTTCCGACAGCGCCGTCGCGGCGAGCCGCTTCGCGCGCATCGTGTCCTGCGTCAGCGCGGTGATCCCGTCGACCAGCGAGTCCGGACAGTCCGGGATACAGAGGAAGGCATTCTCGTCATGTCTCAGGACCTCTCGTACGTCGGGCGTGGCGCCGGCGAGGATCGGTCGGCCCGAGGCCATGTAGAAGAACAGCTTCAACGGCAGCACCGTCGAGCCGAACGCGGCGAGCGGCTTCCAGGAAGGTGGGATCAGCAGGACATCGGCCGCGAAGATGTACTGGGGCAACATCTCCGGCGATTGCCAACGGACGATCCTGACGTTGGCGACCGGGCTTGCCATCGTCTCGATCGGGCCCTCGCCGTACGAGCCGACCAGGATGAACACGAGATCCGGTAGTCGCCGCGCCGCCTCGATCACCAGGGCGAGGCCCTTCTTGTGATTGAGCCGTCCGGTATAGACGACCGTTCTCCTTCCATCGAGCACGCCGATCGCCCGCTTGGCGGCTTCCACCGGGAGCGGCGTTACCAGACGCTGTGGCTCATATCCGTTGTGGACGCAGCGCAGCTTGCTCTCCGGAACGCCGAGGCTCAGGTATTTTTTTCTCGTATAGTCGGAGTGACAGATGTTGATCAGAAACCTCTTGTTACAGATGAGGTGATAGATCCAGAGCTGGAGCGGTGGGATCTGGTCCGGCCACGGGCGGTAATGATCGAACGCGACGGGCTTTCCGAACAGCATCGCCATCCAGGCGACCCAGAGGTTGCGCGTATAGACGAGGTCGGCCTGCCAGTACTCCGCGCGCATGACCAGGGTCAGCCCGCAGCATAGATGTCTCAATGCCGCGGGCCGCACCGGTGCATAGGCACGTACGATCGGCAAGCCGGCCAGCGCCGCGGCCGCGGCGGGAGCGGTGCTGGCCGGCAGCGGCACGTGGAGCCAGGATCGCGACGACAGCGGCGCGAGATATCGTGCGGTCGTTACGAAGACCTCGGCGTCCGCCTCGTCACTGGGTAAGACGTTCTCGAAGGCGAAAAGGATTTTCATCGACGATGCCAAGGCGACGAGACGATCATGATGAACCCTGCTGTCCTGATTTCCCAGACCGCGATGGAGGAGGGTCGTCTAGCGCAGGCGCACCCTGCTGAACAGTAGGCGGGCGGATGCGGCTCCGTGATTGACCGTACGGCATCAGCGGCTAACCTGCGTCTTCCGGCACTGTTCGGCGCGATGTTCGGTGTTACATGCGGCGACGTCCGGCACGGCGCCCAACCGGTTAGAGGCTCTCATGCAGCGCGTCCTCGACATCAGCTTCGCGCGGCGCGGATGGTTCGCCGTCCTGGTCTGCACGTTGCTGGTCACTCCGTTCTTCTTCGTTACCATACCACCGCTCACGGACGTGCCGGGACACATGGGAGGCTCTGCTGCCGCGGTCTATGCCGCGAGCGATCCGACCTTCGCCCGCCTCATGGGGTTCCACTGGCATCTGGTTCCGAACCTGGGCGCCGACCTCATCGTGTCCATGCTCCGGCGGGTCGTCGGCATCACCGGCGCCTACTGGCTGGTCGCGGCCCTCATCCCGCCGCTGCTCGCGGCGGGTATCCTGATGATCTCCCGAATCCTCAATCCGCACGGTGCGGCAGCAATCTGCTGGGCGCTCCTCTTCATATACTGCTTTCCGTTCAATTACGGCTTTCTCAACTACATGCTGGGGGTCGCGCTCTCGCTCATCGGCTTCGCCGTCTGGATGCTGCTCGACGACCGTCCAGTTTCACGTGAAGCCGCGACCTGGATCGCCGTGCCGCTGCTGTTCCTGTTCCACGTGGTCGCCGGCTGCCTGTTCGTGCTGTTCATCGGGTCACGGGAGTTCGAGTCGTTGCGCCGGCAGGGACGGCTCCGTGCACTCCCGCGCCGGATCCGCCCATTGCTGTCGTCGGTCATGATCATCCTGCTCTGGCGGCTGAGCACCCAGTCCTTCGCCGGGAAGAACGCGATCAACTTCAAGGGAAAGCTCAATGCCCTGGTCATGCTGCTGCGGGACCAGAATTTCCTGCTCGACGTGGGCTCCCTGATCGCGGCGCTGGCGGTTTTCGTCATCGGCTGGCGAAGCGGCGCGCGCCCGCATCGCGCCGTCGCGCCTGCCGTCCTCTTGCTGATCCTGCTGTTCGTCACCCTCCCCAACTCCCTGAGCAGTTCCGAATACGCCGATGAACGCCTGCTCCCCCTGATCCCGATGCTGGCCTTCGCGACCCAGGATTGGAGTCGCGTCGATATCCGATTGGCGCGTCTGGTCGCGATCTCCGGGATGGCTCTGCTCGTCGTGCGCCTCGGCTTTACTCTCGCGGGCTTCATCGCCTACGACGCGCGCTTCTCGTCCGAGATGGCGGCACTCGATGATATCCCCGACCACAGCCGTGTGCTGATCCTGAATGCGCAGGATTGCGATGCACGGCTCAACTGGCGATCCGACAGACTGGGCCATCTGGGCGATCTGGCCATCGTCTACCGGCACAGCTGGACCAATTCGGAGTGGGACATCGACGGGATCCACCTGCTTCAGGTGCTCTACCGGCCCTCGAAGATCTTCTACCATGATCCGTCGCAGTATGTCTGGCCATCGAGCTGCGGCAACGTCCTGAAACATCGCCCGACGATGGATGATGCGTTGGCCACGATCCCGTTCGGCGGGATCGACTATCTCTGGCTGCTCAACGCGTCCCTGCCCGCCGGCTACAGCAACAGCAGGCTCTCGATCCGCTGGCGACACGGGAGCAGTACGCTCTATGCCGTCCGGCAGGGGAAGGCGCAGAGCTCGGTCCATCGTCACGCGGCGGGACCCGACGGTTGGGGTTGAGGATCGTGCGGGAGCCGTTCGATGGCTCGGGCTGGAACGAGATGATCGCGCTTCGTCATCGCGTGCTGCGCGCGCCTCTCGGCCTGACCTTCAGCACCGAGCAGCTCGCGAACGAGATCGATCAGCTCCACCTCGCGCTGTGGCAGGATGACGTGCTCGCCGGCACGCTGCTGCTGATGCCGCCGGATCAGGACGGCGAAGGGAAGCTGCGGCAGATGGCGATCCATCCCGACATGGAGCGCCGCGGCCTCGGCACGTGCTTGGTGCGGCATGGCGAAGCCGAACTCCAGCGGCTGGGTGCCACGGGCGCGAGGCTGGCCGCGCGCGAGACCGCGATCGGTTTCTATCGAAGACTAGGATATGCCGTCCGGGGAGACGCGTTCATCGAGGTGACGCTGCCGCATCGGTTGATGGGAAAGCGTTTCGGTCTGAGCGCCGGCGCCGCCGGAACCTGACAAGTTCCGGATCGATGGTGTTCAGAACCATCCTGCCGCGCCGCATCTGCTGGAAGCGGATGCTCCGACTCCGGGCAGATAGGCACGACGACCCGCTTGCGATCATCGTCTCACGATGCAGGTGCGCCAGGAAGGCGCCGCGTCGACTGCCTCGCGCAACGCGGTCTTCATGACCTGACGACGCTCCATCTCGCTGATGCCTCGCACGTGAGACATGCCGAGCGGCAGGCCACGCAGCTGCACCTCCGGACGATTCGCCAGGAGCTTCGCGTAGTAGCATTCGACCGGGTTGTCGCAGTCGTAGATTATCAGATGACGCGCGACGCGGCGGTTGCCTGTGGCAGGAAGCGATGCGAGATCGACATCGGTACGGTTGGCAAGCTTCAGGACATCGTCGTCGATCGTGGCAGGCAGGAAATGATCCCACTCCCGTGCCCAAAGATGCAGGCGATGCGGCAGGCCGTGCGCCGTCTGCGGATTGATCGAGATCGTACGAACCTCTGCCGCCAGTTCGGCATCGGCCATCCAATGCCCGAAGCGGATCGCCGCGTAGCCGCCGGAACTATTCCCCGCCAGGATCACCCGCCGCCGTCCGCTGGCGGCGCGTCGCAAGGCCTCCCGTACCAGCGCATCCGTTCGCAGATACCAGGTGGCCGGCTTCGACGGCTCGGCGAAACGGATGTAATCGACCGTCGGATCGGCGGTGAAGCGGAAATACTCCCAGCGTACCGCACCGCGCTCCCCGAGCGGGTTTCCCATCGAGTTGAAGATCACGACCAGCGGTCGTGCGGGATCGGTCAGATGTTCACGAACGGCGAGTCGCGGCGTCTCTTCCGGCCATGCCAGCCGCGGAACGATGGCACGCAGCCGGTGTACACCGCCGTTCTCGAGCAGGTGCGGCCCGAGCAGGGTGAACCGGTCTTCGATGCTGGTGAAAGAGTCGAACCGGCTGGTCGGCGTATGGTCGTCGTTCAGCAGCGTCAAGACGCCGTCATTCAGGCTCCAGCGACGTTCATTCGGATGGTTGAACCCGACTATGCGACCACCGACTCCCAGCGCCGCGTCCGGCACGCTGTCCAGGACGAAGCGCATCGAGCCCCAGATCACCGGTGCGTCAGCGGGACCGTACTCCCAAACCTGCTCCCCGAGCGCATCTGCCGTTAACTTCATCAGCCCTGTTCTTCTACGGCACCAGGATGACGGACCCGTCGCCTCGAGGGTCGGTCGCCGCGACAGCTCGGCTGCCCTCCTGAGCGTCGCCGCTTCCTCCCCCGGCGACGCTCCGTCAGAACGTGCTCGGGATGGCGGAGATCCATCCGGAGCGGCGAAGCACGACGCTCGGTCGAGAGAGCATCTCCGCTTGTCATCCTCCGGGATCGCCGCGAATTCGGCGTACCGCGTCCGACGCCGCCTTGTGTCGGTGAGCGGCCGGTCTTATGGACGATCGGGACGCGTGACGATGCCCGCGACCGGTCTACAAGTGCGTAGACCAGAGCAGCGTCGCGCATCTTCCCGCCGGTCGTGCCGTCTCGACATGCATCGGGCGGTACACCTGCGACCTCCCGCATATCAGGATCACGATCCATGACCAGGACGGTTCTTCTTACCGGAGCATCCCGCGGGATCGGGCGGGCGATCGCGCTGCGGTTCGCGCGCGACGGGGACAGGGTGCTCGCCAGCGACATCCCGGCGCAGCGCGAGGCTCTCGAGACCCTGCGCCATGACATCGAGGCGGCCGGAGGAGCCTGCACCACCGCGTTCTGCGACGTCAGCCGGCCCGAGCAGGTGGACGCGCTCGCTGCAACGGCGATCGCCCTCGATGTCGGCGTCGTCGTGAACAACGCCGGAGTGCTGTCCGTGCACCTGATCGAGGATATCGAGCCGGATGAATGGGATCGCATGTTCGCCGTCAATACCAGGGGCACGTTCCTGGTCACCCGGGCGCTGCTCGGGCATCTGCGTGCCCGTGCGAGCGGCCGCATCATCAACATCGCCTCGATCGGCGGCAAGCGCGGCGCGGCCGGTCAGGCGCATTACTGCGCCTCCAAGGCGGCCGTCATCAATTTCACGCAGATCCTGGCGCTCGAGCTGGGCGCCGGCTCGATCACCGTGAACGCGGTCTGCCCCGGCATCATCGACACGGAGATGGGACGCAACAACTACCGCGACCAGGATTCGCTGCGAAAGGTGCACGAGAAGACGGCGCTCGGGCGTCTCGGCCAGCCGGAGGACGTCACCGGCGCGGTCCGCTTCTTCGCCTCCGACGATGCGGCCTTCATCACCGGGCAGACCCTGAACGTGTGCGGCGGCATCATCTTCCACTGATCGGTCGATCCGGTGCCCGCGGCGGACCCACGGTGGCGGCGGGCCATTGCATCCCCCAGTGGGCAGGTGGAGCGGCGACAGGGCCATCGAACCGGCTCCGTCCGCGCTGGAACCCTCGCCGTCCGCTGAGCGGCGCCGCCCGATCGCCCCGGCGCCGGCATCGTGGGACGCATAAAAGTATCATTCGACGTCTTCGATTCAGGTAGTTGACGGCTCCGGATGTCCTATAATGAGTCCAACAAATTAGATCCGGTCGCGCTTCACGCTGGCGCGCTCAACGGACCGCGGAGGGAATACCGGGTGGGTTCGACAGGTCCGATGACGCCTCTGGCGCATGATGTGGCGAGCTTCGTTCCGTCTCAGTGGCGACGGCCCGGTCAGGTGCGGAAGACCGCCGATCATCGCGTTCCCGGTCGCACGCTCACCACGGATAGGGCCGGCATCGCCGAGCGTCCCAGGACTTCATTACGGCGGGATACCGACATGATCGCCTCACCGCACGTCGCCCGTGTCGCACCGATCACGCTTTGCCGGAAGCTGTCGCACGATCCAGCCGGATCGGGCGGCCGACGCCGTCTCGGAATCGTCAGCTCGGCGACGCGGACGGACGATCCGGTCCAGCCTCGATCGCGGCACTGCAAAATAGCGGCGCTGGCCGAAGGCGCGGGCGCGCGGCGTAGTATCGGCAGGTGGGGCGCTTGAAAGAGGTCGCGCGCATCTGTCCGGATCGCCCGAGACGGGCAGCCCGTGCGCCACCTCGGCTATGCGACATCGTGCGCGACGATCGTCCTCTCGCGCAGCTGCATGACGAGCACCGTCACGGTTCCGCGGTGATCGATCCCCCGGCCTAGCCAAGTGCCGCCGGGGGCGCTACCGTTACGACCAATTATCTTAAAATGGGGGAAGCCTGAATGAATTTAGTCGCATGGAGACCGGTCGGCGCGGCCGCACTCGTCCTGAATCTTCTCGGTGGGACGGCTGCATTCGCCGCGACGGTCTCCAACGTCAAGATCGGTTTCCTCATGCCCGATGAGGGCTCGACGCGCTACGAGGAGCATGACCGCCCGGGCTTCGTCGCCGAAATGAAGAAGCAGTGCCCGACCTGCACCGTCCTCTATCAGAATGCGGATGCCGATGCGTCGAGGCAGCAGCAGCAGTTCAACTCGGTCATCTCGCAGGGCGCCAAGGCGATCGTCATCGACCCGGTCGACTCGACCGCGGCGGCCTCGCTGGTCAAGCAGGCTCAGGCCCAGGGCGTGAAGGTGATCGCCTATGATCGGCCGATCCCGTCCGCGAAGGCGGACTACTATGTCTCCTTCAACAACGAGCAGATCGGCAAGGTGATCGCGCAGTCGCTGGTGCGGCACCTGAAGGCGACGCACGTGTCGATGAGCGGCGTCGGGCTGCTCGAGGTCAACGGCTCGCCGACGGATGCGGCGGCCGGCCTCATCAAGAAGGGCGTGCACGAAGGTCTCGCCGGCAGCGGCTACCGCACGCTGGCCGAGTACGACACGCCGGACTGGACGCCTGCCAAGGCCCAGCAGTGGGTCAGCGGTCAGATCTCGCGCTTCAACAAGAAGATCGTCGGCGTCGTCGCCGCCAATGACGGTACCGGCGGCGGCGCGATCGCCGCGTTCAAGGCCGCCGGTGTCGATCCGGTTCCGCCGGTCACCGGAAACGATGCGACGATCGCCGGGCTACAGCTCATCATCGCCGGCGATCAGTACAACACCATCTCGAAGCCGAGCGAGATCGTCGCGGCGGCGGCGGCGAACATCGCGGTCCAGCTGCTCGGCGGCGAGACGCCGAAGTCCAGCACGACCTTGTTCGGCACGCCGACCCAGCTGTTCCTGCCGACGCTGGTCACGACCGGCAACCTGAAGGCCGAGATCGTCGACAAGGAAGTCAACGGCAAGCCGATCGAGACGGCCGCGGTGCTCTGCACTGATCGCTACGCGGCCGGCTGCACCAAGCTCGGCATCAATCCCTGAGCGCAGGATCGTCCGGCTGCCCCGGCAAGGGCAGCCGGACGATCCCTGTCCTGTTGCACTACACGCGAAAGAATACGTGAAAAGGTTGGGTACGGATGACAGACACGTTGCAGCGACCGGTGCCTCCGGGCGAGCTGGTGCTCAGCCTGCGCGGCATCTCCAAGCATTTCGGTGCCGTCTCCGCACTGACCGACATCGATCTCGAGGTTCGAGCCGGCGAGGTCGTCGCCCTGGTCGGCGATAACGGCGCCGGCAAGTCGACCCTGATCAAGGTCCTCGCCGGCGTGCACCAGCCGAGCTCCGGGACGATGACGTTCCGCGGCAACGAGGTTACTCTCGCCGATCCGAGCGCGTCGCTCTCGCTCGGCATCGCCACCGTCTTCCAGGATCTGGCGCTGTGCGAGAACCTGGACGTGGTCGCCAACATCTTCCTCGGCAAGGAGATCCATCCGTTGCAGATGGACGAGGTGTCGATGGAGACCCGGGCCTGGACGCTGCTCCGCGAGCTGTCGGCGCGCATCCCTAGCGTCCGCGAGGCGGTCAGTTCGCTGTCCGGCGGGCAGCGTCAGACGGTCGCGATCGCGCGGTCGCTGCTGCTCGACCCGAAGCTCATCCTGCTCGACGAGCCGACCGCCGCCCTCGGGGTCGCGCAGACCGCCGAGGTGCTGGACCTGATCGAGCGGGTCCGCGACCGCGGCCTCGGCGTGATCATGATCAGCCACAACATGGAGGACGTTCGCGCGGTCGCCGACCGGATCGTCGTGCTGCGGCTCGGCCGCAATAACGGCGTCTTCTATCCCGACACGTCGAACCAGGAGCTGGTCAGCGCCATCACCGGAGCCTCCGACAATTCCGTGTCCCGTCGGTCCGGTCGGCGTCAGGCGCAGCGCGAGCCCACGCAGGAGGAGCGGCCGTGACCGTCGACAACAAGAACGCGGCACCCGCCGCGACGCTGCTCGATCGCAGCGACGTTCGGGTCAAGCACGAGACCGGGGTCGGCGGTGCGATCCGTGCCTTCGGCGACCGCGTGCGGTCGGGCGAACTCGGCGCGTTGCCGGTGGTCGTCGGACTGGCGATCATCTGGACCGTGTTCGAGAGCCTCCAGCCGGTCTTCCTCTCGAGCAACAACCTCGTCAACCTGCTGTTCGATTCTTCGACCGTGGGCGTGATCTCGCTGGGCATCGTCTGCATCCTGATGGTCGGCGAGATCGACCTGTCGGTCGGCTCGGTCAGCGGCTTCGCCTCGGCGGCGGTGGGCGTGCTCTGGGTCAACCAGGGCCTGCCGGTATGGCTCGCGGTCCTCGCCGCGATGGCGGCGGGTGCCGTGATCGGCTTCCTGTACGCGCTGCTGTTCAACCGGTTCGGGATGCCGAGCTTCGTCTCCACCCTGGCGGGCCTGCTCGCCATCCTCGGGCTGCAGCTCTACATCCTCGGCCAGAGCGGGTCGATCAACCTGCCCTACGGTTCGCCGATGGTGAATTTCGGCCAGTCGCTGTTCATCCCGCGTCTCCTCGCCTACCTCATCGCGCTGATACCGGGTGTCGCGACGTTCCTGACCGGCTATCGCACCGCGGCGCGGCGACGCGGGGCAGGCCTGTCCTCGAAGTCGGTCAACGCGCTGCTGTTCCGTGCGGTGGTGCTCACGGTCGTGCTCGAACTGATCGTCTTCTACCTCAACCAGGACCGCGGCGTGCCGTGGATGTTCGGCCTCTTCGTCGGCCTGGTGGTCGCGTTGGACTACGCGCTGACGCGGACCAAGTGGGGGCGCTGGATCACCGCCGTCGGCGGCAACCGGGAGGCCGCGCGCCGCTCTGGCATCAACGTGCGGCTGATCTATACCAGCGCCTTCGTGCTCTGCTCGGTGCTCGCCGCGATCGGCGGCGTGCTCGCCTCGGCGCGCCTCGCGTCGGCGAGCCAGCAGGCAGGCACCGGCGACGTCAATCTCGACGCCATCGCCGCGGCCGTGATCGGCGGCACCAGCCTGTTCGGCGGCCGGGGCAGCGCCTATTCGGCCCTGCTCGGCATCATCGTCATCGAGTCGATCGCGAGCGGGCTGACGCTGCTCGACCTGTCCTCGTCGCTTCGCTACATGATCACCGGCGGCGTGCTCGCGATCGCGGTCATCGTCGACTCCCTGGCACGTCGGTCGCGCGTCTCCCACGGCCGCGCCTGAACATCCGCCCCTGCCGATGTCATCTCCGCATCGGCAGGGGCGCGGGATCTAGGTGCACGAGGGCAGATCGATGGACAGCGCGGCCCCACCTTTCGGCATCACCGTCTGCGGCATCGAGGAACTGGACGGGCATTGCAGCACCGACGCGAGCCACGTGCTGTCGATCCTCGATCCCGACTATCCGGTCCCGGAAGCATTCGGCAGCTACGGCGAGCACGCCAAGCTGGAACTGCGCTTCCACGACATCATCGAGCAGACCGCCGGTCAGACGGCGCCGCAGCCGGAGCACGTCGACGCCATCCTGATGTTTGGACGGGACCTGCGAGACGAACGTTCCGGTACGGCACATCTGCTCGTGCACTGCCATGCCGGTATCTCGCGCTCGACCGCCGCGATGGCGCTGATCCTCGCCCAGGCGATGCCGGAGCGCTCGGCCGAGGCGGTCCTGCGCACGGTCTACGCGCTTCGCGAGAAGGCGTGGCCGAACCTCCGGCTGATGGAGATCGGCGACGCCCGGCTGGGTCGCGGCGGCACGCTGGTGGCGGCGACGCACGCGCTGCACCGGCTGCAGCTCGATCGCAGGCCGCATCTCGCCGCGTTCATGGAGGAGAGCGGCCGGACCCGGGAGATCGACGCGGCGCGACACCGCCTCCCGCTGCCGATGGAAGCGTAGGCGCGGGACGGCCATCCGTTCGGCGAGCCCGCACGTGACCGGCCGATCCTGCGTCGCTCGCCAGCCGACGCGAGCGCGGGGTGGCAACGCGCGTCATCATGCCTCGTCGCCACGCGCCACCCGCAGTGGCCGCTCCGGCAGGAACAGCACTGTCACGAAGCCCAGTGCCGCGATCCCCGCCCCGGCGGCGAATGCGCTCGACAGCCCGGCACGATAGGCATCGAGGATCACCGCGCGCTGAGCCGCGGGCAGGCCGACGATAGCTGCCACACCGCCGGCTGGCATCTGCAGTCCCGCCGGCAGATCCCGCAGGCGCGCGGTGAGGACAGCGCCGGCGAGCGCCACGCCGAGCGCGCCACCGAGCGAGCGGAAGAACGCGGCCGTCGCGGTGGCGCCACCCAGCTCGTCACGTCGGACGGCGTTCTGGATCGCCGTGGTCAGGATCGGCATGACGAAGCCGATACCCAGTCCCATGACCACCAGCACGCCCTCGATCGGCAGCGCGCCGGTGCCGGCGCGTACCGCCCAGGTCAGCGCCGCGTAGGAGAGCGTCGCGGCACACAGACCGAGCACGGGAAACAGCTTGTAGCGCCCGGTATCGGACACCATCCGGCCGCCGGTGAAGGACGCGACGATCACGCCCCCCATCATCGGCGCGATCATCAGGCCGGCACGCGACGGGCTCGCCCCCATCAGCAGCTGGAACATCAGCGGCAGGAACACGGCGGCGGCGAAGAGTGCCATCGCCGCCAGCATGATCGCTGCCGCGCCGATGACGAACACCCGGTTGGTGAACAGGTCGGGCGGCAGGATCGGTTGCGCCGCCCGCTGCTCCACCAGCGCCAGCACGGTGAAGGCGGCGAGCGAGGCGGCCGTGAGGCCCAGGATCGGCGCCGATGACCAGTCATAGGCACTGCCGCCCCAGCTGAGCACCAGCAACAGGCAGCAGGTTCCTGCCACGAGCAAGGCCGCGCCGAGCAGGTCCAGCCGCGGCACAGGACCGGGCGGACGCGAGCTGAGCCCGAAGGCGATCAGGCCAAGTGCCGCGGCACCGACCGGCAGGTTGACGTAGAAGATCCAGCGCCAGGATGCGTATTCCGTGATGAAGCCGCCCAACAGCGGCCCGGCGACCGAGCACGCGGCGAACACGGCCGCGAACAGCCCCTGGTAGCGACCACGCTCACGCGGCGACACCAGGTCACCGATCACCGTCTGCGCCAGCACGATCAGACCGCCGGCGCCCAGGCCCTGCACGGCGCGGAAGGCGATCAACTCGAGCATGCCGCCGGCGAGGCCGCACAGCGTCGAACCGAGCAGGAACACCAGGATCGACACGGTGAAGGCCGGTTTGCGTCCATAGAGGTCGCTCAGCCTGCCGTAGAGCGGTGCGGATACGGTGCTGGCCACGACGAACGCGGTGACGACCCAGGAGAGGTGCTGCAGGCCGCCGAGATCGCCGGTGATACGCGGCAGCGCGGTGGCGACGATGTTCTGGTCGAGGGCCGCGAGCGTGAGTGCCAGCATCAGCCCGGTGAGCACCAACCGCAGCTCGCGACGCAGGTTCTCCGGGGGCGCGGAGGCAAGGTCCGGATCTGCCATCTACGAGGAGGTGCCGCAGGGGATCTGGACCATGGTGCCTCGCGATCGGGTACGGCTTGTCTAGCGCGACCTGCCAGTCCGCATAAGATGCCCCACGCTGAGCGCGGAGATCCCGATCCCAGTGGGCGACGCTGCGGCAGTGCATCAGCCGGCCGCGCCGGACTGGCACGAGACCTGCTTCGTGATCGTCGAGAACCGTGGAGGCCCAGTGATGCCGTCATCCGAGACCGGAGCCGACGGGCCGACCGCCTCCTCGACGCTGGCGTCCGAACCGCTCGCCAACCCACCCGTCCGGCGGGCGCACATGATCATCGGCGCCTCGATCGGCAACGCGCTGGAGTTCTACGACTTCATCATCTACGGCTTCTTCGCCTCCTCGATCGCCGCGACCTTCTTCCCCGGCAGGGACGCCACCACCCGGCTGCTCCTGACCTTCGGAACCTTCGGCGTCTCGTTCCTCGCCAGGCCCGTCGGCGCGTTGATCCTCGGCGCCTACGCCGATCGGCGAGGACGCATCGCCTGCATGACCTTGTCGGTCCAGCTGATGACGCTCGCCGGTGCCATGATCGCGCTGATGCCGGGTCGTGCTGCGATCGGGATCGGCGCCCCGCTGGGGATCCTGGCGGCGCGGCTGATCCAGGGTTTCGCCCTGGGAGGCGAATTCGGCAGCTCGACCGCGCTGATGATGGAACATTCGGTCGGCGGCGAGACACGCGCGGCGAGCTGGCAGGGAACCAGCCAGTATGTCGCCAGCCTGCTGGCCTCGGGCGTGGCCTGGGCGCTCAGCTACGACCCCGCCCTGTTGCCCTTCCATCTCTCGGCGTTCCGGATCGCCTTCGCCGTCGGAGTGCTTGCCGGACCGGTCGCGCTGATGCTGCGTCGCCGGCTGCTGGAGGCCCCGACCTTCCTCTCGCAGCGGCAGCGGAAGGGTCCCGCCGATGCACAGACACCGAGCGGCGTCGTCATCGCCGCCGGCATGGTCGCGATCGGCACCGCCCAGACCTATCTGGTCGTCTACCTGCCGACCTACGCCATGACCCAGCTGCACATGACGGCCGGATCCGCGCTGGGGACGATATTCCTGGTCTACGTCGCGACGCTGGCGATGACACCGCTGCGGCTTCGCATCGCCGAGCGCTTCGACAGGTCGCACCGGAGCCTCCTGATGCTGCTCTCCTGCGCCGCCGTGCTGGCCACTGGATATCCGGCCTTCATGCTGCTCTCGCTATGGCCGAGCCCGGTGATGCTGTTCTTGCTGCCGATCGGCCTCACCCTGATCGGGCTGCTGTACAACGCGCCGCTGACCGGCTTCATGGGCCTGGTGTTTCCGGTCCGCCGGCGCGGCGTCGGCCTGTCGGTCGGCTACGCGATCGGCATCGCGATGTTCGGGGGTTTCGCACCGTTCATCAACACCTGGCTGATGAAGACCACGGGGGATCCGCGCAGTCCGGGTCTGTATCTGGGCTTCACCGCCCTGGTGACGATCGTGGCGCTGCTGGCGGCGCAGCGGCGGCTCTCGCGACTGCAGCACCCGGCCCGCCAGGGCACGGCCGGCGACCCGCTGGTAACCCAATCTTAGGAACTGCCGGCTATGGTTCCGCCGAAACGAACGGCATGGAACGACCATGGCATCCCACAAGCATCGGCTCGTCACCCGGAGTGATTTCGACGGCCTCGTCTGCGGCATGCTGCTCCGCGAGATCGACCTGATCGACGAGATCAAGTTCGTCCATCCCAAGGATATGCAGGACGGCGTCGTGCCGGTCACGGCGCGCGACGTCGTGACGAACCTGCCCTACGTCGAAGGCTGCCACCTCGCCTTCGACCATCATGCGAGCGAGGTCTCGCGCAAGGGCGACCGCAGCTACGCCAACCACGTCATCGACCCGGACGCCGCCTCCGCCGCCCGCGTCGTCTACAACTATTACGGGGGTGCGGGCGCCTTCCCGCGGATCAGTCCGGAACTCATGGCGGCGGTCGATCAGGCGGACTCCGCGCGGTTCACCCGCGACGAGATCCTCGACCCGCAGGGCTGGGTGCTGCTCAACTTCCTCATGGACAGCCGCACCGGACTCGGCCGGTTCCGCGACTTCCGCATCTCCAACTACGACCTCATGATGCAGCTCATCGAGCGGTGCCGCGACAGCACGATCGAGGAGGTGCTGGCGATGCCGGACGTGAGGGAGCGGGTCGAGCTCTACATGGCCCATCGCGAGCAGTTCGCGGCACAGATCCGACGCTGCACCACGGTGCACGGCAAGCTGGCACTTCTCGACCTGCGCGACGAGGAGGTGATCTACGGCGGCAACCGCTTCACGATCTACGCGCTCTTTCCGGGCTGCGACATCTCCGTCCACCTCATGTGGGGCCTCAGGAAGCAGAACACGGTGTTCGCGATCGGCAAGTCGATCCTCGATCGCGGCTCACCGGTCGATGTCGGCGCGGTCTGCCTGAGCCATGGCGGCGGCGGCCACGAGGCGGCAGGCACCTGCCAGGTGGAGAACCACCGGGCCGAGACGGTGAAGGCGCAGCTCATCACGGTCCTGTCCGGCACGCATGACGGATCGGCTTCACCCTGACCATGTCGTGCCCATGCGGCTGAGCGCTGGCCGCGCTCGACCGCACAACGCAGCGGCGCAAGCCGATTGAATGCACGTCCAGCAGGTCGGTGCCCGCACACAGTCTCGGGGCTCGCCGAGGCGCCTGATCACATCCGCTCGCCGACGGCGCTCCGGGTCACCTCGGCGATGAGTGCGGCCACCGATCGTGGCTCTTCCAGCTGCGGCATATGGCCGCCGGACAGAGTATGCAGTGCCACCAGTCCGGGAAGGTGCCTCGCCTGGCGTGCCGGGATGATCGCGTCCCGCGCCCCCCAGATGATCTTGGCGGGCATCGTGAGCCGCTCCAGCACGTGGCGGAGCGTGACGGTCTGGGTGCCGTCCGCGAACACCGCGTCGCGCAGCGCCTCCTGGAACGCCCTCGAGGCGTCGCTGCGGCCTCTCAGCGTCGCCCTCACGAAGGCCGGCGTCACCATGTCCGGGTCGGCGAACAGCCGCCGCAGCCACGGCGCGAGGCTCTCCTCGCGTTCCGATCGCGTCAGCCCGCACAGGAACGCGTCATCGATCTCCGGCCCGAGACCCACCGGTGCCAGCAGGCAGAGCGAGCGGATATCGACCGCGCTCGCCTCGACCAGGCCGAGGGCGACCGCGCCGCCCAGCGAGTGACCGACCAGATGGACGCGCGACATGCCTTCTTCGTGCAGCACGGCCTGGACGGCGTCGACGAGGCCTGCGAACGACGCCCGGCGCGACGCCTCGGAGCGTCCGTGACCCGGCAGATCGATCGCCAGGATACGGTGCGTCGCCTCCAGGCTGCTCCACACGCCGCGCCAGCTCGTCTGGTCACTGCCGAAGCCGTGCAGGAACACCACCGGCATGCCCTGCTTCATGCCCAGCCACTGCCGGTAGACCACGTGGCGCGCCGGGTTCGCGGGTATCCTCTCCGGCGGGGCCGGGCGGTTCTCGGTGTCGGCCGCAGGGGACGCCGGCAGCACGGCCGCCGGCAGATCGCCAACGAGGATGCGCCCCCGCGGCCCGGAGCCCTGGACGCCGACGAGATCGATCCTGCGTCGCCGCGCCTCGCGTCGAGCGAGAGGTGTCGCACGCAGCGGCGCGTCAGGCCGCGGCTCGGGCGGCGGCGTCTCGGACAGGTGCGCGGGCGCATCGGGTGCCGCGGCAGGAGGCGATGCGCTGCCCGCGGCAGG
>CAXTAY010000003.1:0-90427 GCA_964242335.1 uncultured Acetobacteraceae bacterium | reverse complement strand
GGTGCGCGGGCGCATCGGGTGCCGCGGCAGGAGGCGATGCGCTGCCCGCGGCAGGGAGCTCTTCCCATGCCTCGCCGTCGCCCACGATCCAGCCGACCGCGGCACCGACCGGGATCTCCTGGCCATCGGCACTCCTGATGCCGCGCAGCACGCCGCTCGCCGGAGCGTCGATCTCCATCGCCGCCTTGTCGGTCTCGATCTCGAACAGCGGGTCGCCCTTGCCGACCGCGCTGCCCTCCTTGACCAGCCAGCGACTGACGCGACCCGAGCTCATGTCCATGTCGACGCGCGGGAAGATGATCTCGACCGCCATGCTCAGTCCCTGCCGCGCACCAGCGCGCGCGCCTTCTCGACGATGTCGCGCACCTGCGGCACCGCCGCCTTCTCCATCTCCGGGTTGTAGGGCAGCGGACATTCCGCCCCCCCGAGCCGGCCGATCGGCGCGTCGAGGCGGTCGAAGGCCTCGCTCTCGGCGATCATGGCACTGACCTCGGCGCCGATGCCGAGCGTCTTGACCCCTTCATAGACGCACAGCAGCCGGGTCGTGCGCGAGACGCTCTCGATGATGGTGTCGCGGTCGAGCGGCCGCAGGCTGCGCAGATCGATCACCTCGCACTCGATGCCCTCCGCCGCGAGGGCAGCCGACGCCTCCAGCGCGCGGTGCACCATGATCGCGCTCGCGACGATCGTCAGGTCGCGCCCGCGGCGGGGCGTCGCCGCGCGGCCAATCGGCACGCGATACGGTTCCGCCGGCACCTCGCCCTTCATCTTGTAGAGCAGCTTGTGCTCGAAGATCATCACCGGGTTCAGGTCGTCGATCGCGCTGAGCAGCATCCCCTTCGCGTCGTGCGGCGTGGAGGGCTGTATCACCTTGAGTCCCGGAACGTGCGCGAACCACGCCTCCAGGCTCTGGCTGTGCTGCGCCGCGGCACCGGTGCCCGACCCGGCCGGGAAGCGCATGACCAGCGGCACCGACACTGCGCCGCCGAGCATGTAGCGGATCTTCGCCGCCTGGTTGACGATCTGCTCCATCGCTAGGGTCGCGAAATCGGAGAACTGGAACTCGAGGATCGGCCGGCTGCCGCACAGCGCGGCGCCGACCGCGACGCCGGCCGCGCCGAGTTCGGCGATCGGCGTGTCGATGACGCGGTGCTCGCCGAAGCGCTCGACCAGGTTGCCGGTGACCTGGAACGCGCCGCCATAGACGCCGATATCCTCGCCCATCAGGAACACGCGCTCGTCGGCCTCCATCGCCTGGGCCATCGCTTCCTGCAGCGCCTGCGCGTAGGTGAGTTGGCGCGCGGGCTGGTCCATCACGGCACCTCCGAATAGACGTCGCGGAGCAGGTCCGTGACCGGGGGCGACGGGCTGGCCTGGGCGAACGCGATGCCCTCGACGATCTCCGTCTCGACCTGACGGCGGATCGAGCTCAGATCTTCGGTGGTGAGGATGTCGAGGCCGGTGAGCTCGGACTCGAACTGGACGATCGGATCACGTTGCGACCACTCCTCGATCTCGTCCTTGCTGCGGTAGCGGTTGCGATCGCTGCGCGAGTGGCCGCGGATCCGGTAGGTCTTGCTCTCAATCAGCGACGGGCCACCACCGCCGCGTGCGCGTTCGACCGCCTCGAACGAGGCAGCGGCCACGTCGGCGAAGCGGTTGCCGTCGACGATGCGCGCGGGAATGTTATAGGCGGCACCACGATCGGCGACGTTGGCCACCGACATCGACCGTTCGGTCGAGGTCGACATGCCGTAGCGGTTGTTCTCGCACACGAACACCACCGGCAGCTTCCACAGTGCGGCCATGTTCAGCGCCTCATGGAAGGCTCCTTCGTTGGAGGCGCCGTCGCCGAAGAAGCAGACCACCACGTCGTCGCGCTTCTGCTGGCGCATGGCCAGTGCCGCGCCGACCGCGATCGGCAGACCACCACCGACGATGCCGTTGGCGCCGAGATTGCCCTGGCCGACGTCGGCGATGTGCATCGAGCCGCCGCGGCCGCGGCAATAACCGGTCTCCTTGCCGAAGAATTCGGCGAACATCAGCTTCGGGTCGGCACCCTTGCCGATGCAGTGACCGTGGCCGCGATGCGTTGAGGTGATCTTGTCGTGCGGGGCGAGGGCGACGCAGATGCCGACGGCGCTCGCCTCCTGGCCGATCGAGAGGTGCATCGTGCCGTGGATGAGGCCGCGCATGTAGGCCTGCTCCGCACCCTCCTCGAACTGGCGGATCAGGTGCATGCGCCGCAGCGCCTCCCGCAGCTGGGCGGTCGAGAGCCGGTCATAGATCTCGGGCCGATCGCCGGAGATCGTCGCGGTCTGCAGGCCGGCCAAGGACTTGGCTTGAACCGTCATGCTCGCGATGCTCCGCCGCCGCGTCCTGCACCCGCCTGGATGATGCGCACGCTCAGCTGACGACCTGTCGCGGCGATGACGCGAACAACGCATCCTGGGCGCGGCGCAGTCGGACGATCTGCATCGTCTCGTCGACTTCGCAGTTGTCGTAGGTGAGCATCTCGCCGATGCGGATCGGCTTGCGCACGACCGCCCGCTCGGCCAGCCCCATCGGCAGCAGCGCGTCTGCCCGGGCATCCTCCACCGTCGTGATCCAGCCGCGGTAGTGATCTTCGCCGATCTTGCCGAGCCTGACGCCCGGGACGAGCGCCTCCTTGGCGACGCAACCGCATTCCGCGACCGGTTCGTCGAGCGGCTGCATGTGCGGCATGTTGTGCAGCACCAGCGATGCCGCCGTCAGCGGCACCTCGAGGCTGGTCAGGTGGTAGGGACGCAGGAAGGTGAAGTACGGCCCCGGGCCCATGTTGAGGTCGCGCAGGCGCTCATGCACGCGCGGATGCGGCGCCTTGATCACCACGAACACACCCGGCGCCACACCGTGGCCCAGGGAGTAGTCGACCACGCCGGAGCGCGAGAGCAGGCCGCCATCGGCGGCCGGGATCAGCATGCTGGAGAGCTGCTCCCGCGACGCCGCCGGGCCGTGCATGCCGGGACGGTCGGGAACCAGCCCGGTCGCGTTGGCGATCGCGCACATCTCGATCATCGTCTTGGAGCCGTCGATGAACTCGACGAGCATGCGCGGGTTCATGTGCCGCAGCCGGGCCTCCTCCTCGTATTCCGCGGGCTTGGCGTCGTAGCGAAGCGGATTGTTCTTGCCCTTCCCGGCCGCGACGATGGGATAGCCGAGGCTGCGGACGAAGTTGATGATCTCCATCGCCGCACTCGGCTCATCGCCGGCACCCAGCGAGTAGCCCACCCCGGCGCGACGGGCCTCGCGAACCAGCATCGCGCCGACGGTCACGTCCGCCTCGACGTTCATCATCACCACGTGCTTGCCGTGGCGCATCGCGAGCAGCGCCAGTTCGGCGCCGATGCCGGGATTGCCGGTCGCATCGATGATCACGTCGACCTGGGCGGCCTTGCACGCCACCGTGCCATCCTGCGTGATCGCGATCTTGCCAGCGCCGATCGCCTCCTCGGCCTGCGTGGATCCGGAACATGACCGTGCCGCCGCGCGCGGGATGCCCGCGATGTCGAGGGCGGTCCAGGCCATGTCGACGCGCATCTCCGCCAGCACGGCCAGATCGATGCCAGGCATCAGCGAGAGCTGGGTGACGATATCGGTGCCCATCTCGCCGCAGCCGATCAGGCCGACCCGGACCGGACGTCCCTGCTCCGCACGTCGCGCAAGCTCCCCAACGATGCTCATGATCGCAATCCTGTCTCGGCTGCGTTACCCGAAGCCCGCGGATCAAGCCGGCCTCATCTGCGGCCTAAAATGACCGCACAATTATATGTAGGTCAACACAATTGTAATATGGCGAGCGCATCCTCCTGAGGCTTGCGAAGATGTGGTACTCCGCATCGAGCGACACTTTTTGTGGCGGTGCACAATGCGGAGCACGGGCAAACCGACGTCGCGCCGCTCGCAATATTTATGAGATCGAACATCTTGACGTCTTTTGACATAAATGTTTTGGTCTGGCGATCGACGACGCGATGCGCTCGGTGCATCGAAGCTGAGGAGCTCGGTCATGAGTTGGGGCACTGGGCTGCTGCTGTTCGGTCTCTGCTGGGCCCTGCAGATCGCCGGCACGATGCTGCAGATGCGGCACTACCGACGGGTCCTCGACCGGCTGTCCACCCAGTGGAACGACGGCTATGTCGGGACCGGCAGCGCTCGCGCCCGCTTCGGCCGCGGCGCCATCACCATACTGGTGGTATCCCCTTCCGGAGCGGTGCGTCAGGCGCTGGCGATGCAGGGGCGCACCGTCTGGGCCAAGTTCAAGCCACTGCCGGCGCTGGTCGGCACGGATATCGGGCAGTTCCGCACCGGCGCGGTGTTCCGGCCGCGGGAAGTGCGCCTCGCCGAGGCGTTTCGACGCGCGGTCGAGCAGGTCGACAGGATCATCGCCGAGAGAGCGAGCTCGACCGCGCTGTCGCCGGCGGCCGCGCCCGGCTGAGCCGAGCCGCACGTTTGGTCGAGGCTGCTCGGAGTGCCCCGGCAGGTTGAGTTTCGTGGCGCAGTGGGAGGGAGGACAAGATGCTGATGCTTTCGCATTTCGCCGAGGCATTCATCGGCGTGTTCAACGAGGGCGGCAGGACGTTCGTAGCCTTCGTCACCGGCATCCTGCCGACGTTGATCGTGCTGCTGACGGCGGTCTACGCCCTGATCGAGATGGTCGGAGAGCAGCGCGTCCACAACCTGGCGCGTTTCGCGGGTCGCTACGCGATCACCCGCTACACGGTGCTTCCGGTACTAGCGATGTTCTTCCTCACCAACCCGATGGCCTACACCTTCGGCGTCTTCATCGAGGAGAAGCACAAGCCGGCGTTCTACGATTCCGCGGTGTCGTTCTGCCATCCGATCACCGGCCTGTTCCCGCACGGCAACTCCAGCGAGCTGTTCGTCTGGCTCGGCGTCGCGCACGGGCTGACACGGCTGCATCTTCCGCTGGGACCGCTCGCGGTGCGGTACTTCATCGCCGGCCTCGTGGTCATCCTGTTCCGCGGCATCGTCACCGAGCGGGTCACGATGTTCTTCGCCCGCCGGCAAGGTGTGACACTCTAGGCGTTCGATACGTCACCGGCGCGTATCGCCGGCGATACGGCATGACACGGTGCGGGAACACCGGTTGGGATCGGGGATGGCGATGGATCAGGTAGCTGCCGGATCGCAGACCAGCCAGTTCAAGGCGGTGCGGGTCGAGAGAGGCGGACAGGGCTGGGGCGGTCCGCTGGTGATCCAGCCCACCCAGCAGCGCGACAAGATCGTGGCGGTCACCGGCGGCGGCATACCGCCGGTCGCACGACGGCTCGCCGAGCTGACCGGCGCCACCGCGATCGACGGCTTCCGCTCGCCGCCGCTCGAGAGCGAGATCGCGGCGGTCGTGATCGATTGCGGCGGCACCGCGCGCTGCGGCGTCTACCCGCGCAAGCGTCTGCCAACGATCAACCTGACCTCGGTCGGGCAGTCCGGCCCGCTGGCGCAGTTCATCACCGAAGATATCTACGTCTCCGGGGTCAAGCCGGAGAACCTGATCCCGCTCGACGGCGACGCGGCGGCCGGAACGACCGCGCCCGCTGCCGTCGCGGCAGCACCGGCGAGCCCGTTCGTGACCAAGCCCGCGGCACCGGCGTCCGGCATGGATGGCGGCTTTACCGGCTTCATCGCCAATATCGGCCGCGCCATGGGCGGCGTGGTCAACGTGCTGTTCCAGAGCGGACGGCGCGCCATCGACCAGGTCGTCCGCACCATCCTGCCGTTCATGGCCTTCGTCTGCATGCTGATCGGCGTCATCAACGCCACCGGCCTGGGCTCGATCATCGCCCATATCCTGACCCCGCTGGGCGGCAGCCTGATCGGCCTGCTGCTGCTGTCGGCGATCTGCGGCCTGCCGTTCCTCTCCCCGGTGCTGGGCCCGGGCGCGGTCATCGCGCAGGTCATCGGCGTGCTGATCGGCCAGCAGATCGGCAACGGCACGATCGCGCCGCAGTTCGCCCTGCCCGCCCTTTTCGCCTTCGATACCCAGGTCGGCTGCGACTTCGTGCCGGTGGGACTGGCGCTGGGCGAGGCGAAACAGAACACCATAAAGATCGGCGTGCCGGCGATCCTGATCAGCCGGCAGGTCACCGGACCGATCGGCGTCGTGATCGCCTGGCTGTTCAGCTTCGGCCTGTACTGAGCGCATTCTCGGTTCACGGCGCGGTATCTTCATCACATCGGGTCGATCGTACGCGAGCGCTCCAGGCGGCCGAGGACGGATCACATGAACACTCTCTACAGCACCATGATACGCGATGTCGGGATCGAGGCGCCGGACCTGCTCGAGCAGGGCGTGCTGATCCTGTTCGCGCTTGGCGCTCCGCCCGAACTCGCCGAGGTGTCGATCCTGCACGAAGCCGATCGCGCCGCCGCCGCACCCCCCGTCGCCGGCGACGCGCTGCGCATCGGCGGCGAGCAGTTCCGCATCACCGCCGTCGGCGACACCGCCTGGCAGAAGGTCTCCGAACTCGGCCACGTCGTGTTCTCGTTCAACGGGGCGGCGACGGCGGAGCGTCCGGGCGAGATCTGCGTCGAGACGGTCGACGCCGAGCGCCTGCGTCCGCTGCTGCGGTCGGGCCTGACCATCGAGGTCCTCGGCGCGGAATGATCTAGACAGAAGCCTGCTTGGCCGACGACCGGCGGGAGACGACCATGTTCCTGGAGCATCATGCGATCGTGGCGCTGGAGGAAGGCCTGCACGCCCGTCCCGCCGCGCGTCTCGCCCAGCTCGCCAAGAGCTTCCGAGCCGACATACAGATCTTCAAGGGCGAGAAGTCGGCGAACGCCAAGAGCACCGTCAAGATCATGCTCATGACGGTCAAGGAGGGGGACCGGATCCGCATCCGCGCCGAAGGCGACGATGCCGACGCGGCACTCGCCGAGATCGTGACCTACCTCTCGGGCGATGCCGACGCGGCGGCGCCCCTCGACGCAGCGCCGCCGCCGTCGCTCGCGGCGGATCCGGCCGCCGGCACCGGCTCGGTCCGCCTCGCCGGCGTCTCCGGCAACGAGGGGATCGCCGTCGGTCGCGCCTTCGTCTACCTGCCGGATCACAGCCTGCCGCCGCCGAGGCGTCTCGAGGAGAGCGAGGCCGAGCCCGAGACGCAGCGCTTCCGCGCCGCCGTGCTGCAGGTCTGCGCCACCCTCGATGCGGCACGCGCGAGGGCGCGCGACGTCGACGGCACCGAGACGACGGAGGCCCAGATCTTCGCGGCGATCAAGGAGCTCGCGCAGGACGTCGAGCTGCTCAGTCCGATCGAGCAGCGCATCGCCGAACATCAGGATGCGGCATCGTCGACGATGCAGGTCGGCTCGGAACTCGCGGACCGCTTCGCCGGGATCGACGACGCGTATTTCCGCACCCGCGCCGACGACGTGCGCGGCATCGCCCGGCAGATCGCGGGCATCCTGCTCGGTCGACGCGGCGTCGATCTGGGCGAGCTGTCGGAGCCCTCCGTGCTCGTTGCCGGACATCTCTCGGCACTCGATCTCGCGCGGCTGCCGACGCGCCTGGTCATCGGCCTGCTCACCACCGAGGGCGGCGCCACCTCGCACGTCGCGATCATCGCCAGAGCCCTCGGCTTTCCTGCCGTCGTCGGCGTGCAGGCATCCGAGGCCGAGCTTCGCGAGGCGAAGACGATCATCCTCGACGGCACCGACGGTCACGCCATCCTCAATCCGGATGACGCGCTGCAGGAGGCGTATCGCGCGCGTCTCGCCGAGGCGCTGGCATCGCGGCAAGAGATGCAGTCGTTCGCGCATGTCGAACCTCGCACCCGCGATGGGGCGTTAATCGAGGTCGCGGCCAATATCGGATCGGCGACCGAGGTCGAGATCGCGCTGCAGTCCGGCGCGATGGGGGTCGGCCTGTTCCGGACCGAGTTCATGTTCATGCGCGGCGCGGCACTCCCGACCGAGCAGGAGCAGTTCCGTATCTATTCCCGCGTGCTGACCGCCTTCGCGCCGAACCCGGTGCTGATCCGGACGCTCGATATCGGCGGCGACAAGCCTCTTCCTGGGGTGAAGAGCGAGCCCGAGGCGAACCCCTTCCTCGGCTGGCGGGGCATACGCATGTGCCTCGACCGGCCGGACCTGTTCGATCCGCAGCTCCGTGCACTGCTGCGGGCGGCGGTGCATGGCCGGCTGCGCGTGATGTTCCCGATGATCAGCGACGTGGCGGAGGTGGTCGCGGCGAAGTCGCGGCTGGCGGAGTGTCGGCGCGCGCTCGAGGCGGAGGGGCAGGAGACCGGGCCGATCGAGCTCGGCATCATGATCGAGACGCCGGCCGCGGCACTCTGTGCCCGCGAACTGGCCGAGCAGGTGGATTTCTTCTCGATCGGCACCAACGACCTGACCCAGTACACGATGGCGGCCGACCGCACCAACGCGCGGCTGGCACGGCTCAACCGAGCGGATCATCCGGCGGTGCTGCGCATGATCGAGCTCGCCTGCAGGGGGGCGTGCGAGGCCGGCATCTGGGTCGGCGTCTGCGGCGAGGCGGCGGGGGACCCCTCCCTGATACCGAAGCTGCTGACCTGGGGGGTCACGGAGCTCAGCATGAGCCCGTCGCTGATCGCGCGCGCGAAGAAGACGATCACCGAGTTCGACCGAGGCAGTCACGCGGCCTGAACGCGAGCCGGCCGGCGCATCGACGGCGGAACGAAGATGCGCCTCGAGAGTCGGGGTCTTGAACCCCCGGCCCCAGCGGGTCAAGGGCACCCCTCGCCTGCTCCGGCTCCGGCGCTAGCCCGCCTCGAGCTCGGCGATGGGAAGCATCGCGAGCAGTCCCTGCGCCGCGTATTCGTCGGTAATCAGGACGCTCGGGTTCAGCAGCCGGATCGCCGCGAGCAGGGCCTGAACCTTGTTCCAGCCTCCGGAGGCCAGCACCAGCTTGGGCGTGTGCCGCAGCTGGACCGGGTCGACCGCGACGACGCGGCGGTTGAGCGGATGGTCGATCACGGCGCCGGCGCCGTTCACGAAGCGGCAGAGCACGTCAGCGACCGCGCCGGCGCGCCGCAGCTGCTCCAGCTCATCGAGCGGGATCAGGTCCAGGCTCGCGATCGTCGAGCTCGGCGACAGGTCCCCGACGCTCACCAGGGCGAGGTCGATCCGCCGGGCCAGCCTGAAGACCTCGTCGATCCCGGGATGCGCGAGCAATGCCGCGTGAGTGGCCTCGTCCGGCGCGTAGACGGGGGCGGCCATCATGTAGCAGTCGGCGCCGAACATGTCGGCGAACCGCCAGGCGAACTCAGACGGATTGACGCCGGCCGCGCGGGTGAGGCTCCCGAGCATGGAGACGACGCTCAACTCCTGGAGGGCTCTCTGCGAGATGCTGGTGAGGCTGTGCCGCAGCGTGTTGCCCCAGCCCAGGCCCACGCGCATGCCGTTCCGCAGGGTGTCGTTCAGGTAGGCGCCCACGGTCGCCCCGAGCAGGGCCGGAAGCTTCTCCTCCGCCTCCGGAGAGGGGATGACGATGACCTGACCGATGCCGAAGCCGGTCTCGAGCTGACGTTCCAGGGACACGCAGGAGACGAGCTTAGAGGTCACGCGGATCTGCACGGTGCCGTCCTGCCGGCATGTCGCGAGCATCTTCAGGACGCGGAGGCGGCTGATCCCCAGCTTCTCGGCGATGGCATCCTGGGTCAGGCCCTCCATGTAATACAGCCACGCCACGCGCGTCTTTACGCCGCTATCGTTACCGTCTGTGTCAATCTTGGCGTGACGATTCGTGTACTGGCCGTCTCTGGGCTTAGCCAAGCTCGTATTCCCAGGTCATGCTGCCGCTACCGTTCCCGAGATGCACCGATCCGGCGTCACAGCGTCCACTCTATGCCGGTTTGCCTCGTGAAAACGAGGAGTTGTGTGCCGGCCGCCGACAGGATCGTACGCTCGCGACGTCCGCCAGCGAACGCCGGCCGGCCGGCGGTTTTCCGCACTCATCCGGCTGTGATAGATCGGGACCCGGGTCAGGCCTGGGGAGACGATGCTGGCCCGACGGGCGCGAACGGCATGGATGTCCTGGCCCGCTTGGACGTTGCCGCCCGACTCGCGGTAGATGGGCGGAAGCCTCCAGTTGAGTTTGCACTTCGGCGGAAATCGGACGAGCAGCATGACAGCAGTGATCATCGTCGGCGCCGGGCGCGGGCGCCGCATGGGAGGCCCGATCCCCAAGCAGTATCGCAGCCTCGACAACATGCCCGTCATCCGGCACACCCTGCTGGCGTTCCTGCGTCATCCGGAGATCAGCCGGGTGCAGTCGGTGATCCATCCGGCCGACCGCGACCTCTACGAGGAGGCAACCGCCGGTCTATCGCTTCCGGCACCGGTGATCGGGGGCAACACGCGACAGGAATCTGTCCGGTTCGGCCTGGAGAGCATCGCCGCTCAGCCACCCGACAAGGTCATCATCCATGATGCGGTCCGTCCTTTCGTCGAGCAGGACACCATCAGCGCGGTCATCGCAGCACTGGATGACGGTCCGGCCGTGGTCACCGGCCTGAGCGTTCCCGACACGCTAAAACGATGCGTCAACGGCTTCATCGAAGGCACTGTCGACCGTTCCAACACGTGGCGCGCCCAGACCCCGCAGGGATTCCACTTCGCGGAAATCCTCAAGGCCCACGAAGAGGTGCACTACAGCAACCCGATCCATGCCGATCTGACCGACGACTCGATGGTCATCGAGAAATACGGCCTGAAGGTCGCGATCATCGAGGGCAGCGACGACAACTTCAAGATCACCACGGAACGGGACCTGGCGCGCGCCGAGATCATCCTGCAGCGCGGGCGGCAGGAGAACCACGTCGGCTGGGGCTTCGATTTCCACGCGTTCGGGTCCGGCGACCACGTGATGATGTGCGGGATCCCGATCGGGCATCATCGCGGGATCATGCGCAACCATAACGGCGACATTCCGCTCAACGCCGTGACCGACGCCCTGCTGGGAACCGTAGGCAGCTCCGCGCAGGGCACGCATTTCCAGCCGGACATGCCCGGCTTTCGCGGCAGGACCTCCGACTTCTTCGTCAGGCAGGCGGTCTCCCTGGTCTCGATGAAGGGAGGCCGCATCGTGCATCTGGATCTCACCATCCTCACCGACGCCCCGGAGATCGGGCAGAACCACGAGAAGATGACCATCCGGCTGGCGTCGCTGCTCTCCATCGACAGGAACCGGATCAGCATCAAGCAGGTCACGACCTACCAGGCCGGCTACTACGGAAGAGGCGACGGCATCGGCGCGCAATGCCTGGTGACGACGCAATTTCCCGCGCTCTAGCGGCCGGGCTGAACGACCGGCAGAGGCTCGATCCGACCGACGATGAACAGGTAGCTTGCTGCACCCAGCAGGCAGAGCAGGCCGGCGGTGGCGAGCGGAATGACGAACGAGCCGTGGGTGATGGTCAGCATCACGCCGGTGAAGCTCGTGGTGACGACGCCGGCGAGGTTGGAGGCGAAGTTCTGGATCCCGCCGATGGACGCGACATGAGCCCGCGTCGGCGCGACATCGCCCGGCAGTGACCAGATGCTCGCGGCCGTGAAGGCGAGCGACGCATAGGCGATGCCGAACAGCGCCAGCGCCATCCAGGCTTCCGGCACGATGGCGGCGAAGGTGATGACGGACGACAGCAGCATGCCGCCCACGAGGCAGGTCTTGCGCGCCGCCGTCAGGCTCCAGCCGCGGCGATACAGCCAGTCCGACGTGAAGCCGCCGAGCCAGCCGCCCGGCACCGCGATCAGGCCCGGAATCAGCCCGAGGATGCCGAACTGCTTGAGCGAGAAATGCCGCGCCGACATCAGGTAGGTCGGAAACCAGGTGATGAAGAAGTAGATGACGAAGTTGAGGCAGAAGAACCCGATCATCATGCCCCAGACCGTGCGGTAGCGGAACAGCGACGACCAGGGCAGCCTCGGCTCGCCGACCGCCGGTGCCGCCCGGCTCTGCTCGATCTCGCGCAATGCCTCCGGCGTGACGTCGGGATGGCGCTCGGGCTTGCGGTAGATCACGAGCCATGCCGCCGTCCAGACGAAGCCGAGCAACCCGGTCACGACGAACGACGCGCGCCAGCCGAACGAGGTGATCAGCCAGGCGCAGAGCGGGATCGCGACCAGGTTGCCGACCCGCGACCCGGAATCGAAGATCGACGAGGCGATGCCGCGTTCATGCGGCGGGAACCAGCGTGCCACGACGCGCGCGGAGGATGGGTAGCCGCCCGCCTCGCCCGCGCCGAGCAGCAGCCGGAAGCCGAACAGGGCAGCGGCCGAGTTCGCGACCGCAGTCAGCGCGGTGAACAGCGACCACCAGCACACCGCGATCGGGAACATCAGGCGCGCGCCGAAGCGGTCGACCAGCCAGCCGGCCGGAAGCTGCATGATGGCGTATGTCCAGAAGAACGAGCCGAGCAGGAACCCCATCGTGGTGCTGTCGACGTGCAGCGCCTGCTTGATGCTGGGCGCCGCCACCGCCAGGTTGGCGCGATCGGTGTAGTTGACGGCAAGCGCCATGAAGCACAGCCACACCATCAGCCATCGCGCCGGCGGCATGAGCGTTTGATTGCGGGCGGGTGCCGCGGTGGCTCCTGCCGCGATGATCGACATGCCGAGATCCTCCCCTGCCCTATCCTCGAGACGGTTCTTGCGCCGGCTCTTCGGTCGGTTGTTCGAACGCACTGTCTCGAGCGTCGGCGTCGGGACGGCGGGCGCTCGGCCGATCAGCATCCAAACCCGGGCGTCGCGTGCAGGCAAGCCGCCGGCTCGCGCGACGTGCATTTACCTAATCGAAACCAGGATCGGCGATGTTGACGGTTCACCCGATCAGCCCGAGGCAGAATGCACCGCCGTTGGCATCTTTACCGCACGGCTGAACCTGCTCGGGGCATGGGTGTCGCAGCCGTGCTGGTGGGCGTGTTCGGTGCCCTGGTCCTCGTCATGCGCCTGCTGTGCGAGGACGCCATCAGGAACGTGTCGTTCTGGCCGGCCAATGCGGCGATCGTGGTCGCGATCCTTACGCTGCCGCGAAGCCTGTCGGTTCCCACGACGGTGGCCTGCTTCGGCATGAACCTGGCGCTGAACCGGGTGATCGCCTACACGCCCGTGGAGAACCTCCTGTACTCCTCGCTGAACGTGGGCGTCAGCTATCTCACGGCCTTCCTCGGGCGGTCGCTCTGCGGCGCCGATATCGACCTCACGCGCTTCAGGCGTCTGACGATTTTCGCGGGCATCGCCTTCGTGTCGGCCGGCACCGAGGCGATCATGGGCGACATCGTTCATCCGGGGCTGCCCGTCAACGGGAGCATCATCAATGACTGGCTGCAGTGGACGCTCTGCGACGGTCTCGGCCTGCTTCTGGCGACCCCGGCGATCCTGCTGATCGTCAAGAGCCTCGGAACCAGGAGCTCGAGCGATGCTGGCGCCGTCGAGCGCTGGACGCTCCTCGTCCTGACGGTCGCCCTGACGGTCGTGAGCTTCTCCTATTCCCGGTCACCCCTGTTCCTGCTGATCTACCCGCTGCTCGTCGCCATCGCCTTTCGCGCCGGAGCACAGTGGGTCCTGGCTTCGGTACTCCTGGTCTCCATCATCGCCTCGTCGCTGACCGCTCATGGATATGGGCCGATCGTGCGGCTGTCGCCCAGCGGGCGGTTCCTGCGTGCCGACATGCTGCAGCCGTACCTCGTATCGCTGTTCCTGGTCGCCGTGCCGGCGAACAACGCCCTGGGCGAGAAGGCCCGGACCGCGCAGCGGCTCAGGCGGATGAAGGCGACGGTCGAGCACGCCGCGACCCACGACGCCCTCACCTCCCTGGTCAACCGGGAGCTGTTCCAGCGCCGCCTCGCCTCGTGCCTGCAGGGCGGGTCGGCATGCGCCGTTCTCTTCGTGGATCTCGACCGTTTCAAGCAGGTCAACGACACGCTGGGTCATCAAGCCGGAGACGAGCTCCTGCGCGCCTTCAGCAGCCGTCTGTCGGCGATCGCGCGGGGTGCCGAGGCGCTCGTCGCGCGCTTCGGCGGCGACGAGTTCGCGGTGCTGGTTCCGGGGGAACCCGGTCCGGAGCAGATCCAGGCTCTCTGCGGCGCCATAGCGGATGCGGCCAAGGCACCGTTCAATCTCGCGCGCCGTCCTGCCCATGTCAGCGCCAGCATCGGCGTCGCTCTGACCGGCACCGGTCATGCGGAGGCCAGCGAGGTCATGCGCAAGGCGGACATCGCGCTGTATGCCGCGAAGGCCGCCGGTCGCGATTGCCACCGGATCTTCAGCGAGGAACTCGACCGCATCTGTCAGGACCGTGCCGAACTCGAGAGCGACCTCCGGGCCGCGCTCAATGGCACCGACGAGCTGTCGCTGCACTACCAGCTCAAGGTCGGCCGGGACGGCCAGACGCGGGGCGTCGAGGCCCTCGTGCGCTGGCGCCACCCCCGCAGAGGATCGATCCTGCCCGGCCGCTTCATCTCGGTGGCGGAAGAGAGCGGACTGATCGTGCCACTCGGCGCCTGGGTGATCCGCGAGGCCATCGCGTTCGCCGCGCGGTGGCCCCAGCTCAGCGTCGCGGTCAACGTCTCACCCGTGCAGCTTCGCCAGCCGGAATTCGTGGTCGAGGTCCTGGAGATGCTGCGGCACTCCCCGGTCGAGGCGGGCCGCCTGGAGCTGGAAGTGACCGAGAGCGCCCTGCTCGACGAGCTCAGTCCGACGACAGCGAGCCTCCTGGCCTTGCGGACCGCTGGCCTGTGCATCGCGCTCGACGACTTCGGCACCGGCTACTCGTCGCTGCACCACCTCCGCCGCTTCGCCGTCGATCGCGTGAAGATCGACCAGACCTTCGTGGCGAGCATGGACCAGTGCGTCGAGTCCGCCGCGATCGTTCATGCGATCATCCAGCTCGGCCACGCCATGAAGCTCCAGGTGACCGCAGAGGGCGTAGAGACCGTGGCGCAGCGCGACTTCCTCGTCGCGGCCGGGATCGACGAGCTGCAAGGCTATCTCTTCGCCCGGCCGGTCGACGAGGCAGCACTCGGGGCGGCCCTGCTCGGCGCGAGCGCAGGCACCGAGGCCATCATGAAGTTCGTGCCTGATCTCGAAGACCACCCGGAGGCGTTGCCGACACTGCTCGCCCAACCACCGGAGCAGCCCGTCATCCTGCCCAGTTCCGAGCGGGCCGCCTCCACTTCCGACCGGATCGCGTGGTCCGCCCTCGAAGCTACCGCCTGACCGGCTCGTAGCGAGCTCGGACGAGCCGGCATCGACCTTGGCCGGGGGCCGCCATGCCATCTTTCGATCACCGACCTGCGGGACCAGCGGGTTACCGGCGTCCGATCGCCACGGCCGCGGCACCCGAACGTTGAGACGAATTAACGTGATGTCCGGCAGGCTCGTCACTACGCAGGTGCCAGACCGAGAACGATCCGAACCCCCTGCCGAAAGCCACGCTGTCCATGAACCTGGCGAGACTGGTCATGTCGAGCCTCGGCGGGTTCGTTCTCATCGGCTGCCCGATGTCAGGTGCTCAGGCTGCGCCCGCTGCCCTGTCTATGTCGATACCCCTCACGCCCGAGCGATGGCAGACCAGCGGCAAGGTCGAGTTCATCCCGACCGAGGGTTTCCCACTCGGCCGTCTGAAGGTGGGAGACGGCAGCGCGGTCGCGAGGGCTCTGACGTTCGCCGACGGGACCATCGAGTACGACACGAAGCTGCTCGACGATAGTTTTGCGGCGATCCGGTTCCGCCGCGCCGATGCGGATACGGCGGAGATCTTCTACCTCAGGCCGGATACGGATTGTCCGGCGGCGAACGACTGTGTCCAGTACGTGCCGAGGGTGCACGGTGTCTGGCCGTGGGAGATGTATCCCGAATATCAGGCGTCCGCTCCCCTCTCGGTGGGCCACTGGAACCACGTCAGGCTCGTGGTGTCCGGGCGACGGATGAACGTCTACATCAACGGCGCGACATCGCCGACGCTCGTGGTCGGACGGCTGGAGGGTGACGCGCTCAAGGGCGGTCTCGAGCTCGCCGGGCCGGCGGAGTTCGCCAACCTCAAGGTCACCGCGGGAGAGACGTCCGGCCTTCCGCCGGTGCCGTCGGCCGATCCAACCGCTCGCGATCACAGACTGCTCCGCAGCTGGGAAGTCTCGCCGCCTCAGGGCCTGCCCGGCGGCATCTTGCCCGCCTCGATAACGATGCCGGCGGATGAGGCGATGTGGAGGAAGATCGCGGTGGAGCGGCACGGCCTGGTCAACCTCAGCCGGCTCTACGGATCTCCGACCGACAAGGCGACGATGGCGATCGCCTGGTTGCGGACGACCATCAGATCGGACCGGGTCCAGACCAAGCATGTCTGCTTCGGCTTCCTGCACGAGGCCCGGGTGTACGTGAACGGCAGGCCGGTGTTCTCGAAGGACAACCTGTATTACCCGGCCTCGGCACGGATGGTGCCGGACGGTCGCCTGTCCCTGGAGAACGGTTCGTTCGCGCTTCCGCTCAGGAAGGGCGACAACCAGATCGCCATCGCGCTGGGCAACACCCTCGGCACCGGGCATATGCACTATGGTTGGGGGCTCGAGCTGCGTCTCGACGATCTGGTCGGCATCGCGCTGCCGACCCGGACTGGGCGAGGTTCGCCATGAACCCGACCGACCGGAAGACGCCTCACCGGACCTGAGTTCCTGCACGACCGGCGGGAGCTCCGCGAGCGCGGCGGATCTTCCCGTCGGCGAGATCCGTTTCACCGCACCGTCGCTATGCCGCCCCCGATGTATTCAGGTACAGCGCATACAACGACGTGCTTGCGGTCATGAAGAGCCGGTGGTTTTTCTTCCCCCCGAAGCAGAGATTGGCACATGTCTCCGGAAGATGGACCTTGCCGATGAGGTCCCCGTCCGGTGCATAGCATCGCACGCCATCCTCGTTCGGATCGGCCCAGCCCATGCTGCACCACACGTTGCCCTGGATGTCGCAGCGAAGCCCGTCGGTGAAGCCGGGAGCGAAATCGTCTGCGAACACCCGCCCGTTGCGCAGGCGGCCATCTTCGACGTCGAACGCCCGGATATGCGATGGTCCGCCGTGGGTGATGCCACTATCGACGACATAGAGCCGGCGCTCGTCCGGAGACAGCGCGAGGCCGTTGGGGCGGGTGAAGTCGTCCGCCACGATCGTCGCATCGCTGGTCCGCGGATCGAGACGATAGACATGGCGGGCGAGTTCCGCGTCCGCCGCGTGACCTTCGTAGGGACCGTCGATGCCGTATCCGGGATCGGTGAACCAGATCGATCCATCCGAGGCGACGATGATGTCGTTCGGCGCGTTCAGGCGCTTGCCCTCGTAGCTGTCCATGAGAACGGTGATGCTGCCGTCGCGCTCGGTGCGTGTCACCCGGCGCAGATCATGCTCGCAGGTCAGCAGGCGCCCCTGGCGGTCCCGGGTGTTGCCGTTGGCATGGTGGCTGTTCGCGCGGAACACGCTGACGTGGCCGTCATCCTCGAGCCAGCGCATGATCCGGCTGTTCGGGATGTCGCTCCACAACAGGTAGCCGCCATCGGCGAAATAGGCTGGTCCCTCCGCCCAGCCGAACCCGGTGGCGAGACGCTGGATCGAGGCGTTTCCCTGCTTGGCGGTAAAACGCTTGTCGAGCACCTCGACGGAAGCGTTCGGATATCGGGTGCCGGGAAGGTCGCCGAGCGGAAGTGGAGAATAGCGGCCGAACGGCGGATCACCGGCATTGAGGGCGGTCCAGCTCATGTCATCAACCCCTGCTTTCTTCGCCGTGCGTTACGAGGACAGGCTCCGTCGGATCAGGCGCGCTCGCCGACCCTGGTCAGGACATCGGTATGATCCGCTCGGCACGCAGCTGGTCGAAGAAGGTCGTGAACATGTCCTCGGTATCGATGCAGGGCTGGAAGCCTGCGCGCCGTGCCTTGATCGTGCTGCTGATATTGTCGAAACCGCTGTTGAAGATGAAGTCTCCGAATGGCCAGGAGACCAGGGACTCGTAGCGGATGGGGCGCAGATCGTACTTCTCGGTGATCCGGGCCCAGAGTTCGCCCTTGTCGGCCATGTAGGTCGCGAGCGGCGTCGGCACCGGGTCGGCGACTTCCATGTCGAACGCACGAGCCAGTTTCGGCCATAGATGCTGCCAGCGGAAATAGTCGCCGTTGGTGATGTTGAAGATCTCGCCGCGTGCCGCCTCGCTTCCACCGGCCCAGTCCGCGGCCTGCGCCAGGATGTCGGCCGACGTCACCTGGTACAGCGCGCGATACGCCGCCTCGCTGCCGGGGAACCGCAGCGGCAGGCCGAGCTCCTTGGACAGAGCGGCGTAGATGGCGATGACCATCGTCAGGTTCATCGGGTTGCCCAGCGCAAAGCCGCAGACCGCCTCCGGGCGCAGGCAGGTGAAACTCCATGAGCTGGTCGCGCACCGCGCGCGGATCAGGTCCTCCTGATCGTAGTAGAAATTGGGCGGCATCAGCCGCGGATCGTCCTCGCGCGCCGGCGTCTTGAACGGGCCGAGGTCGGCGCCGTACGCCTTGCCGCCCTGGTAGAAGGTGACATGCCGAAGCCCCGGTGCGTTCCGCTCGACCACGTCGAGCAGGTTGCGGAGCAGCGCCACGTTGATCTCGCTCTTCTCCGCCGCCGTCGGCCTCTCCAGGTAGGCGCCGAAGACGATGTGCGTGACATCCGTGATCCCGCCGAGCTTGTCGCCCACGTCGTCGGGCCGCAGCAGGTCGACGGCCACCGGCTCGACACCCAGCACGCCGGCATCGCTGCGACGCGAGAGGCCGTAGACCTTCGTGTCCGCCGCAGCGGCGAAATGACGTGCGGCGGCACGGCCGATGACGCCGTGAACCCCCGCGATCAGGACCGTCCGACCGGCTGCCATGGTGTTCTCCTCGATGTCGTCCATGCCGAGAGCGGCGAGAGGCGTGCCGTTCAGCCCATGACCAGGCCTTCGATGTCGTGCTTCTGCGTGATCGGCACCAGCGCCTCGACGACGCGGCAATTGAGGTGGTCGCGCAGCACCGGCGGCAATGCGTCGTGGTAATGCTGCGTCACCATCATGTCGTGCAGGGCGGCGTGACCCGCTCCCGGCGCGTCGAACCCCAGCACCAGGACCGGACGGGCGATCGGCGACGGATGGGCGGTGCCGCGATGCACGGTGAGTGCCGACCGGCAGGAGATGTCTCCCATCTGCGGATATTTCCGCACCCCCTTCTCGGCGAAGCGGCCCCAGCTCGACTCCGGCGGGAACATCTCGTGATTCCAGCTGCGTCCGTCATCCCACTGGGTGCCGGGCGCCACCTCGAACGGCCCCATGTCGGGCGTCACGTCGACGCCGGTGACGTTGAAGGCCAGGGAGGTGATGCGCCTGTCCCTGAAGCTCTCCGGCGGCGAGGGGAAATCCCGATGCCAGGGCTGATTCCTGGCACCCTGGAACGGCGTGTCGAACCCCACCTCGACGATCTGGTAGTCGGTGCCGAGGATCTCGGTCGCCATCGCGGTCACCCAGGGATGCGTCGCGAGCTCCACGAAGCCGCTCAACGCCTCAGGGTGCAACTCGACGTACCAGCGCCTCGGGCCGCGCCCGATGGCGCCGCCCGGTCGCTGGATCGCTTCCCAGAACGCGGTCATCATGTCTTCGTTGAGCTGCGCGACCCAGTCGCGCGAGAGACCTGCCTTGAGCCCGACGACGCCGTCGCGACGCAGCGTCTCCGCATCGCGGGCGATGTCGAGGCCGGAGGCGGGCTTCTGGGTTCGTGTCGTCCCGGACGGCGCGATGATCGACATGCTGTTCCTCCCTTCCACCGGACGTTCGACGCCCTGAGCCACCCTACGAGCTTATCCGCAGGGCGAGGATGCCGCACGTAGCCCAGTGTCGCCTGGACCGACAGTATGCTCGCCTGCACTCTTCCTGGCGCGCCCTGCCGGTGGCGGGCGGAGCGCACCGAACGAGCGCCTGCCTTGCATGCGGCGCAGGCCTTGCACTGCCGGACGGCGTTGCGCCGCTTCGGCCCCGGACGGGTGCCGGAACCGCCATGAACTTTCTGCCGACGCCATATTGTCAGACATAATGCAGGTTCATTAAGCTCGCGGCGAAGCGAAGTCACCAAGGCCGCACAGACGAGCCGGATCAGACTCGCGACCAGGGGGTAAGACGATCATGAGACAGGCGTCGTTCGGGTTCCGGTGCGGGACCTCGCTGGCTGCCGGTGTGCTATCGGGCCTGCTCGCAGTTCCCGCGCTGGCTCAGGCAACTGATCAGGCCGGTGCCCAGGTGGTCGGCACCACCTCCTCCTCCGCCTGCACCAACCCGTCGCCGAGCCACGCCTCCCTCTCCGGCATGATCGTTGGGTTCTCGCAGTCCGAGAACGAGCAGAATCCGTTCCGGGCGGCGGAGACGAATTCCGTCAAGGCGACCGCGAAGAAGGTGGGTGTCGCGCGCCTGCTCTACACCAATGCGAACGACGACCAGGCCAAGCAGGTCGCGGATATCGAGAGCATGATCAGCCAGGGTGCGAAGGCGATCATCGTAGCGCCCCTGAACGCGACCGGCCTGCAGCCGGCGCTCGAACAGGCCGCGGCGAAGAACATCCCGGTGGTGACCATCGACCGTGTGACCGCGGGCACGCCGTGCCGCAACTTCATCACCAACATCGGCTCCGATTTCTACGTGCAGGGACAGCGTTCCGCCGATGCACTGGCCGCCGCCACCGGCGGCAAGGCGGAGATCGTCGAGATACAGGGCGCCTACGGCAACGCGGTCGAGACCGAACGCACCCAGGGCTTCGCCGACGGGCTGAAGAAGCATCCCGAGATGCATCTGCTTGCCGCCCAGACCGGCAACTGGTCGGCGACGGACGCGCAGCGCGTGATGGAGCAGATGCTGCTCGCGCACTCGACGGCGAACGCGCTCTACTCGCACGCCGACGTCATGACGCTCGGCGCCATGCGCGCGATCCAGCAGGGCGGCAAGCGGCCCGGTCGTGACATCGCGATCGTCTCGATCGACGGCACCAAGACACTGGTGCAGGCGATCGCCGCCGGACGGGCGCAGGCGGACGTGGAGACCAACCCGCGCTTCGGGCCGCTGTCGTTCCAGGCGCTGGACGGTTGGTTCGCCGGCAAGCCGGTGCCGCAGAAGCTCATCATGAAGGACGGTCTCTACACCCGCGCGACCGCCGCGGTGGCGCTCAAGCAGGGCACGCCCTACTAAGGTCGGGCGGCGCCGCGCGGGCCCACTGCCGCGGCTTGATCGCGTTGGTCACGCCGCGGCGTGCGGTGGCCTGCCGGCGGGAGGCGATGCGTGGCGCCACGGAGAAAGCGAGGGACCTTGCCTCATCGATCCGCCGCCCGTCAGTCCGAGCAGGGTCCCACCCTCCCGGCCCGCCTGCGATTGCCTGATCGCATGGCCGTCACGGATCGCCTGCGGTGATCCTGAGAACCCGCAACCTGAGCAAGGTGTTCGGCAACGTGTCCGCCCTGCGTGACGTCTCGTTCGACCTCAAGGCGGGCGAGGTGCACGGATTGATGGGCGAGAACGGCGCCGGGAAGTCGACGCTGATCAAGATCCTCACCGGCTTCCACAAGCCGAGCGGCGGCGAGATGTGGCTGGAGGACACGCCGGTTTCCTTCGACAGCCCTCGTGACGCCCAGCATGCCGGGGTTGCCGCGGTCTACCAGGAGATCAACCTGATCCCCGATCGCAGCGTCGCCGCCAACATCTATCTCGGCCGCGAGCCGCGCCGTCTCGGCTGCCTCACCGACCAGGCGCTGATGATCCGGCAGTCCGAGGCCGTGCTGCGGCGCTACGGTCTGGAGATCGATCCGCGCCAGCCGCTCCGCAGCCTGGGGCTCGGCATGCAGCAGATGGTCTCGATCGCCCGCGTCGTCTCGCTCGGGGCGCGCGTGGTGATCATGGACGAACCGACCTCGGCGCTGAGCGGCGCCGAGGTCGACGTGCTCTACGGCGTGGTGGAACAGCTGCGCCGGGAGGGCAAGGGCATCGTCTATGTCAGCCACCGCCTGTCCGAGTGCTACCGGCTCTGCGACCGGCTGACCGTGCTGCGCGACGGCCGGGTGGTGGAGGCGGCCGCGGTGGCCGACCTGCCGCGCGCGCGCCTGATCGCGGCGATGCTCGGCCGCGAGGCCGCGCACGCCGGCCCCACCGCAGGCGAGCGCGCGGCGCGCGCGCAGGCGGTGACGCAGGAGGCCGACGGCACTGCACGGGCACTCAGCGTGCGCGGGCTGTCGTGGCGCCGTCGCGTGGTCGACGTGTCGCTGTCGGTGCGGCGCGGCGAGATCCTCGGCCTCGCCGGCCTGCTCGGCTCGGGCCGCACCGAGACGCTGAAGGCGATCTACGGCGCCGAGACGCCGGATCGAGGCGAGGTGCAGCTCGGCCGCGAGCGCCTCGGCTCGCCCACGCCGTCGCGCAGCATACGCCAGGGCCTCGCCTTCCTCTCGGAGGATCGCCGCTCCGAAGGCATCTTCCCGCGCCTGTCGGTACGCGAGAACCTCACCGCCGCTATGCTGCCGCGGATCTCCCGCTTCGGCATCGTCTCACGTCGCAGGCAGACCGAGCTGGTCGAGCGCTACGTCCGCTCGCTCGGCATACGCACCGCCGGCCCCTCGGCCCTGATCTCGGAGCTCTCCGGCGGCAACCAGCAGAAGGTGCTGATCGCCCGCGCACTCTGCACCGAGCCCAAGGTCGTGATGCTGGACGATCCCACGCGGGGCATCGATGTCGGCGCCAAGGCGGAGGTGCACCGCGCGGTGCGCGCCCTGGCCGAGGAGGGACTCGGTGTGCTGGTCACCTCGTCGGAGGTGGAGGAGATCATGGAACTCGCCGACCGCCTGGTGGTGCTGAGCGAGGGCGCGGTCTCGGGCGAGCTGGAGACTGCCGGTCGCGAGCCGGAGGACGTGCTGGCGCTGCTCGCCGGCACCGAAGCGAGTGCGAACGACCGTCCCGGCGTCGCGGCGCGACACCCGTGAGCACGACAGGCTCCGCCTCCCCGCCGCTCAGGTCGGGCACGCGCCTGCCCGCCGGCTGGGCCCGGCTGTGGAGCGTCTACATCGCGTTCGCCGCCCTGGTGCTGTTCGACATCGCGGTCACCCCCGGCTTTCGCAACCCGGGCGTGATCCGCAGCCTGCTGTTCGAATCCGCGCCGGTGATCCTGATCGCACTCGGCCAGAGCCTCGCGATCGGCACGCGCGGTATCGACCTCTCGGTGGGCTCGGTGATGGCGCTGAGCTCGGCGGTGATCGGCATCACGCTGGCCTGGGGCCAGGGCGCGTCGATGGCGCTGGGCGTCGGTGCCGGCCTCTGCTGCGGGCTGCTCAACGGCCTGCTCATCGCCGTGCTGCGCATCGACCCGCTGATCTCCAGCCTCTCGTTGCTGGTCGCGGCGAGGGGGCTCGCGCAGGCGTTGCTCGGTGGCGCCCGCGCCGACCTGCCCTTCGACGGCCCGATCCCCTGGCTCGGCGGCGCCACGATCTCGGTGCTGCCGGTGACCGCGCTGATCGCCCTCGCCGTCGCCGCGCTGTTCTCCTTCATCGTGCGGCGCACGACGTTCGGCCACTACGCCATCTTCGCCGGAGCCAGCCGGACCGCCGCGTTCCTCGCCGGGCAGCCGGTGCGTGCCACGCTCGTGTTCGTCTACGGCCTCAGCGGGATGCTCGCCGGGCTCGCCGGGCTGTTCGCGACGGCCCGGCTCGGTGCCGCCGATCCGAACTATATCGGGGTGCAGTTCGAGCTCGACGCCATCGCCGCCTCGGTGATCGGCGGCACGCCGCTCTCCGGCGGTCGCGTCTCGACGGTCGGAACCGTGGTCGGCGTGCTGCTGCTGGAGGTGCTGGATGCGAGCTTCATCATGAACAACGTGAACTCCACCTACGCCCAGATCCTCAAGGCCGGGTTCATCATCGGCGCCCTCTACCTGCAGCGCGCGGGAGGCTGAGCCGATGTCGGACGTGATCCTGCGCGCGGCACCCCGCATCCGACGCTCGCGCGGATCCCAGCTGATCGCGCTGGTCCAGGCCCGCGGGGCGATCGTCGTGCTGGCGGTCGTGGTCCTGCTCGCCGGCCTCGCATTCCCCGACTTCCTGCACACCGGCAACCTGCAGGACATCGTGACGGCGGCGACCTTCCTGGGCCTGGTCACCATCGGTCAGACCTTCGTCATCATCATGGGAGGCTTCGACCTCGCGGTCGGATCGATGGTCAGCGTCGGCACCGTGCTCGCGGCCTACGGCGCGCCGTTCGGCTGGGAGGTGGCGCTGCTGCTGCCGACCCTCGTCGGCACCCTGGTCGGCCTGCTGGACGGCCTTCTCATCGCCCGCGTCCGCATGGCGCCCTTCATCGTCACCCTGTCGGCGCTGCTGGCGCTCAAGGGCGTCGCGGTGGCGCTCGCCGGCGAGAGCATGGTCATCAGCCATCCCGGCTTCTTCGGCCGCATCGCCAACGGACAGATCCTCGGCGTCAACGCGCTCATCCCGATCCTGGTGGCTGCCTTCGCCGTCGCGGCCCTGGTGCTGAACCGCACCGCGTTCGGCGCCGCCGTGTTCGCGATCGGCGGCAACGAGGAGGCGGCGCGCATGCTCGGCATACGGGTGGAGCGCGTGAAGATCATGACCTACTGCTTCAGCGGCGCCCTGTCCGGTCTCGCCGGCGCGCTGCTGGCGGCACACCTGAGCAGCGGGCTGTCGGCGGCCGGCAACGGCTACGAGCTGCAATCGATCGCGGCGGCGGTGATCGGCGGCGTCCTGCTCACCGGCGGTGTCGGCACCATGATGGGCGCCCTCGCCGGGGTGCTGCTGCTGGGCATCATCAACAACGTCATAAATCAGATCGGCACGCTAAGCGCCGCCTACCAGGGCCTGGCGAGCGGGATCTTCCTGCTGCTCGCGGTCATCATCCAGTCGGGCCTGACGCGTGGACGGAGCGTCTGACACCCGGCAGTGCCACGACACCTCGCCGATCGCGCGGCAGCGGACGGCGGCCGGTATCCAGCGCCGATCCACTGTCACGATGGCAGCGCAAGGGGCGTCGCCCCTTGACCCCATCAAAGGCGAGCCTTTGAAAACCTTCTTTTGAGATCGGGGTCTGGGGCCTGCGGCCCCAGCGGGTCAAGGGCGGAGCCCTTGGCTTCCTTTCAGCAGCCTGCCAGCGCCTGATCAGCCTGAAACGATCAGGCCCATAGATCGCGTAAGCATGCGCAGCATGATGCAGGCGGACCCGGTCCGCGCTGCGACAGGCAGCCGCTCCGAGATGACCCTGCCGCGCGCGGAAGGCCAGGAGGCCGTCGGCCGATTCACCGAATATTCAGGCTGCGGCTCCATGCTGGAGGAAGGGGTGGTGCATCGACCATCCGGCCGGCAAGCGGAAGATGGCAGGGTGAGCATGCGCCTCGGACGAAACAGCTACGTCGTCGCAGTCTTGGGACTGCTTGGGCTCTACGGTCAGGCCGCGCGCGCAGCCGACCTGCTCGTGGCGAACTCCGCCGCGCCGTCTCGGACGCCCGGCGCGTTCCGCACCATCGGCGCCTGTGTCGCAGCCGCCCGTTCGGGAGATCGCTGCCTGGTCGCTGCCGGCCGCTACCGCGAGACCGTGATCGGGCGCAGCGGCATCTCCGTCGAGGCCGCACCTGGCGGGCCGGCGATCATCGACGGCACCGATCCACTGGAAGGCTGGGTTCCGCTCGGCGCCGGCCTGTGGAGCATCGCCTACACCCGGTCGGCCTCGATCCCGACGATACAGCTCTTCATCGATGGCGTGCCGGGCAACCAGGCCCGCTGGCCGAACGCCTCTGCCGACCCCGTGCACACGAACTGGGCGGTGATGCAGGCAGGCACCACCGCCGGCCTCGTCATCGATTCGAAGCTGCCTTCGGGAGATTGGCGTGGTGCCACGGTGCACATCTTCAGCGGCACCAACCCGTACTCGCACAAGACGGCGACCGTGATCGCCTCGGCGCCCGGCCGCCTCGCGATCAACGATCCCGACGAGAGCGACTGCCCGATCTACTGTGCGGCCTCCGGCGGCTTCTACTACGTGTTCGGCGTGAAGGCTGCGGCCGACACGCCCGGCGAGTGGTACCTCCAGGGCGGCAGACTCTATCTGCTGCTCCCGAGAGGCTACGATCCCAACGGCGGCCACATCGCCGCCAAGTCCCGCCTGCTGGGCATCGACATGACGCAGGCATCGAACATCACGGTGCGTGGCCTGAATCTGTTTGCCACTGCGATCGCGACCGGCGACGCCAGCCGGAACGACGTGATCGACGGGATCACCGCCGAGTACGTATCGGAGCTGGACATTCTGGACACGCCCGGTAACCCCGAACCGATCGGGGCATCCGTGACGGATAGCGGCTTCGTGCTGCGCGGCAGCGGGAACGTGTTGCGAAACAGCACGATCACGCACAGCGCCGGTAACGGCGTCACCATCGACGGCAGCAACATCACGGTCGAGAACAATCTGTTCCAGGATATCGGCTATCTCGGCAGCTACGTGGCGCCGGTGGAGATCATCAGCGGCGGTGGCGCGCAGGTGCTGCACAACACGATCGCCGAGGCCGCCGGCTACGGCATCACCGGCGGACTCGGGCCCGCCACGCTCGCGAGCGCGCATATCGCCTACAATAACGTGCACGACACCATGCTGCAGCATGTCGATGGCGGCCCGATCTACTTCTGCTGTGCCGGCATCAATACCGCCGGCATGTCGATCGACCATAACTGGGTGCATGGCTACGCAGCACCACGGGCGCCGTTCTACGGTGACGGCATCTATCTCGACAACGGCCTCGGCACCGGCGTGGTCATCACGGAGAACCTGGTCGCGCGGCCTGCCAACGCCGAGGCAGGCATCGCCCTGAACGGTCTGGCAGGGAGCAGCACCGGACGTGGCAACATCGTACGCTTCAACACGATAACAGGATCGACCCCCGGAGACATCTGGTTCGACGACCAGATCGCTCTGACCCTGACCGGCAACCGGATCGGCAACGGGTTCGGCGATCTCGGTGGCAACAGCTACGTGCAGGGCAGTCCGGCCAATAATCGTGCTACCGCCGCCGGTGCGGGCGACCTGTCGCCAGATCCGAACCGGGCGGGTGTCGGCTGCAACTTCGCAGGATGCTCGAGTCCTCGTCCCTGAGGGCCAGATGCGCAGCCGAAGCCGGGGACCATCGCGCCGGCGCGCCGCGACAGCATCGGGACGAGTCGCTCGCCGGTGCCGGACCGGATGGTTCTGTCGGCGATCGGCAAGTCATCAGGTGAATTATTTCCGAGCGAGCTGCTTGCCTCTGAAGATCGACCAGACGTCCTTCAACCCGTTCCAGCTGGCGACGAGCGTGCACATCGTGAGTGTGATCAGGACCGGTTCTATCGCCAACCGGAAACGCATAGTCTCCCCACCCTCCGCGAGGCTGAACAGCAGCAGCCCGTAGAGACTCGCCATCGTCAGGAACGGCGTCCCTCGCGGAAGGTAACGTCGCAGGCCGCGGCGATGACGCCCGTGATCCAGCACGGCGAGCAAAGGGAACAAGCTGTGCAGCACCACGATGGTCAATGCATCGAGTGGCGCGAGGCTGATGGTGCCGAACCATGTCTTCCGGCCCGGTTGAGCGCCCACACCCCACGCCCTGGTCGCGATGCGCTCCGCCTCGCCGAAACCCCGATGAGCGGATCAGAGGCTCGAGGTAGCGATACATGCAGCGCGGGCATCGTCACGTTGAGGTCGTCCAACCGAGGGCCGGCTCAGGCGAGCACCATGAGCCAACCCACTGATGCGCCTCCTCGCGACGATTCTGCCAGCCGTCGCGATCTCGTCGCGTAACGTGGCGGGCTCGACCCGCTGCACCAGCTGCCGGGAGGACCTAGAGCAGCGTCAGCTCCTCGGAAGGGCAGCTGAAGGCGAGGATCTTGTGATGCGGCCCGTCCCACACCGGCGCCTCGAACTGCATCAGCACGATGTCCGGGAAGGTCCTCTCCGAGTGCCCCGGCTGTATGGTCTGCGCCAGAGATCCCTCGACACGGTTGTTCATGCGCCTGCCGATGACACTCGCGGGTCCGCCCCAGCCATCAGTCAGCTTCACCCGCGCGCCCAGCTTGCAGTCCTCGATCCTGGCCATCTGGTTCCTCCTGAAACCGCATCCCGACCGTGTTTCCGATCTTGGAATGAATGCCTACGCACGCACCGCTCGCCGATCTAACTATTGAGACTAGACGGTTTCGTCGACCGGCACACCTTGTCCGATCGGCTCGAAGCATCCTCCATCGGGTCGATCCGCGAGAGGCTCGCACCGCGTTCCCGCGGTGAGCGCTCTCTTCGAGCTGCCGGGGTGGTGCGGGGGACCGCGTCCATCTCGATGTTGGGCATCCTGGCACCGAGACGTTGAAACTCGGTTAACCGCGATCGGCAGCGACGCGAGCGCGGGCGGCGCGCGACGTCAGCCGGCAGCCGGCGCGAGCCCGCCCATGCGCACGATGAAGCCGGCGATCTCTTCCACGCCCTGCCCGGCGCGGACGTTGGCGAAGACGAAGGGCCGCCCCGCGCGCATGCGCCGCGCGTCGCGGTCCATCACCTCGAGGCTGGCGCCGACATGCGGTGCCAGGTCGATCTTGTTGATCACCAGCAGGTCGCTGCGGGTGATGCCGGGGCCGCCCTTGCGCGGGATCTTGTCGCCGGCCGACACGTCGATGACGTAGAGGGTCAGGTCCGCGAGCTCGGGGCTGAAGGTCGCCGCGAGATTGTCGCCGCCGCTCTCGATCAGCACCAGCTCGAGGCCGGGGAAGCGGCGGCAGAGCTGAGCCACGCCGGCCAGGTTGATGCTCGCATCCTCGCGGATCGCGGTGTGCGGGCAGCCGCCGGTCTCGATGCCGAGGATGCGCCCCGGATCGAGCGATCCCGCGCGGGTGAGAAATTCGGCGTCCTCCTTGGTGTAGATGTCGTTGGTCAGGGCGGCGATCTCGTAGCGGTCGCGAAAGCGGCGGCACAGCGCGTCCATCAGCGCGGTCTTGCCGCTGCCCACCGGACCGCCGATGCCGACGCGCAGCGGGCCGTGTCCGGACCCCGAGGGCGGTGCGGTCCGGCTCATGTCCGGAACAGCCGCGTGGGCTGCGTCTCGTGTCGGAACGAAGCCAGCTCCGCGCCGAAGGCGAAGCCGCCGACCTCGTCGAGCGTCGCCGACCGGGTGAGGCCTCCGACCTGCTCGATGAGCGGCTCCATCGCGGCGAGCGCGCGCAGCCCGTCGGTCTGCCCGAGCGGCACCAGCCGCACCGCCGCCGAGACCAGGTTGGCGACGAAGCCGTGCAGCGCACCGAACGCGGCCTGATCCTCGGCGATGCCTGCGGCGCGGAAGGCGGCGCCGATCACGACCGGCAGCGGCCAGGCGGCATCGTCCGGCGTCGCGATCGCCGGCGGCAGCACCGCCCAGACCGACACCGCGCGCGCGAACGACGCGCCCTGGTCGACGGTCTCCTCGAACCGCTCGCGCGAGGCGGCGAGTGCGGCCGCGAGGTCGGCGAGCTCGCGCAGCGCCGCGGCCGCCTCGGCGCGCCAGGCGTGGCGCAGCAGGATGGCGTCGATCCAGCCCGAGCCGTGGCGCAGCACGACCTCGATCCAGTCGAGCAGGCTCACGAGGTCGCGCACCTCGCCCTGCTCGACCGCCCATTCGAGCCCGTGGCTGTAGGCGTAGCTGCCGGTCGGGAACGACGGCGACAACCAGGCGAGCAGCCGCAGCAGCGCGCGCTCAGGAGGCATGTCGATGGCCATCGCCGTGGCCATCCTCGTGATGGTGCCGCGGCCCGGACGCCTGCCCCGCATAGGCGCCCCCCTCGGGATCGAACGGCGCCTCGATCGGCTGCACGGTGCCGCCCAGTCCGCGGACCATGTCGGCGATCACGTGGTCGGCGCGGATCAGGATGCGATCGCGCTCGATGGCGGCGGCGAGGTGCCGGTTGCCGAGATGCCAGGCGAGCTGCGTCAGCGCCAGCCCGTCCGCCGCCGTGATCGCGAGCAGCGGCTCGGCCGCGGCGACGATGCGGACGACGCGCCCGTCCGGCAGCGGCAATCCGTCGCCGTCGCGCAGGTGGCGCGCCGCCTCCAGGTCGAGCATCAGCTCGCGGCCGCCGACGCTGCGCATCAGCAGCCGCCGGCGGTGGCGGCCGTCATAGTCGGCCAGCACGCGGTCGATCTCGCGCGCCGGATCCCAGCTTCCCGCCGGCAGGACGGTGCCGACCGAGATGGTGCCGAGGCGGGTCAAAACAGGTGGTAGCGCTGCGCCATCGGCAGCACCTCCGCGGGCTCGCAGGTCAGCAGCACGCCGTCGGCGCGGACCTCGTAGGTCTCCGGGTCGACCTCGATGACCGGGGTCGCGTCGTTGTGGACCATGCTGCGCTTGCCGATGCCGCCGCGCGTGTCGCGCACCGCGACGAGCCGGCGACGCAGCCCGAGCCGTGCGGCGATACCGTCCTCCAGGGCTGCGGCGGAGACGAAGGTGACGCAGGTCGCGGCGAGCGCGCCGCCGAGGGCGCCGAACATCGGCCGGCTATGCACCGGCTGCGGGGTCGGGATCGAGGCGTTCGGATCGCCCATCATCGCCTGCACGATGGCCCCACCCTTGACCACCAGGTCCGGCTTCACCCCGAAGAAGGCCGGGCTCCACAGCACCAGGTCGGCGAGCTTGCCGGCCTCGACCGAGCCGACCTCGTGCGCGATGCCGTGCGCGATCGCCGGGTTGATGGTGTATTTGGCGACGTAGCGCTTCGCCCTGGCGTTGTCTGCGACCGTGTCGCCGGAGAGAGCGCCGCGCTGCTGCTTCATCTTGTGCGCGGTCTGCCAGGTGCGGATGATCACCTCGCCGACGCGGCCCATCGCCTGGCTGTCCGACGAGATCATCGAGAGCGCGCCGAGATCGTGGAAGATGTCCTCGGCGGCGATGGTCTCGCGCCGGATCCGGCTCTCGGCGAAGGCGATGTCCTCGGGCAGGCTCGGGTCGAGGTGATGGCAGACCATCAGCATGTCGAGATGCTCGTCCAGCGTGTTCACCGTGAACGGCCGGGTCGGGTTGGTGGAGGAGGGCAGAACGTTCTGCAGCCCGGCCACCTTGATGATGTCGGGCGCATGGCCGCCGCCGGCGCCCTCGGTGTGGAAGGCGTGGATGGTGCGGCCGGCGAATGCGGCGATGGTGTCCTCGACGAAGCCGCTCTCGTTGAGGGTGTCGGTATGGATCATCACCTGCACGTCCATGCGATCCGCCACCGACAGGCAGCAATCGATCGCCGCCGGCGTGGTGCCCCAGTCCTCGTGCAGCTTGAGGCAGGAGGCGCCGGCACGCACCATCTCCTCCAGTGCTGCCGGGCGCGATGCGTTGCCCTTGCCGGCGAAGGCCAGGTTGACCGGCAGCGCCTCCGCCGCCTGCAGCATCCGCGCCAGGTGCCACGGGCCCGGCGTGCAGGTGGTCGCCGAGGTGCCGGTAGCCGGCCCGGTGCCACCGCCGATCAGGGTGGTGATGCCCGACGCCAGCGCCTCCTCGACCTGTTGCGGGCAGATGAAGTGGATGTGGCTGTCGACACCGCCGGCAGTGACGATCTTGCCTTCCGCGGCGATCACCTCCGTGCCCGGGCCGATGACGATGTCGATGCCGTCCTGGACGTCGGGGTTGCCGGCGCGGCCGACCCGCGCGATCCGGCCGGCACTGATGCCGATGTCCGCCTTGACCACGCCCCAATGGTCCAGGATCAGCGCGTTGGTGATGACGGTGTCGACCGCGCCCTCGGCGTTGCTGCGCTGCGACTGCCCCATGCCGTCGCGTATGGTCTTGCCGCCGCCGAACTTGACCTCCTCGCCGTAGCGGGTGAGGTCGCGCTCGACCTCGATCAGCAGCGCGGTGTCGGCCAGCCGGACGCGGTCGCCGGTGGTCGGGCCGTACATGTCGGCGTAGGTGCCGCGGCTGATACGGACCATCAGTCGAGCTCCCCCATGACCGCGCTGCGGAAGCCGATGACGCGGCGTGCGCCGGCGAAGGGGATCAGCACCACCTCGCGCGTCTGTCCCGGCTCGAAGCGCAGCGCGCCGCCCGAGGGCACGTCGAGCCGCCTGCCGCGCGCCCGGTCGCGGTCGAAGCGCAGCGCCGGGTTGGTCTCGGCGAAATGGTAGTGGCTGCCGACCTGGATCGGCCGGTCGCCGCTGTTGGTGACCTCGAACACCAGCGTGTCCGCCCCCTCGTTCAGCACGATCTCGCCCTCGGCGGGCAGGATCTCGCCCGGGATCATCGACGTGCCCAAGGGTGCACCAGGAGGGCACCAGGGGAAGCGTCAGGGAGAACGGGATCAGCGGATCGGCTCATGCACCGTCACCAGCTTGGTGCCGTCGGGGAACGTCGCCTCGACCTGCACGTCGGGGATCATCTCGGCGATGCCCGGCATCACCTGGGCGCGGCCGAGGACGCGTCCGCCCGCCTCCATCAGCTCGGCGACGCTGCGCCCGTCGCGCGCGCCCTCGACCACGAAGTCGGTGATCAGGGCGATCGCCTCGGGATGGTTGAGCAGCACGCCACGCTCCAGCCGGCGACGCGCCACGGTGGCCGCCATGGCGATCAGCAGCTTGTCCTTCTCGCGCGGCGTGAGGTTCATGACCGGGTCCTGGTCACGTCTGCCACACCCGCGGAAGCTCGCGTCCGTCCCGGAGCTGGCGCAGCACGCGCCGCAGCATCTCCCGGTGCGCGAGATCCTGCGTCGCCAGCACCCGCACCACCAGCAGGCCGTTCCAGCACGAGGCGGCGGCGAGCGCGCCGTGCCGCCCCTGCCCCGCGAGCGCCGCGCGCAGCGGCTCCAGCCGCGCCTGCACGTCCGGCGCCACCAGCACGATGGTCGCCGACGACGTCGCCCCGCCGCCGACCGCCGCCCTGGACAGGGCGGCTGACGCGTCCCCCTCCCAGCGCAGCCGCTCGCAGAGCAGCAGCCGGCCGGCGCGGCGGATCCGCATGCCGTCGCGCAACCACAGGCGGCGCACCCGCTCGCCCGAACCGGTGCGGCCGAAGACCCGGCTCTCGACCGCGAGAAAACGCGCGTCCGCCGCCATCTCGACCTCGAGCGCGCGGTCGAGCCGAGCCTGGTCGAACAGGATGGTCTCCTGCGGCAGCCACTCCAACGTCGCGGCCGGCCCGATCGTCAGCGTGGTGGAGATGCATGCCGGCCGATCGCCGGAGCGTGCACGGTAGCAGCGTTCCGACGCCTGGCCGGACAGCGTCAGCCGGGTGCCGGCGCGGCAGACGATGTCGGTCGAGAGCCGGTCTCCCGCCGCGACGCCGCCGGAGACGTTGACCATCACCGCCTCCACCGGCGCGTCCGGGAGCGCCCGTGGAAAACGCAGCTTCAGGCATCCGTCCTGCCCCAGATCCCGGATCCGCGTGCGGCCGTCGGCATCGGCCACCACCGAGAGGCGGAGCGCTCCGGAAGAACGCTGCAGTCGCGGCGACGGATCATCCGCCTGCACGGGACCGTCTTCCGCCCGGTCCTGCCGTCGCACCGGCGGCGCCGTCGTCGCCTGATCCATGCCGTCGCAGATCCCATCGCTCCCGCTCCCACGCGACGCCCGATACGCCAAGCCCTGCACGCGTCGCCAGGCGACGATGCAGCCGCCGCATCGTCCCGTCCAGATCCTCGCTGAGCTCGCGGCGGAGCGCGTCGCCGGAGCGTCGCGGCGCCGGCAGGATGCCGCCTCGGCCGATGTCGCGATCGTGGCGGCGGCGCGGTCATCGTGCTCGGATCATCCGCCCGGCGGCTGCATCGGCCCGCTAGCTGGCAAAACCGGACCCGGGCATGGTGTCGCTCCCGGGCACGGCGCCACCTTCGAGGAGGCTGCTCGGGCCGATGCCGTTCGCGCCTGCGCTCCAGCGGGCAGATCGCGCCTGCAAGCTCCAAGAGACCATCTCGCCGTGCGCGGACGTGAACAGCAGAGCCGCGCGGCTGGCGCTGCCGCAGTCTCCTGATGGTGCTGCCAAACTTGACTCCCGACGCATCCTGCTCAGCTGTGCGGCCTGGTGACCGAAGGATGCCGGATGGCCGTCTTCTACGTGATGCTCGCCGTGCTGGCGGGCACAATGCTGCCGTTGCAGGCGGCGATCAACGCGACGCTCGCGCGCGTGGTCGGCTCGCCGATCTGGGCGGCCGCCATCTCGGGCCTGGTGCTGACCGCCGCCCTCACGCTCCTCGGGCTGGCCATGGTGCGTGCGCTGCCGCGCGTCGCGGGCCTGGACGGCCTGCCCTGGTGGGCGTGGACGGGAGGATTGTGCGGGGCCGTGGTGCTGTCGGCGACCACGACGATCGCGCCGCGCCTCGGCACGGCGAGCATGATCGCCCTGGTCATGTTCGGCCAGGTGGTCTGTTCGCTCGCCCTGGACCATTTCGGGCTGTTCGGGCTGACCCAGCAGCCGATCACCGGCAAGCGCTTCGCCGCAGCTGCCCTGTTGCTGACCGGGGCCGCCCTGATGCGGTAGCCCGTGCCGGGCGCCATCGAGATCGTGCGGACCCGGTGCCGAGCCGTCATACTGCGCCGATGCAGATCGACCACGCCCGCCGCCTGTCGCTCGACCCGTCCGATGCGGCGTTCGTGCAGGACCCCTACCGCAGCTACGACACCATGCGCGCCGCCGGTCCGGCGCTGTTCTGGGAACAGTACAGCCATTGGTGCCTGTTCGACCACGCCGGCGTCTCGGCCGGCCTGCGCGACCGCAGGCTGGGACGCGAGATCCTGCACGTGGCGACCCGCGAGGAGCTCGGCTGGGCAGAGATCCCGTCGCGCCTGGCGCCGTTCTACGACGTCGACGCCCTGAGCATGCTCGATCGCGAGCCGCCGGCGCATACACGGCTGCGCGCGCTGGTCAGCCGCGCCTTCGTCACCCGCCAGGTGGAGCGACTGACGCCGCGGATCGCCACGCTCACGCATGGCCTGATCGACCGGTTCGAGTCCGACGGCCGCACCGAGCTGATCGCGGCACTGGCGGTCCCGGTGCCGGTCGCGGTGATCGCCGAGCTGCTTGGGGTGCCGGCGCAGGCCGGCGGCCGGCTGCTCGACTGGTCGCACCGGATGGTGGCGATGTACCGCATCGGCCGCACCCGCGCGGAAGAGGACAGCGCGGTGGCCGCGACCGCCGAGTTCGTGGAGTTCCTCAAGGAGCTGGTTCAGGCGCGTCGTCGGACCCCGCAGGACGACCTGGTCAGCCGGCTGATCGAGGCCAGCGACGATGGCGGCCGGCTGAGCGAGGACGAACTGATCGCCAGCTGCATCCTGCTGCTCAATGCCGGGCACGAGGCGACCGTGCACGCGATCGGCAACGGCGTGCGTGCGGTGCTGGAGAGCGGGTGCGACACCCGCTCGCTGTGCGGGACGGATGCGGCCGTCCAGGCGACGGTGGAGGAAGCCCTGCGCATCGACCCGCCGCTGCACATGTTTACCCGCTACGCGATGAGCGACCTCGACTGCGCCGGCATCTCGCTGCGTAAGGGCGAGCGGATCGGGCTGATGCTGGGTGCTGCCAATCACGACCCCGCCGCCTACGACGATCCGCGTCGGTTCCAGCCCGGTCGTCCCGGACCCGCGCATGTCAGCTTCGGCGGCGGCATCCATTTCTGCCTCGGGGCGCCGCTCGCACGCCTCGAGCTGCAGGTGGTGCTGCCGATCCTGCTGCGGCGGCTGCCGGGGCTGCGCCTGGCCCGGCCACCGGGCTATGCCAACAGCTACCATTTCCGCGGACTGAAGGCGCTCGATCTGGCGTGGTCCTAGCGAGGAGGTCACGGCGCCGGCTCACCGGGCGCCCGGGTCCGCGGCGTCTACCGGATCGCCGGGCAGACCGGTACTATGGCTGCCGACGCCTGGCGAGGCGGACCGTACGCTGCTAGCGAGAGTGCCACCACATCATGCCCACCCTCTCTCTCGCCGAGCCGGCGGCCAAGGCACGATCGCGAACCGCGGAGGTCGCGGCCCTCCTGTGCCTGCTCTACCTGCTGGCCTGCATCGCACTGGTTCACGTGCATGCGGGCGTCGTCGTCTACCCGCTCGACGACACCTATATCCACATGGCGCTCGGCCGCACCCTCGCCACCAGCGGCGTCTGGGGCGTGCAGCCCAGCGACTGGAGCGCCGCCTCCTCCTCGCCGCTCTACACCCTGTTGCTGGCGGCTCTGTCGCTGCTCTGGCCGACATCGCTGCTCAACTTCACCTTCGCGCCGCTCATCCTCAACATGGCCGTAGGGGTGACCCTGCTCTACCGCCTGCGCGGCTCCGTCGGCGTCATGGCGCTGCTCTTCCTCGCGGGCCCGCTGGTCGCCCTCACGCTGCTCGGCATGGAACACCTGCTGCACATCCTGTTGGTGCTGCCCCTCGCCAGCCTGGGCATTGCGGCGCTCTCGCAGCCGCGGCCCCGCCACGCCGCACTCGCGCTGCTCACGATCGCCGCGGTCTCCTGCCGCTACGAGAGCGTCGTGGTCACCCTGGTGCTGTGCGGCTTCTCAGTCCTGCACCGGCGCTGGATCCTGGCCGCGCTGTTCCCGCTCGCCTCCGCGCTGCCGCTCTGCGCCTTCGGGACGCTCTGGATCACGCATGGCGGCTGGTTCGAGCCCAATTCGCTGCTGCTCAAGGCGCCGCTGCCGCACGGCTCGCTCCGCCTCGTCGCGCACGGGATCTTCAACACGCTGCACCTGAACTTCTACCGCAAGTCCTATCCCTCCGCCGTGACCCTCATCGCCATCACCACCATCACGGCGCTGGAGACGCTCGGCGCGATCGCAGCCAGCCTGTCGAGCCGCCGCCAGCTCTCTCCTGCGGCCCTGCTCGGCATCCTCGCCGTGGTCTCCAGCGTGCTGCAGTACTGCTTCGGCTCGGTCGGCTGGCTGTATCGTTACGAGGCATGGCTGCTCATGCTCAACGCCCTCGCCTGTCTGGCACTCCTGCCCGGGCGGGCGATGATCGTCGTACTGGCCTTGGTGCTCCTGCCGCGCGCCTACCTGGACACGCGGGACACGCAGACTGCTCCCGTCGACCGCCTCTACGAACACTTCGCCGCCGCCGACTTCATCGCCGAGTTCTATCCGCACCGCACCGTTGCGGTGAACGATCTCGGCATCATGGCCTGGTTCTCCCACGCGACCGTGCTCGACGTCTTCGGGCTCGGCTCGAACGAACCGATCGCGATGCGACGGGCGCACCATTACGACGCCGACGCCATCGCGCGATGGACCGCGCATCGCCACATGGAGGTCGCGATCCTGCAGCCCTGCTGGAGCGAGATCACGCGCATCACGCCCGCCTCCTGGAGCCTCGTCGAGACCTGGCAGTTTCCGCGCAACACGGTGTTCTACGACCGCACCGTCGCGTTCTACGCGCCGACGCCTGACGCGGCCGCGATCCTGCGGCGCGACCTCGCATCCTATCGGACCTCGCCTGCCATCCTGCGGACCGTTATCCCCGTGGATGCGAATGCTGCCGCGCGGCGCGCCGCGTTCGCCTGCGAGTAAGAGGCTAGGTCGCCGTGCCGCGTCCGAGCAGGGTGCTGAAGGAAGCCAAGGGCTCCGCCCTTGACCCGCTGGGGCCGCAGGCCCCAGACCCCGGTATCCTAAAACAAGGTTTTCAAAGCCTTGCCTTCGATGAGGTCAAGGGGCGGCGCCCCTTGCTCTTTTGTCGACGCTTCATGGGTCCTTCAGATGAGCTCGGGGACGTCCACGCGGTCCCGCAACAGAGCCGTCACACCGGATAGCGGGACGGGCCGGCTGAACAGGTATCCCTGGAGCTGGGTGCATTCCTCCACGGCGAGCTGCGCGGCCTGTTCGTCGGTCTCGACTCCTTCCGCGGTGATCGACATTCCCAGCGTCGCGCTCAGACCGACGATGGCCCGCACGATCGCCATGGAGTTCTTGTCGTGGGGGAGATCCTTGATGAAGCTGCGGTCTATCTTGACCTTGTTGAAGGGAAAGCTGCGAAGGTAGCTCAGCGACGAGTAGCCGGTGCCGAAATCGTCCATCGAGATCTGCACGCCGAGCGCCTTGATCTCGGCCAGGATCCCCAGGATGAAGCTGCTGTCGTGCAACAGCACGGACTCCGTGATCTCCAGTTCCAGCCGATGCGCCGCCAGGCCGCTGGCGGAGAGGGCAGCTTGAACATGTGCGACCAGGTTCTTGTCCTTGAACTGCGACGAGGAGAGGTTGACCGCGACCTTGATGTCGTCATGCCAGGCTGCCGCATCGCGGCAGGCGCGGTGCAGCACCCATTGACCGATGGCGTCGATAAGGCCCGACGACTCCGCGACCGGGATGAAGGCGTCCGGCAGGATCATCCCAAGCTCCGGGTCGTGCCAGCGGATCAGTGCCTCGAATCCGCAGATCCGGTGCGTGCAGGCATCGACCAGCGGCTGGTAGTGGAGCTCGAACTCCTCGCGCAGGATCGCGCGCCGCATGCCGACCTCCAGTGCGCGCCTGGCTTGCAGCTTGGCGTTCATGCTCGCCTCGTAGAAGCACGAGGTGCCGCGACCGGTGGCCTTGGCGCCATAGAGGGCCGTATCCGCGTTCTTCAGCAGTTCATGCGAGGCCGAGCCGTCGGCCGGGGCGAGCGCGATGCCGATGCTGGTGCCGATGTCGATGCGGTGCCCATCGATCTGGTAGGATGATCCGACCACCTCGATGATCCGCGACGCCAGATGATCGACTTCCGATGCGCCGCCTACCTTCAGCAACACGATGGCGAACTCGTCCCCGCCCAGCCTCGCGACCGTGTCGCCTTCGCGCACGCAGCCCTGCAGGCGCTCGGCGACCTGTCGCAGCAGGCCATCTCCCACCGGATGGCCGAGCGTGTCGTTCACGACCTTGAAGCGATCGAGATCGAGGCAGAGCACGGCGAACTCGATGCCGCGTTCAAGCTGCGCGACGGCCTGCTGAACACGCTCATGGAACAGGATGCGGTTCGGCAGCCGCGTCAGCGGATCATGATGAGCCAGGAACGCGATCTGGAACGCGTTCGCCCGGAACACCATCAGCGACTGCACGATCGTGCCGAGCTCGTCGCGCCGGGTCAGCGCGTCGAGGTCGACCTCCAGCGTGTTCCGCGCCACCTGTTCCGTGGCCGCAGCGATCTGTTTCACCGCACGCACCGTGGTCCGCGTCAGGAGCGCTGCCACTCCGAACAGCAGCATCGCGCCGACGATGGAAGCGGCGGCCAGGGTCAGCCTTATCCGCTCGGCGACCTGGGTAGACGCATCGGCCCGACCGCTTGCATCCTGCAGCGCATGGGCGGCGATCGCGTTGATCAGGCCTAGCACCTCGTCGGCGTTCCTGTCGAAGGGTTTGAAGAAGTCGACCGCACTCGCGAAATCCAGCTCCAGCATCGATCCGAATATGTCGATCGCGTCCCTGTAGACCCTGATCTCGCTGACGAGTTGCCTGAGACGATGACGGTCGGTCTCGGAGCTGAGACTGCTTCCCTGGGCTTCCAGCCCGTCGGCGAGCCGCGCGGTCTCCCCCACCAACCCGGCGATCTCGGCCGCGACGTTCAGGCTCGATGCCTTGCTGGCCTGGAGCGTCGTCAGCCGATACAGGCGACTGTTGATCCGCTGCAGCCTGTTGGCATCCTCCGACAAGCTCATCGCGACGGTGAGGTCGTGGTGGACCACGGTCTGGATCAGCGCCGACTGGTCGCCGGTGGCCAGGATGCCGTGCAGATTGGTCGCGAACAGGACGATCACCGCCAGCGCCGGGCAGAACGCCATCTTGAGCGCGAACGGCCAGTTCGAGAGCCCGACGAGGACGATCAGCCGGCGCCTAGCCGCCGGAAGCAGACCGGTTCCGTCGATCTGGCCGCCTGCGAGCTTGTCAGCTGACCACCAAGACACGGACCGTGTGCTCCTCCCCGACTGGAACAGATCTATCCCGGCTCGAATAATAAACAATTAAAGCCAAGCAGAAGCGTCAGTAGTTCTCAATATTTGGACGATGAGTCGACCGGAGCTTAATAACTCGTTAGCAAATCGCGTTCAGGATTACGGCTACGCCTGTCAGGGAAGGTTGGCCTTCGCTCAGCGTGCCGCCGTTCGCCTCGCGGCGCTTGCTGCCGTTCGGTCCGCGACCGACGACGCGGTCCGGGCCCTGCCGCGCAGGCAGGGCGTGGTGGATCCGGATGCCCGTCATCATCGCGACCGCCGCGATGTCGTTCCTGGGCATCATCGAACCCGCCCGCGCCGAGTTCAACACCAAGGACGGGCAGGTGCTCGGACGCACCCTGGCGTTCGTCGGCGACGGCATGACCGGAACCGCCGTGCTCGGCATCGTGTTCACGCCGGGCGATCCGCTGTCGCGGCGCGAAGCCGAGCAGATACAGGCCGTCATCGGCACGGGGCTGAGCGCCGGACGCGTGCGCCTGTGCGCGAGCCTCGTCGCGGTCGACCAGCTCGCGGGCCTGGTCGACGTCAAGGCTCTGTACGTCACGTCCGGCCTCGGGCCGAACATGAAGGCGATCTCGGACACCGCGTCGCGGCTGCATGTCCCGACGGTGTCGATCGACATGGCGTGCGTCCGGTCGGGCAACTGCGTGCTGGGGTTCTCCAGCCAGCCGACGGTGCAGATCGTCATCGACCATGCGGCCGCCGAGCGCGCCGGCATGCACTTCCTGCAGGCGTTCCGCATGCTCGTTCGGGAGAGGTGAGATGCCGCTGCTTCTCCTCGTGCCGCGGCGTGGTCGCGCGGTCCTGCTTCGGCATCTCGGTCGGAGGCGCGGCCGCGAGCTGCTCCTGGCCGCCGTGATCTCGCTGCTCTGCACCGCCTCCCCGCGCGCACAGTCGATCGACTACGACAGCGTCGAGGCGCTGTTCGGCGAGCCGGTCACCGCTTCCGCCACGGGCCAGCCGCAGCGGGTGTCGGAGGTCCCTGCAAACATGGAGATCATCACCGCCGACGACATCCGTCGCTCCGGTGGGGACAACCTGCCGGACATCCTGCAGTTCGTGAGCAGCCTGGATGTGCGTCGCTACGGGTTCGCCGCCGCCGATGTCGGGGTGCGCGGCTACAACGAGACCAGCAACCCGCGCCTGCTGGTACTGATCAACGGCCAGCAGGTGTATCTGGATGATCTCGGCCGCACGCAGTGGTACACGCTGCCCGTGGAGCTCGACGAGATCCGCCAGATCGAGGTGGTCAAGGGACCGAACACCGCCCTCTTCGGCGTCAATGCCGCGTCCGGCGTGATCAACATCATCACCTACGATCCGCTGCGCGACGACGTGAACACCCTCACCACGCGTGCCGGCACACAGGGCTACGGCGCCTTCTCCGCCGTCGGCACGGCGCACGCGGGCGACGTGGCCGGACTGCGCGTGTCGGTCGGCGGTTTCCGCGCGCGCGAATACAATCCGACCGGTGTCGTGGCGGACGATCTGCCCTTCCGTTCTTCCCCGGACCGCGACTCGATCAGCCTCGACGGCAAGCTGCGCGTCGGACCTGGCATCGAGCTGTTCGCCTCGGGCGCGGTCGTGGACACGCGCATCTGGGAAGCCACGGCGTCTCCCTATTACGGGACCGATACCCAGCGCACCAACTGGTCCCGTCTGGGCATGTCCGCGGATACGCGCCTCGGACTGGTCGGCCTCAGCGTCTACAGGAACGAGCTGCGCTACCTCTATGACGGGTCGAGCGAGCGCGAGGACCTGCATGACACCGTGTACGTCGTGCAGGCGAGCGACCTGGTGAAGCTCGGCGCCAGCCAGACGGTTCGTCTCGGCTTCGACTACCGCAACAACGCGGCGACCTCGTCCGACGTGCTGGCCGGCAAGGTCGGCTACGACGTGACCTCTGCCAGCCTGATGTGGAACTGGCAGATCACCCCGAGCCTGTCGCTGACCAACGCCGTCCGCTTCGACCACTTCGCGCTGAACCAGCAGGGCTACCTGGTGCCCGACGTCGGGTTCAGCGCCGCGTCCTACGACAGCCGCACGATCAACGAGCCGAGCTTCAACTCGGGCCTGGTCTGGAGGGCGACGGACGACGACACCCTGCGCCTGCTCGCGGCGCGAGGTCTGCAGCTTCCCAGCATCTATGACCTCGGCCTGCAGGATCGCCAGCCACCCGGGCCCGACGGGCAGGGTTACCTCTTCCTCGGGCAGCCCGACGTCGATGCGTCAGCGGTCTCCAACCTGGAGCTGGACTGGGACCGCGCGCTGCCGGCACTGGGATCGACGCTGCGCACGGCGGTCTTCGCGCAGCGCACGGACAACATCCTCACCAACCCCTACGAGGCACCGACCGTCGGCGACGGCGTGATCATGGACGGTGTCGAGGAGCAACGCGCGATCGCCGCGAACGTCGGCCACAGCAGCGCCGTTGGCGGCGAGATCGGCCTGCGCGGCCAGTCGGCGTCGCACTTCCGCTGGAACGTGAGCTATTCCTATATCTCGATCTCCGACCACCTCTCGGTCAACCAGACCGGCATCTACAGCCCGCAGGATTTCCAGCACAGCACGCCCACCCACGTCGTCGTGCTCGGCGCCGGCTATACCCGCGGACGCTGGGAGCTGGATCTGGAGAGCCGCTGGCAATCCCGCTTCCTGGATTATCGCGCCGATCCGACGCAGATCACGCTGCAACCGGTCGAGGTGAACAGCTACGTCGTGCTCGATGGCAGGCTCGGCTACCGCCTGACGAGGAACATCCTCGTGTCGGTCTCGTCGCAGCAGATCAACGCGTCGGAGCAGACGGTCTCCGGCGGCTCACCGGTGGAGCGCCGCGTGTTCGTGAGCATCTCGGCCCACCTGTAGCGGGCGGATGCGTCCGCGACGCTATCGCGCCGCCGCAGCTCCTCGCGCGGCGCTCGAGCCGCCGGCGAGGCACGTCTGCATGCTGGCGTAGAAGACGTAGGCATAGCTGATACCCGACACGTCGTGCGAGACGACCGTCTCCACCGGGACGTTGTGGGTGTCATAGAGGTTCCTGACGTGAACGTCGAAGCCGTTGTCGTGAAGCATCTTGGCTTCGATCTGTGGTGAGAACGACTTGGTGCAGCCGCCGTCGGTGTCCGCGATGAACCAGCCGCCTTCCGGTGTTGCAGCATTCGCATCGGCTGGCGTGTCGGCCGCGTCCGGAACCGACGCGTCGCCGCCGGTCGGGACCAGCGTGAGATCGATGAGCGGTGCCACGAACCTGTCGGCCATCGCGGTCGAGGAGCCGGGGGCCGGCACGACGATCGCGGTGTTCCGGAACCGCTCCAGCACGCTCAGCCTCTCGCCGATCTGCAGGTCCCGACAGCCGCCGCGGCTCGCGAGGTCCAGATCCCTCGCTTCCGGCTTCTCGCGGTGCGTCCGGCTGTTGCCGCCATGCAGCGTCAGGATGGCGAGCGCCTCGGACGAGCTGCACATGATACCGGGCTTGGCGACGACCGCCTCCTCCGCCTCGGCCAGGGAAGACAACGACAGACAGCCTATGCTCATCATAAAGTACATTCTTAACAAAGCGGTTCGTCTCTCCCAGTAACGACGCGCGCGATGAAGCAGTATGACGCGCTCCGGGGTCCGTTCAAGTACGACGCGTCATCCCGTCGAAGCCGCCACCACGGCACGGCCGCTGTCGCCGAGTGCGAGGCGCGTCATCACGCAACCCGCTGCGCTCCAACCGGGCACGAGGTCGGGATCAGAGACGGCATGGAACCGTCCGAGACCGGAACGAGCCTCCCGGCTCTCGGACGAGAGAGCTCCCCGTCGGCTGTGCTGAGCGTGGGGTGGCAGAGTGTCCGAGGCTGCACGGCATGCGGTCGAGGTCAGACGTCCCGATGCCTCATCAGCAGCGGAAGATCGGCGCAGCGCAGCACGCCCTCCGTGGCACCGTCGAAAAGCTTCTCGCGCAGGCTGCCGTGGCTGTAGCTCCCCATGACGAGCAGATCCGCGCCGGCTTCGTGCGCCATCGCCACCAGTTGCGCGCCCACGTCGCCGTCCTGCCGGGTGGCTGCCGTCGCCACCTCGAACGGCCGATCCCCGAACGCCTCTGCCAGACCCGCCTCCGCCGCCGCATCGCCGATGCGCAGCACCACCACCCGCTCCGCCCGCGACAGCAGCGGCGCCGCGGTTCGGATCGCTCGGCGGACATGTGCGTCGTTCTGCCAGGCGACGGCGATGATGCGCCCGAGTGCGGGCGCCGTGCCGGGCGGAATCAGCAGCACCGGACGCCCGGCACGAACCAGTGCCGCGTGGATCCGGGCGCGTGCGGTCTGGTCTCCCAGCCTGTGTTCCAGCAGCAGCAGGTGAGCGCCGCGGCCGTGCTCGGCGACCGCCAGTGCGCCACCGCCACGGACCTCGATCCAGCGCGCCCCGTGTCCCTCGGCTTGCTCCTTCGACACCCAGCGATCGAGGGTCCCGCGCATCGCCGCTACCCAGTCACGGCGCCGGTCCGAGATCGCCTGCTGGCGTCTCCTGGTCAGCACCTCCTCGGTCGGCTGCAGGCCGGCCACGATGGGTCCGTCGATCGCGAGCGCGATGGTCCGACCGCCGTCCCCGGCCATGAGCTGGCCCGCAACCGCCAGCAGGCCGGGCACGGAGTCCGGTCGATGCAGCGCCACCAGCGTGCTGCGACCCAAGGTGCCCGGGGGAGCCTCGCCGATCGCCGCCAGGGGCGAGGTGCGGATCGCCAACGCCAGCGCATGGCCGGCGGCGACGCTGGCCAGGCAGAGCACCACCGAGAGCACGACGTTGCTCAGCGCCTGCCCGGCACGGCCATCCCGTGCCAGATCGAGCGTCTGCAGGCTGAAGGAGGAGAAGGTGGTGAAGCCGCCGCAGAGGCCCACCATGACGAAGGTGCGCATGTCGAACGGCGCGGCAAAGCGGCCATCCGTCGCGGTCAGCGTCGCGAAGAAGCCGATCACGAACGAGCCGATGATGTTGATGAGGATCGTGCCCCAGGGGAAGGTCGGTCCGGTCAGCGCGACCATGACGGTCCCGAGCCACGCCCGCAGGATGCTGCCGATCGCGCCGCCGAGGCCGATCAGGGCGTAGTTCAGCATGCCGTCCTCAGACCATCGTCGTTCCCGGTCCGGCGCAACCAGAGTGCCTGCAGGGCCATGGACATGCTCCTTCCGTGGACGCTCGATCCGGATCGGCAGGAGTCATCAGCCCAGGACGGGCGGTTGAAGGGGAACCCCATCCCCTGTGACCGCACCATCGCACGGCGCGGGCGACACCTCAACGATCCCGCTCCCGGTTCCGCATCGGCCTGCCGGCATCGGGTCCAGCTGGCGCGGACCTGCCGAAGGACGAGTTCGACGAGCTAGGGCGGCCGGCGAAGGCGAAAGCCCCGGTGCCAGAGACCACGATCGAGCACCGGTTCATGCCGCCTCGTGGGAGATGATCGCCGCGCCGGACCTGACCTTCGAACGGTCCCGCATCGCCTGAGGCTACGCTGCTGCCGCCGATGCGGGAGACGCGGCAGACATCGAACCCGCGGCCTTCGGGCGGGAGCGGTGGAAACCGACAGCGGACCGACGACGCTGACAACAGGACGCGGCCGACGAGGACAGGCGTCCCGGACCGGGTGCGAGCACACCGCCAGCCAAGCGCGGCGAGGCCAGCGAGCCGCCGCGAGGGTCGTGACGCCACCGGTCGAGCGCGCGGGGTCGCGTCCTGCGGCGGACATGGAAGGGATCACGGTATGGCGCGTGTCTTCATCACCGGGTCATCGGACGGACTGGGGCAGATGGCGGCCCGGCTGCTGATCGAGCAGGGGCATGTCGTGGTGCTGCATGCCCGGAACGACGCCCGCAGACGCGACGCTCTGGCCGCCGTGCCGCGCGCCGAGGCGGTCGTGGTGGGTGACCTCGCGAGCATCGCCCAGACCCGCGGCGTGGCGGAGCAGGTCAACGCCCTCGGCAGGTTCGACGCGGTGATCCACAATGCCGCGGTCGGCTTCCGGGAGCGCCGCCGCGTCGAGACGGAGGACGGTCTGGCACACGTGTTCGCGGTGAACACGCTGGCACCCTACCTGCTGACGGTGCTGATCCACCGCCCGCGGCGATTGATCTACGTCAGCTCCGAGCTGCACCGGCGCGGCGATGCGAGCCTCGCCGACCTGAACTGGAAGGACCGGCCGTGGCGCGGCAACCAGGCGTATTCGGATACCAAGCTGCACGACGCGTTGCTGGCCAGCGCCGTGGCCCGGCGCTGGCCGGAGGTGCGCAGCAACGCGCTCGAACCGGGCTGGGTGGCGACGAAGATGGGCGGTTCGCACGCCACCGGTGACCTCGACGCGGCGCACCGAACGCAGGCCTGGCTGGCTGCTGACGAGGATCCGACGGCCACGACCGGCGGCTACTTCTTCCACATGAAGCCGCGCAAGCCGAACGGCGCCGTGCACGACGCTGCGCGCCAGGACATGCTGCTGGCCGCCTGCGCGCGCCTCAGCGGCGTCGCGTTTCCCGATCCCTGAGCTCCTCTCGCCGGGTGCTCACACCTCCGGCGGAGGTCGTCAATGCTTGTCGACCGAGGCGGCGTAGATCTCGTCGATCGACATTCCGAGTGCCTCGTCGAACTCGGCGTCGGTCATGGAATGCTTCAGATCCTCGAGAAGGGCGCGCGAGAAGCTGCCGATCAGCTTGTGGTTGCGTGCAAGCTTCTCGCAGGCTTCGTGGCGCTGGTAGCCGCCGGAGAGCGCGACGATGCGAGCGACACGCGGATGCTCGGTCAGCGGCATGTAGAAGTCGGGCTGATCCGGGATGGTGAGCTTGAGCATCACCTGACGGTCTTCGGGCATGGCGTCGAGACCCTTTCGCAGCTCTTCGCGCAGGATGGCCTCGGCGCCCGCCTTGTCCGGGCTCTTGATCAGCACCTCGGGCTCGAGGATCGGGATCAGGCCATAGGCCGCGATCCTCTCGCCGACCTCGAACTGCTGCCGGGCGATCGCGGCGATGCCCTTCTCGTCGGGAAGGCGGATGGTCGACCGCATCTTGGTGCCGGCGACCCCGAGCTTGGCCGCGCGCTCGAGAAGAGCATCGAGTTCGGGCATCGCCTTCATCAGGCTGACGCCGTCGCTCTCGGCCTCGACTCCCTTGTCGACCTTCACGAACGGGACCACGCCGCGTTCGTCCCACAGATAGGCCGGAACAGAGCGCCCCTTCACCTCACCATCCATGGTCTGCTCGAACAGGATCGTGCCGATCACCTTGCTGCCGGCGAAGGCGGGCGCCGTGATGATCCGGACGCGCATCTCGTGCATCAACCGGAACATCTCGGCGTCGCTGCCGTACTCGCTCTCCGGGATGCCGTAGAGCTTGAGAGCACCCGGGGTCGAGCCGCCGCTCTGGTCGAGCGCGGCGATGAAGCCGGAATTGCCCGTGAGCTGGGAAATCATCTTCGCATCGGCCATCGGTGTCTCCTCTCGATCGACAGGGCTTCAATGGTCGGCGCGGGCCATGCGTCCGACCGGAATTCAGACAGGATGTCGCATGCTCCCGAGTGCCGACGCAATCGCCGGAGGCGTCGGCGAGAGACAGGCGATGCGCGTGGCAGCGCAGGGCGCCCGGCAGCGCGACGACGACGTCTGGCGCGAGGCCGCAGCCCAGGCTGCTGGAGGTCGATCTCCCGCCTCGCGGCGGTCGGCGGGACCTCGCCACGTCACGGGCGACCGGGGCGCCATGGCCGCCGATCTCACGTTTCCGTTATGGTCGCGATCAGGAAGCGATGGCACTCGTTGCTCCGGCAGGAGAACCGAGCAGGCCGGTCCGCTCGGCAAGCCAGTTCAAGGGTAGGGCCGTAAGCCGGGGCACAGTTCTCCACCGCGGCCTGCGTCGGCCGGTCAGCCTGCTCGTGCACACGCGCATCACGCCCGACATGCTCACCACGCTGCGGCTGCTGACGGGATTGCTGGCCGCCGCGTGCTTCGTCCATGCCGGCCGGTCGATGGCGGCAGGCGCGGGGCGGTTCCTCCTGTCCGCGCTGCTGGATCGCGCCGACGGTGAACTGGCGCGGCAGAGCCGACGGTTCAGCCGCATCGGCCCGCGCTTCGACCTCACCGCCGACTGCATCGCGACGATGTCGATCTTTATCGGGCTCGGCGTCGGCATCGGCGTCGGGTCGCAGGCGCCCCTGCTGCCGCGCGTCCACCTCGAACTCGGCCCGAGTGCCGCGCTCTCCGTCGCTGCCATCTTCCTGCTGCTTCGCCCGTTGCAGGCCTCGACGAAGCGTCCGCCCGGCGGCGCGGCGTCGCCACCGTTCGACCCGGACGACGTCATGCTCCTCCTGCCGCCGGTCATCTGGTTCGGAGGCGCCGGCTGGATCGTGCTCGCGAGCGGGATCGTCGCGCCTCTGGCGGCGCTGGTCATCGGCATCCTGACGCTGGTGCGTCGCGACCCGGCCTCGGCCCGCCTCGGCATGGCACCTCCGCCTGCCGCCCGCCGTTGTGCAGCCCGGTCGCGCGCGCCGTGATCTCGGCGTTCGATACGACGATGTCCGATCCGGAATAGGCGCCGCACGCTCCGGTCACCTGCTCACGGTCAGCTCCTTGATCCGGCTGGCGAGGGCTTCCATCGCGAACGGCTTGGTCAGCACGTGCATGCCGGGCTCCAGATCGCCGTGGCTCAGGACGGCGGTCTCGGCATAGCCGGTGATGAACAGGACCTTGAGGTCCGGGCGCGCGATGCGTGCGGCGTCCGCCATCTGACGACCGTTCATTCCTCCGGGCAGACCGACATCGGTGACGAGAAGGTCGATGCGGGCATCGGACAGCAGAACCTTGAGGCCCGCGGCGCCATCGGCCGCCTCGAGGGCGACGTAGCCGAGGTCCGCCAGCACTTCCGTCACCAGCATGCGCAGGGTGGGCTCGTCATCGACCACCAGCACCATCTCGTCGTTCTCGGCACGTGGCGCGTCGGACAAAGCTGCGGCGCCGTCCGGTTCATGGACGTCACCACGATGACGCGGCAGATACAGGCGGACCGTCGTGCCCCGGCCCGGTGCGGAGTGGACGTGTATCTGACCGCCCGACTGACGGACGAAGCCGTAGATCATCGACAAGCCAAGGCCGGTGCCCTGGCCGAGCGGCTTCGTCGTGAAGAACGGCTCGAAGACACGGTCGACGATCTCGGGCGACATGCCGATGCCGTCGTCGCTGACGCGGAGTGTCACGTATTGTCCCGGCGGCAGCTCGCGCTCGCCGGCGGCGCGCTCGTCGAGCGGGCAGTTGGCGGTCTCGACCGTCAGCGTGCCGCCGCCCGCCATGGCGTCGCGGGCATTGATGCAGAGGTTGAGGAGCGCGTTCTCGAGCTGACTGGGGTCGACCAGCGTGTTCCAGAGATGACTCGCGGCGACGAACTCGACGGCGATCTCCGGTCCCATCGTGCGTCGGACCAGCTCGTCCATGCCGACGACCAGACGGTTGACGTCGGTGGCCTTCGGGTCGAGCGTCTGGCGGCGTGAGAAGGCCAGCAGCCGTTGCGTCAGCGCCGCGGCGCGTCTGGCGGCACCCTGGGCGGCGCCGACATACCGATCGACGTCCTTGATGCGGCCTTGCGCGACACGTGTCTGGAGCAGCTCCAGGCTGCCGCTGATGCTGGTCAGCAGGTTATTGAAGTCGTGCGCGAGGCCGCCGGTGAGCTGGCCCACCGCCTCCATCTTCTGGGCCTGCCGGAGCTGTTCCTCGGCCTTCTGCCGCTGCGCCATCTCGGCCTGGAGCTGGCGCGTCCGCTCCGCCACCCGCTCCTCGAGGGTGATGTTGAGCTCCCCCAGGGCGGAGTTCAGGTGATCGGCGTCGGTCAGGGCGCGTGCCAGGTCGCTTCGCGCCCGGCCCAGCGCTGCCGTCAGCGACTCCGCCTGCGCCAGCGCGCCGTTGGCGCTCGCCGTCGAGCCGAGCGAGGCCACGATCTCGGTCTCCGCGCGCAGCAATCCGGCGAGCAGGGGAAACCCGATCTCCGCGAGGTCCGGATGATCGGACCGGTCGGCGCCGCCGCCGAGCAGCAACAGCACGGCGGAGGCATCGTCATCGAGCTGCGCCGAGAAGGCAGAGAGGCTCGTCGCATCGGGAAAGGCCACCTGGCCGGTGAACCGGCCGGCGCCGGTGCAGCGACCGAACAGCTCCCGCCAGGACGGACCACCCGGCAGGGTCTGCGGGAACCCGGGGGCTGGCCGAAGCACGCCCAGCTCGTGATCCCGGATCAGGATGAGGACCGCGTCGACCTTCCAGTGCCGGGCCAGCGCCGACGTCGCCTGCAGCCGCCGTGCGGGATCGGCCAGGGCGTTGATCAGCTGTCTCTCGCACGCCTTCATCGTCGGACGCTCGCGGCCTGGCTTCAGGCTGGCAGCACGCAGACGAGCGCGGTGCAGTTGTGGAAGCCGTCGAACTGCCCGTCCGAGCGCGCGATCTGCCCGTGCGTGACGCAGCCGATCATCGGGATGGCCGGCAGCGTCGAGCGCACCGCTTCCAGCTCCATCGTGTAGGCGTCGCCGATCCGGGCCCGCGTGGCGGCGCAGTCGAAGAACAGGGCGACACCGGGCGGCTGCCCGCCGAGGTTGGCGATGGCTGCGGCGGTCGCGCGTTCCGCTGCCTGAAGGCTCGCTCGCAACGAGCTGTGCATGATCCGCACGCGGCTCCCGAGCGGCACCTCGGCGGCGCAGTGGACGGTACCCGTCGCGTCGACCGAGAGCGGCATCCGCAGCTGATGACCGGTCGGCGTCTCGATCCCGAGGATGTTGTGCAGGAAGAAGGGCAGTGGCGCCTGCGGGTCGAAGGACTGGCCGGTGGCCTCGGCATGTGCCTCGAACGCCTGGACCGCCGGGAAGCCGTTCAGGCTCCTGAGCTTCAGGCCGTCGGCGTCGGTGACGCGCAGGGCGCTGCCCGCGATCGCCCAGCCATGACCGACGCCGACGCCGAGCGGCCTCGGGGAGAGGATCTCGAGCGCCACCGCCGCGTCGGAGAGCACCTCGGTGCCGTTGAACACCACGGTCCGGACGAACTGCGCGTTGTCGCCGGCGCCGCCGCCGAAGAACTGATATTGCGCGTCGGTCGCGATCATGAGCTCGTGGATCAGCCCGGGCGCGTGCCCGGACAGCGCATCGGTCAGCACCAGGGCCGCCCGGTGCAAGGTCGGCTTCTCCGAGGCGCGGAAGGTCGAGACGATCTGGCGAGCCGCCAGTGCCGGCGAGAGATGGAGGTCGCGACCGACGCCGACCGCGAAGTGGACGTCGTCGCTCTTCAGGGCGAGCGCACACGCCGCTCCCTGACCATGCTGCTCGTGCGTGAACTCTCCCGCCGACGACGCGCCGACCAGCAGCGCCGAAGGATGTTCCGCCTGTATCGCCTCGAGCACTCTCGCATGCGCATAGCCGGGTGCGGCGAAGACCATGATCGCATCGGAAGTGCCGCTCAGGCTCGAGGCGATCTGACGACCGAGAGACTGCCCCGCCGCAGTGGGGTCGATCAGGTCCGTGTAGGCGATGGCCGATTGCATGGCGCCGCTCCGGTTTCAGACGATCTCACCATACTCCGGCGCTACAGGCCGGTCGATCATAACGTAGCCGATCCGGCCCTGCGGTCCCGCCGGCGCTAGATGTGATAACGTAATGATATCCTCGAACGTGAAGATCGGCGCTGGACAAGCCGCGCATCGTTTCGTCGTTTCGTGCGTCGGACGAACATCATCGTGCGACCATCATGACTGCGGCAGCCGACTGGCATGTCACCAGATTGGACATGCGACACCAGTTGATCGCTCCCGGCGCGCCGCGATCGTACTGGTCTCGCTCCTTCGCCTCCCGCTGTCCCGGTTGCTGCCTGAGCTCGATAGCCGGGAGTTGTCGAACGGGATGCCGTTTCAACATGATATCGACAGCGACGTAGGTGTTCTCCACCGTCATCGGACGACCATCCTCGGCAAGCAATCCCGCATTGTACAACAGCTCGAGGCTGGCGATCTGGAGCGAAGACTCCGAGGGATGCTTGGCGCGCGCCGAGAGGAACCGTGCCGAGCCCTCCGGCCCCAGAACATGCGAGAGATAAAGCTCCGCCGACGTCGCGGAACGACCCAGGGCGCGTCGACTTTCCAGGGCCTGTCTCGCCATGACGGCGGCAGCCATGCGTGCGGAGAACGCGGGATCACCGCGCAACATCAGGATATGCTGTCGTGTCCGATAGCCTTTGATGCTGATGTGGCCGGAGTGCCCGGTGTGGATCGCGGCGGCGTATTCCGGTGCACCATACTGCCTGCCGAAATCCCGGACGGTCTCGAGCCACGTCGTCGGCGTGAACTGCAGCAGACCCCTCGCCGCGGAACGGCTGCTCTTGGCGTCCGGCCGGTACCTGCTCTCCCGCCAGGCGAACGCCATCAGGACATTCGGATCCACGCCGGCGTCGTGCGCCGCCTCGAGTATGGCGGCAAACACGATGGGGGACGGCGCCGCATCGTCATCCCCGTTGTTCTCCAGCGAGACCAGATCCAGGTGGAGCGACCTCGATATCCTGGCCTGTCGCTGGGCGTGATGTCGGGCCGATGATCCGCCCTGTCGATGATGACCCGCATGGCCAAGTCTGGATGTCCGGTGCCAGTGCGCGTGTCCGCGACCGGCGACTGCCCGCGTAGAGCCCACGATCGGCAGAGCGACGATGCACATGACGATACATGCGCACAGCAGGCGAACCATCAGGCACCGGCGATAGGCACGGGGTGATCGAAGGTCGCGATCCTCGCGCACCACCCGAGGATGCCGGCCATGCCGACGCGTATGGATCTCCGGATCTCGCCTTCAACATCACCCGAACAAGCACGAGACGAGAATTTGTTGTGAACCTGCAACAATATGCGCTGACGCAGGAAGGAAAGATCGGTTGCAGAGCAATACAACCCGTAGCAAGAGCGCGACATGGCGCTACGATGCGAGGTTGTATCGCACTGTTCTTGGGTTTGTCTTGCGTCCGCTGGCTGGAAGGGGCTCATTTTGGCGTAAGCTCTTCGCGCGGACCGAAGTTCCTGGACCCGGTTTGAAGATCTCGCCGTCTCTCGCCGGTCTCGGGCCGCCGACCGAGGCGACCACCCCGGCGGTACCGCCTCGGGTTCCGTAACCGCATGATTTGTCTGGAGGCGGATGCCTGACTGGGCGCGGGCTCCGATCGATCGGCGGCCATGAACTCCCTCTGCCGCGAGGGGTCCGGACGTCCCCATGGAGGCGCCGGTCCGGATGGGCCCTCATGCTGCAGCCGCCGAGCGGCATCCGGATCCTCGGTTCAGGGGCGGACCGCGGGCCGACCCAGAGGCTAGCCCTCCTCGATCCGGCGCTCCTGCTGCGGCAGCAGGTCCAGCGCACGCCAGTCGATCTCCTCCTGGAGCACGTCGAACGTGTCGGGATCGATCTGATGCTGGTTCAGCATTCTCCCCAGTTCGGCACGCTCCGCCGCGATCGCCGCGAGACCGATCCCGCGATGCCGCCTCAGCGAGCCCGGACCGGCACTTCCTGCACGCATGCGGTAGGAGCCACGTATCGCCTCGGCCTCTGCGCCGGTCTGCTGTTCCAGCGTCGCGAGCGCGGTCGCGATCAGGCGGGCACGTGCATCCGACAGCTCACGCGCGGAATCGCCGCTGCGGTCGAGACGCAGCAGCTGGATCAGCGGACGCAGGGTCAGCCCCTGCAGCACCGTCGTCGCCATCACCACGCTGAATGCCGTCAGCACGATCAGGTCGCGGTGCGGAAACGATCCCGGCAGGGCGAACGCGGTCGCGAGCGTCACCAGCCCGCGCATGCCGCTCCAGCCCACCAGGATCCCCTGCCGCAGCAACGGAACCGGCGTGTCGCCGCGCATGCTCGCGAACTGCGCCGCCCGGTTGATCGCGATCACCACGACGAAGCGGACGCCGATCACCGCCAGGACGACGATCCCGGCGAAGCCGAGCGCGTCCGCGAGGCTCGTGGTCCTCATCCCGGCGATGATCGAGCGGACCTGCATGCCCATCACCAGGAACGCGATGACGTTGAGCAGGAACACCACGGTCGCCCACACCGCATAGGAGTGCACCCGCATCCGCGGCGCGCTGTTGGCATCCGACGCCTGCGCGAGCGACATCGCGAACGCGACCAGGCACAGCACCGCGGACAACTCCAGGCGCGACGCCACGATCCAGGCCAGCCACGTCATCACGAACTGCAGCAGGTTGCCGCCCAGCGTGCCGGTCACGAACCGGTTCAGCCGTCGCACGAGCATCGCGAGCGCGATCCCGAGCACGATCCCGCCGGGCGCCGCGAGCAGCAGCCGCGCACCGACGCCCGCGGTCAGGCCGCCATGCTCGACGATCGCGACCGCACCCCCGTAGAGCAGCAGCGCGGCGGCGTCGTTGAACAGGCTCTCGCCCTTCAGCACCGCCGCCGTGTTCGCGGGCACCGAGACCGAACGCAGGATGGTGATTGCCGCCGCGGCATCGGGCGGCGCGACGATCGCCCCGAGCGCCACCGCCGCGGCGAGCGGAAGCCCGGCGAAGCGCCAGCCGATCCAGGCCACCACTCCGCTGGTCATCAGCACCGCGAGCACCGCGAGCATCACCAGCGGACGCCAGAACCGCACCGCCGACGCCACCGGGAAGTCGAACGCCGCGTCCACCAGCGCCGGCGCGATGAACAGCGCGAGCGCTGTCTCCGGCTCGATGCGGATGTTCGGCGAGCCGGGGATCAGGGCCACCAGCATGCCGCCTGCCGCCAGCATCGCCGGGTAGGGCAGCCCGAAGCGACGTGCCACCTGCAGCAGGAGGATCGCCGCCAGCAGCAGGACCAGCAGGCTCTCGAAGAACGTCATGCCAGAGCGGCGGCAGCGCCCCGACCGCCCGGCGGGTCTTCGTTCGGCCGTCCCGACGCAGTCCGGCGAGGCACCCGCCGCGGCAGCCGGCCAGTATCCAGCGCGTGCGGATGGAGGGGAGATCGGGAATGCTCGCGCAGCGCGGGCTGCCGCGGCCTCCGGACGATCAGGCGGTCGGTCGCGTCTCGATGCATGCCCGGGTTGTAGAGCAGTTCATCGGCCAACGGAATCGGCCGCCCACGCGATGGCGGGCGGCCGATGGGCCGACAGGGCCGGGCGCGCCGCCCGTCGTCGGCTGCGCGACGGGGCGACGGCTAACGCGGTGCCGGCGCCTGCTGTCCTTCGCCGAGCGCTTCCTTGCGAACCGCGTCGTCGCCGGCATGCAGCACGTCCTCGGCAACCTGCTTGGCGTCCTTGGCCAGACTGCCGCTCATCGCCGCATCGAGCAGGTCACCGGAACTCTTGCCCTCGGTGAGGCCGTGCGCCTGCGCGCTGTCCCGGCCCTCGTCGATCACCGCCTGGGCGACGTGGCCGCCCTTGTCCGCCGCCTGCTGGGCGAGCATCCGGGCGGCTTCCCGCGCCTGGGTGGCGACGCCGCCGAGTGCCGCCTCCTCCTGGTCAGACTGCGGCAGCAGGGCGCCGAGCAGCGCCCCTGCGGCGAGCCCCAGTGCCCCGAGCAGAACCGGACTCGCCGACACTGCCGCGACAAGGTTGCCGCCCGCCTGCCCGACCGCCTGGCCGCCCTGCATCACGCCGCTTCCCGCGCGCTGGCCGACGTCGCCGAGGCTGTGCACAGCACCCTGCGCGGTGCTGCTCAGGCTGCTCGCGGCACTGCCGATCGCGTCCCGCAGATCGTGCGCACCACGGCTGGCAGTCTCCTGGGCCATGTCCAGGGCTTCGCGGATGCGCTGCCCGTACGACGCCGCGGTCTCCTGCGCCCCGCGGGCGAGACCGATCGCCTGACCACGGGCGGCATCGAGACGGTCGGCATAGGCGTGTTCCGCCTCGCCTGGCTCATAGACGGTGCGCTGCTCGGCCTCGCGCACCCGGGTGGCCAACGCCGGATAGGCTTGCAGCCCGAGGTCCGGTGCGCCGTGATAGACGCGCACGTTGCCGGCGCCCGAAGCCGAGGTGCCACTCGCCGCGCCACGCGGGCTCGACGCCATCAGCCAGGCCAGGCCGATGCCGGATATTGCCGTCGGCAGCGGGTTGGCACGAACGCTCTCCAGCAGGCTGCGACCGAAATCCGCGCCCTCCTTGCCACGGAAATACCGCATCAGGTCGTCGAGCACCTGGCCCGGCGAGAGCCGGCTCTGCAGCTCGGAGAGATGGCCGTCGAGCCGCGATCGTGTCTGGTCGAGATCCTGCTCGATGCGGCCGGTCTCGGATAGTGGCTGCGACATCAGATGTGCTCCCTCAAGACGTTTGCGTCCTTGCGCAGGCTAGCGGTCATCCGCTCCGGGTTCAGGGTCTTCAGCGAGAACCGGCGCAGCGCCGACCAGGCGAAGAGCCCGCCGAAAGCCACGATCAGGATGCCCACGAGCAACGATGCGACCCAGGTAGGCAGGACCAGCGCAAGTGCTGCGGCGACGCCCTGGAGGAACACCACCAGCCCGGCGAAGGCGAGCAGGGCGCCGCCGAGCAGGAAGATCGCGGCGATGATGATGGTGTGAAGCTTCTGGTCCAGCTCGGCGCGCGCGAGCCGGATCTCGCCGCGGATCAGGCTCTGCAGCTCGTGGACGATACCGCCGAGGATCGTGCCCAGACCGTAGCCGTCGCCCTGCGTGTTATTGTCCAAGGTGCACCTCCGGCAGCTTCGGCAGGTCGTCCTTGGAGGCGCCGGCGACCGCGATCCGCCCGACCCGGGCCAGGGCGAACCCAGCCGCGAGCGAGGCACCGGCGAACAGCGCCGGCTGCCGCTGGGCGAGGTCCTGCAAGCCACCCATCAAGCCGCGAAGGTCGTTGCTGCGCAGCGTCGTCGCCAGCGTGCTGAGCTCGGCGGCGCCGCGTTCGACCAGATGTGCCGCCCAGTCCTGATGGCCCTCGAGCTGGGCTCCGGAACGGTGCACCGCCTGTGCCACGTCCTCGATCTGGTCGGCGAGCGAGCTCTTGCCGCTCTCCGCCACGTCCTGGACCCGGTCGCTTACGACCCCGACGAGGGAGGCGCCGCGGCTCTGTGCCTCCTGCGCCAGTTCCTGCGCCTGGCTCGCGGCATCGGTGCCGGCCTGCTTCGCCTGCTCGGCGACCTGCCGTGCCGCGTCGCCTGCCGCCTGGAGGCCTGCAGCACCCTTCGCGATGGTGTCCGTCGTGCTCTTGTCGCTCATGCAAGCCTCCGTGCCGTTGTTTCCGCTCCAGGCGGACAAGTCGTCCACCTGGAGCAGTGCGCCTCAGTTCGTCTTCAGCACCTGAACGCGCGAACGTTCCGCTGCGACCTGGTCGGCGGTGTAGTGCGGTGCGGTCTCCTCGAAGCGCTCCCAGCCATCCGTCTGGTAGGCGGTGCGTCGCGCGTCGATGTTGACGGCGGACGCGGTGCGTCCGTCGAGCACCGCCTGGATGCGCGCGGCCTGGCTCTCGTCGCCGCGGACCGTGATCAAGGTGCCGCCGCGGCGCACGCCCTCGGTGTAGGTGTGTGCCTGATCCTCGGGAACGCCGGCGTGCACCAGCGAGCCGAGCAGGCCGCCACCGGCGGCGCCGATGCCCGCACCGGTCACGGTGGCGATGAGCCAGCCGGCCGCGACGACGGGGCCGACGCCCGGGATCGCCAGCAGGCCGAGGCCGGTCAGCAGACCGACGCCGCCGCCGATCAGGGTGCCGGTCGAGGCGCCGGTGCCGGCACGTGTCTCGTCGACGGCATCGGCGGCGCCGGTGGTGGATCCGGCGGTCACGCGTTGATCGGCATTGTTGGAGACGATGCTGATGTCGCTGTGCGGGATGCCCGCCGCTTCCAGCGCCTCGACCGTCTGCCGGGCCTCGTTATAGTCGTCGTAGAGATGGGTGAAGGTGCGCATGGCCATGGTGGCCTCCTGATGCTGCTGGTGTTCTGGCGGGATCGACGAGGCTGCTACTGCACCTGACCGACATTGCCCTTGTAGTCGAGCCATACGGCGACCTGCTGGCCGTCCTTCATGCCCTTGCCGCGCCAGACGCCGCCGCTGTCCTTGTGCAGGCCACCGACCTTCTGGAAGCCTTCGCTCTGGATGCGGCGCCTGGCTTCGCCGCGGCTGAACGAGTTGGCGCCCTTCGCCGGCTGCGGCGCGTTGTTGCCGGTGGTGGTGACCGCCTGGTTGCGGTCACCGCTCGCGGCCGCCGTGCCGCTGTTGCGATCGACCATGCCGGTGCCGGGCGTGGTGCCGGTGCTCGGGTTGACCCCGGCCTGCGGCGCGTTGGAGGTGGCGCCCGGGGGCGAATTCGGGCTGGAAGGGCTGGTGGCCGGCTGCGCCGAGGCGGCCGTTGCCGACAGCAGGGTGGCGAAAACGAGTGCGGTGGTCTTCATCGTACGTGTCCTTGAGTGGTTTCTGCGTGAACCGAAGGTCCAGGCAAATCGGAAGAGGCTGCACCTCGCCATCGCCAGGCGCAGTCCCGTAGAGGCTCAGCGGATCCGGCGCTCGGATACCTGCAGCCGCCGCTGCACCGCCAGAGATCCGCCGATCGCCGCGGCGATGGCGCCGAGCAGCAGGTCGCCGAAGGCCGCGAAGGATGTCTTGGAAGCCGCCGCAGCGCTGGAGTCCGCGGCACCCTTGGCAGTCTGCACCGCCTGATCCTTGGTCTGTGTCAGCTTCGCCTGCGCATCGTCGAACTGCTTCGCCGCGTCGTCGTGGCTGATATGCCTCTGCGCCGCGATGATGCTGATGATCCGCTCCTTCGCAGCCGCCGCGTCGGCGCCGCCATGCGCGTAGGTCGCGAGGTTGCGCGCGACCTCCTTCTGGGCATCCTGCGGGCTCATCGTCGCGGGATCGGTGTCGGTCGGTTGCGTGTAGGCCTGTGCCTGCTGCTGCAGCATGTCGGGTGACACGCCGGCCGCCTGCGCGATCGGCTGGGCTGCGTCCTTGACGCTGCTGCCGGCCGCGGAGGTGACGCTTCCCAACGCGCTGAAGCCGCCACCGATGATGCTGCCGACTGCCGAGCTGAGCAGATAGATCGTCAGCAGGCTCGCGATGCTCCAGGCGATCACGCCGTGCAGGAAGCCATCGAAGCGGATCTCGACCCCGGCGAGCCAGGCTGCGACGTAGCCGCCGAGGAACAGGGCGATGCAGCTGCTGGCCACCCACCACACCCCGGCGCCGATGCCGAGGCTGCTGGCGTCCGGCGTGCTGCCGGCGCTGACATTGACGGTGCCGAGCCCGATGCCCGCGCCGAGCAGGCTCAGCATGAGCTGGATCACCACGGTCAGGACGACGCCGGCGAAGATCGCCGCCCAGGAGATCCGCCGGTGCGTGTGCGGTCCGGCGCCGATGACGGTCGTGCTGGTCTCGATCACGCCAGTTCGTCGTGCGGCTGGATCGTCATAGACAGTGCTCGACATGCGGCTCTCCAATGCGGTGCACGGGATGGAGGCCATCCCGTGCAGCGTACTCGTATCGGGTGATCACCACCCTGCCCGGAATGCGAAGCACCCCGGGCAGGATGCCGAGGCGTCAGATCTTCGGACGAGCGCCCGGCGTCAGCGGCGAGGTGGTCGTGCCAGTGGTCGTGCCAGTGGTCGCCCCGTCCTTGACGATCTCGACATCCTCGCGACGCACCGTGTCGTGGATGGTCTCGACGTGGTCGGCAACCTGCTTGCTGACGACCACTTCCTCGGCGACGCGCGCCGTCTTGCCCACGACGGCTTCCTCGTCGGTCTGGTTGACCTCGATCACCCGATCGGTGAAGGCGGCCGCGTCGACGCCGGCGGAAACCGGACGGCGCTGCACCGAGACCTGCTCCGAACGCAGGGTCACGTCCTGCTCGACCGGTGTCTCGACCACGAACCGGCGAACGCGCGTGGTGCCGCGATCGACCAGACGCTTGCCGACGACAAGCTGCTCCTCGGAGAGCGCGATCGCCTGCTCGCCGGTCGCACCGGTCGTTGCCGGCTGCACCGCGGGAGCGACCGTGCCGACCGTCTCGCGTGTCGTCGTGGTGGTGGTGGCTGCGCTGCCGTAGCTGGCGGCGCGATCGTCGATGTCGATCGGACCGTGTGCCTCCAGGATGCGCGAGACGCTCGCCACGTGCTCCTCGGGTGCCTTGACCGTCACGACGGTCGATCCGCCCTGCACGCTGCGCTCGTAGACGCTGGTGTCGTGGTCGGGCTGACCGCCGAACAGGCTGCCCCAGAAGCCCTGCTCGCGCGGGGCGGCGGCGGTACCGGTACCGGCGGCGCTATGCACCGAAATGGCGTCGGCGGGAACATTCGCGGCCTTCAGGTCATTCACGGCCAGGTCTGCATGGGCCGCAGTGTCGTAGACGGCGACGATGGTTTCTATGGTCATCTCGATGATATCCTCTTTATGCGTTGAAGGCTTCGGGTTGGTCTGCCGGCGGTGCCGCGCCAGTGGCCGACGCCTCGATCGGTGTGCGTGTGATGACCGCCTCCTGTTCGCGAAGCGTGACGGTCTCGTGATGCTGCTCGGTGCTTCGGACGCGCCGGATACGCACTTCTTCCTTCAGGATGAGCCTGCGCTCGACCACCAGGACTTCCTCGACCACCGGCATGATGGTGACGTCGCCCTCCTCGCGAACCGGAGGTACGGCGTCGACGACGTGCCCGAGGGGAATGCGCTCGATCTCCACACGTTCGCGGACCAGTTCAGCGTCGACCTGCTGCTCGCGGCTCCGGGTCTGCGTGGCGACGCGCACCACGGCGCTCTGGCGCTTGAGACGCGACACGACGAGTTCTTCGCCGTGCAGCGGGATCCGGAGTTCCTCTCCCTGGATCGTGTCAGCGTCTTTGGCTGCTGATGAATGAATTTCTTCTACGGACATCTGTCGAGCTCTCGTTGCAGGTCAATCCTTCAACGTGTCGCGCACCTGATCGTGGCACCGCCGGGCGCGTTCCGCGTCGCGTCGGCGATCATCCCGCAAAGCACCTGCTTGACCGGATCAAGAGTTTTACCGCCGATTACGGCAGTGCGATCGCTGTCCATCGAAGACTTTCTTCCCGTTGCGGCCAAGCCGCTGTCCGCAGCCAGGGTCGGTTACGAGCTTAATATGAAATGCGCAAGCAAGTTCCGGACAGTTCTGTTTTTCGTTCGATTAAGTCTTTCGACCTGCGACATAATACAGCCGCACTAGACAAGTATGGCAGCTGCACTAGACGGCGAGCCGGTTGCGGCATCGCTCCGGCTCGGGCGACAGAGTTCCAGATGGGCGTTCCCTGCTCGCATGTCCAGATCGTCCGGCCTTGCATAGCAGCGTGTCCGCCACGGCATGGTTCGCGCACCCGTCCGCGAACCGCCACCCTGCCGATGCCGAAATCGACGGTCCCGGTCGTCATGGCGGATGCGTAACAGTCTGCGCCCGTGTGCGTTCGCTGGCCAGCCTTGATCGGCCAGGCTTGATCGGCAAGCCTTGACCGGCGAGCCTTGACCTGTCCGGCCGGACAGGGTTCTCTCCGGGTCGGTCGCCGCTTGCCGCCCCGGTCTCGTTGATCAGGCGCAGCCGCAGAGAGCGTCAGCCCGCGACCCGCCGCACTGCCCAGCAGAACCCAACCGAAGGTAGACCCATGCCAGCTCCCGAGAGCCTGAAGGAAATCTATGCCGACGAGATCAAGGATCTCTGGTCGGCGAACGACCAGATGACCAAGGCGGTCGAGACCATGGTCAAGAAGGTGCACGACCCGAAGCTCAAGCAGACGCTCACCGCTTCCTCCCAGGGCATCGTCAAGCATACCGCCGCGTTGAAGGCGCTGCTGGAAGAGGTGGATGACGAGGTCGAGAAGGAGCACTGCAAGGGCATGGAAGGCCTCGTCGCCGAAGCCCTCAAGCACACCGTCAAGGAGGCGCCGCCGGAAGGCGAGCTGCTCGACATCGTCGTGGTCGCGCAATACCAGCGCATGTGCCATTACGGCATCGCCGGTTTCGGCTCCGCCGCCGCCTATGCGGAAGCGCTCGGCATGAAGGCGCACTCGAGCAAGCTGAAGGCGATGGTCGCGGAGATCTACAAGGCCGACGAATATGCCAGCGCGCTCGGCGAGAAGGCGGCGAAGGCAGCACCCAAGGCGGATTGATGCTGCGAGGCCGCTCGTCGCGGCCTCGCCGACCACCGCATCGCCTCGGCTGAGGCCGCCGGTGCCTGTCACGGTGCCGCGACCTCCGCACGACGCCCCGCCCGCACCGGGCGATCTGTGGCATGATGGGGAGTTCGCGTCCTCCGGTCCGGAACCAGCATGGCACAACGCAACTTCCCGCAGGTTCCGCTACCGCGCGCGCGCGTGCCGGCGGCGGAGGCACCGAGATCGGAGAAGCTGCTCGGGCTCGCCGTCGGTGTCGTCGTGGTGGTGGCACTGTATCTCGGCCGCGAGGTGCTCATCCCGATCACGCTCGCGGTGCTGCTGAGCTTCCTGCTGGCACCCCTGGTGGCGCTGCTGCGACGGCTTCGCCTGCCCAAGATCCCGGCGGTGCTGCTCGCGGTCGCGGCCTCGCTCGGCGTGATCCTGATGCTCGGCGGGTTGATCGGCACCCAGCTCGCCTCCCTGGCGCAGGACCTGCCGCGCTACCAGAGCACGGTGCAGTACAAGGTCAGCTCGGTGCGCGGCTTCGCCGACGACGAGCTGAGGCAGATCACGGCGCGGTTCGGACACGTGACACGGGCCAGCGGGACCGGCGTCACCCGCGGTCCGGCCGGGTCGCAGGGCGAGCAGCGGGCCACCCCGGTGGTCATCCAGGAGCCGCCCTCGACGCCGCTGCAGCTGCTGCAGCAGGTGGTGGGACCGGCACTCGGTCCGCTGGAGAACATCGGCATCGTCTTCGTCGTGTCGATCTTCATCCTGCTGCAGCACGCGGACCTGCGCGACCGCCTGATCCGGCTGTTCGGCTCGAATGACCTGCTGCGCACCACCGCCGCGCTCGACGAGGCGGGCAGCCGCCTCGCGCGCTACTTCCTCACACAGCTCGGCATCAACAGCTCGTTCGGCCTGCTGATCGGCATCGGGCTCACGATCATCGGGGTACCCAACCCGACCCTGTGGGGCGTGCTCGGGGCACTGCTGCGTTTCGTGCCCTATGTCGGGGCGATCATCGCCGCCGTGCTGCCGGTGGCACTCGCCGCCGCGGTCGATCCCGGCTGGACCATGATGGGCTGGACGGCCGGGCTGTTCCTCGTCACCGAGGGGGTGATGGGGCAGGTGGTGGAGCCGCTGGTGTACGGACACTCCACCGGCCTGTCGCCGGTCGCGGTGATCGTGGTCGCCATCTTCTGGAGCTGGATCTGGGGTCCGATCGGCCTGATCCTGTCGACGCCGCTGACGCTGTGCCTGGTCGTGCTCGGCCGGCACGTCGAGCACCTCGAGTTCCTCGACATCATCCTGGGCGACCGGCCGGCCCTGACGCCGATCGAGAGCTTCTACCAGCGCATGCTCGCCGGTGACGACGACGAGGTCCTGCGTCAGGCCGAGGGCCTGCTGCGGCTGCGCTCACTGTCGTCGTACTACGACGACATCGTGCTGAAGGGCCTGAAGCTCGCCGCCGCAGACATCCAGCGGGGTGCCCTGCCGCCGGACCGCATCACCCAGATCAACGCCACGATCCACGACCTCGTCCAGGATCTGGAGGGATACGACGACGTCGACCCGGCTCCCGGCGGCAAGGACGAGGAACTCGCCGGCACGCAGCGCGAGGACCGCCAGACGCCGATCACGCCGCCGCCGGAGGGCTCGGCACCCTCCTATTCCGGACGTCCGCCGGCATGGCAGCACGAGGCACCGGTGCTCTGCCTTTCGGGGCGCGGGCCGCTGGACGAGACGGCCGCGGAGATGCTGGCGCAGCTGTTGGGCAAGCACGGGCTCGGCGCCAACGTCGCCGCCTCGATGCGGGCCTCCGGCGCCGAGATCCAGGGCCTCGATCCGACCGGGATCGCCATGGTCTGCCTCTGCTACCTCGAACTCAGCGGCAACCCGGTGCGGCTGCGCTACCTGCTGCGGCGGCTGCGCGAGCGTCTTCCGGGGGTGCTGCTCATGGTCGGCCTGTGGCCGGTCGACTACGACTCCGCGGCGGACCGGGAGATGCGCCAGCATGTCGGCGCCGATTTCTACGTCAGCAGCCTCGCCGAGGCGGTCGCCACCTGCCTCGACGTCTCCGGCGAGCAGGAGGGCGACGCCTCCGCCGACCGGTCGGCGGACCGGTCATCCGAGCGGTCGCTGCCGCGGGTCGTCGCGACCGGCTGACACGCGGCACCGGGGTCACTGGGGCGCCGGCGATCATGAACCCCCCGGTGGCGCGCGTCTGCCGATCAGGCCCGACAGCGGCTCCGGACCGGCGACGACGCGTGGCATGGCCGGCCGCCGGCGCAGGCGAGCAGGATCAGACCGCGGCTGAGCGCTCCGGTCATCGCGATCCCGCTGCGTGCGTCGTACACCGCGCGGTCGCGGTCCACGCAGGAAGCGCAGTCCGCGAGGTGCCGGCCGATCAGGCGCGGGACCAGCTTGCCGTCCATCGGTGCACCGCGTTCGGAAACACCATGATGGTGAGGGCGCCGCCGTCGCGGCGGAGGTCGTCCGCGACCTGCCCGCAGCGTGGCGGACCGATGAGCTGATCCTTGCCGCCGTACATCATGAGCAGCGGCGCGTCGGTGGAGCGGCTGTCGTCGAAGCCGGCGATGCAGGGCGCGTGGCGGGCGACGTGTGCCACGAAGTGCGGGCTCGACGGCGGCACCAGGACGGCGGGCACCCGGTGCGACGCCGAGGCGCCGGCCGGCAGGTCGGTCCAGCGCTGCGGCATCGGTCGATCCCTCCGGGAGGTCACGCAGGACGGCATCGAAGGTCGCGGCACCGCGGGGCGCCCTGCGCTACCCACGCTCGCCGCTCACCAGCGTGACACGATCGACCTGGCGCCGCTCACCACGGTCTCGCGACGCGACGATGCCGAACGCGAAGCCGGCGCCGCCGCGGCCGGTGTGGGCTCCATCAGGTGCTGGCGATCGTCCGCCGGGGACCGATCGGCTAGACCGGCGGCATGAGAGTCGTGGCGATCGTCGCCCTCGTCGCAGGATCTGCCGTTCTTGCCGGCCTGGTATGGGCCGGCGGCGTGGGCGCCGTCTGGCACAGCGCCGAGCGGCTCGGCATCGGCGGCTTCGCGGCCGTGATCGTGTTCCACCTCGCGCTGATGGGGCTGATGGGGAGCGGATGGTGGCTGCTGGAGGGCACCGGGCCGTCGCGCTGGCCACGCTTCGCCTGGGGCCGCGCGGTGCGCGACTCGGCCGCCGAGATCCTGCCGCTGTCGCAGCTCGGCGGCTACGTGCTCGGTGCGCGGGCCGTGCTGCTCACCGGTGTGCCCGGCGTGTTCGCGACGGCCTCCACCGTCGTCGACGTCACGCTCGAGCTGGTCGCGCAGTCTGGTTACACCCTGTTCGGACTGTTCCTGCTGCACCGGCTGCGCCCGCATTCCGGCTTGACCGGCCCGGTGCTGACCGGCGTGGCCGCGATGACGGGGCTGGCCGTCGCGTTCGTCGTCGTTCAGGCCCGCGGGTTCGGCGTGGTCGAGCGGGCCGGTGCCGGACTGGCGCGGAGCATCGTCGGTCGCGGCCTGCGCGATGCCGGCCAGGTGCGATCGCGCATCCTCGCCCTGCACGCCAGGCGTCCGGCCCTGCTGGCCGCCTGCGCCGTCCATCTCTCGGCCTGGCTGCTGAACGGCGTGGAAACCTGGCTGACGCTGCGGATGACGGGCGTGGCGCTCGGCCTGTCCGAGGGGCTGGTCATCGACAGCCTGCTCTACGGCATGCGCAGCGTGGCCTTCATCGTGCCGAGCGCGGTCGGCGTGCAGGAAGGCGGCCTGATCCTGCTGTGCGGGCTGTTCGGCGTCGGGGCGGACACCGCCCTCGCCTTGTCGCTGACCAAGCGGGCGCGCGACGTGGCGATCGGCGTACCCGTGCTCCTGGCCTGGCAGGGCCTGGAGGGACGGCGCGCCCTGGCGAAGCCGCGCTGATGCGGCTTCAGGAGGCTCGCCTCGAGCGGCTCCCGGGCCGGATCAGGCGCGACGCCTTCATGACAGGTTCCGTCGGATCGGGCGTCGATCCGTTCCGGCTACAGCGACGGCGATGCAGCCACGCGCCGCACACCGGACGCTCGGAGAGCGCCGGACCTGTCGGACGCATCGACGTCGAGGAGCGGGCGCTGGTTCGCCGCGGCGAGCATGCGTCTGCCGGCCCGCCACCGGCGCCTCGATCCTGGGATCGAGATCGTGCGGTGCGATCCGGGTGGCGTGCCGGAGGCCCGGACACTAGCTTCGGTCCGGGCAACGCGGAACACGGACCATGCAGGTCACCGACAACACCATCCTGATCACCGGCGGCGCCTCGGGCATCGGGCGCGCCCTGGCCGAGGCGTTCCACGCGCTCGGCAACCAGGTCGTCATCTCGGGCCGCCGACAGCAGCTGCTCGACGAGGTGACCGCCGCCAACCCCGGCATGACGTCGCTGCGGGCGGACGTCGGCGATGCGGCCGGCGTGCGCGCACTGGCCGAGCAGGTCACACGATCCCACCCTGCCCTGAACGTCCTCATCAACAACGCGGGCATCATGAAGCCGGAGGACCTGAAGGCCGCACCAGGTGCCACGGAGATCGCCGAGCAGACGATCGCGACCAACCTGCTGGGGCCGATCCGCCTCACCGCGCTGCTGCTGCCGCACCTGCAGCGGCGCCCTCGCTCCGCGGTGCTGACCGTCTCGTCGGGCCTCGCGTTCGTGCCGATGGCGACGACACCGACCTATTGCGCCACCAAGGCGGCCATCCACTCGTACTCGATGTCGCTGCGCCATCAGCTGTCGGGCACCGCGACGGAGGTCATCGAGCTGGTGCCTCCGTACGTCCAGACCGAGCTGCTGGGTGCGCAGCAGGCGATCGATCCGCGGGCGATGCCGCTCGATGCGTTCATCGCCGAGGTCATGGAGATCCTGTCTTCCCGGCCGGACGTCACCGAGGTGGTGGTGGGCCGCTGCGAGCCGCTGCGCTTCGCCGCCGAGCACGACAAGGCCTCCGAGATGTTCGGCATGGTCAACGCGATGCAGCACTAGGCCGGGCGTCGCGGCCCGCCACGCCGGGGCGCGCTCAGAGATCATCCAGTGCCGCGCGCCAGCGTGCGCGCGCCGCCTGCAGGCCATCCACCCGCTCCGGCTCGTCCACCTGCCGCAGCGCCGGGCGCTCCGCGCGGGCGCCGAGCACAAGGCAGCACGCGCCGCCCACGGACCCGGCGACGGCGTCGCTCAGGAACACCGGCGACGCCGGCCGCAGGGCGGACAGCAGACCGGCAAACAGCGGATTCTGCGCCAGTGGGCCATCCACCACGATGTCGCCGCCGGCCCCGAGCAGCTCGAGGGCCACGTCGGTGAGCAACGCGACGTACAGCGTCGCCAGCGCCGCGCGCGCCTCGCCGTCCAGTCCGTCCGCATGCAGGACCTCGCCGTGCCGACCGAGGAACTGGCCGCCCGCGGCCAGGCTCGGCAGGACCATGGCGCCGGCCCGCAGGGCGCGCGACAGGCCCTCCCGGGTCGGCCGCGGGGCGTCCGTGCCGGCCACGGCGAGATATTCCCGTCCGCCCATGAAGCGCGCCGTTCCGACGACGCCACCGAGGGCATCGACGTTGGCCAGCATGTCGCGTCCGGCATCCAGCACGTCGACGGGAACGCCGCCGGCCATGACGACGGTCCAGGTGCCGGACGAGACCACGCTGAACCGTTCGCACTCTGCACGGTGAATGCGGTGGCGCAGGTAGGACGCGTTGGAATCGTGGATGCCGCACAGCACCGCACACTCCGCGGGCAGGCCACAGCGCGCCGCGATCTCCGGTCGCACCGTTCCCAGGATCTCGGCAGCACCCCGCACGCCGGGGAAATACCGGGTCCAGCCCTGCGCGTCGGCCAGGCCCGAGAACCGGTGCTCGGCGGGACGCCACAGGTCGGTATGACAGCCGAGCGAGGTCACCTCGCTGGCGGCGACGTCGCACAGCAGATAGGCCCAGTATTGCGGATAGGGCAGGATCGTCGTCACCCGGGCGAACAGCTCGGGATGGCGGTGCTGCACGTAGTGGATCTGCCGCCCGAGATTGAGCCCTGCCGGCAGGCGCGGCGAGAAGCTCTGCGCGAACGGATCACGCATCCCGTCGTAGGCGGCATCCTCCCGGCTCAGACGCGGATCCTCGTAGTCGGGCGCCAGCACGGGCTCGCCGCCGGCATCGAGCATCACGCAGGCGGCTCCGTGCGCCACCGGCACGATCGCGCCGATCCGGTGCCGCTCCGGCAGCGAGGCCAGGACGTCGAGGAGCCAGGCCCGCAGCCCGACGATATCGAGCTGCAGCATCGGCTCTCCCGGCACCGACGCGTTCGGCCGTCGCAGCACGGCCAGTTCGAGGCCGCGCACCGGATCGAGCAGCACGATCTTGGCGTTGCTCTTGCCGATATCCAGCACGACCAGCAGCCGGCCCGTCTTCCAGGCTCCGGCTGCGAAGCGCGATCCTGTCCCGGATCCGGTCATCCTCCCCTCCCCGCGCCGCCTTCCCAGTCCGGGTCGTCGCCGGTCCCGGCGTCGGGTCCGTCGAACAGGCGCGGCCCGAGGATCACTCGCTCGGTCAGGATCGCCGCCAGAGCCTAGGCGGCGTCGCTCGTCGCCGCGTCGGCCTCGGGCGGCGCCACGACGATCTCGATGCCGGCCAGGCGGAAGGGTTCGAGCTCCTCCGGCGATGCTTGCCAGTCGGTGACCACCGTCGCGATCCTGCTCAGCGGGATCACGACCATCGAGGAGTGCTGACGCAGCTTGCGGCTGTCGGCCAGCACCACGACCCGTTCGGCGCTGGCGAGGAGCCTGGTGTGCGACTGCGCGATCAGCGGATCGTTCTCCATCATGCCGAAGCGGTTCAGCCCGTAGCAGGAGGTGAACAGGATCCGGCCGTAGAAATGCCTGGTGGCCTCGCTGTCGAAGGGACTGAGGACGATCGACTGCTCACGATAGACCGCGCCGCCCGGCAGGGTGATCCTATTGCGGCTGTTGGCGACGAGGTGGCCGGCGAGCCGGAACGAGTTGGTCAGGATGTCGAGGTCGGTGTTCTCCAGGAACTCGGCGAGGCAGTAGGTCGTGCTGCCGCCGCCGATGACGATGCTCTCGCCGGGCCGGATCAGCGCGCTGGCGGCGCGCGCGATGGCGCGCTTCTGCGCGGGCTGCACCTCCTGGCTGAACACGAACGGGGTGCCGACCAGGTGCGGCTGGTAGCGCGGCTGCAACGCCTCGACGCCGCCCCGCACCCGGCGCACCTCGCCGCCCTCCGCCATCGCGAGGATGTCGCGTCGGACCGTCGCCTCCGACGCGCCGAGCATCTCGCACAGCTCCGACACGCTGACGATCGAGCGCTCTTCGGCTGCCCTCAGGATCAGCCTTCGGCGTTCCCGCTCGAGCATCTCCAGTGCCCCTTCATCCGGTAGATCGATCAGCTACGATCAGCATCGGGCTCTCGTCAAGCCGGCATCCGGCAATCATGATCGATAGCGATTGATATTGATGGCTGTTGACGGTCGTGCCACGGTCAACGCGTGACGCATTCGACACCGCGCCAGGATCGTCAGGCAGGAGACCGCCCCATGGATGCCGCCGCACCCGCCGCGCCGCTGCTGGAGAACCGCTGGGACGAGGCGCATGCCGCCACCCTGTCGCCGGAGGTGCTCCTGCTCTACCGCTCCAACCTGCTCGGATCGGACCATCGGGTGACCAACTACGGCGGCGGCAACACCTCGTCGAAGCTGCCGATGACGGATCCGTTGACCGGCGAGGCGACTACCGTGCTGTGGGTCAAGGGGTCCGGCGGCGATCTCGGCACGATGCGGCTCGATGGGTTCGCCACGCTCTACCTGGACAAGCTGCTGCGGGCCCAGGCGCGCTACCGCGGCGCCGACCACGAGGACGAGATGGTCGGGCTCTATCCCCACCTCACCTTCGACCTCAACCCGCGCGCCGCCTCGATCGACACGGCGCTGCACGGCCTGGTCCGGCATCCGCACGTCGATCACGTGCATCCCGACGCGATCATCGCCATCGCCGCGTCCGCCGACGGCGAGAGGCTCACCCGCGAGGTGTTCGGCGACAGCATCGGCTGGCTGCCCTGGCGCCGTCCCGGCTTCGAGCTCGGCCTGTGGCTGAAGCGCTTCGTGGATGCGCACCCGGACGCGAGCGGCGTGGTGCTCGAGGCGCACGGCCTGTTCACCTGGGGGCAGACCCAGAGGCAGTGCTACGAGACCACGATCGGCACCATCAACCGCGCCACGGCGTGGCTGGCCGAGCGGTCCGAGGGGCGGCCGGGCTTCGGCGGCGCGCGGGTCGGGGCACTCCCGCCGGAAGGGCGTCGTGCGGTCGCGGCCGCGGTCATGCCGTCTCTCCGCGGCCTGATCTCGAGGCGCCCCCACGATGCCTCGACCGCCACGCCGATCGGCCATTTCGACGACAGCCAGGCGATCCTGGACTTCGTCGGTTCGCGGGCGTTCGCCGACCTGGCGCCGCTCGGCACCTCCTGCCCGGATCATTTCCTGCGCACCAAGATCGCCCCGCTGGTCATCGCATTCGATCCCGAACGCGAAACCGCGGCCGACATCCTGCCGCGCCTGGATCCTGCGGTCGCCGCCTACCGGCAGCGCTATGCGGCGTACTACGAGCGCTGCAGGCGGCCGGACTCGCCCGCTATGCGCGACCCCAACGCCGTGGTCTACCTGATCCCCGGCGTCGGCATGATCACCTTCGCCGCAGACAAGGCGACGGCGCGCAACGCCGCCGCTTTCTACAGCAACGCCGTCAACGTCATGCGCGGCGCCTCCGCGGTCTCGCAGTATCGCGGCCTGCCGGAGCAGGAAGCCTTCGACATCGAATACTGGCTGCTCGAGGAGGCCAAGCTTCGGCGCCTGCCGAAGCCCGGGGCGCTGGCCGGCAAGGTCGCCCTGATCACCGGCGGTGCCGGCGGCATCGGCATGGCCACCGCCCGTCGTCTCGCCGAGGAAGGTGCCTGCGTGGTGATCGCCGACATCGACCGCGATGCGCTCGCGGGATCGGAGGCGATGCTGCGCACGGAACACGGCGCCGACGCCGCCGTCGGGCTGTGGGTGGACGTGACCGACGAGGCCGCGGTGGCCGCGCTCTACGCCGAGGCGACGCTGGCCTTCGGCGGCATCGACATCTGCGTCTCCAACGCCGGCATCGCTTCGGCGGCGCCGATCGAGGAGACCAGCCTGGCGCTGTGGAACCGCAACCTGTCGATCCTCTCGACCGGGTATTTCCTGGTCACCCGCGAGGCGTTCCGGCTGCTGAAGGATCAGGGCAGCGGCGGCTCCATCGTGGTGGTGGCGTCCAAGAACGCGATGGTCGCCTCGCCCGGCGCCTCGGCCTACTGCGTCGCCAAGGCGTCGGAAGTCCATCTCGCGCGCTGCCTGGCGCTGGAAGGCGCGGCGCACGGCATTCGCGCCAACACGGTCAACCCCGACGCGGTGCTGCGCGGATCGCGCATCTGGCAGGGCGAGTGGGGCGACCAGCGCGCGGCCTCGAACAAGACGAGCCGCGAGGATCTCGAGCGGGTCTACATCGAACGCTCCCTGCTCAAGCGCGGCGTCCATCCGGAGGACGTCGCCGAGGCGATCGCCTTCTTCGCCTCCGAGCGCCGCTCCGGCAAGTCGACCGGCAACATCCTCAACGTCGATGCCGGCCACGCGCCCGCGTTCACCCGGTGAACGACAGCGCAGACCATCCGTGGAACCGCCCGGCCGCCTCCGGCCGGCGGATAGCCGCTTGCAGGACGAGCTGCACCGATCGCCGGACGCGGAGCCCGTCACTTGACCATGGCGCAGGAACGCGCAGGAGCCGTCAGGTGCGACGGGCACGCGGCCGCCTCGCCCCCGCCTGGGTGGCGGGGGCGGCCAAGCAGCCCCGCAGCACGGTTTCGGACAGCGCGTGCGACCAGCCGGCATCGAGTGGCTGGCCGAACAGCAGGCGCAGATAGATCGCACCCACGGTCGCATCGAGGACGAGCGGCGCATCGAGGTCCGCGCGAAGATCGCCGCGCGCGATGCCGCGTGCCAGCAGCCGCGAGCTCTCGCGACGCAGCGGCTCGGAGAACGTCTGCAGGAACATCCGGCGCGTCTCGCTGTCGCTCTGCGCCTGCGCCACGACCGAGCTCGCGATCCGGCCCGCCGGTCCGCTCAGCGTCCGCGCCAGCGAGTCGACGAAGTTCCTGAAATCCGCGACGGCGTCCGCGGTCTCCGCATAGCTGAGCTGCGGCCTGAACGCCTCCAGGAAGCTCTCGATCGCGAGCAGGCCCTTGCTGGGCCACCAGCGATAGATCGTGGTGCGCGCGACACCGGAGCGCAGCGCCACCGCCTCTGTCGAGAAGGTGCCGAGCCCCGTCTCCACGAGGATCGCATAGGCCGCGTCCAGCACCGCGCGCCGGGCCGCCTGGTCGCGCGGGCGACCGGCGGAACGTGGTGCAGCGGGCACCGCACCCTCGGAACCCGTCGCCGCACCGTTCGGCGAATGCTCCATCACTGACACCCCGTGTAGCTTGTAATGCGCGCCCGTAACGCTACATTGTGTAGCGTATATACGCCGCGCTGTCGTCGGGCGCGGCCGTCGCGAAGGATCGCATTTTGCCAGAGATCAGGATCGACGGGGTGTCCGAGATCAACTTCGTGCGGACGGGCCCGAGAGGCGGCCGCCCGGTGCTGTTCCTGCATCCGGTCGGATTGGACCTCACCTGGTGGAGCGCGCAGATCGAGGAGTTCGGACGTGACCATGACGTCGTCGCCTTCGACATGCCGAACCACGGACTCTCCGGCAAGCTGGACGCGCCGCCCGGCTTCGAGCTGATGGCCAGGGGCGTCGAAGGCCTGGTGGCTTATCTGGATGCCGGTCCCGTCCATCTGGTGGGGATTTCCGTAGGCGGCATGATCGCCCAGGACTTCACGCTGCGGCGTCCCGACCTCGTCTGCTCCCTGTCCCTCGTCGCCACCCTGTGCACGTTCGCCGGGCCGGTGCGTGAGGCGATACGCGAACGCGCGAGGATCGCGCGCGCCGACGGCATGGCGAAGATCGCGCAGCTTTCCAACCAGCGCTGGTTCACGCCGGCATTCCGCGAGCGGCGGCCGGACATGCTCGATCGCGCGACCAACAGCCTGATGCAGCAGGATCCGGAGTTTCACGCCTGCATGTGGGAGATGATCGCGGCGCTGGAGCTGGAGGCGCAGCTTCCCTCGATCGCCTGCCCGACCCTGGTGGTCGTCGGAGGCGAGGACGTGAACGCGCCGCTCGCCGCCGGCGCGAAGATCGCCCGCCTCATCCGGGGTGCGGCGCTGGACGAGATGGCCGGACTGGGCCACTTCCCGCCGTTCGAGGCTCCCGCGGCGTTCAACTCCCTCCTGCGACGCTTCCTCGGCTGACGGCATCGCTACCATCGAGGCCGTCGAACCCTGCCTCGATTGCACCGTTCGGGGCGTCATGGCAGCGTGCGCGAGGCAATCAGTGGAGGACACCGTCGATGAGCAAGGTCGTGCGCTTTAGCGAGATCGGTGGTCCCGAAGTGCTGAAGCTCGAGCAGGAGACGCCGCAGCAGCCAGGACCGGGCGAGGCACAGCTCGAGGTGCGGGCGATCGGCCTCAACCGGGCGGAGGCGATGTTCCGGCGCGGCATGTACATGGAGCAGCCGAGCCTGCCGTCGCGCATCGGCTACGAGGTGTCGGGGATCGTCCGCGCGGTCGGACCGGACGTCACCGCGTTCAAGGTCGGCGATGCCGTCAGCACGATTCCCGGCTACTCGCAGGTCCGCTACGGAAGCTACGCCGAGATCGCGCTGGTTCCCGCCGACGTGCTGGTGCCGAAGCCCGACGCGCTGTCGTTCGAGCAGGCAGCCTCGGTCTGGATGCAGTACATGACCGCGTACGGCGCGCTGATCGACATCGCACGGCTCGGCGCCGGCGATGCCGTGGTGATCACCGCGGCTTCTTCCAGCGTGGGACTGGCAGCGATCCAGATCGCGCTGCATGCGGGTGCCACTCCGATCGCGACCACGCGCACCGGAGCCAAGCGAGCGGCGCTGCTGGAGGCCGGCGCGGCGGCGGTCGTGGCGACCGAGGAGGACGACGTGCCGGCGGCCATCATGGCGGCGAGCGGCGGCAAGGGTGCGCGTGTGGTGTTCGACCCGGTCGGCGGACGCACCGTGCTGAAGCTGGCGGAAGCGATGGCGCCATCGGGGATCCTGTTCCAGTACGGCCGCCTGAGCGATGAGGAAACGCCGTTCCCGACCATGGCGAGCTTCGGCAACCGACTGTCGATGCGCGCCTACACGCTGCTCGAGATCGTGCTCGATCCGGCGCGCCGGGCGCGCGGCGTGGAGTACGTGCTCGACGGTCTGGCCTCGGGCGCGCTGAGCCCGAGGATCGCCAAGACGTTCACCCTCGACCAGATCGTCGAGGCGCATCGCTACCTCGAGGGCAACGAGCAGATCGGCAAGATCCTCGTCACCGTGTAGTTCCGGCCTGCGGCAATGACGCGCGTCCGCTAGGCTCTCCGGCCGCGGGATGATCTCCGGGTCGGCATGGCCCCAACGCTACCCGGCGGGACAAGATCGTAGGCCGAGCCGCGGAGGTTTTCTTCGCCGGCATCGTCGCGTCGGTGGGAAGGTGGTTTGCGGATCGGCGGTGTATTCGCGCCGTCGCAGGCTCGATAGCGTGGCACCGTGTTCAACGGAGCCGCTGCGGATGGATGAGGTCGTTTGGGATGTGCGCCGGGAAGATCCGCTTCCCGGCAGGCCGCGTCGTGCCGGCGCCGGAAGCGTGCAGGCATGAACGCGAGCCGCTTCGTCGACCCGGCTGCCCGGTTCCTGATGTCGCTGCTGTTCCTGTTGTCGGGCTTCAGCAAGCTTGCCGGCAACGCCGCGATCCAGAAATACATGCAGGCCTACGGTGTGCCCGGCTTGCTGTCCTGGCCTGCCGCCGCCTGGGAGATCGGCGGCGGCCTGCTGCTGCTGGCCGGGCTGTGGATCCGGCCGGTGTCGATCCTGATGGCGGGCTGGTGCATCCTGACCACTGCCATTTTCCACACCGCGTTCTCCGACCAGAACCAGATGATCAACTTCTTCAAGAACATGACGATGGCGGGCGGCTTCCTGCTGATCGCCCGCACCCACCCGATGGCGCTGAGCGTCGATGCCTGGCGGCTGGGACGGCCGACTTCGCCGGTCGATCCACGGTCCATGCTGAGAGGAAAAGCATCATGACGATGATGAAGGCTGCGGTGATCCGTCAGGCCGGGCCTCCGGACATGCTCAAGATCGAGGAGCTGCCGATCCCGGTGCCGACCAGCGGCGAGGTGTTGATCCGGATAAAGGCGTTCGGGCTGAACCGGTCGGAGCTGTTCACGCGGCAAGGGCTCTCGCCGAACGTGCCGTTTCCCCGGGTGCTGGGGATCGAGGCGGTCGGCACCGTCGAGGCTGCACCCGGTGGCGAGTTCCCGCCCGGGGAGACCGTCGCCACCGCCATGGGCGGGATGGGACGTCAGTTCGACGGCGGCTATGCGGAGTACACGCTGGTCCCGGCGTCGCAGGTGCAGTCGGTGCGGACCGACCTGCCGTGGGAGACCTTGGGCGCGGTGCCGGAGATGCTGCAGACGGCGTGGGGCTCGCTGTTCAAGGCGCTGCGGCTGGAGAAGGGCGATCGGCTGCTCATACGCGGCGGCACGACGTCGGTCGGCCTGGCGGCGGCGGCGATCGCCAAGAAGCACGGCGCGCTGGTCATGTCGACGACGCGCAAGCCCGAGCATGAAGGGTTGCTGCGCCGCAGCGGTGTCGATCAGGTCTTCATCGATACCGGGGCGATCGCCGAGCAGGTGCAGGAGGTGTGCTCCGGGGGTGCGGACAAGGTGCTGGAGCTGATCGGCGCGACCACGCTGCCCGACTCGCTGCGCTGTACGAGGCCGCGCGGCATCGTCTGCATGACCGGCATGGTCGGCAACAAATGGATGCTGCCGGATTTCAGCCCGATGGACGTGATCCCGACCTCGGTCTGCCTGACCACGTACGACGGCGGCTCCGAGGACTTCATGCTGACGCCGCTCGACGAGCTGACGCAGCAGATCGAGGCCGGCGAGCTGCACGTCCAGATCGGCCGCACCTTCCGCCTGGACCAGATCGTCGAGGCGCATCGCTGCATGGAGGAGAACAAGGCCGGCGGCAAGATCGTCGTGCTGACCTGAGGCCGCGTCGCGGCCAGAGCAAGGCGCGTTGCCCTCTTGGCTCGCTTCCTCGGCAACCGGCTAGGTCGGCAGGTCGGGGAACAGGGTCGGCGCCATCCGGTAGGTGAACTCCTTGAACATGCGGACCGGGCGCATCAGGCTGCGCGAGCCGAGATGGACGACCGAAAGATCGAACACCGGGAAGTGCCAGTCCGGCATGATCTCGACCAGACGTCCGTCGCGCATCAGATCGGGCTGCACGATCGGGGGAAGATCGCCGATCCCCTGGACCGCCAGCAGCCCGGCGGTGACACCGGCGAAGTCGTTGATCCCCAGGTGGGGCAGGAACGACACCGCCTCCTTGTCCTGTCCGTTCACGTGCGTGAACACCCAGTGGTGCTCCGGCTGCCAGTGCGAGAACGCCAGGATACGGTGATCCAGCAGCTCCTGTGGCCGTCGTGGCGGTGTCGTGCCGGCGACGTAGGCGGGGCTGGCGACCAGCTGGTGGCGATAGGTCAGGATACGGCGCGCGACCAGAGAAGAGTCCTGCATCGGGCCGACATGGAAGGCGAGGTCGATGCCGTCGGCGATGTGGTCGATCTTGCGCTCGGTGATCAGGATCTGCACCCGCACCGCTGGATAGGAGGTCTGGAAGGCGCCGACCAGCGGCATCAGCAGCGAGTCCGAGATGCTGGGCGGCGCCGACAGCCGCAGCGTTCCCGCCACCCGTGACAGCTGGTTGGAAACGTGGCCGTCCAGCGCCTCGGAGATCTCCATGATGCGGTTCGCATGCTCGAGCACGTCGGATCCGACATTGGTCAGGCGCAGGCTGCGGGTGGAGCGCTCGAGCAGCCTCGCCCCGAGTTGATCCTCCAGGTCGGCGACCCGCCGGCTCACCGTGGAGACGGGCATCTTGAGACGCCGGGCGGCCTCGGAGAAACTGCGCGCCTCGATCACCTTGGCGAAGACGATCAGGGCGTTGAGGTCGGGCATGCGGATCGGTTCCCATCGCGTGGCGAGGTCATCTTGGCGGAGCCGGGTCGCTCCGGCTCGAGGCGCCCGCCTCGCGGCACGCGCGGAGCGACCTCCGGCTTCGAGTGCCGACACGCTCGACGATCCCGGCACCGGCGGTCCGGCGTGCCGGTGGCCCGTTGGCCGCGATGCCGATGCCGATCGCGGCTGATGGGGACGGTCGCCGGGAGTGCCACGCGGGGGGGGGCGAGGCAGGCCTAGATCGAGAAGCCGCCATCGATGTCGATCGCGGCGCCGGTGATGAACGACGCCTCGTCGCTGGCGAGGAAGGCCGCGAGGGCCGCGATCTCGTCGACGCGTCCGTAGCGGCCGAGCGCGGTCAGCTTCGTCATCGCGACGGCCGCGTCGCGCTGGTCGGCCGGGTTGAGGTCCGTGTCGATCGGCCCCGGCTGGATCACGTTCACCAGGATGTTCCGCGGCCCGAGATCGCGTGCCCAGCCGCGTGCCAGACCTCCCACCGCCGCCTTGCTGGCGCCATAGATCGCGCCGCCGGCGAACGGCATGGTATGCGCATTGACGCTGCCCACGATCAGGATGCGCCCGTTGTCGCGCATGAGCGGGATCGCCGCGGTCGTGCCGATGAAGACGCCGTCGACGTTGATGCCGAACTGCCTGCGGTAGCTCTGCTCGGAGGCGATCGGGGCCGGTGCCATCTCCGTGATCCCGGCGTTGTGCACCAGGATGTCGATGCCGCCGAGGAATTCCGCCGCCTGCTCGATCGCCGTCCGGACCGCTGCCCCGTCCGCGGCATCCGCCTTGATCGCCCGCGCACGCCGGCCGGCGGCTTCGATCGCGGCGACGGTCTCGGCCGCCGCCACGTCGTTGCCGGCATAGGTGATGACGAGGTCGGCACCCTCCGCGGCCAGCCGCCGGGCGATGGCGGCGCCGATGCCGCGCGAGCCGCCGGTGACGATCGCCGTCTTCGCGGTCAACCTGGCATTCATCGTGATCGGCTTGCAGTCATGGGTGGCACCTCGATCGATCCCCGAACCTATCCCCGCGATCCGCCGCCTTCTAGAAGCCGCACGCGAGAAGCACCTTCCCGGCGGTGGGGAGGCGAGCCGTGATCGGAGGCGGCGACCGGCGACGAGAGGGCGTTCATCCGGCGTCGCGGGGCGCCGGCGACGTGACCTGCGTCAAACCTCGATCTGGCTGCCGTCCGGATCGCTCCGGATCGTCCAGCTGCCGCCGCTGCGGAACGATGCGGTGGTGGCGAAGGTGTCCTCCATGAACTGCATGTAGAAGCAGCGTCCGTCCCTCACCCGGCCGAACACGCTGAACGGCGAGGTGACGGTCCGCGACAGCACCGTGGACGTATAGCTGAAGCGCCCGAAGATCGCGGCGTTCTCGCCGGAATTGAGTTCTGCCTCGATCTGGAAGCTGTCGACCCGCCAGTAGCGGCCGACATCGACGAAGGTCCGCACGATGGCCTCGGCACCATGGGAAGTACCGCACCAGGGCATGACGCGCTTGAGCTCGGGATCGTCGTAGTTGAGCGACACGTAGGTCACGTCCGGCGTCACCAGGGCGCGGACATGATCGAGGTTCTTCGGGTCCGCCAGGATGGCGGTCATGACCTCCAACGCGGTGTTCGTCATCGGCTGCTGCCTTCGGCTCGGCACCGGCCATCGTCGGCCGCGCGGTGCCGGGACGCTAGGACGAGGCCGATCGGCCCGGAAGGTGCCGACCCGGGAATGAGTTTTCCAGATATGGGAGGGCGCCCGCTGCCGTCCGGCGGGCCCGGACCTGCGGTTTCGCGACAAATCTGGGAAGCTCATTTCCGCGAATGCCCGCTACTGCACGGCTGGTCGATCGCATAGCCCTGACCTGCTCTCGGGTGCAGACGCCCCTCTCGGAGGATCGGAAGGATGGTTTCATGGATGTCAGGTGGCTGCTTGCTCCTGCCTTCGGCGCAGTCTTCATGTTCGTCGCAGCTCCGGGCGCCGTCGCCAGCGCGCCTCACTCGGCGACACGGGGCATGACGGCCCAGGCGCATGCCGGCATCGAGAGCACGATGGCGGCCTACAACGCGGCGCTGAACGGCGGCGATACCGCGGCCGTGCTGCCTCTGTACACGGAGAGCGGCATCTTCATGGCACCGTATGCACACTCCTCGATCGGCAAGGATGCGGTGAAGGCCGCCTACGACAGGGTGTTCGCCGAGCTCAAGTTCAACGTGAAGTTCGACATCGCCGAGATCGTGCAGATGGCGCCGAACTGGGCCTTCGTCCGGACCAACTCGGCCGGCACGACGCTGCATCATTCGACCGGGAAGACCACCTCGGAGGCCAACCAGGAGCTGTTCGTTCTGGAACGAGGCGGGGACGGCGAGTGGCGCATCGCGCGCTACAGCTTCTCGCCCACCAACCCTCCGAGCGCGTAGGTGCGAACCCTGCCCGGCCGGTCGAGGATCCCTGGCGCCCGTATCGGCGGGCGTTGGATCCTGAAGGCGTTCTGACGCTGCATCGGCACGCAGAGCCGGAAAAGTAGGAGACGACCTCAGCGAAGCTCCAGCAGGCATCGCGGTGGGCGGCTGTGGCCTCGCCGGGCGCGGACTGCCGCCTCGGCACGGAGGGCTGTTCGTTGCCTCATCAAGCCGGCATGCTGGCGCTGCAGGTGAGGCTCGGCGATGCTGGACGACGGTGGCGAGACGGCCTTCACCGAGGCGCTGGTCAGTGCCAGCCGCGTCAGTAAATCCTTCGGACCCAAGCAGGTCCTGACGGAGCTGAGCTTCTGCATCCCGCCCGGTCGTGTCTGCGGCCTGCTGGGGCCGAACGGCGCCGGCAAGACGACGCTGTTCCGCCTGCTGACCGGCGTGCTGCGCGCCACGAGCGGCGAGTTGCGGGTGGCCGGCCGAGAGACGTTCACCGACCGGGTCCAGCTCATGCGCCTGGTCGGCTTCCTGCCGGACGAGCCGGTATTCTACTCGTACCTGTCCGGCCGCGAGATCCTGGAACTGAGTGCGGCGATGCACGGGCTGGATGTCGCGGCCACGCTGGAGCTCATGGCGCCCGTGATCGCGCAGCTTCGCATGGCGGAGGCGCTGGGGAACTTCGCCGAGGACTACTCGCGCGGCATGAAGAAGAAGCTGGGCCTGCTGCTGGCACTGCTGCACCAGCCGCGCCTGCTGGTGCTGGACGAGCCCACCAACGGGCTCGACGTGGAGTCCACCCACCTCTTCTACGACCTGGTCCGCGGCGAAGCGGCCCGCGGCACCACCGTGCTGTTCTCCACCCACCTGATGGACCACGTGTCGCGGCTGTGCTCGCACGTCATCGTCATCAATGACCGCAGGCTGGTGACGCAGGGCGCGCTGGACGAGCTCCGTGTCCGCCACGATGGAGCCGGCCTGGAGGATGTGTTCCTCCAGCTCACGGCACGTCCGGCGCAGGGATGAGGACCGCCCGGCCGCCCAGCTCTGCCCGGGTCGTAGTCCTGCTGCTTGCCGCGGCTCGACGGCGGGCGGCGGGCCGGCGTTCCCGCGCCCGCGCCATCATCCGCAGCCAGACCGGGCGGTCCGGCACCGGCTGGCTCGGGTTCGGCAGCCTGCTGAGCCTGACGATCGCAGTCTGGCTCACCGTGCTGTCCGCCTTGCTGGTGCAGGAGGCGGTAAAGGACGGGCAGCGGATCGACGCTACGCGACGCGGACAGGTCGTGGTGGCGAGGGAATTCATGTTGCTGGTCCGCGCCGCGCAGGCCGCTGCGTCAGCGGACCGAACATCGTCCTGGGCCGAGACCGATGCTGCATTGCGTTACAGCTACGCCGGGGAAGCCGCACGTCTCGCCGGGAAAACAGGCGGGAATGCCGACGATATCGCCGTGCGCTTGCGCCGCGTGGTGCTCGCTCACCGCACCGACCGGTTCGTGGCGGAGGAGGATGTGGCGGCGGGGCTTGCAGGCGTGCAGGCACGAGGTGCCGGCGCATTGCTGGGCTTGGTCGCCCTCGCGTGGTGGACCGTCATGCTGGTGATGCAAGGCGAGGGTCTGGAGCTCGACACCCAGCGACAGCGGCACCCGATGTGGGAGTGGGTGCTGAGCCATCCCGTACGGCCAGGCGCTTTGTTCTGCGCCGAGATGCTGGCGCCGCTCGCCGCCAATCCGGCGTTCTGGGCGGCGCCGCTGATGCCGGGCATCCTGTTCGACTTCGTCTACGGGCCGGCTCTCGGCCTGCTGGCCGCCTTCGTGGTGGGCATCCCGGTGGCCGTGGCCGCCGCCTGCCTCGGCAAAGCGCTCGAGATCGCCGCCATGCTGCGGCTCAGCCCACGCAGCCGCGGTGCCGTGTTCGGCCTGATGGGCTGGCTCGGCTACAGCTTGGCCAGCCTCACCTTGATCGCATGGTGGTTCATCGACCCGATCGCGGCCGCGATCGCCGGTCCGCTGGGCCTGGCGGGCGAGCTGCCCTGGCCATGGCTCGGGCTGGCTCTAGGCCGGGTGCCGGCGGGAGCTCCTTCGTTCCCTGCCGGCGTGTCCATCTGCTGCCTGGTCGCCACCGCCGTCGCCGCGCTGTCCGTCGTGCTCAGCGTCTGGGGTGCGATGCGCGGGCTTGGCGGTTCGTCGGATCAACTGGTGGCCGCCCGCCCTGCCGGCCGCCGCACCCAGTTCGGCCGCAGCCCGATGCACCGCAAGGAGTGGTTGTGGCTCGCCCGGGACCGCAGCGCCATCGTCCAGGTCGTGCTGGTGCCGCTGTCCCTGGCCGGGGTGCAGCTGTTCAACATGCGCGGCGTGATCGGCGATGCGGGCGGCGCGTGGAACGCGGTCTGCGGCGCGGCCATCCTGTTCGGCACGTACTTCCTGATCGTGGTCGGCCCGAAATCGCTCGCCTCCGAGGGTTCGGCGCTGTGGATCGCGATGACGTGGCCGCAGGGCCTGGAGACATTGCTGCGCGCCAAGGCGCGTCTCTGGACAGTGGTGTCCTCGGCCTTCGTCGCCCTACCGCTGCTCTACACCGCCTGCCGCTTTCCTTCCGACCTGCCCAGCGTCGCGCTGGTCGGCCTCGGCTGGATCGTGTTCGGCTATGGCATGGCGCTGAAGATGGTGACCCTGGTAGCGGTTCCCGGACCGTCGGGCGAGGCGGAGAAGATACCTGCGAGCCGCCGGTGGGCGGCCTGTCTCGGCACGTTCAGCTTCAGCATCGGCGTTCTGACCCGGCAGTGGCCGGTCGCGGTCTCCGGCATCGTGTATTCGAGCGTGGTCGGGGCTGCGATGTGGCAGAATTTCCGGGCGCGCCTGCCGTACCTCTTCGACCCCTGGTCGGAACGCCAGCCGTACCCGCCGACCCTGATGCACGCCATGGTCGCGATCGCCGTGCTGGTCGAAGGCGGCGCGGTGATCACCGTCTTGATCCAGATGTTCGCCGGGGCGGAATGGGCAATGGCGGCGCGCACCTCCGGCTACTCCCTGGCCGCCGCGATCGTCGGGGTCGGCGTGGCATACTTCCTGAGGACACGGCAGGTGAGGATGGCCGACGTCTGGCGGTGGGATGCGGTTCCAGGCCGATCCGGGATCACGGGCAGCCGCCGCCTGTTCCTGTTCCTCGCGATCGGCGGCGTCATCGGGGCGGGCCTGGGCGGTCTTGGGCATCTCTACCTGCTCGGCCTGCAGCAACTTGCCTGGTTCCGGGCGATCCCGAACCAGGCCGACCCGCTCACCACGCTGCCCCATTATCGACAATGGTCGTTCGTCCTCGCCGTACTCGTGGCCCCGCCCGCGGAGGAGTTCCTGTTCCGCGGCCTGCTCTACCGCGCCCTGGACCGGGAATGGGGCGGCTGGGCCGCAGTCGGCGGTAGCGCCGCGTTCTTCGCCATCTACCATCCCCTCCTGGCTTGGCTGCCGGTGGGCGTGGTCGGCGCCAGCAACGCGGTGTTGTTCCGCAGATCCCGCTACCTGGCTCCGGCGGTGCTGCTTCACATGGTGTACAACGCGGTGGTGCTGATCTGAGCCGCTATCTGCATCTCCCCCGAGGCACACCGAACTCAGCCCCTGAAGATGATCGTCGTGCCGATACAGGACATGGCAGCTAATACGATGCCGTCTGCAGGCTTACCTCCCTCGTGCGGCTGGCCCTGAACGCCGCCAGCCAATCCTGAAATTCCGACGGCGAGCACGGACGACCGATCTGATAGCCTTGAACCTCCGAGCAGCCGATGTCGCGCAATGCCTCGATCTGTTGCTCCGTCTCCACGCCCTCCGCGGTGACCGAGGCTCCGAGATTCGCACACATGCCGGCGATGGCACGCACGATGATCGTGGCTTCCGGCTTCTTTCCGAGATCCTGCACGAAGGAACGATCGATCTTGATCCGATCGAACGGTAGGGTGCGCAAGAAGCTCAGTGACGAGTAGCCTGTCCCGAAGTCATCGAGTGCGACCGTGATGCCGAGCGCCCTGAGCTGCCGGAGCACGCAGATGGCAGCCTCCATCTCACCGATCATCGCGGTTTCCGTCACCTCGAGTTCGAGGCGTGCAGGGGGCAGTCCAGTCGCTGCCAGAACCGCCTCGATCCTCGCCACGAGATCGGGCAACCGGAACTGCACGGCCGACAGGTTGACCGCGACCCTCATGCTGTCCGGCCACGCCATCGCTTCCCGGCACGCGGCGGCAAGGACCCAATCGCCGATCTCGGGCATCAAGCCTACCTCCTCGGCGAACGGGATGAAATCGACCGGCGAGACCTTGCCACGTGTCGGCGAATGCCATCGGATCAGCGCCTCACAGGAGGTGACCGCATCCTTTTCAAGATCGACCACCGGCTGGTAGTTGAGCAGGAACTCCCCATTGGCAAGCGCCTGGCGCAGGTCGTGCTCGAGATCACCCTGCGCTCGCGATGAGGGGTTAGATCCAGCCGCAGTCGCGCTCTCGCCGCTTCCGGTCGCATCGCTGTTTTCTGCATGCGATTTGCCGAGCTTCTCGGATTTCGTGCCGCCTCGCGCATAGGTCGCTTCGTCCAGCAGCTCATGCTCGATACGGTTCCTGCCTTTCTCCTTGGCGCGATAGAGAGCGGCATCGGCACGTGCGAGGAGCGACAACGCACTCTCGCCCGCCCGGAGGAAGGCAAGACCTCCGCTCGCGGTGACGGCGCGGCTTGTCCCACCGACATGATACGGCGAGTCGGCGATGGCGGAACGGATGACAGCAACCCGCTCCAGGACCTTCTTGCGCGGCGCCGAGAGGATCACGCAAAACTCTTCACCGCCATAACGGCCGGCGGCCTCCGGCAACTCGATGACCACGTTCAGACGCTTCCCGAATTCGGTCAGGACCGCGTCACCGGCGAGATGCCCGTAGCCGTCATTGATCTTCTTGAAGTGATCTATATCGCACAGAAGTACGGCCAGTGTCGCCTGCGATGAGAGCGCGGTGGTTACTTTCTCCTCGAGGATAGTCATCAGCGCTCGTCGATTCGGCAAGCCGGTGAGCATGTCGGACATCGCCAGTCGCTCGAGTTCGCTGCGCGCCTGCTCGATCTCTGCGGTACGCTCACACACCAGCTTCTCCAGTCGCCTCCGCTGGCGCAGGAGGAGCCGGACGCGCGTTTGCCAGGTTCCGATCACTGCTCCGACCAGGGCCAGCGTGCTGGAACCATAGAACCACCACCGCCGCCACCACGGTGCGCGGATCCGAAGCGCAAAGCCGACCGGAGCGGAGATCGATCCGTGCACCGAATCGACGGCGACCAGTTCGAACTGGAGCTTGCCCGCGGGCAGTTCGGCATAACGGACCTCGTGCCCGGTGGTATCGCTCCAGCCGACATCGAGTCCGCGCATGCGATACCGAAACGTGATGTCCCGTGCTCTAGCCGGATCCAGGTCGACGAAGTGAACCACCAGAGGAGCCGAGCTCCAATCCACGCGGACCAGGGAAGACGCGGACAGGAAGCGCGTGCCGATCGAGAGGCCGGTGATCTTGGGATGAAGCGGGATGACCGGCGGCAGGCGGCTCGGATCGATAAGGTGCGTCAGGCCACGACTAGTTCCAAACCACATCGAGGCGTCGGAGTCCTCGAAGATCGCCGACTGATCCAGATCGTTGCTCAGAAGCCCGTCGCTCACGTCGAAATGCCGCCAGACATGATCATCGAACAGGTCGATTCCGTGGTCGCTGCCCACCCACATCCGGTCGTGACGGTCGCGGTGCAGGAACATGATGTTGTTGGAACCGATCACAGGTTCGGTGAGGGACGGGATCTGCGTCACCTGATGGTCTCTCAGGTGGAAACGCAGCACGCCGGCGCGGTCCGTGAACGTCCAGAGGTCGCCATCCGGCGCAAAGGCCAGCCCTCCGGGTTGACCTTTCAGAAGGGTCGCGGGGATGACGGTGTCAAATCTCCCGGAGCCGCTGCGTCGGACGATACCCGCCGCGGTTGCTGCCCACGTCACGCCGGAAAGGTCGGTCATCACCTGCGCGGTCGGCTGCGGTATCGCAACCTCGATCTTCACCTTGTCGGCCGGCGCGTCCGCATCCGCGATCGTGAGCAGAGCCTTGTCGGTTGACAGCCAGAGCCGGTTCTCCGGATCGACGTAGGTCGACGACATGGTGCCGGTGATCGGAAATTGCTCGGAGCTTCGTCGGGCAGGGTCGAAACGGACCAGAGGCGCCCGCAGCGGCGCCAGCCACAACCGTCCATTCCTCGTCGCCGACACGTTCTCGCTGCCGCCCGGCACGCCGGAACCTGTGCCGTCGAGCGGTACGGTGTCGCCGTAGGTCGCAACCCAAAGCTGGCCGTTCTGGAGGCGGGTCATCGCCCACACGATCTCGCTCGGAAGGCCGTCCGCCGCGGTCCAGTGCTCCCAGGTCGCCAGCCCGAGGCTGCGGAACGCGCCGTGACCTATGCTGCCTACCCAGAGAGATCCCTCGCGATCGAACATGAACGATTGGACCGGGTTGGCTGACAAGCCTCCGTCGTGATGGAGGAAGCTGCGCCAGCCCTTGCCGTCATACTCGAGCAGACCTTCTTCACCCATGGTCAAGACGCCGCCATGCCCATCGGCGAGCAGGTCGAGGCGGGCAGGAACAGCGATGTTGACGTGGCCTCGTCGACCGGGAATGGTCACGGCCTGGAACGCTTTCTGGCCGGGATGACGCCAGGCGAGGCGGTCGAGGCTTCGAGCCCACAAGGTGCCATCGGGCGTCCGAACTGCCACCTGCCAAGCATCGGCAGGCAGGCCATCAGCGACGCCGTACGTGAGGACGCGCTGGTCTTGCAAGCGGCAGATTGCGACGCCGCACCCGATCAATAGCCCGCCGCCGTTATCGGAAACAATGAAGCGAGAGCTGGCCAACTCGGGATTTGCAGCGGATGTCGTTGAACTCAGCAGCGGCGTGAACCGTCCGGTTCCATGCGTCTGGATCTGTGCGCTCAACAGCGTGCCGTCGTCGTCGATGATCACGCGTCCCTTCGAGAACGCGATGAGATGCGGCGAGAGCAGATGGAGCGGCTTTTCGACCGCAACATGGCTAAAGCTCGAGCCGTCACGGAAATAGATGCCGTCGGTCGTCACGACCCAGATCCGACCGCGGTCGTCGGCGACGAGCTTCCTGATCCAGGCGGACGGTGGCAAGCCGACCGTCGTGTCGTAAGACACGCTGGAGCCGTCATAGCGGTAGAGCCCGGCCTCCGTTCCGAGCAAGATATAGCCGTCGGCGTCCTGAGCCAGGGCGGAGACGGAGGCGTTCCCGAGCCCCTGCTCGTCCGTGTAGTTCTCGAACCGTGTGAATTGTGCCTCGGCACAACCGGCATGGAGGATAGCCAGCAAGCAGCCGTAGATCACGGCGTGCAAGAACCGTCGACGAATCGATGTGGGCGCGACCATGGTCAGCCGAGGTTTCGTTGATGACATAGCAATCGCCCGATTGGTCACCCAGGATCGTCCTATTGGATTAAGACTTGCTGAACGACGTCAGCCCGCGAACCTCCTTCCGATCAGTGCCCGTTTCTCCTGACCTTGGGATGTGCGACGAGATCTCGGAGGAGGAGCGGCTCCTCGGATGCGGCCGCCAAACGGAAGAGGCGACTCCGTTCCGAAGAACGAAGTCGCCTCTTCACGTCCGTGGTGAAAGCTCACCGACGGATCGCGAGCTCAATCAGGGGTTGGAGGCCGATCGTGGAGCGCCAGCCCTCGTGATGGTAGACCGTCCGATCAGCGTCGACACGTCCGGGGTGCCGTTGCCGGTAGTCAGGTTATAGCTGCCGTTACTCAAGGCGTTGCCGTTGAAGCCGGGGACGGTTTGATGGAAGTAGGAGGGGCCGCCGTAGGCCTGCTGATGAGCGATCGTGTAGAGGTAGGGATTGAGGTTTCCCTGTCGTCCCTGGGTCTCGACGAGCAACGCCACCGCACTTGCCATCTCCGGTGCAGCAGCACTGGTGCCGACAACACTATCCGGCAGACCTGCGAAGACGATGTTCAGGCTCGAACGTTCAGCATTCCCGGAACCATCCAGGCTGTCGTCGCCGCCGTTGCACGGTGCCTGCGCAACGTCCGGGCATCCGCCCATCTGCATCGCGACATCGGGAACGGTGCGGAATGACAGCGAGCCGGTGGTCACCAGCGACTGGTATGACGGCCGCGCATACAGGGTCGAGATGCCGCCGCCAGAGCCCCAACGACCGCCCGAGGCATTCACGCCCATGTCGAAGGGATCGAAAGCAAGCTCGGGATCAGACCAGGCGTTCTCCCGGACATAGGTCGAACCGGAGCCACCCGTTGACGCCGCGGTGACGAGATTTGTGCCGCCGACGGAAGTCACGTTCGGATCAGCTGCGGGGACCGAGACGCCCGCGACGAACTGGCCACTGCCGCCCGTGAAATAGCCCGGATTCATGCAGCCGAGACCGGCGGCATCGCCGGAGGCCGCGATGAAGGTGATGCCCTCGGCGTTGCCCTGCTTGAACAACTCGGAGAATATCTTGAGAACGATGGTCTGATCGGAGCCGTTGTTGTAGGGCGCAGTGTAATATAGTTCACATTGACCGAAAGAGAGGGAGACAACATCGGCGACGTCGTCATTCACGATTGCTGTATAGGCGGAGATCAATGACTGATCAGTCAGGTCGGGCGTGTCGTAGAGGATGACCTGGGCTCCGGGCGCTCCACCAAGCACCTGATCGACGTCGATGGTCGCCTCTTCGGCGGCCGTGTCGGTGGTCGAGAAGATGGCGCTGCCGTTGACGGGTCGGCGGGCGAAGATCTTGGGGTTGGAAGCCTGACCCGAAGTCGCTTTGAAGTTCATCTTGTCGAAGAGGGCGGAGACATCGGAGTCCAGCACATCGCTCGCCATCACCACGGCTACGGTGGCACCCGTACCGTCGAGACGTTGGCTCTTGCCCTGTCCAGAGGTCGTAGACTGGTAGGACGGATAACCGTAGGCCTGCTTGAGATCGTTGTAGAAGTAGCCCGACCCGTTGCCGCCCTGGCCATATCCGCCGGAGCTGCGGTTCATGTAGCCGCCCGAGCTGCGGCGCATCAGCGGCAGCGCCTGGAACCCATTCGCCTTGAAGGCGGAGATGGCGGCACCGACAGAAGATAGTGCCGCCGGCCAGTTCAGCGGACCATTCGCCACCAGTTGCAGCTGGCCGCCTGCACTGGCCGCAAGGGCGAGGCTGACGTTGAACGCCTTGTTTACCTGCGCCGTCGTGCCGGCGACGTGAAGCGATCGGCTCTGGGGCGTCACCTGCAGGCCAAACTGCCTCAGAGTTGACGCCACCACGTTGACGATCTGCTGGCTGGGGCCGAAGCGGGCGGCGAAGTCGGCAGGCTTCAGCCAGTGATGGAACTGCGACGACGTCGGATCCTGCTGCTCGGTGAGCAGTGTGTCGAGGGCTGCCGCGTTGCTCAGCGGCAGCACCACGTCGAACTCGACCGGCTGCGAGGTGGAGGCCGGCCCGAGCACCTTCAGCTTCGGGGTGGACGCGGGTTGTCGAGGATTGGATGGAGCCGAAGCGGACTGGGCGAGTGCCGCAACGGAGCTTGTGACAAGTAGCGCAGCGCCTAGCAGCGCGGGTGTGATGACACGCAAGAGGAGCCTCCTAAAAGCTACGACCACACCGCAACAGTCGCGGCTACGGGCCAATGCTTCAATTTAGAGACCGGTTAGTTAGAAAAGAGTTAACTGCCACCATAGCTGCGAGAGCGATGTTTTTTGATCTTGATCCGACTAGGGCGCCGATGTCCCAAGGTGACGAGGACGTCATGTCATCGAGCGGAAGAAGCGGATCGCAACGATGATCAGTCTCGTGGGAGAACATTGCCTTACCGACCGAAGCGCGACGTGGGGGGCTGTGACCGAGAGTGATCGGCCGATCGCAACCGGGTGCCGGGAGCGCATCACGCTCGATCGGATGCCCCCGAGAACCCGGTCTGCGCCGGCTGATTAGACGGCTGACGATGCACGAGGCACTACCGGAGCCGGACGGGCCGCCACACGACCGGATGATATATCGGCGCGGCGGAAGCTGCCGAGCAGCTTGCCGTCGAAATGACCGACAGCGTCCTCGCGGGGCGCGACATCCTGACCCGGACGTAGCATGCCGCCGAGCCTGCCCTGGCGGTCAGCCGCATCGGACGAGGTCGGTCGAGGCGCATAAGCCGACGGCAGCTTGAGCATCGCACAAGCGGCGGATGCGGACGAAGCGGTACCGCATGCGACCTGCATGGTGATGGAAACTTCGACTGAATGCCGCAGGACAGCTTGACCGAGAAGCTCGTGAATCGCTGCTCCAGGCAGTCCTGCAATGCGAAAATCGCGGCACTCGCCGGAATTGTGGAATTCTTGTTCGTTGAACAGAGCGTCCATGATGCGGCTCCCGGCAAGAGATCTCACCGTTCTCGGCTTGATCTAGACACGTCCCGGTCAAGCGCGGAGTGCGGGCGACTTCCGAAACTTCGGCGTCGATAAAATTCCCAGCGCAGCTGACACTTCGTCTTTTTTCCACGACGCAATTGCGCCGCAGTGTCCTCGCTGATGGTGCAGGAAGCGGTGCCGCGACTTTTGATGCCTGTTATAGCTAAGAGGGAAAGGTGACTTCCCCGCAGATTTATGTTTTGTTTACGAAACTTAATGCGTAACTTCATCAGCATTCCAGCCCTGAACTTTCGGACGAGACCATGCGTCCGAGAGCCGGGATCGAGAACGACCGTGGGACGAGAGTAGGTGGACGATACCAGCATGAACGAACTGCACCCGCAGCCGGACAGCCAGGGCGGCGGTCAGAGCAGCG
>CAXTAY010000002.1:95538-223573 GCA_964242335.1 uncultured Acetobacteraceae bacterium | reverse complement strand
GCCGCGCAGTGGGCGCCGCCGCCGCCGCCGCGCTTCGAGGCGCCGCCGCCCCCGCCGCCGCCCGGCGCACGCATGGCCTGGCAGCGCGGCAGCTGGGACTGGGATGGCCGCGCCTATGCCTGGCGGCCGGGGCACTATGTCGGCTGGCACCCGGGCTATCACGAGTGGGTGCCCGGCCACTGGAGCCGGCGCGGCTTCCACCGGGTCTGGATCCCGGCGCACTGGCGCTGAACTCTGGCGCTGAACTCTGGCGCTGAACCCTGGCGCTGAAGCTTCCCGGCGCTGAACCTCTGCGGCGGCCGACCGGGGCGCGGCCTCAGCGATGTCCCGTCAGCAGCTCCTGCACCTCCGCCATGGTCGGAGCAGCGGCGGCGGCGCCGGAGCGGGTGGTCGCCAGCGCGCCGCAGGCAGCGGCGAAGCGCACCGCGTCGGCGAGCCGGTCGCCGCGCGCGGTGGCGATCGCGAGGCCGGCGTTGAAGCAGTCGCCGGCGGCGACACTGTCCACCGCCTCGACCGGGAACGGCGGGACTAAGCCACCCCCCATGCGGTCGCGGTACCAGACGCCGCGCGCGCCCAGCTTGACGACGATGCCGCCGAGCCCGCGCGCGAGGAACCGCTCGGCCGCCTGCGCCGCCTCGTCCGCGGTGCGCGGCCGGATGCCGATCAGCGCCTCGGTCTCGCTCTCGTTCGGGGTCATCAGGTCGACCAGGCCCCAGGCCAGATCCGGCAGGCCGCCGCCCGGGACCGGTGCCGGGTCGAGCACCACGAAGGCGCCGGCAGCGCGTGCCCGCGCCGCCGCCGCGAGGCTGGCGGCGAGCGGCACCTCGAGCTGCAGCAGCAGCACGCGCGCCGCGTCGAGCAGGGGCGCGATCCGCTCGACGTCGCTCTCGTCCACCGTCATGTTGCAGCCGCCGGCGACGGTGATCACGTTCTCGCTGCGGGCGTCGACGCCGATCAGGGCGATCCCGGTCGGGTGCGCTGGGTCGGTCGCGAGCCCGGTCAGGCCGACGCCGAACCCTTCGAGCGCCGCGCGCGCCTGCGTCCCGAAGCCGTCGGCGCCGATCCGGCCGGCGAACTGCACCGCCATGTCGCTGCCGGCGGCGAGGCGGGCGGCCGCGGCGGCCTGGTTGGCGCCCTTGCCGCCCAGCCCGATGGCGTAGCGCTCGGCGTGGATGGTCTCGCCGGGACGCGGCAGCGCCGCCGAGTAGGCGGTGATGTCGATGTTGACGCTGCCGAAGCACAGGATGGAGGCGCTCATGCCGCCTGCTCCGGCGAGCGGATACCGCGGCGCGGCGCGGCGCCTGCGACCCGCGTCATCATCAGAGGCAAAGCTTCCTCCTGCATCGTGTTCGTGGCCGAGCGGGAGAGTTGCATGTCGCCGCGGTCGCCGCTACGGCGCGGCGACGGCGCAGGAATGATCCTGCAGCTCCTCGCCCGACGCGCGGTCCAGCTGCAGCAGGTCGACCTGGTCGTCGAGCAGGATGAAGCCCGGTTCGGGGAAGCGGGCGCCGACCAGCACCAGCGTATGACGGCCCATCCGGTGCGCCGGATCGTCGAGCGAGGCCGCGAGCAGCCGGAACGGATCGGCGGCGCCGAGCGCCTCGCCGAGGATGCGCCGCGCGCGGTAGCGGTGCCCCGCGAGCGGCACCGGAAGCGCGCCCCACCGCCTGCCGATCGCGCCGAGGCTGGCGGCGAGGGCGTCGCGCACCGGCCGGCTGACGCAGTCGATATGGATGTGGAACTGGTCCTGGCTGCGCCCGTAGGCGGAGTTGATCGCGAGTGCCAGATCCTGGCGCGGCAGCTCGCGATGCAGGCGCTGCCCGACCAGTGCGACCTGCGACCAGGCATCGGCGAAGTAGTTCGGCGCATCCGGACGCAGCAGAGCCGGGCTCTCGATACCCTCGATGCGGGCGGTCGGGATCAGCAGGAACTGCGTCGCGCCGACGCGGTCCTTGAGCACCGCGAAGCCGCCCCGCCGGTCGAGCACCACGCAGGGGGTCGGGTCGCCCTCGCGTTGCGCCTGCGGCACGCAGCGCTCGTGCACGATCCGCCACAGCGCGTGCGGATCCGCCGCCCACCCGAGCGCCGGCATCAGGAGCAGCGAGCCCGCCAGGACGGAATGGCTTCTCGAGGCAAGCCTTGAGCGGGTCCAGGGCAGAGCCCTGGCCTGCCTCACGCCCCTCTCCTCACTCCGGCCCGCCCTCGATCTTGGGCGCCAGCCCCGCCGCCTGCGCCAGCCGATCGAGCCTTCGGGTGACGCTCTCGACGTTGAAGGCGAAGCGCTGCCCGGCCAGCCGCAGCACCAGCTCGTCGCCGACCCGCTCGAGGCTGGTGCCCTCGAGCAGCTGCGGCGTGCCGGCGCAGAGCACGTAGGCCAGCCGCAGCGCGAGGCCGAGGATCTCGGCGCGGCGCAGCGCCTGCGGGTCGATCAGGCCGCGTGCCGGCTGCAGGAACGGCTGGTCGAGCTCCGCCTCGTAGCGCATCGCCATGGTGAGCGCCAGGAAGCCGCGTGCCGGGTGCGAGAACGCCATCCCGGGCGCGCGCAGGATGCGCATGAAGCTCTGCTCGGCGCGGTATTCCGGATGGTCGTGCGCGCCGCAATCCGACATCCAGCACGCACTCACCCGCAGCCGCCGCTCCGCCTGGGTCTCGTCGGCGAACAGCGGCGCGGTCCACTCGATCAGCGCCGGCGGCAGCGCCTGGCTGCGGCTGAGCTGCAGCGACATCTCTCGCGCGACGCTCTCCAGCGGGCAGTGCTCGACCAGCTGCGGCGCCACGTTGCGTATGTACCAGCCCTCGCGCAGGCCATCGACGCTGAACACGACCCGCAACGGTGCCACGCGGCGCAGCAGGCGCCGCAGCACGGTGGCCGCGAACGGCATGTCGTCCAGCCGGCGGCGCGGCGCGCCGGGCAGCCGCTCGAGGGTGCGACGCGAGGCGCCGATCACCCAGCCGGTCAGCTCGCGCGCCTCCTCGGCGGTGAGCTCGTACTGGTGGACGATGTTCAGCGGGTAAAAGGTGCGCGCGATCTGCAGCCGCGCCAGCGCACGGAACGCGCCGCCGACCAGGTAGAGCGTGCGCCCGGCTGCCTGCGGCAGCCAGGGCACCCGGTCGAGATCGCCCTCGACCAGGTCGCGGGCGCGCTGCACGTCGCCGCCGGCGCGGTCGGCGAGCCGGATGACGCCCAGCCGCAGCGTCTGCGACGAGCCCATGCGGCCCTCGATCAGCCGCACCAGCTCCAGCGAGCCGCCGCCGATATCCGCCATCAGCCCGTCCGCCTCGGTCATGCCGCTGAGCAGGCCGGTCGCCGAATAGTCCGCCTCCTCGGTGCCGGACAGGATGCGTATGGTGGCGGTCGGGATCGCCTCGCGCAGCGACTGCACGAACTCCGGGCCGTTCGTGGCGTCGCGCACCGCGGCGGTGGCCAGCACGTCGAAGCGATCCGCGCCCATGCCGCGCACCACCGCCTCGAAGCGCGCCATCACGCCGATCGCCTGGGCGACGCCGTCCTCGTTCAGACGCCCGGTGGTCTCCAGGCCGCGTCCGAGGCGAAGCACCGACTTCTCGTTGAAGATGGTGACCGGGTTGCGCGAGACGCCCTCGAACACCACCAGCCGCACCGAGTTGGAGCCGAGATCGACCACGGCGGAGCGCCTGGTGGCGCGCGCCGCGGGACCGGGTGGCGCGGGATCACGCGGCTTGCTCACGGCATGCTCCTCAATCCTGCAGGATCCGGTCCGGACGTCGCGGCAGCGGACGCGCCGTCGGCATCAGCTGCGCCTGTGCCGCCGAACCACGGCCCGACAGGGACGGGTTGGTCATGAAGTACTCGTGCGCCGAGAACGGCTTGGTGCCGCCATCGAGGCGACGCCAGCGGGCGTCTGGACCGAGCTGCCAGGATTGCAGGTTGTCCTTCAGGTCCATGACCATGATCTGGTCGAGCACCTGCGCATGCACCGTGGGATTGCGGATCGGCACCATCGTCTCGACCCGCCAGTCCATGTTGCGCGCCATCCAGTCGGCACTGGAGATGAACACCAGCGCGTCGCGCGACGGCACACGATGGCCGTTGCCGAACACGAAGATACGGCTGTGCTCCAGAAAACGTCCGACGATCGACTTGACCTGGATGTTCTCCGACAGCCCCGGCACGCCGGGACGCAGGCAGCAGATGCCGCGTATCACGCACAGCACGCGCACGCCGGCGCGGGAGGCGCCGTAGAGCTTGTCGATGAGCTCGTCATCGACGATGGAATTCATCTTGAGCCAGATCTGCGCCGGCTTGCCGGCGCGCGCGAACGCGATCTCGGCGTCGATCAGCCGGACCAGGGTGGAGCGCGTGGTCAGCGGCGAGAACGCGATCGCGTCCATCGAGGCGGGACGCGCGTAGCCGGTCATGTAGTTGAACAGCCGCGCGGAATCACGCACCAGCGCCACGTCGCAGGTGAAGAAGCTGAGATCGGTGTAGATGCGCGCGGTGATCGGGTGATAGTTGCCGGTGCCGAAATGCGCGTACGAGCGCACGCCGCCGCCCTCGCGCCGCACCACCAGGCTCAGCTTGGCGTGTGTCTTGAGCTCGGCGAAGCCGAACACGACCTGCACCCCGGCGGCCTCCAGCGTGCGCGCGAGGCGGATATTCGCCTCCTCGTCGAAGCGCGCGCGCAACTCGACCATCGCGGTCACCGACTTGCCGCTCTCGGCGGCCTCGATCAGCGCCTTGACGATCGGGCTGTCGCGGGAGGTCCGGTAGAGCGTCTGCTTGATCGCCACCACCGCCGGATCGAGTGCGGCCTGGCGCAGGAACTGCACCACCACGTCGAAGCTCTCGAACGGGTGGTGCACGATGATGTCCTTGGTGCGGATCGCGGCGAAGCAGTCGCCGCCGAAATCGCGTATGCGTTCCGGAAAGCGCGGCGCGTAGGGTGCGAACAGCAGGTCGGGACGGTCGTCGACGATCAGCCGGCTGACATCGACGATGCCGATCAGGCCGTCATGCACCTGCATCTCGCTGGTCGGCACGTCGAGCTCGTCGGCGACCAGGGCCGCGAGATCCGCCGGCATCTCCGCGTTGATGTCGAGATGGATCACCACGCCGCGCCGGCGCCGCTTCAGCGCGGTCTCGTAGGAGCGCACGAGATCCTCGGCCTCCTCCTCGAACTCGACGTCGGTGTCGCGTATCACCCGGAACACGCCGCGGCCGCCGACGTGGAAGCCGGGGAACAGGCGGTCGAGGAACTGGCTGACCAGGTCCTCCAGCAGGATGAACCGCGCCGTCTCCGCCCCCTCCGCCTCGGTCGCCGGCAGCCGGATGAAGCGGTCGACCTGTGCCGGCAGCATGATCAGCCCGCTCATGACCTGGCGCTCGTCGTCGTCGCGCAGCAGGCGCAGGGCGAGCACCTGGCCCATGTTGGGGATGAACGGGAACGGATGCGCGGGGTCGATCGCGAGCGGCGTCAGCACCGGGAACATCCGGTCCATGAAGAAGCTCTCGATCCAGCTCCGATCGTCTCCCTGCAGCGTGCGCGGGTCGCAGACCACGATGCCCTGGCCGGCCAGACCCTGGCGCAGCTCGCGCCAGATGCGCTGCTGCTCGGCCAGCAGGGTGCGGGCGCGCTCCTCGACCGCCTGCAGCTGTTGCGCAGGGGTGCGGCCGTCCGGCGAGCGGGCGGTCAGCGTCTCGCGCACCTGCCCGACCAGACCTGCGACGCGCACCGAGTAGAACTCGTCGAGGTTGCCGGCCGAGATCGACAGGAAGCGCAGCCGCTCGAGCAGCGGGTTGCGCGCATTGTCCGCCTCTTCCACCACGCGCTGGTTGAAATCGAGCCAGGACAGCTCGCGGTTGATGAAGCGGTCCGGCGAGTCCGCGGCGATCGGCGGCTCGGGCGCCGTGTCGGCGCCGGCATGCGGCGCCACCCGCGGATGGCGCACCACCGGAGCCGTGGCGGCCTCCAGGCGCTCCTGCAGGGCCGCGGCGGGAGTCGCCATCGTCCGGGCCGCTCCCGCTCCGGCGCGGCGGATCGCAGGCGGGTTCCGCTTCAGCTCCGCTTCACCGGCCACTCGCCACCTCCCCCCGCCATGCGGCCATCCATCCGGATCGCACCCTCGCCGCCTGCATAGCCGGAACCGCCCGCATTGTCGCCGGGCGGGATGATGAAAGCGCGCCGCCGGACGACACGAGGGAACTTCCCCCGCCCGCCGACATGCGGCACCACGAAGGCACGGCGCGATCGCCGTCCAAGCCGGAGGCCTGCCATGCTGAACAGACGGTCGTTCCTCGCCACCCTGCCGGTCTCGGCCGCCGCACTGCCCGCGGCCGCAGCGACCACGGCGAGCCCCGGCCAGGGTGGGGCGCCGCGCACGGCGCCGGACGCGGTCGAGCTGCTGCCGTTCCAGGCCGCAGGAGCCGAACGCTACGACCGGCCGGACGTGCATGCCGGCGACCGGCCGTCGGGCGCGAGCTTCGCCTCGCGCTCCGCGGCGATGGGCTGTTCCGGCGCCGCCGGCACCGCGCATCCGCTGGCGACGCTGACCGCGATCGAGACGCTCAGGCGCGGCGGCTCGGCGGTGGACGCGGCGGTCGCGGCCAATGCCTGCCTCGGTTTCCTCGAGCCGACCAGTGCGGGGCTCGGCGGCGACTGCTACGCGATGCTGTGGGACCCGAAGCGGCGTCGCGTGGTCAGCCTCGCCGGCTCCGGCGCCTCGCCGCGCGGGCTCAGCCTGGAGACGGTGCGCGCGCGCGCCAGGGACGGCGTCATCCCCAAGCTCGGCGCGGTCAGCGTATCGGTGCCGGGGGCGCTGGATGCCTGGTGGTCGCTGCACCGGCGCTACGGCAGGCTGCCCTGGAGCGAGCTGTTCGAGCCCGCGATCGGCATGTGCGAGCGCGGCGTGCCGACGCCGCAGGTGATCGGCTACTACATCAAGCGCAACCTGCGCGCGTTCCTGCGGCCCGGCTCCGGCGTCGAGGAGACCGCGAACGCGATGCGCACCTACGCGCCGGGCGGCGTCGCGCCCAGCGAGGGCGACGTGCGCCGCAACCCCGACCTCGCGCGCACCTACCGGATGATCGCCGCCGGCGGACGCGACGCGTTCTATGACGGCCCGATCGCCGACACCATCGAGGGCTATTTCCGTCGCATCGGCGGCTGGATGACGCGCGCCGACCTGCGCGCGCATCACTCCGAATGGGCGGACCCGCTGGTAACCAGCTACCGTGGCGTCGAGATCTACGGCATGGCGGCCAACACCCAGGGGCTGGCGACGCTGCAGATGCTCAACATCCTGGAGAATTTCGACCTGCGCGACGCCGGCTTCCAGTCGGCGCGCTCGATCCACCTGCAGGCGGAAGCCAAGCGTCTCGCCTACGAGGACCGCGCCCGCTACTACGCCGATCCGCACTTCGCGGCGATCCCGATCGAGTGGCTGAAATCCAAGCAGTACGCGGCACAGCGCGCCAGGCTGATCCGGCCGGACCGCATCCTCACCCCGGTGCATCCCGGCCAGGCGCCGAGCCACGGCGACACCACCTATTTCAGCGTCGCCGACGACGGCGGCATCATGCTCTCGATGATCCAGTCGAACTTCCGCGGCATGGGCTCCGGGCTGGTGGCGGACGGGCTGGGCTTCATGTTCCAGGATCGCGGCGAGCTGTTCTCGCTCATCGACGGCCATCCCAACCTGTACCGGCCGGGCAAGCGGCCGTTCCAGACCATCATTCCCGGCTTCGCCACCCGCGGCGGCAGGCCGTGGATGGCGTTCGGGGTGATGGGCGGCGACATGCAGCCGATGGGGCAGACCCAGATCGTGGTCAACCGCGTCGATTACGGGCTCGACATCCAGGCCGCCGGCGACGCGCCGCGCTGGCACCACGAAGGATCCTCGCAGAGCATGGGCGAGGATTTGCCCGGGCTCGGCCCGGACGGGCTGCTGCGCCTGGAGGCCGGCGTGCCGGCGGCGGCGCGCGCAGCGCTCGCCGCGATCGGCTGGCGCATCGGCGCCTCGGACGGCGGCTTCGGCCGCTACGAGTGCATCGAGCACCGCGGCAAGGGCGCCGACCGCGTCTACGCCGCGGCCTCGGAGATGCGCGCCGATGGGGTGGCACTTGCATACTGAAGTGCGGCGCGAGCGTGTTTCGGGGAGCCGAAGCAAGCCAAGGGCTCCGCCCTTGACCCGCTGGGGCCGCAGGCCCCAGACCCCGATCTCTTCAAGAGGTTTTCGAAGGCTCGCCTTCGATGGGGTCAAGGGGCAAAGCCCCTTGCTCTGCCTTTCGTTTCATCGCGGCCGATACTCCATGAGCTCTCAGCAGCCGCTCACGACGGCCTGCGGCCGAACGTGAAGTTCAACGTCGTATCGTTGCAGACCCGCCCATCAAAAGCTGCGGCCGTGACGCTGTCGACGTAGGCGGATCGGATGGCTTCGCGCGTTGCCGGAGCAGCCGCCTTCAGGAGACGCCATGCAGGATGGTCGAGGTGGTCGTCCCAGAACGCGACCGCGTTGCCGAGCTCGACCGGTGCGGTGTCCGCGATCTCGGTCCTGATGGCCACGACCTCGAACGCCGCACCTTCGAGCAAGCAGCGGCATTTGCCAGGAGTGTCCGCGACGTCGGCATAGTCCAGCTTGACGCCGTGCTTGGCCGCAACCTCCGCGATGGTGCCGGAAAGACCGAACGGTCGGGCAGGCGTGTCGAACGCGATGATCCCACCTGGCCTGAGCAGGCTGAACCAGCAGCGCAGAGCACGAGGAATGTCCGACATGAGCACCAGCGCCGATGCACATGCCAGGCGGTCGAAGCTCATGTGAGGAAGGTCGAGCCGCTCAGCATCGCCGAGGACAAAGTCGATGTTCCGCAGATCCGTCTCTGCGGCCTTCCTGCTCGCCTTGGCGAGCATGCCTTCGGAAATGTCCACGCCAAGCACGCTTCCGGCCGGTCCAACCTGCCTCGCTGCTTCGAAAGCGAAGAGGCCGGTCCCGGTGGCGACGTCCAGGACGCGAAGCCCCGGTTCGATGTCCGCTCCAGCGGCGAGGATCTGCACGACGCGGTGATGGATGTCGGCCCGGTCGTAGGTCGTGCCTCGCTGGTCGAAATGCGATCTTGCCGAGTGCCCCGCCCCTACCAGCGCTGGATCGTCGCTCACGGCAGGCGGATCCCCTCGTAGTCCTTGCCGATCCGCGACCCCCACATGATCAACTCCGATCCCTTGGACTAAGCTTAGGACTTGAAACAGTTTTCGCCAGCGGTTCAGCGGCCGGTCCCGAACTGCGATACGACCCGGCGGCGTGGAGCCTTGACTCCCCCCGTGCCGAGCCTAGCGTCATTGCAAAAAGGGGGAAGACGTTGCTCTCACTGAGCGGGATCGAGAAGCGGTTCGGCGGCGTGCGCGCCCTGCGCGGCGTCGATTTCGATCTGCAGGCGAGCGAGATCCACGTGCTGCTCGGCGAGAACGGGGCCGGCAAGAGCACGCTGATGAGCGTGATCTCCGGCGCCATCACCCCCGACCAGGGCAGCATGACCCTCGCCGGCCGCGAGGTGCGCTTCGCCAGCCCGCGCGAGGCGCACGCGGCCGGCATCATCATGATCCCGCAGGAGCTCGACCTGGTGCCCGGGCTGAGCATCGCCGCCAACCTGTTCCTCGGCCACGAGCGCCTGACCGGCCGCCGCACGCTCGACGACGGCCGCATGATGCGCGAGGCGCACGCGCTGCTGCACCGCGCCGGGGTGGCGCTCGACCCGGCGCTGCGCGTGGCCTCGCTGCGCATGGGCGAGCGGCAGCTGGTGGCGATCGCCAAGGCGCTCGCCGCCGACGCGCGCATCCTGATCCTGGACGAGCCGACCGCGGCACTCTCGGCGACCGAGGCCGAGCATCTGTTCACGGTGGTGCGCGAGCTGCGCGGCCGCGGCGTCGGCATCATCTACATCTCGCACCGGCTGGAGGAGGTCGCGCGCATCGCCGACCGGGTGACGGTGATGCGCGACGGCGCCGTCGCCGGCCAGGCGGCCGCCGACGCGCCGCAGGCCGAGCTGGTGCGACTGCTGGTCGGACGCGAGTTCAGCGCGCTGTTCCCGGACGGCAGCAGCGGCGCCGGTGCCACGCTGCTCACGCTCGAGCACGCGCGCTTCGTCCCCGCGGTGCCGCGTGCCGGCTGGCAGGCGCCGGTCGACGTCTCGCTGTCGGTGCGACAGGGCGAGATCGTCGGGCTGTCCGGCCTGATGGGGGCCGGCCGTACCGAGCTGCTCTCCGCCCTGTTCGGCTACGAGGTGCAGGGACGCTGGGAGGGCGAGGTCCGGATCGGCGGCCAGGCGGTGCGGCTCGGCAGCGTCGCCGCGGCGAGACGCGCCGGCCTCGCCTACGTCACCGACGACCGTCGCGGCACCGGGCTGATCCTCGGCCAGTCGGTCGCGTGGAACATCGTGATGTCGACGCTGCGGCGCGTGACACCGTGGGGTCTGGTCTCGGCCGCCGCCGAGCAGGCGCAGGTCGCAGGCGCGCTGGACCGGTTCGACGTGCGGCCGCGGCTGCCGGGTGCCCGCGTGGTCAACCTCTCGGGCGGCAACCAGCAGAAGGTGGTGTTCGCCAAGGAGCTGCTCAGCGCGCCGCGGCTGCTGCTGCTCGACGAGCCGACGCGCGGCGTCGATGTCGGCGCCAAGGCCGAGATCTACCGGCAGCTGCGCGAACTGGCGGGACGAGGCCTCGGCGTGCTGGTCGCCTCATCGGAGCTGCCCGAGCTGCTCGGGCTGTGCGACCGCATCGTGGTAATGCAGGCGGGGGTGACGGTGGCGAGCTTCGAGGCCGGGGTCAGCGAGGCGACGCTGCGGCGCAGCAGCCTCGGAGAGGTGCGGGCGGCATGAGCCAGGCAGCCAAGCCGGGTCTGCCGGGGCGGTCGGCGCCGCGCACCGCGGCCGCCGGGGCGGCACGGCCGGCGACGCGTCCGCTGGCCCACCTGATCCGCTTCCAGAGCCTGCTCGGGCTGATCCTGGTGCTGATCGGCGGCATGCTGTTCTCGCCGCGCCGGCACGGCCACATCCTGTTCCTGGCTGCCGACAACATCGCCAACATCGTGCGCTCGATCTCCGAGACCGGCATCCTGGCGCTGGGCATGACCTTCGTGATCATCGCCGCCGGCATCGATTTGTCGGTCGGCGCAGTGCTGGGGCTGTGCAGCGTGCTGACCGCGACGCTGCTGGTCAACCAGGGCTGGAGCCTCGGCGCCACGCTGCCGCTGGTGCTGCTGGTCGGCACGCTGTTCGGGCTGATGCAGGGCGTGCTCTCGACCCGGCTGCGCATCCAGGCCTTCATCGTCACCCTGGCCGGGTTGCAGGCGGCGCGCGGGCTGGCGCTGATCGCGTCGAACAACACCTTCATCAACATCAATTACGGCCAGGGACCGGGCAACGCGCCGCCTGCCTTCGCGGTGCTCGGCGAGCGGCTGCTCGGCGACACCTTCCCGGTGGCGACGCTGGTGTTCCTGGTGCTGGCGCTGTTCGCGACCTTCCTGCTGAACCGCACCCGCTACGGCCGCTACGTGTTCGCGGTCGGCGGCAACGAGCGCGCCGCGCGGCTGTCCGGCATCCCGGTGCGCTGGATCAAGGTGTCGGTCTACGGCCTCAGCGGCCTGTGCGCGGCGATCGCCGGCATCGTGCATGCCGGGCAGTTCAGCTTCGGCAGCCCGAACGACGGATCCGGCTACGAGTTGAACGCGATCGCCGCCGTGGTGATCGGCGGCACCGACCTGTTCGGCGGCGCCGGCAGCATGGTCGGCACCATCGCCGGTGCGGTGATGCTGGGCGCGCTCGCCAACATCCTGCAGCTCAACGACGTGAGTGCGGCGATGCAGCTGCTGGCGACAGGTGCCATCATCGTGCTCGCAGCCGGCCTGCAGACCATCATCGGACGCGACGGAAGCTCGCGCTGACCAACGGGAGAGAGACCATGACACGACGCCTCAACCTGCTCGCCGCCACGATCATCAGCGCGTCGCTGCCGCTGGGCGGCGCGGCGCAGGCCGCCAAGCCGATCGCCAAGAGCTGCGGTCCCAACGACCACTACACGATCGGATTCTCCCAGGCGAACTTCAAGGAGCCCTACCGCGCCAAGATGAACGACGACCTGGTCCAGCTGACCAAGAACTACCCGCAATTCAAGATCATCCTCGCCGACGGCCAGGCCAACGACAACACGCAGGTCTCGCAGGTGGAGAACTTCCTCACCCAGCAGGTCGACCTGCTGATGATCTCCGCCTTCGAGGCGGCACCGCTGACGCCCGCGGTCACCCGCGTGATGAAGGCCGGGATCCCGGTGATCGAGATCGACCGCAAGACGGTCGGCGACGACTACACCAGCTTCGTCACCGGCGACAACCGCGCCATCGCCAAGCAGGCGGGCGAGTACGCCGCGACCAAGCTGATGCCCGAGGGCGGCGAGGTCGCGATCCTTGAGGGCCTGCCGAGCTCGTCGCCGGCGATCGAGCGTCTGGAGGGCTTCAAGGCCGGCATCGCCGGCAACCCGAAGCTCAAGGTGGTCGCCGTGCAGCCGGTCGACTGGATGCAAGACAAGGCGGTGACGGTGTTCGGCGCGATGCTGCAATCGCATCCCGACATCAAGCTGGTCTACGCCTGCAACGACCTCGCGGCCGCCGGCGCCTACATCGCCGTCAAGCAGGCGGGCAAGCTGGGTAAGGTCAAGATCATCGGCACCGACGGGCTGCCCGGTCCGTCGGGCGGCATACGCGCGGTGGCCGACGGCGAGTGGTCCGCGACCATGGTCTACCCGACCGGTGCCGCGGAGGCCCTGGATCTCGCCAAGCAGATCCTGCTCGACTGCGCGACCTCGGTGCCGAAGCTGATCACGGTGCCGACCAAGCTGATCGACGCGAGCAACGCCAAGGCGATCTACGCGCACGGAAGCTGATCGCCTCCCGGCGATCCACCACCACGGCAGGCGCGGCGACGTTTCGCAACCTTCTTGCTCGGCACAGCGGGATGTGGAGACCGTGTCTGACGCGACGACGTCCGGGTCGCGCCCGCGTGCCGAACCAGGCAGGCCGCCGCCGGAACTTAGTCGACGCTGTCACTGTTTGCCGAGCAGATCGCCGCTGAGGGCGCATCCAGCACGGAGCAGCTCGCATGGCGGATTACGTGAGGCCAGCCCAGGTCGTCGGCAGCATGGTAGAGGCCGGCGTGATCAAGGCCTCGCTGCCGAAGCTCGACCTGCTGATACGCGGCGCGCTCGCCGGCGCCTACCTCGCCTTCGTCACCAGCATGGCGTTCCTGGTGGCGGCACAGACGGGCACCTTCGTCGCCGGCGCCCTGCTGTTCCCGGCGGGCTTCGCGCTGATCATCATCCTGGGGCTGGAGCTGCTCACCGGCAACTTCGCCATCATGCCGACCGCCTGGATGGCCGGACGGATCCGCTTCGGCCAGGTCGTCACCAACTGGAGCTGGGTGTTCCTCGGCAACCTCCTGGGCAGCGTGATCTACGCGGTGCTGTTCTGGATCGCCAGCACCGAGGCCGGACACACCAGCGGCGGCCTGATCGGCGACCGGCTGCGCGCGCTGGCGGTGACGAAGACCACCGCCTACGAGGCGTTCGGCGCCGCCGGCATGCTGACCGTGTTCGTCAAGGCGATCCTGTGCAACTGGATGGTCAGCCTCGGCTCGGTGATGAGCTACGCGTCCACCTCCACGGTCGGCAAGATCCTCGGCGCCTGGCTGCCGATCTTCGTGTTCGTCGAGCTCGGCTTCGAGCACTCGGTCGTCAACATGTTCGCGATCCCGGTCGGCATGATGCTGGGCGCCCATGTCGGCTTCAGCGACTGGTGGCTCTGGAACGAGATCCCGGTCACGCTCGGCAACATGGTCGGCGCCGTGCTGTTCACCGCGGTCGCCCTCTATACGACCTACGGGCGCACGCCGGCAGCGCCTCCGGGTGCCGCGCGGGACGGCGAGCGGGTGCTGGCGCGCATCAACGGCTGAAGCGTGTGTGCGCCGAGTGGAAGGCCGGGCAAGGGCGCTGCCCCTGACCCGCTGGGGCCGCAGGCCCCAGACCCCGATCGCTTAGAAATCAGGTTTTCAAAGGCTCGCCTTTGATGGGGTCAAGGGGCAACGCCGCTTGCTCTGCCTTCCGCTAGCGCACCCCGCCGGAGACGATGAACTCATCCCCGGTCACCCATCCCGACGCGGCCGACGCCAGGAACACCGCGACCGGCGCGATATCGTCGGGCTGGCCCATCCGTCCCAGCGGCGTCTGCGCCACGATCTGCTTCTCGAGATCGCCGCCGATCATGCCCATCGTGTGCGTGCCCTCGGTCTCCACGCCGCCCGGATTGATCGAGTTCACCCGTATCTTCCTCGGTCCGAGTTCCTTCGCCAGCACCTGGGTGATCGCCGTCACCGCCGCCTTGGTGGCGGTGTAGACCACAGCGCCCGGCGGCGTGATCCGGCTCACGACCGAGCCGATATTGATCACGCTGCCGCCGGCCGGACCGAAATGCTTCGCCGCCTCCTGCGTCGCCAGCAGCAGCCCGAGCACGTTGATGTCGAAATGACGGTGGAACTCCTGCTCCGTCACCTCCTCGAGCGTCGCGAAGCGGTAGACGCCGGCATTGTTCACCAGCACGTCGAGCGAACCGAGCTGCTGCCTCGCCTCGGCGAACAGGCGCCGCACGTCGGCCAGCTTCGAGACGTCGCCCTGCACCGCGATCGCCCTGCCGCCGGCGCCGTTGATGGCCGCGACCACGCGCTCGGCACCCTCGCGGTCGGACGCGTAGTTCACCGCGACCGACGCTCCCGCCGTCGCCAGCGCCCTGGCGATCGCCGCACCGATGCCCTTGGACGCCCCGGTCACCACCGCGACCTTGCCTGTCAGACTGCTCATCGAACTCTCCGTTGAAGACTGCCGCCCGTAAGGACTGCCGCCCGATCATTTAGACGTCCGTCGAAGCGTTACAAGCGGCTTCAGGCTCCCATCGTCCGGACGGGCATCATCTAGATCTCGGAGAGCTGGTCGAGATAGGCGCGCAGCACGTCGCGCTGCAGTGCGAGGTGGGCGAACTTGCCTTCCCGGGTGATGCGGATCAGGCCGGCCGCTTCCAGTTCCTTGATGTGGTGCGACACGGTGGCGGCGCTGACCTGCCGCGCCTGCTGCAGGCAGCTGCATGGCAGCGGCGCCTCGGAACCGCCGATCTCCCTGAGGATCTGGTAGCGGCGCGGCTCGGCGAGGGCGCGCGCGATCGCCGCCACCTGCCGATCGGTCAACCGCACCTGCCCACAACCCGCCATGACTTGCTCAGCGCCTCGCCCCGGTCCCGGTTGCCGCCTGCTCCGGTCGCCGCCTGCTGTGGAGCCGCCTGCCGCTCAGCCGCGGCGATGCTCGTGCGCCTCGGGACCCGGCAATACGGCGAGCAGGGTCGAGAGGAAGACGCGCTTGAAGCGATCGAGCGGTGCCGGGCTGCGCTCCACCTTCATGCGCAGCATGGCGCCGTTCCAGGCCGACAGCAGGACGTCGGCGAGGTCCGCCGCGTCTAGATCGTCGCGCACCGCACCCGCCACCTGCGCCGCGCGGACCGCCTCGGCGAAACCTCGTGTCAGGCCCCGGAAGATCTCGCCGAGACGCTCGCGCAGCGGCTCGCTGTGCTCCGCGGTCTCCAGGCTCATGTTGCTGATCATGCAGCCATGGCGCCAGCCGACCTCGGCGAGGAAGTCGGTGATGGCGTCGAAATAGGCGCGCAGCCGCTCCGCCGGCGGGCGCGTCGCATCGCGCAGCGTCAGCTCGAAGATCGCCTCGGTCCGCTGGTAGTAGAGGTCGAGCACCGCGATCCCGAACGCCTCCTTGGACCGGAAGTGGTTGGTGAAGGAGCCGTGCGGGACGCCGGCCGCCGCGGTGATGTCGCGCACGCCCGAGGCGTTGAAGCCTTGCCGGTGCAGCGTGGTCAGGCCGGATTCGACGATTTTCTTGCGCAGTGAGGGTCGTGCCATGGAATTTTAATACGTACGACCGTATTGGTCTGTCAAGTCGCGTCGTCGGCGTCGGGCGTGGCGCCGGCGACCGGGAGGCACGACGATGGCGGATGTCGAGGTGACGCGCGAAGCGATGGATGCGGCGGAGCGGGCGCTCTGCGGACGAGGACCGGTGCATATGCTCAACCTGGTCCGCTACCGGGCGCAGGCGACCTACGCACGGCCCTCGGACCTGGCTCCGTGCCCGAGCCGCGAGGCCTATCTGCAGCGCTACGCACCGGCCTTCGCCCAGGTGGCGGCGGCGGTGGCTCCCGGCGCACGGTTCGCCCGGTCCTGCTCGTCGGCGTATGGGCGATGCTCATCGCACCGGCGGGCGAGGCGTGGGACGACATGGTCATCGTCGAGTACCAGGATTTCGCGACGCTGCGCCGCATCCCCGACAGCGCGCAGTACGAGGCCGAGACGGCCACCCACCGACGCGCGGCACTGGCGGACTGGCGCTTCATCGCGACGCTGAAGATCGATCTGCCGTCATGACGCCGCCCGGCACGCGCGCGGCCGACAGAGCCGCGATCGGCCTACCCCTCGCCCGCGGCGAGGTCCGGACGGCGCGGCATCGCAGCCGATGGATCGAGGCGGGACCCTCGCCTACGCCGCCGAGGCGCCGCGGTTCGGACGGCTGACGCTGCCCGCGCTGTTCCTGCATGCCGGGCGCGACGTCGTCTGCGACACCGTGCGCAGCCGCCTCGCCGAGCCGATGCAGCAGGATTGCCCCGACCTGACCGAGATCACCGTCGATGCCGGGCACATGCTGATGCTGGATAGCCCCGACGCCGTGAACCGGGCGATCGCCGACTGGTGCGCCGCCTTGCTGGAGGCCGCGTCGGCGATCGCGGCGCCGTCCCTCGCTGCCTCGGGTGCCTGAAGCCGCGGCACCCTGCGTGCGGGCGCTCGGAAGCGAGTACCGGGCCGGTCGTGTTCCCTGCGGTCTCGCCGTCCGCGGCCGGTCCGTCTAGTGTCCGGGCGGACGGAACACGCCGCGGCCGATGCGACCGGCAGCGCGGCCAATCGAGGCAGAAGAGCATGATCGAGAAGATCGATACCGTGGCGGTCGTCGGCGCGGGCTACATGGGCGGCGGCATCGCGCAGTCGCTGGCGCTCGCCGGGATGCAGGTCACGCTGGCGGACGCGTCGACGGCGACGACCCATGCGGCACTCGAGCGGCTGCTGGCGGAAGCGGAGCAGTTCGAGGCGCAGGGTCTGTTCCCGGCCGGCGCCGCCCGCACCATCGGGCGCAACATACGCGCGGCCGCCTCGATCGAGGAGGCTGTGGCGGGGGTCGACTTCATCGAGGAGGCGGTGCCGGAGGTTCCGGCGATCAAGCACGAGGTGCTGCGCCGGATCTGTGCCGCGGCCCGCACCGACGCCATCATCGGCACCAACACCTCGACCCTGCCGGTGCATACGCTGGCCCCCGCGGTGACCCATCCCGAGCGCTTCCTGACCGTGCATTTCAGCAATCCGGCACCGTTCATCCCCGGCGTCGAGCTGGTGTCCGGCAAGGCGACCGACCCGGCGGTGATCCCGGTGATCAAGGACATGCTGGCCCGCGCCGGACGGCGCAGCGCCGAGGTGGCCGACGTGCCCGGCTTCGTGCTCAACCGCCTGCAGTACGTCCTGCTCAAGGAGGCGATGTCGATCGTCGAGGAGGGGGTCGCCACGCCGGAGGACGTCGACACCCTGACCAGCACCACCTTCGGCTTCCGCCTGCCCTTCTTCGGCCCGTTCGTGATCGCCGACATGGCCGGGCTCGACGTCTATGCGAGCGGCTTCAAGACGTTCGAGGCTGCCTTCGGCAGCCGCATGGCGACACCCGAGCTGCTGAAGCAGCTGGTCGCGGCGGGCAAGCACGGCACCAAGACCGGGGAAGGTCTGTCCGGCACGTTCAGCCCGGAGCGGCTGGCGAAGCTGATCGCCTACCGCAACAAGGCCTACGCGCGCATGGGGCAGCTGGTGGAAGAGCTCGGACCGCCGCCGCTGCGCGACTGACGCGCGTCGGGCGACGGCCGCCGGCTGGAAGCGGATTTCCGGATCGATGGCACGGTGCTCCGGTGCGTGCTCGCGATCCCGGAGGCTGCGGCACGGCCACGGCGCCCGGCACAACGATCCGGGGTCGGCCTCCGGACGAGCGGCTGCGGGAGGCGCAAGCCAGGCTCGCTGCGATCGGCCGAGGTCGCCGAAGCGGCGAAGAGCTGGCAGTGCGTCGATATCGGGACTTCAGATCGGGACGCGGCGACACGGCGCGGCACCGGCATTAGGCCGTGCGTCCGGACCCGGAACTCTGTAGCGCTGGTCCATGATCATTCACGATCCGTGGCTGCTCGTGTTCTCGGTCACCCTGCTGCTCCTGCTGCTGGGTGCGACGTCCGGCATCGTGAACTCGGAGCTATGGATGTCCGAGCCGCTGGTCTGCGCCGTCGTCGGCGTGCTGCTGGGACCGGTGTTGTTCGGCTTCATCCGGATCGACCCGGGACACGATCCGGCGGCGCGCGCGCTGTTCCGGGAGGCCTGCCGGCTCACCTTGGCGATCGCGGTGCTCGCCTCGGCGATGCGGCTGCCCCGCGGCTGGCTGCGCCGGCACTGGCGCAGCCTGTCGGTGGCACTGGGCCCCGGCATGCTGTCGATGTGGGCGGCGGGCGCGGCGATCGCCTGGCTGTGGCTCGGCCTGCCGGCACTGGTCTGCGTGCTGGTGGGGGCGATCCTGTCGCCGACCGACCCGGTGCTCTCGGCGCCCATCGTCAGCGGTCCGCTGGCGCGCCGGACGGTCGCCGAAGACCTGCGTCACGGGATCAATGCCGAGAGCGGCATCAATGACGGGCTTGCGGCCCCCATCGTGATGATCCCGCTGTTCGCGATCCTCGCCACGCGACCGGGCGACGCGGGCCACGGCCTAGCCGGCTGGCTGCTGCACGTGCTGGTGATCGGCGTCGGCAGCGCGGTGGTAATTGGTGCCCTCGGCGGATACGTCGCGCGACGCTGCATGGACTGGGCAGGTCGACATCCGGACACCGAGCGTTCTTCCCTGCTGACCATCGTGCTGGCCCTGGCGCTGGCAACCCTGGCCGGGCTGCAGTCGATCGGCGGCAACGGCGTGCTCGGCGCGTTCGTCGCCGGCGCCGTGCTCAACGACTTCGTCGGCGAGGACCACGAGGAGCACCAAGAGCATTTCAACGAGGCGGTCGCACGCTTCTTCGACTTGCCGATCATGTTCCTGCTCGGCGCCGCAGTTCCATGGCGCGACTGGTACGCGCTCGGCTGGCATGGCATCGCCTATGCCGTGTCGATCCTGTTGCTGCGACGGCTGCCGGCGTGGCTCCTGCTGGGCGGACTGATGTCCTGGACGCGGCCGCTCCCGTATCGCCTCTTCGCCGGCTGGTTCGGGCCGATCGGCGCGGCGGCGCTGTTCTACGCCTGCGACGCGCAGGACCAGACCGGGATCGCCTCGCTCTGGCCGGTGGTCAGCTTGGCGGTCGCCGCCTCAGTGGTGGCGCACGGCATCACCGCGACCCACTTCTCGCTGCTTCTCGGGCTGCGCGGCACCGGGAACCGGCTGCATCGCGAACCGCTCCGTCAGACGCGTTGACCCGGCCGGCGAACGACCTGTCGAGCAGTCTGTCCGGGTCGAACTCCACGGCAAACATCGATGGTGCAGACTGCTTCGTTCGCACGTGATGCAGCGCTCGACCTGCTCGTGGCGCTGCCGGAAACGTTCCCCGGTGAGGGAACCCGATCACCGAGGTGCGGTCCTTCAGGTCCGTGGTGTCGCGGCTGCGACGATGGATCGGGCGAGGGCGATGCGATACAGCACCGCATGCCGTCACCGTCTTCGAGCCTCGCGCGGACACGCCTCACCCACCGCGTCCAGGCCGCGGGGCTCCGCTGCCTCAGCTCGCTGCTCGAGCGCCTCGGACCGGTGCGGGCGTCGGGCCTGGGCGGCCGGATCGCTCGCACCATCGGGCCGTGGCTGCCGGTCTCCCGGCTCGGCGACGCCAACCTCCGTCGTGCGCTGCCCGGGCTCGATCCGCGGCAGCGCCGGCGCATCCTGCGCCGGGTGTGGGACAATCTCGGCCGCAACGTGGCCGAGCTGCCGCACCTGGCGTCGCTCCGACGCACCGCGTGCGGCCCCGGCTGGGAGCTGGTCGGAGCCGAGCACGTCGAGCGGCTGAGGGACGGCGTCCCGACGCTGTTCTTCTCCGGCCATTTCGGCAACTGGGAGATGGTGCTGCCGATCGCGGCACAGCTCGGCCTGACCGTCTCCGGCTTCTACCGCGCGGCGTCGAACCAGCGGGTCGACACCTTCATCCAGGCGATGCGCGAGCGCGCGCTGGGCCCGCGGGTGTCGATGTTCGCCAAGGGTGCGAAGGGCGCGCGCGGCGCGATGCGGCACCTGCAGGGCGGCGGATCGCTCGGCCTGCTGATCGACCAGAAGATGAACGACGGCATCGCCGTGCCGTTCTTCGGCACCGACGTCATGACGGCGCCGGCGCTGGCGCAGCTCGCGTTGCGCTACCGCTGCGCGATCGTTCCGGTCCGCGTGCTGCGGCTGGGGCCTGCGAGGTTCCGCATGGTCTGCGAGGCGCCGCTCGACGTCCCGGTCACCGGAGACCGGCAGGCCGACATCCACGCCATCATGCGGGCGGCGAACGCGACGCTCGAACGCTGGATCCGCGCCGATCCGGCCTCCTGGCTCTGGCTGCACCGACGCTGGCCGAAGCCCACCCGACTTGCCTGAGTAGAGGTTCCCGAAGGCTCCGTCTTTGGCGGGTCCAGACCAGCGCCCTGGCCTGACTAAAGCATGCCCTGGCCTGACTAAAGCATCTCGTCGAGCACCGATGCCGCGAGCGATCGCGTCACCCCCGTGCCGCAGGCCAGCGCCGCCTGGTCGAGCAGCCGGGCCGCCTCGCGCATGGCGTCGGCGCGTCGCGGCAGCCGCAGCAGCAGCCACTCGACGAGCGGCGGCGCCACCGCCAGCTGGCGTTCGGCGAGCAGGCGCAACAGCAGGATGCGCAGCAGCGCCTCGTCCGGTCGACCCAGCGGCACCGCCAGGGTGGCGCGCAGCCGGCTGGCCAGGTCCGGCAGCGCGACCTTCCATCGCGACGGCGCCTCGCGGCCGGCGAGCAGGACCGGCAGCCGCTGCTCGCGGGCGGCGTTGAGCAGGTGCAGCAGGGCGTGCTCGTCGCTCGCGGCGTCGGCGTCGTCGACCGCGATGCCGCCGGCATCCTCGACCCCCGTGGGCAGCGCCGGCAGGCCGCGCAGCGCGGTTCCGGGCAGCAGCCAGGCATCGTGGTCGCGCGCCCAGAGCTGCAGCAGGTGGGTCTTGCCGCAGCCGGCCTCTCCCCACAGCGCCAGGCGGTGGTCCGGCCAGCGCGCGTCGCGGTCGCGGTCGAGCCAGGCCAGCGCCGACGCGTTGCAGGATGCGGCGACGAAGTCGGCGCGCGCGAAGCGCGGACGATGCGCGAACGGCAGCGCCAGCTGGCGCGTGGCGGAGGGCGCCTCGTATGCGTCGTGGCCGATCTGTCCCGCCAATGCTTCTCGCGCCGCCCCGCCTGCCGTAAAGCTTCGCCCGATCCACCGCACCCGATCCAACCGCCTAAGGCGCCGGCGGCAGGGCCGACAGCAGGAATGAGGCAACAGGACCCATGAGCCAACCCCCTTCCGCTCGCGGCAGCTATCGCGAGGCCGGCGTGGACATCGAGGCCGGCGAGTCGCTGGTCGAGGCGATCCGGCCCGCCGCCGGCGCCACCGACCGCCCCGGCACGATGGGCGGCCTGGGCGGATTCGGCGCGCTGTTCGACCTGAAGGCGGCGGGCTTCCGCGATCCGGTGCTGGTCTCGTGCACCGACGGGGTCGGCACCAAGCTGCTGGTCGCGATCGAGACCGGGCGGCACGACGCGGTCGGCATCGACCTGGTGGCGATGTGCGTCAACGACCTGGTGGTGCAGGGCGCCGAGCCGCTGTTCTTCCTGGACTACTTCGCCACCGGCGCGCTCGACGTGGAGCAGGCATCGCGCGTGGTGCGCGGCATCGCGGAGGGCTGCCGGCTGAGCGGCTGCGCGCTGGTCGGCGGCGAGACCGCGGAGATGCCCGGCCTGTACGGCGCCGGCCACTACGACCTCGCCGGCTTCGCGGTGGGGGCGGCGGAGCGCGGCGCCGTGCTGCCGCAGGGCATCGCCGCCGGTGATGGCATCCTGGGGCTGCCGAGCAGCGGCGTGCATGCCAACGGCTTCTCGCTGGTGCGACGCATCGTGCGCGAGGCAGGGCTCGCGTGGGACGCCCCCTGCCCCTACGCCCCCGGGCTCAGCCTGGGCGAGGCGCTGATGACGCCGACCCGGCTCTACGTGCGCGCGGTGCTGGCGCTGCACCGGGCCGGGCTGCTGCGCGGGGCGGCGCACATCACCGGCGGCGGCCTGCCTGGCAACCTGCCGCGGGTGCTGCCGGCCGGCCTGCGCGCCGCACTCGACGGCGCGAGCTGGGTGGTGCCGCCGGTGTTCGGCTGGCTCGCGCGCAGCGGCGGCGTGCCGGCGCAGGAGATGCTGCGCGTGTTCAACTGCGGCATCGGCATGGCGCTGGTGGTGTCGAACGCCTCGAGCGCCAGCGCGCTGCTCTCCGAGCTCGGCGAGCCGTTCTCGCTGATCGGCCGGATCGAGGCGACGCCGGAGGATGCGCCGGACGGCGAAGCATCGTTGCGTTTCGACAACGTGCCCGGCTTCGTGGGCTGAGCCGCTGGTGGCGAGGGTCCCGGTCGCGGTGCTGGCGAGCGGCCGCGGCAGCAACCTGTCGGCGCTGATCGAGGCGAGCCGCGAGGCAGGCTACCCGGCGCGGATCGCGCTGGTGCTGAGCAATCGGCCGGACGCGGGCGCGCTCGGCCTCGCGCGCGACGCCGGGATCGCGGCGCAGGCGATCGACCATCGCGGCTTCGCCGGCGACCGGCAGGCGCATGAGCGGGCGATCGATGCGGCACTGCGCGAGGCGGGCATCGCCTGCGTCTGCCTCGCCGGCTACATGCGCGTGCTGACGCCGTTCCTGACCGCCGCCTGGGACGGTCGGATGCTCAACATCCACCCGAGCCTGCTGCCCGCCTTTCCCGGCCTGCACACCCACGAGCGGGCGCTGCGTGCCGGGGTCAAGCTGCATGGCTGCACCGTGCACCTGGTCACCGAACGACTGGACGACGGCCCGATCCTGGGCCAGGCCGCGGTCCCGGTGCAGCCGGGCGATACGCCGGAGGCCCTGGCGGCGCGCGTGCTGCGTCAGGAGCACAGGCTGTATCCGCTGGCGCTGCGTCGCCACCTGGGCGGCACGGCGCAGCACCCGGACGACGCTGCCGACGCGGCACTCCTGGCGGTGTAGGCGGATGGGCGCTACAGCAGGCGCACGGAGAAAGCGGCAGGAGGCGCGACGACATGACACCCGATCCCGCGACCGGGCCCGCGACGGGCGACGCGGCACCGCCGCCGACCAACGTCGAGGCCCTGATGGCGGACCGTCAGCTGTTCTGGGCACGCTTCTGCCGCACCGCCTTCTGGGCGGTGGTGACGATCGGCGTGCTGCTGGTGCTGCTGGACTGGACGCTGGGCTGACCGCGGCGCACTGAGCGCGGGCGAGGCGGGCGGCGTCGCCCGCCGCACGATCAGGGCAGGATCTCGGTGCCCGCGAAGAAGAAGGCGATCTCGGTGGCCGCGTTCTCGACGCTGTCCGAGCCGTGCACCGAGTTCGCCTCGATGCTCTCGGCGAACTGCGCGCGCACGGTGTGCGGCTCCGCCTTCCTGGGGTCGGTGGCGCCCATCACCTCGCGATGCTTCAGCACAGCGCCCTCGCCGGCCAGCACCTGGACCACCACCGGTGCGGTGATCATCGAGGCCACCAGGCTCGCGTAGAACGGGCGCTCCCTGTGCACCGCGTAGAACGCCTGCGCCTGCGCCTCGGACAGCCGGATGCGCTTCTGGGCGACGATGCGCAGGCCCGCCTCCTCGAACAGCGCGTTGATCCTGCCGGTCAGGTTGCGCCGGGTGGCGTCCGGCTTGATGATGGAAAGCGTGTGCTCGATCGCCATGATCTGGCTCCTCATGCGGGTGGTCGGGTATGCAGCGGCGGGACGATCCCGGCACTGCCGGCGGACGGCCCGGCATCTAGAACAAAACCGGCCTCGTGACCACCGCAGGAGCCTCCCAGCCGCGTGAGCCTGCTCGTCATCTCCGACCTGGTGCTGCGCGTCGCCGGCCGCACCCTGCTCGACGGCGCCGACCTCACCGTCGAGCCGGGGCGGCGCATCGGCCTGCTCGGACGCAACGGCGCCGGCAAGTCGACGCTGCTGGCGGCGATCGCCGGCGAGATCGCACCCGACGGCGGAGAGATCCGGCTGTCGTCGCGCGCCCGCCTGGCCCAGGTGCGCCAGGAGGCGCCGTCCGGCCCGGTGTCGCTGCTGCGCACGGTGCTCGACGGCGATATCGAGCGCGCCGCCCTGCTCGCCCAGAGCGAGGCGGCGAGCGAGATGACGAGTGAGTCTGGGGCCGATCCGGCGCGGCTCGCCGACATCCACGAGCGGCTGCTGGCGATCGGCGCCGACGCGGCACCCGCGCGCGCCGCCAGCATCCTCGCCGGGCTCGGCTTCGATGCGGCGGCACAGGCGCGCGCGGTCGACGAGTTCTCCGGCGGCTGGCGGATGCGGGTGGCGCTGGCGACGGCGCTGTTCCTGCAGCCGGACCTGCTGCTGCTCGACGAGCCGACCAACCATCTGGACCTGGAAGCGACGATCTGGCTGGAGGGCTGGCTGCAGCGCTTCCCGGGTGCGGCGCTGATCGTCAGCCACGACCGCACCCTGCTCGACCGCTCGGTGGAGGCGATCGCGCATCTCGACCGCGGCCGGATCTCGCTGACGCCGGGCGGCTACGACGAGTTCGTGCGCATCCGCACCGAACAGGCCCTGCAGCAGAACCGTGCCGCCGAGCGGATCGCGCAGCGGCGGGCGCACATGCAGTCCTACGTCGACCGCTTCCGCGCCTCGGCGACCAAGGCGCGGCAGGCGCAGGCGCGGATCAAGGCACTGGAGCGGCTGCCCGACATCGAGAGCGTGGTCGAGGAAGCGCCGACCCGCTTCGCCTTTCCCGAGCCTCCGCCGCTCCCGCCGCCGATGCTGACCATGCAGCAGGTCGAGGCCGGCTATGACGGCAGGACGATCCTGCGCGGACTGTCGCTGCGCCTGGACATGGACGACCGCATCGCCCTGCTCGGCGCGAACGGCAACGGCAAATCGACCTTCGCCAAGCTGGTCGCGGGACGTCTGGCGCCGATGCGCGGCACGCTGTCGCATGCGCGCGCACTCCGCGTCGGCTACTTCGCCCAGCACCAGGCCGACGAGCTGGTGGCCGCGGACAGCCCGGTCGCGCACATGGCGCGCGCGATGCCGGATGCGGCGCCGACCACGGTGCGCGCGCAGCTGGCGCGCTTCGGGCTCGACGCCGACCGCGCCGGCACGCCCTCGCGCGACCTCTCGGGTGGCGAACGCGCGCGGCTGCTGCTGGCGCTGGCGACGCGCGAGGCGCCGCACCTGCTGATCCTCGACGAGCCGACCAACCATCTCGACATCGATGCCCGCGAGGCGCTGGTGCGCGCACTGGCCGAGTTCGGCGGCGCGGTGCTGCTGATCAGCCACGATCCGCATCTGGTCGAGCTGGTGGCGGACCGGCTCTGGCTGGTCGGCGACGGCACGGTCAAGCCGTTCGACGGCGACATGGCGGATTATCGCGCCTGGCTCGTGGAGCGGGCGCGACAGTTGAACCGCGAGAACGGGCGCGACACCATGCGTCCCGCCGAGGCTGCGGCCTTGCCGCCCGACCGGCGCGAGCGCGCCGAGCAGCGACGCATGCTGGCGCCGCTGCGCAAGCGCGCACGGGATGCCGAAACGCTGCTCGCGCGGCTGGCCGAGGAACGTGCGGCGCTGGAGCGCCGGCTCGCCGATCCGGCGCTGTATGCGCCGGGACGGGGGGACGACATCGCCCGCGCCAACACCCGGCTGGCCGCGATCCGGCACGAGCAGTTGCAGGCCGAGGAGGATTGGCTGCTCGCCGAACAGGAGCTGGAAGCGGGCGGGTGAGCGCCCATCCAGCGGCATCAGGCAAGGGCTCCGCCCTTGACCCGCTGGGGCCTCAGGCCCCAGACCCCGATCCTTGAAGATCGGCATCGGTCCGGTCGCTCTTGCCACGGAAGCTGCGAATGACACGACCGCGCCTGCTGCTCCTCGCCGCCGCCCTCTGCTTTGGCACTCAGGCGCGGGCCGACGAGGGCATGTGGACGATGGACAACCTGCCTGCCAAGCAGATGCAGGCGCGCTACGGCTTCACGCCGTCGGCGGAGTGGATCCAGCGCGTCACCCAGGCCTCGGCGCGCCTGGCGCTGGGCTGCTCCGCCTCGTTCGTGTCGGGCGACGGGCTGGTGATGACCAACCATCACTGCGCCAACGAGTGCCTCTCGCAGCTCTCCACCCCCGGGCACGACGCGATGCAGGCTGGCTACACCGCCGGCTCGCAGGGCCGGGAGCCGCGCTGCCCGGCGATGGAGCTGGACCGGCTCGACAACATCAGTGACGTCAGCGCGCGGATGAGCGCCGCCCTCGCCGGCAAACAGGGCACCGACTACGTGCACGCTCAGCAGGCGGCCGAGAGCGGCATCGAGAAGCAGTGCGTCGGCGGCGACGCCACGACCTGGCGCTGCGACGTGGTCACGCTGTACCACGGCGGCCGCACCGCGCTGTATCGCTACCGTCGCTACCAGGACGTGCGGCTGGTGTTCGCGCCGGACCAGGATGCCGCGTTCTTCGGCGGCGATCCGGACAACTTCAACTTCCCCCGCTACGACCTCGACGTCACCTTCCTGCGCGCCTACGACCACGGCAGGCCGGCGCATACCCAGTTCTTCCCGTTCGATCCCGCGGGACCCAGGGAGGGCGAGCTGGTGTTCACCTCCGGCAATCCGGGCGCCACCTCGCGCGAGTCGACCGTGGCGCAGCTCGGGCTGCTGCGCGACCTCGAGCTGCCCAGCACCTTCGGCTACTTCTCCTCGCTCGACGGCGTGCTGTGGGAGTACGGCCGGATCGGCGCGAACCAGGCGCAGGACGCGGGCGACGAGCTGTTCGGCACCGAGAACAGCCTGAAGGTCTATGGCGGCTGGCTGCAGACGCTCGCCGATCCCGCCCTGATCGCGGGCAAGCAGAAGCGCGAGGACGCCCTGCGCGCCTGGATCGACGCCGATCCCGGCCGGCGCGCGCAGTTCGGCGACCCGTGGGCGAAGCTGGCCCCGTCGCTCGACGCCGAGCGCAGGCTCTACACCAAATACGTGATGATCGAGGGCGGCCGCCGCAACCCGCGCGGCCTGCAGGGCGAGCTGTTCAGCTACGCCAAGCTGCTGGTGCGCGGCACCGCCGAACGCGTCAAGCCGGACGCGCAACGCCTGACGGAATACCACGACGCCAAGCTTCCGGCGATCGAGGCGGAGCTCGGAGCGGCCGCGCCGGTGCATCCGCAGCTCGAACAGACCCTGCTCTCCTTCTCGCTCGGCAAGCTGCGCCAGTCGCTCGGCGCCGACGACGAGGCGGTGCGCGCCGTGCTCGGCACCCAGTCGCCGGACGAGGTCGCGAGCCACGCCGTGAACTTCACCCACCTCGGCGACGCCAGGGTGCGGCAGGCGCTGTGGCGCGGCGGCCAGACCGCGGTCGCGGCGTCGAACGACCCGATGATCGTATTGGCCCGGCGCGCGGAACCGATCGCCCGCAGCCTGCGCGACCAGTGGGACCGCGACGTGATCGCGGCACAGCGCCAGGCCAGCGAGGCGATGGCGCGGGCACGTTTCGCCCGCGAGGGCACCAGCGCCTACCCGGACGCCACCTTCACCCAGCGGCTGTCGTTCGGCGTGGTCAAGGGCTGGGACGAGAACGGCACGCCGGTGCCGGCCTTCACCCACCTCGCCGGGCTGTATCGGCGCGCCACCGGGAGCGAGCCGTTCAAGCTCAGCAAGGGCTGGCTGGACGCCGAGCAGCACCTCGACCTCGAGACCCCGTTCGACTTCGCCTCGACCAACGACATCATCGGCGGCAACTCCGGCAGCCCGGTGATCGACGCCCAGGGCCGCGCGGTCGGGCTGATCTTCGACGGCAACATCCACTCGATCGGCGGCGACTTCGTCTTCGACGACCGGCAGAACCGCGCGGTGTCGGTGGACACGGCAGCACTGCTGGCCGCGCTGCGGACCGTCTACCGGAACCAGCCGCTGGCCGACGAGCTGATCCGCGGGCACCTCTGAGCGCGGCACGGACGCTTCCGCCGGCGCGGCGGTAGGCGCAGGATGGCGCGTGGCTACCGCCGTGTCGCCACGACCGCAGCGGAGGCCGGACGAGAAGGCATGAGCGTATCGGGAGCCACAGCCGGGAGTCGGTGCGGCCGCAGCACTCGCCCGAAGGCCAAGGAAAAGGACAGGTCGGCGCGCCTGCACACCGTGATCGCCCGCGACCTCGGCGTCGCCATCGCCGCCGGCGAGCTTCGGCCCGGCGATACGCTGTCCGGCGAGATCGCCTCCAGCGCCCAGCTCTCGGTGTCGCGTACCGCCTACCGCGAGGCGGTGCGCATCCTCGCCGCCAAGGGCATGGTGGAGAGCCGCACCCGCACCGGCACCCGGGTCAGCCCCCGCCCGCGCTGGAACATCCTGGATCCCGAGGTGCTCGGCTGGTTCCTGCAGACGCGGCCGAGCGAGGCCTTCGTGCGCGACCTGTTCGAAGTGCGGCTGATGGTCGAGCCGCCCGCGGCAGCACTGGCGGCGGAGCGGCGCACCGAGGCGCAGCTGCAGGCGATGCGCGACGCGCTCGCGGTGATGGACCGGCTCAAGCTCAACTCCGAGGCAGGACGCGCCGCCGATCGCGGTTTCCACCACGCGATCCTGGAGGCAACGCAGAACGAGGCGATCCTCGCCCTGTCCAGCAGCGTCTGCGCCGCGATCCGCTGGACCACGCAGTTCAAGCACCGGGTGCAGGGCACGCCGCGCGATCCGATCGTCGAGCACATGCAGGTGCTCGACGCGATCGACGCGCGCGACGCGGAGGCGGCCCGGACCAGGATGACCGACCTGGTGCGCTTCGCCCTGGCCGACATGCACGCCTCGCTGCAGGCCGGCGCGCGCGATCCGGTGCGGCACGACCACGCGGTCGACCGCGGCGGGGTTGAGCGCGCCGCCGCACCGCGGCATAAGCGATCGTGATGCTGGACTTGTCGGACAAATGAGCGGCGCCGGCAGCTCGTCCGGGCGCGAGCCCTCCACCGGGCTGATCGCGCTCGACTGGGGCACCAGCACGCTGCGCGCCTGGCGGCTGTCGCCGACCGGCACGGTGCTGGAGGCGCGGCAGCAGGGCTGGGGCATCATGCATCTGCCCGAGGGCGGGTTCCCGGCCGCCTTCGAGGGCATCACGCGCGGCTGGCCTGAGCCCGGACGACAGACGCCCGCGATCGCCTGCGGCATGGTCGGCAGCCGGCAGGGCTGGCTCGAGGTGCCCTACCTGCCCACCCCTGCCGGCCTGGGGCAGCTCGCCGGCGGCCTCGCGACGCTGCCCTTTGGCGACGTGCTGCTGCACCTAGTCCCCGGCGTGCTGGAGGCGTCGGATCGCGAGGCGCCCGACGTGATGCGCGGCGAGGAGACCCAGGCGATGGGTGCCGTGCCGCGCCTCGGCGGCGACGCCCTGCTGGTCATGCCCGGCACGCACTCGAAATGGGCGCGACTGCAGGACGGCCGGCTGGTCTCGTTCCGCACCATGATGACCGGCGAGCTGTTCGCGCTGCTCTGCCGCCACTCCATCCTCGGCCGTGGCCAGGCGGAGGCCGCGCCGTCGAGTGTCGCGGCGCGCGAGGCCGCGTTCGCCCGCGGCGTGGCGGCGGCGCATGCGCACGGCGCGTTCGCCCGCCTGTTCTCCGCCCGCGCGCTGACCCTCACCGGCGGCCTGGAAGCGGGCTGCGTCGCGGACTACCTGTCGGGGTTGCTGATCGGCGAGGAGCTGCGTGCGGCCGGCGCGGCGCTGTCGGAGGCGGCGCGCATCGCCATCACCGGCGACGCCGCGCTGTGCGAGCGCTACGCCCGTGCCTTCGCGGTCATCGGCGCGGCGGCGCCCGAGGCGATCCCCGATACGGCGCTGGACGGCCTGCTGCGCATCGCCGTGCGGGCCGGCCTGGTTCCGGCCGCCCCGGAAGGAGAGGTTTGAGATGTCGAACGACCTGATGAGACACGCGCCGTTCACCGCCATCCTGCGCGGGCTGGCACCTGAGGAGGCGCTCGCGGTCGGCGCGGCCCTGGTCGAGGCCGGCATGACGATCCTGGAGGTGCCGCTGAACTCGCCGCGGCCGCTCGACAGCATACGCCTGCTGGCGCAACGCTTCGGCTCCACCTGCCTGATCGGCGCCGGGACGGTGATGACCCCTGTGCAGGTGCGCGAGATCGGCGAGGCAGGCGGCCGGCTGATCGTCATGCCGCACGGCGACGCCGAGGTGATCGCCGCGGCCAAGCAGGCCGGCATGGTCTGCATGCCGGGCATCGCCACCCCCACCGAGGGCTTCGCGGCGCTGCGCGCCGGCGCCGACGCGCTGAAGCTGTTCCCGGCCGAGCTGGTCACTCCCGCGGTGCTGCGCGCGATGCGCGCCGTGTTCCCGCCGCGGACGCTGTTCCTGCCGGTCGGCGGCATCACCCCGGACAACCTGGCCGGCTTCGTGCAGGCCGGCGCCAGCGGCTTCGGCCTCGGCTCCGGCCTGTACGCGCCCGGACGCGACGCGGCGGAGGTGGGACGTCGGGCGCGGGCCTATCTCGAGGCCTGGGAACGCGCCGCCGCCGCCGGCTGAGCCAGGAGCATCGCATGTCGTCTTCCCGTCCGCCTTCCTCGCCGCTCGGCATCGGCCTCGTCGGCATGGGCCAGATCGCGCGCGTGCAGCACCTGCCCGCACTCGCCGCGACCGCCGGCCTGAGGCTGCTCGCGGTCGCCAATCCGGTGGCCGTGGCGGTGCCCGACGGGGTGAGCCTGCACGCCTCGCTCGACGCGATGCTGGCCGAGGCGCCCGGGGTCGAGGCGGTCGCCATCTGCACCCCGCCGCAGGTCCGCTACGGCCTGGCGCGGGCGGCGCTGGACGCGGGCAGGCACGTGCTGCTGGAGAAGCCTCCGGCCGCGACGCCGGCGGAGATCCTCTGCCTCGCCGGCCACGCGGAACGGCTCGGGCTGAGCCTGTTCACCGCCTGGCACTCGTTGTTCAGCGACGGCGTCGAACCCGCCCGCGAGATCCTGGCCGCGCGCGCCGCCACCGGCATGCACATCGTCTGGAAGGAGGACGTGCGCAAGTTCCATCCAGGCGTCGACTGGTTCTGGCAGCCGGGGGGGATGGGCACCTTCGATGCCGGCATCAACGCGCTGTCGATCGCGGTAGGCGTGATGCCCGAGCCGCTGTTCATGCGCGAGGCCACGCTGATGATCCCCGAGCACGCGCACACCCCGATCGCCGCCAGCCTGCGCTTCGCCACCCCCACCCGCAGCGACGGCTTCGCCGCCGAGCTGGACTGGGACCAGCAGGACGAGACCTGGAGCATCGACTGGGCGCTGGAGGATGGCGGCCGGCTCGAGCTGTCGCGCGGCGGCGCGGCGCTGGCCCTGGACGGGCAGGGCATCGTCGCGGGCGCCGACCACGAGTATCCGCGGCTGTACGCCCGCTTCCGCGACCTGATCGCGGCCGGTCGCTCCGAGGTCGAGATCCGGCCGCTGCAGCTGGTGGCCGACGCCTTCCTGCTGGGGCGGCACGTCGCGGTGGCGGCGGTGGCGTCGTGAGCGCGGTCGGCCAGCAGCCGGGCGACCGGCTGCGCTGCGTGCACGAGGCGCATGCGCTGCTCGGCGAGGCGCCGTTCTGGGACGAGGCCGAACAGGCGCTGTACTGGGTCGACATCTATGGCCGACGCATCCACCGCCTGCGGCCGCAGACCGGCGCCACCGAGAGCTGGCTGATGCCGGACCGCGTCGCCTGCGCGGTGCCGCGCAGCCAGGGCGGCCTGCTGGTGGCGCTGTCGCGCGGCCTGGCGCTGTTCGATCCGGCGGACGGCAGCCTGCGCACCGTGTTCTCGCTGGATGCGAGCGACGTCGGCACACGCTTCAACGACTCCCGCACCGACGCCGCCGGCCGGCTGTGGATCGGCACCATGAACGAGCTCGACGAGAGCCCCGGCGGCACGCTGTTCCGCTTCGATGCGCAGCACGCGTGCCGCGTGATGGAGAGCGGCATCCGGATCTGCAACGGCATCAACTTCAGCCCGGCGGACGACGTCTTCTACCTCGCGGACTCGCCCGAGCGGATCATACGCGCCTACGATTTCGATCTCGCCGCCGGCAGCATCGCGAACCGGCGCGACCTGGTGCGCATCGATGCCCCGGCGGTGCCGGACGGCAGTGCGGTGGACGTCGAGGGCTGCATCTGGAACGCGCAGTGGCAGGGCAGCCGGGTGGTGCGCTACGCCCCGGATGGCCGCGTCCTGCAGGTGGTGGCGATGCCGGTCAGCCGGCCGACCTCGTGCGTGTTCGGCGGCCCCGACCTCTCGACGCTCTACGTCACCAGCTCCTGCATGGAGCTGGACGGTGCGACGCTGCGCGCGGAACCGCTGGCGGGTTCTCTGTTCGCCTTCGAGGCCGGAGTCGCCGGGCGGCCCTGCACCCGCTTCTCGGGCTAGCGCCTGGCCGGTCGCTGGCTGCCGGGAGAGCAGGCCAAGGGCTCTGCCCTTGACCCGCTGGGGCCGCCGGCCCCAGACCCCGATTCTTAAGAGAGTGTTTTCAAAGGCTTGGCTTCGATGGGGTCAAGGGGCAACGCCGCTTGCTCTGCCTTCGAGATAGGCCGCGACCGGCGCGGTCAGCCTGACGCGGCGCAGCTCGTCGGCGGACATCAGCCGGGCGGCGACGATCTCCCGGTTGTCGAGCCGCAGCCTGGGCAGCCGCTCCAGCCGCAGCTCGAAGAAGTGCACCCGGTCGCGCCGTCCGTCCCAGGTGCCGTGCCGGACCTGGCGCGCCGCCAGCCCCGGTGCCTCGAGGCCGATCTCCTCGGCCAGTTCGCGCCGCGCCGCCGCTTCCGGCGTCTCGCCGCGCCGGATGCCGCCGCCGGGGAAGTTCCACTCCGCGCGGTAGGAGGAGCGCAACAGCAGCAGGGTCGGTCCCACGTGCACCGCGACCAGCGCCCCCTCGTGCGACGGCCGCCGCAGCCGCCACCACAGTCGGGCGAGCGGGAACGCGAAGCGGAACAGCGTGCGCCAGGCGAGATCGATCACGGCGCGGAACACACCAGCCTCCAGATCAGGGATCGAGCGGACAACGCCGGCATCATGGCGAGATGCTCGAGCCTAGCCTGTCCGGATGAGCAGCGACACGCCGCCATCTAGCCCCGCCGCGTCGCCGCCGATCGTGCACGTGCGGCCGACTTCAGCATGCGCGGCCGGAGGGCGGCACCTCGCCTCGAGGCGCCGCAGGGAGGCGCCGCAGGGTGCCCGCCTACCGGCGGTGCTCTGCTCCCGCGGAGGACGCCGCACCGTATCGCAACCCGTCGATCAGCAGCTCCACCATGCGTCGCGTATGCGCGGCAGCGTCGTCCCCGGCGGCGACCGAGAGAGTGCCGATCGCGCGCAGCAGGTCGTAGGGCTGGACATCGCCGCGGATCTCCCCGGCCATCACCGCCGCGTCGAGCAGCGATGTCAGGGCAGGTTCGAAGCTGGTGCGGAAATACCCGGGCAGCGCGTCGAAGGCCGGATCACCGGAGTGCAGCGCCGCGGCTAGGCCCTTCTTGGTCGCCAGGAAGCCGGTATATCGCTTCAGCCAACCCGCGAGCGCCTCGCCGGGCGCAGATCCCGCCGCCAGCGCCGCGGCCTCGGCGGCGCAGCGATCGACCTCGCGGCGGAAGACGCCCGCCACCAGATCGGAGCGCTTCGGAAAGCGGCGATATACGGTAGCCACGCCGACGCCCGCTCTGGCGGCGATCTCCCTGACCGGGGCATCGACGCCGGAAGTCGCGAAGACCTGCTTCGCTGCCTCCAGCACCGCGTCCTCGTTGCGCTGAGCATCCGCCCGCACCCGACGTCCGGGCAGTCCGTCCGCGTCCCGCCGCTCTCCTGATCCCTCGCCCAGACGCGCCTCCTGCTCGGCTCGAAGCCTGCCGGCCCGACCTTCCGGTTGATAAACGGATCGTTGATCCGTATAAGTCCGACCAACCGGAACGCTGTTCCGATCCCTTCATCGGCGGGCCGCCTCAGGCTCGCCACCCGCGACCGAGGAGATCCCGAGATGAACAATCTCATCGACAAGGCCCGTCATATTCCAGTCAGCGAGGCGAGCCCCACCATCTCCATCAGCCCGGTCACGCTCACCGCTCCCGATCGGCCATTCCCGCTGCAGATGCGCATCACCGCACCCGCGACCGGAAGCGAGCTGCCGATCATCCTGCTGTCCCACGGCCACGGCCCCTCGCTCTATCTTCCCTCGAAGGACGGCTACGGCCCGCTCGTGAACTTCTACGCCGAACATGGCTTCGTCGTGATCCAGCCGACCCACGCCAACTCCAAGGTGGCGGGGTTCGCCGCCGACGCGGCCGGCGCACCGCTGTTCTGGCGCGCGCGCGTCGAGGAGATGAAGCTCATCCTCGACCGCCTCGACGAGATCGAGGCGACGGTGCCGGCCATCGCCGGCCGCCTAGACCGCGGCCGCATCGCCGCCGTCGGCCATTCGATGGGTGCCCAGACCGTCGGCATGTTGCTCGGCGCCCGCCTCACCGATCCGCATGACGCGGCGGCTCGCGACGTGAACCTGATCGAGCCGCGCATCAAGGCTGGCGTGCTGCTGGCCGCTCCCGGCCGCGGCGGTGACGATCTCAGCGCCGCCGCGGCCGAGAAGCACTCGGCGCTGAACCCGGACTTTTCGCGCATGGAGACGCGGACGCTGGTGGTGTTCGGCGACAGCGACGTGAGCCCGCACCTCACCGTTCGCGGCGCCGACTGGCATGCCGACCCCTATCACCTCGGTCCCGGCGCCGACTGCCTGCTGACCCTCTTCGGCGCCCGGCATGGGCTCGGCGGCATCGCCGGATACGATGCGAGGGAGACCGACGACGAGGATCCGGACCGCCTGGCCGTCACCCAGCGCCTGAGCTGGGCCTATCTGCGCTCGGCGCTGTATTCGGAAGACCCCGCCTGGGCGGAGGCGTGCGGGGCGTTGAGGGATCATGCCGGCAGCCTGGCTCGCACCGACTGCAAGTGAGGGACTGCAAGAGGGCTGGAGCGCGACGCCGACCGACGACGATGCGCGCCATCGCGCCGGCCTGCGGGACATCCGTCGGAGGCCCGGAGGCTCGGCCGCCGGGTCGGCGCCGTCTCAGCCTCTGGGAGCCAGGATCGCGTCGAGCGAGGCGGGTGCCGCACCATCGCGCACCAGGTGCGGGTAGCGCAGGCCGGTGCGGTCGTCGACCTGCACCACCCGGTAGTGCTTGCCCGAGATCAGCAGCAGCTGGATCGGCCTGCCGCTGCGCTTCGCCGCGGTGATGGCGTCGGCCAGGTCGTCCGCGTCGCCGAAGCTGTTGCCGTCGATGCCCGAGATGACGTCGCCCTGGATGACCCCGGCCCTGAAGGCGGGGCTGTCCCACGCCACCTCGCTGACCTTGGCGTCCTTCAGCGACAGGCCGATCGAGAGGCTGAAATCGCGCAGCTTCTCGGCACGCTCGAAGGATTCGAACAGCGGCGACTTCTTCTCGGTCATCACCAGCCGGTAGCCGCCGCGGGCCAGGCCGTCGAGCGGTGCCGCACCGCCGCGACGATCGAGCCGGGCGTGCAGGAACCCGGCCCAGTCATAGGCGAGCACGCGGTTCAGCGCGCGCACGACGTCGTCGAAATCGTAGGTGGAGACGATGAAGCTGCCGTCGTTGGTGCCGAACAGGCCGCGCGCGACGTCGTCGAGCGAGCGGGTGCCGTGGCTGCGCGCGCGGATCAGCGTGTCGGCGTCGAGCCAGACCAGCGCCCCCTCGAGATAGTAGTCCTCGCCGCGCTGCCAGTCCGACCAGGGCAGGCTGCGACGGCGGACGAAGATCGGGCTCGCCGTGGTGTCGGAGAGCGGGCGCCACGCCCGTCCCGTCTCGGTCTGCATGAACGCGCTGTCGAGGGCGATCATGTCGAGCGCCTGATCGCGGCTCCACAGCCCCGAGCGGGCGGCGAGCACCTGCCCCCAGTACTCGGTCATGCCCTCGTACACCCAGAGCAGGCTGTCCCGCTCGGGGACGGTATTGAAGTCGGGCGACCACAGGTCGGCGGGGCGACGGTACTTGCCGTTCCAGGAGTGGGTGTACTCGTGCGCCAGCAGGTCGCGCCCCTCGACCGTCTTGTCCCACTTGGTGAAGTAGTCGCCTCCCGTGGCGTTCTCGCTCGAGCGATGATGCTCCAGCCCCTCGTCGGTCAGCTCGTCGCTGAGGGCGAGCAGGAAGTCGTAATGGTCGTAATGGTGCGAGCCGTAGAGCCGGTAGGCCTGCTGCACCAGGGAGCGGTGCGCCGCGAGCTGCGATGCGGTGATGTCGAGCTCGGAGGGCTTGTCGGCGACGATGTCCAGATGCACCGGAACCTTGGCCCCGGGATCGAGGTCGACGCGCCTGAAGTTGCGGCCGGCATAGAGCGGGCTGTCCATCAGCACGTTGAGCGGCACCGTGCGGAACCGCAGCATGCCCCGCGCCGCGTCAGCGCCGGCATCGGTCGCCTGCAGCGCCGTCGCGTAGGGCCAGCCTTCGGGCAGGCGCAGCGACGCCGCGACCGGGATGTCGCGCGCAAAGAAGCCTGCAGGGTAGAGCAGCACGTCGTTCCATTGCAGGTCCAGCATGGCCTCGGTCATCACGACGCGACCCTGCGCTTCGGAGACCGGCGAGAGGAACTGGAAGTCGAGATCGACACTGCCCGCACCCGACGGCACCGGCACGTGGAACGCGTAGGCATCGACCGCGTCGCGGCGCCAGTCGAGCAGCTGTCCGCCGGCATGTGCCGCGAGGCCGCCGAGCAGCTCGATCGCGCCGGTCGGGCCGTGGTTGCCCGGTATCCATTGCGGATAATGCACGATGAGGTCGTGGCCGCCCGCCGCCGGCACCGTCTCGTGGACGCTCATGATGTGATGCACGAGGTCGGTCGCATCGACCGCCACCGTCATCGTGCCCGGGTAGGGCACGTCGCGCGGCAGCGGGATCGCGGGCGGCATCGGCGCCGGCATCGGCTGCGGCGGATCGGCGAGTGCGGAGGCGGCACCGGTCGCGACCAGCGCGACGACAGCAAGCAACATGGAACGCGGCACACGGATCTCCTGGCGGTCTGCGGGTGCGCAGGGTCGGGAAGGCCTTGCCAGTGGTCAAGCGGCCGTATCGCGGCGGCGCCTGATCTCGCGGGCCGCCGAGAGAGGAAGACGAGGGCTGCGCCCTCGACCCAATGGCGCCGCAGGCCCCGACTCCTCAGATGGCTTTCGAAGGCTCGCCCTTATCGGGTCGAAGGCCGCCGCCCCTGCTCTAGCGGCCGATCTCGCGCAGGCGCCGGCCGCTCATCAGCCTGCGCTCGATCGCCTCCAGCGAGATGCCCTTGGTCTCCGGTACCAGCACCAGCGTCACCGCGATGAACAGCGCGTTCAGCGCCCCGTAGATCCAGAAGGTCTGCGCGTTGCCGAACGCGTTCAGCATGGTCAGGAAGGTCAGGCCGACGGCGAAGTTCGCCGCCCAGTTGGTGAAGGTCGAGCAGGCGATGCCGAAGTCGCGACCCATCAGCGGCTGCACCTCGGAGCAGAGCACCCAGATCAGCGGGCCGGCCGAGAAGGCGAAGCCGGTGATGAAGCAGAGCAGCACCGCGATCGCCAGCAGCCGCTGCGTCTCGCTGTCGATGCCGGCATAGATCAGGGTGCCGAGCACGCCCATGCCCAGCGTCATCACCACGAAGCCCGCGACCAGCATCGGACGGCGTCCCCAGCGATCGACCAGGCCGATGGCGATGAAGGTCGCGAGCACGTTGACCACGCCGACGATCGCGGTGCCCCACATCTGCGCGTCGTTGCCGAACCCGGCCAGCTTGAAGATGCGCGGCGCGTAGTACATCACGACGTTCATGCCGGTGAATTGCTGCATCACCTGCAGCAGCACGCCCAGACCGACGGAACGGCGGAAATTGGCGTTGCCGGCGAACAGCGACCAGCCATGCTGCTTCTGCTGCAGCTGCGCCTCGATCTCGGACGCCTCGCGCCGCGCCTCGTCGGGATCGTGGCGCAGCTCGGTGAGCACGCGCAGCGCCTCGTCATCGCGGCCGCGCATCTTCAGCCAGCGCGGGCTCTCCGGCAGCACGAACATCGCACCCAGGAACAGCACCCCGGGCACCGCCACCAGCCCCAGCATCCAGCGCCAGGCGCCGCTGTACGCCAGAAGCGCGTCTGAGACGAAGGCGATCACGATGCCGACGGTGATCATCAGCTGGTACGTCGAGATCATCGAGCCGCGGCGCCGCTCGTCCGCGACCTCGGAGATGTACAGCGGCGCGGTGAAGGTCGCGACACCGATGGCGATGCCGAGCACGATACGGCCGGCGAGCAGCGAGACGACCGACCAGGCGAGCGCGCAGAGCAGCGAGCTGGCCACGAACAGTGCGGCGCTGAGGATCAGCGAACGCTTGCGCCCGAAGCCGGCCGAGAGGTAGCCGGCGCAGATCGCGCCGAAGGCGGCGCCGAGCATCATGCTGCTGACGATCCACTCCTGGGTCGCGTCGTCGACGTGGAACTCGCGGCCGATGAAGGAGAGGGCGCCGGAGATCACACCGATATCGAGGCCGAACATCAACCCGGCGAGGGCGGCGACACCGCCGGTCAGCAGGGTCTTGTTGCCGGATGCGGGTCGGTCCGTGAAGACGGTGGTGTCCATCCGAAGCTCCCGATGGCTGTCCGGACGTCTCGCCAGCGTCGGGCTCGGCATCCCGTGCGTGTCGGGATCGTCGTGCGAAGCACCCGGCGGATGCAGGGGCCCGGATCGCTCCTGCAACGCTTCGATCATGACGTGGCGCGGGTCGGAAAGTTTCGACGTCCGCGGCCGGAGCCGGACCTTGGCCGCGGTCAGAAGTTGATGTTGGTGCGAAAGCCAAGCACCGCCGCATCCGGTGTGTTGGTCGTGGCGCCGGGGCGGATGATGTACTGGAAGTCGGGCTGCAAGGTGACGCCGCGGAAGACGTGCGCGATATAGGTCAGCTCGACCGTCTGCTCGGTGTTCTGCGGACCGTAGGCGGTGCCGAATCCGCCCACGTCGAACGGCGCGCCCTGCCCCAGCGAAGCGGAGAGCTCCTGCGCGCGGGTGAACTTGCCGCTCATCTCGATCCACTGCAACGAGGCGCCGAGCGTGTCCTTGGGCCGGCCCCAGGCCGAGCCGGTGCTGGTGGCGGCGACGAAGGCGTGCTGGGTGAGCGGGCTCACGCTGTCGGTCGCGTGCACCCAGCCGCCGAACAGCACGATGCCGTCCATCTCGCCCGCGCCCTGGCGCAGCAGCATCTGGTCGAACAGCAGGTAGAAATCGTCGCGGTCGCGGCTGGCGAAGGCGCCGCCGCCGATCAGCTGCGGCGCGCCCTGGCGGTTGTCGAGCACGTCCGGGTAGCGATGCGTATCGCGATCGTAGCCGAACTTGTAGTGGCCGATCAGGTGGTTCGGGCCGAAGCGCGGAACCCAGCCCAGCTCCACCGGGATCGACACGCCGGATTTCTGCGCGTCCGCCCAGGCGAAGCCGGAGATGCCGCCGCCGCCGGTGCCGAAATCCGGATCGGTCTGGAACAGCCCGACCATGGCGTAGAGGTCCGGCGTGACCAGGTAGCGTGCCTGGGCACCGAAGCTCGCCTGCGGCCAGTCCGCCTCGCCGGGGTAGTTCGGCAGCGGATGCGGGTTGCCGCAGAACAGCACGTTGACGAAGTCGCAGTACAGCGGCGACGAGGCGAAGAAGGTGCCGACCGGGAGCCAGCCGCCGACCAGGTCTAGCCGGTTATGCAGCAGCGACTGCTCGAGGTAGGAATAGACCAGGTGGGCAATCACGTTGCCGCCGCCGCCGTAGATCTCCTGGAAGGTCCCGAGGTCGTCGCCGATCGCGTCGGCCGACAGGTTGCGGCCCTCGCGGTTGACGGTGATCGAATGGAAGGCGAGGCCCTGCCAGCCGAGCAGCTTGCCGAAATCGAGGTCGAGCTCGAGGCCGATCTGGCCGGTGGTGCCGAAGCTCTGCCGCCGGCCGCCGGTGAAATCGTCGCCGTTCTCGGTCAGGTAGTCGATGTTGAGGTTGACGCCGTGACCCTGCAGGTAAGGCTGCACGCCGCCCCAGTCGCCGAACAGGTGATCCGCCCCGAACGGCGAGCCGAACAGCGGTCCGACCCCGGGCTGCGCCACCTGCTCGCTCGGACCGCTGGCGAAGCCGGAATTGGCCGGCTGGCCGCCACCCGGAGCCTGGCCCGCCGATGTGCCGACGGGCGGCTGCTGGCCGTGCGCGGAGAGCGGCGACAGCGCGGCCGCGGTCAGCAGGAGTGCCGAGATGCAGCCGACACGCGCTCGACCGAGTACGTTCGCCACCGGTGTCCTCCGCAGGTCTGCAGTATCGGCGTGAACGCTACGTCGGTCCCGATCCCCTCGCCAGAGACGTGACCGGAGCCGGGCGTAACGCTCTGTATTAGCCTGGCGATGTGGCCGTCGGGACAACGCGGCGGGATGCGGCCGGCGCTCCGGTCGCTGCGCCTGCACGCCTCAGTGGTTGTCGCGGGGCAGCCCCTTGGTCTGGGCGATGCGCTGGTAGGCGACCGCCGGCTCCAGCACCGCCCCGGTCTCGAGCTGGCCGACCGTGCCGCGCTGCATCTCCTGCCACGGCGTCTGATGCGCCGGATAGCGATAGCCGCCCGCCGCCTGCAGCGCCGCCCGCCGCTGCTCGATCTCCGCGTCGGGCAGCAGCATGTCGACGCGGCCCTGCCGCATGTCGACGCGCAGCCGGTCGCCGGTGCGCAGCAGCGCGAGGTTGCCGCCGGCCGCGGCTTCGGGTGAGGCGTTGAGGATCGAGGCGGAGCCCGACGTGCCCGACTGCCGGCCGTCGCCGATGCACGGCAGGGCATGCACGCCCTGGGTGATCAGGTAGGAGGGCGGCCGCATGTTGACGACCTCGGCGGCACCCGGATAGCCGACCGGCCCGGTGCCGCGCATCACCAGGATGTCGGTGGCGGAGACCTCCAGCGACGGCTCGTCGATGCGCGCGTGATAGTCCTCGGGTCCGTCGAACACCACCGCCCTGCCCTCGAACGCCTCCGGATCGTCGGGATCGTCGAGGTAGCGGGCGCGGAACTCGTCGGAGATCACGCTGGTCTTCATGATCGCCGAGTGGAACAGGTTGCCGGTCAGCACCAGAAAGCCGGCCTTCTCGCGCAGCGGACGGTCGTACGGCCGGATCACCCGCTCGTCCTCGATCGTGACGGTGCGGCAGTTGTCGCCGATGCTGCGGCCGTTCACGGTCATCGCCTGCTCGTGGATCAGCCCGTGGCGGATCAGCTCGCCGACCACCGCCGGCACGCCACCGGCACGGTAGAAATCCTCGCCCAGATACTCCCCGGCCGGCTGCAGGTTGACCAGCAGCGGGATGTCGCGTCCCAGCGTCTGCCACTCCTCGATGCGCAGCTCGATGCCGAGATGGCGCGCCAGCGCGTTCAGGTGGATCGGCGCGTTGGTGGAGCCGCCGAGTGCCGAGTTCACCCGGATCGCGTTGACGAAGGCCTCCCGGGTCATGATGTCGGACGGCTTGAGGTCCTCGCGCACCATGCCCACGATGCGGCGCCCGGTCTCGTAGGCGATCTCCTGCCGGTCGCGATACACCGCCGGGATCGCCGCCGAGCCGGGCAGCTGCATGCCCAGCGCCTCGGCCAGCGAGTTCATCGTCGTCGCCGTGCCCATGGTGTTGCAGTAGCCGGTGGACGGGGCGGACGAGGAGATCAGCCTGAGGAAGCCGTCATAGTCGATCTCGCCGGCCGCCATCATCTCGCGCGCCTTCCAGATGATGGTGCCCGACCCGGTGCGCTCGCCGCGGAACCAGCCGCTGAGCATCGGCCCGACCGAGAGCGCGATCGCCGGGATGTTCACCGTGGCCGCGGCCATCAGGCACGCCGGCGTGGTCTTGTCGCAGCCGATGGTGAGCACGACGCCGTCCAGCGGATAGCCGTACAGCACCTCGACCAGGCCGAGATAGGCGAGGTTGCGGTCGAGCCCGGCGGTGGGGCGCTTGCCGGTCTCCTGGATCGGGTGCACCGGGAACTCGATGGCGATGCCGCCGGCGTCGCGTATGCCCTCGCGCAGCCGCGCGGCGAGCACCAGGTGGTGGCGGTTGCAGGGCGACAGGTCGGAGCCGGTCTGGGCGATGCCGATCAGCGGCCGGCCGGACTGCAGCTCGCCCTGCGACAGGCCGTAATTGAGGTATTTCTCGAGATAGAGTGCCGTCATGTCCGGATTGGCAGGGTTGTCGAACCAGGCGCTGGACCGCAGGCGTGCGGCACCCGGCTGGCCGTCCCGATCATGGCTGTCCGGCATCTGTCTTCCTCGACCCCTCGTCCCGATTACTCAGACAAGTAGGCGAGAACCGCCCGCAGGCACAAGATCAGGCCGGAAAGGCGGCGACCACTTGGGCGAGGTCGGCGTCGGTGAGGTCGGCATGAATCGGCAATGCCAGGATGCGGTCGGCCAGCTCCTCCGACACCGGCAGCGCGGTGCCGTCATGCTGGTCGCGGTAGGCCGGCTGTCGATGCAGCGGGCGCGGATAGTAGATCGCGGTCGGCACCCCCGCCTCGCCCAGCGCCGCCCGTGCCGCGTCGCGCCGCGCGGTATCGTCCAGCAGCACCGCGTAGACCGCCCAGGCGCTGCGGCTGTGCGGCACCCGCGCCGGCAGCTGCGCCCGGCCGGCCAGGCCGCGGTCGTAGAAGCGGGCCACCTGCTCGCGGCGCTCGAGCTCGGCGTCGAAGCTCTCGAGCTTGGCCAGCAGCACCGCCGCCTGCAGCGTGTCGAGCCGGCCGTTCATGCCGGTGCGCAGCACCTCGTAGCGGCTCTCGCCCTCGCCGTGGCTGCGCAGCGAGCGGTAGAGGCGCGCGCGTTCGGGATCGTCGGTCAGCAGCGCACCGCCGTCGCCGTAGCCGCCGAGCGGCTTGGAGGGGAAGAAGCTGACCGCGGTCGCCTCCGCCTCGCGGCCGAGCTTGCGGCCCGACAGGCTGGCGCCGAAGCTCTGCGCGCAGTCGTCGAGCAGGAACAGCCCCTCGCGCGCCGCCAGCGCGCGCAGCTCCGGCCAGGGTGCCGGCTGGCCGAACAGGTCGACGCCGATGATCGCCCGCGGCCGCAGCCTGCCCTGCCCCAGCCGACCCTGCCCGAAGCCATCGCCGCGACGCACCGCCTCGATGCGCGCGCTGAGCGAGGCGACGTCGATCTGGAAGCTGCACGGGTCGACATCGACGAACACCGGGACCGCACCCAGCAGCAGCGGCACCTCGGCGGTCGCGGTGTAGGTGAAGGCGGGCAGGAACACCGCATCGCCCGGCCCGATCCCTTCGGCCATCATCGCGATCTGCAGCGCGTCGGTGCCGGAGCTGACCGCGACGCACGCCGCAGCCCCGCAATAGGTGGCCAGCCGCTGCTCCAGCTCGCCCACCTCGGGCCCGAGCACGAACTGGCAGTGGTCCAGCACCGCCTGCAGCCGGGCGCGCAGGCTCGGCGCGATCCGCGCCTGCTGCGCCTTGAGGTCGAGGAAGGCGATCGGGGTCATGACGCGACCTCCAGCGAGGGGTGCACCAGGCCGTCCGGATTATGATCGAACTCCGGCACCAGGCCGCGCAGCAGCCGGGTCGCAGTGGCGGCGTCGTTGTCGCGGCAGGCGGCGGCGATGGCATCGATCGCGCGGCCGACATCGGCGCGGTCGGCGGTGCGCGGCGTCGCCATCAGCAGCCCCGGGTGGCCGGTGCGCACCGGTGGCTCGCGACCGTGGAACAGCTCCTCGGTGAGCTTCTCGCCCGGGCGCAGGCCGGTGAAGCGGATCGCCACGTCCTTGTCCGGACGCAGGCCGGCGAGGCGGATCATCTGCCGCGCCAGGTCGACGATGCGCACCAGCTTGCCCATGTCGAGCACGAAGATGCCGCCCTCGCGCAGCGCGCCCGGCTCGGCCTCTATGCCCAGCACGCTGGCCTGCAGCACCAGCCCGACCGCCTCCGGGACGGTCATGAAGTAGCGGCGCATCTCCGGGTGGGTGACGGTGAGCGGGCCGCCGCGCTCGAGCTGGCGCCGGAACAGCGGCACCACCGAGCCGCTGCTGCCGAGCACGTTGCCGAACCGCACGGTGACGCAGCGCATCGCCGGCTCGCCGGAGCCTGCCTCGTCCTCGCCGCGGCGCGCCTCGATATCCAGCGCCTGGCAGTACATCTCGGCGGCGCGCTTGGAGGCGCCCATCAGGCTGCTCGGGTTGACCGCCTTGTCGGTGGAGATCAGCACCATCGCGTCGGCACCGGCGCGACGCGCCGCGTCGGCCACCTCGCGGGTGCCGACGATGTTGGTGAGCAGTCCCTCGCAGGGGTTGAGCTCGACCATCGGCACGTGCTTCAGCGCCGCCGCGTGGAACACCAGCTCCGGGCGATACTGGTCGAACACCGCCTGCATCCGGCCGCCGTCGCGTGTGTCGGCGAGCACGATGGCGCGCGACAGCAGCGGTGCCGCCTCGGCGAGCTCGATGTCGATCTGCCAGAGCGCGAACTCGCCGTGATCGAGCAGCACCAGCTGCGACGGCTGCAGCGAGGCGACCTGCCTCGCCAGCTCGGCGCCGATGCTGCCGCCGGCGCCGGTCACCAGCACGCGGCGTCCGCGCACCAGGCGGCCCATGCCGTCACGGTCGAGCGGCACCTGCGGCCGGTTGAGCAGGTCCTCGATCGCCACCGGTCGCAGCTCGACCCTCGCTGCCGGCGACAGCGAGGTCGGGTTCGGCGTCCGCCGCACCGCGATGCCTCGGGCGTCGGCGATCTCGATCAGCGCCGCGAGCGCCTCGCCGCGCAGCTCCGGCTCGGTGACCACCAGCGCCTGCGGCGCGCGATCGGCGGCGATCAGCCGATCGAGCACGGCGGCGGCGTCACCCACCGTGCCCAGGATGCGGTGCCCCTGGATGCGACGGCCCGGCTGATGTCCGCCCTGCGCGAGCAGCCCCAGGATGCGCAGCGGCGAGGAACGGTCGCGATGGATCGCGCGCAGGAACAGGTCGGCCGCGACGTCGGCGCCGACCAGCAGCACCGGCTGCACCGCCTCGGCCGACAGCCGCACCCGCTTGGCCTGGGCCAGCCGGTAGCCGATGCGCAGGCCGCCGAGGAGCACCAGCATGGTCATCGCGTGGATGATCGGAAAGGTGACGCTGGGCAGCGGGAAGCCGGTGACGTGGAACAGCAGCGCGAACAGCGCCGCACTCACCACCGAGCCGCCGGCGATGCCGAACAGGTCGGCTACCCCCGAGAAGCGCCAGTACTGCAGCGGCATGCGGAACGGCACCCCGCCGACCAGCAGGGTGATGGCGCCTCCGGCGACGAACCAGAGCGGGTGGATCAGGCCGCCCTGCGGATCGGCCAGGTAGCGCGCGATCGGGGCGGCGGCGGCCGCGAACGCGCCGTCGATCGCCATGTTGACGAGGATGCGGGTGAAGGATCTGATCCGGGGTGGACGCGGGGCCATCGTGCGCAGCCCTATACGCGCGAGGCCGCATAAGGCAAGGGCGTCGCACGACGCGGCTGCTCGCGGCTGCCGGCCGATTTCCTCCTGAGGCAAACCGCTGAAATCTCTCCACTTCCTCCAAGGAGCCTGGGGCCCGGCGGCTTCGGCGACCGGGCTGCCGGGAGCGGGCGGCGGCCTGGCCTGGCTGTGCCCGACACTCGCCCTGATCTCGGCGATGCTGGTCCGGGCGATGATCGGTGTCGCGGTGCTGGACACGCCCGGGCATCGCAGCGCGCATCGGCGGCCGACGCCGAAGGGTGGCGGGGTCGGCGTGATGACGGCGTTCCTGCTCGGCGCGCTGTGGCTGGGCGGCGGCGGCACGATCCCGGCCGGCATCGCCCTGCTCGCGACGGTCTCCTGGCTCGACGACCTGCGCCAGTTCCGGCCGCTGGTGAAGCTCGCGGCACAGGCGCTCTCGGCGGCCCTGGTGCTGTGGGGGATCGGCACGCTGCCGGGCGATCCGCGGCTTTCGGCGGCACTCGGCTTCGGCTGGCTGCTGTTCGTGACCAACGCGCTGAACTTCATCGACGGCCTGAACGGCCTGGCCGCCGGCAGCATGGCGATCGCCTGCCTGTGCATCGGCACGCCCGCCGCGGCACCGCTGCTGCTCGCCGCGAGCCTGATCGGCTTCCTGCCGTTCAACTACCCCAGGGCGCGCATCTTCCTCGGCGACGTCGGCAGCCAGGGTGCGGGCCTGACCGTCGGGGCGTTCGGGCTGCTGCACTGGCAGGACGCACCCGGATCGATGCTGGCAATGCCGCTGCTGCTGTCGGGGATCCTCTACGACGTGGGCTTCACCCTGTGCCGTCGCTGGCGGGCCGGCGAGCGCCTGTGGGAGGCGCATCGCGGGCACCTCTACCAGGTGGCGTTCCGCAGCGGGGTTCCGGCAGCGTGGATCGCCGTGCTGCACTGGGGCTTCGCGCTGTGGGGCGGGGTCTGCGCGCTGACGCTGCGGCGCGGCCCGCACCCGGCGCCGATGCTCGCTGCCGTGGTGCTGGCGACCCTGCCGCAACTGGCCTGGACCGCCTTCGTGGTCCGCCGTGCGCGCCGGGCGGCGATCCTCCTGTGGTAGCGGAGAATGGCGCCCATCCTCCGCTCGGTCCGCCCTGTGCGCCCGGGTCGCGGTGCGGCCGTCAGCTCTGGCTTAGGTGCAGCTCGATGCCCTGGCCGGCGCCGGAGAGGCGCGCGCCCTTGGTGACGTCGTCGATGCGTATCTCGACGCCGTTGCCGTTCTTCAGGTAGCGGCCGCCGAGCCCGTTGCCGAGCGTGGCCTCGCCGTCCGCCGCCCCGTAGGTGCCATCGAAGTCGTGCAGGTGTTTGAGCCCGTAGACGCGTCCGTGCCCGACCACGGTGGAGAAGCCGACGGCGGCGACGTCCACGCCCTTCACCGTGAAGTGGTAGTCATGCCCCCTGTAGCGCAGCACGCCGTTGCCCCAGGTGAAGCCGATGCCGACGTCGGCCGCCTTGGCGGTAATCGTGACGTGACCGCTGACCGGACCGGAGGCTCCCGGATCCCTGGCGGCAAGCGCAGGCGCGGAGAGGAGGGCGAGGCCGGCGGCGAGGGTGGCCATCCGCATGACTGGATCCTTTCGAACGATGAACAGCTCTGTCCGCGAAATGAGACGGGCGGAGCGCTGCACTATCGTTCGAGAACGTGACCGGTTGCAACGCGTCCCCGGCGCGGCCACCGCGTCGGTCGCCCGCTGCCCGGTTCCCCGGGCGCCGCACCGACCGGCGGTGCGTCGCCCGTGGATCAGCCTGCGGCGCGGCGCGAGCCGGATTCGGAGGCATGCCCGCCCTTGCGTGCGGCGCTGGACGCCTCGGTCATGATCGAACGCAACTCGCGCAGGTAGGCCGCACCCTTGAGCGTGCGCTGCACCAGGATGGAGCGACGATCCATCGGATCGACCTTGCGACGGGCGAGGTCGAGCTCGCCGAGCCGGTCGAGCGCGCGCGTGATCGCGGGCTTGGAGACGTTCAGCTCCGCGGCCAGACCGCGCACCGTGTGTGCACCTTCCTGCAGGTAGCAGGTCAGGAACACGCCGAGCTGCCGAGCGGAAAGATCGGGGCCGTCACGACGAACCATCGAGACGATGGTGTCGCGCAAGGTGCCGACCAGCTGATCGGACGGGGAGGCCTGCGCCATGAGAATATCCTTTCTTCAACGATATGACCAAACACGGTCTAGTTTTGGTAGCCGTATCGCCGAAGCAACACGCCGATGAGCCGTTTTACCACGATATGGAACGACCGGTAATGTTTATAGACATGAGAAACGAGTTGGTTCAGTCGCAATTACGTTACCGAGATGTCTTCTGCGTGCTGAACCTTAATGATTCTTAACAGAGCGCTGAAAACGGCTCTCAATCCCTGTGCGTCACCACCCTCCGGCCGCCCCGGAACCGATGCGTCGTTCCAGGCGTAGGTATCGAGATGTGCCCAGGCGACGGCACCGGAGACGAAGCGGCGCAAGAACAGCGCGGCGACGACTGCGCCTGCCATCGGTTTTGACGAAATATTGTTCAAGTCGGCCACGTTGCTGGCGAGCCAGGCGTCATACGGATCGTGCAGCGGCATCCGCCACAGCCGGTCGTGCACCGACTCGCCGCCGCGCAGCAGCGCGCCCGCCAGCTCGTCGTCGTTGCTGAACAAGGCCGGCAGGTCGGGTCCGAGCGCCACCCTCGCCGCACCGGTCAGGGTGGCGGCGTCGATCAGCCAGGTCGGCCGGTGCTCGCACGCCTCGGCCAGCAGATCGCACAACACCAGGCGCCCCTCGGCGTCGGTGTTGCCGATCTCCACGTGCAGGCCATGGCGGGTGGCGATCACGTCGGAGGGACGCATGGCGTCGCCGGAGATGCTGTTCTCGACGCAGCCGATCCGCAGCTGCAGGCGCACCGGCAGGTCGCGATCCATGATCAGGCGTGCCAGGGCCAGCATGATCGCGGCCCCGCCCATGTCCTTCTTCATGCGCAGCATCGCCGCTGCCGGCTTCAGGTCGTAGCCGCCGGTGTCGAAACAGACCCCCTTGCCTACCAGCGACAGCAGCGGCGCGTGCGGCCCAGCCGCCGAACCGCTCCAGCTCGAGCAGAACACCATCGGCGGCCGCGACGATCCGCGCCCGACCGCGTGCACCGCCGGATACTCGCGCGCCAGGACCTCGCCCGCGACGATCGCCGACACGGCGCCGAACCCGTCGCAGACCTGCATCGCCGCCTCGGCCAGCTCGCGCGGTCCGAGCCGGTTCGCCGGCATGTTGATCAGGTCGCGGGCGAGCCAGATCGCCCGCGCCTGCGCCGCACCGAGGCCGTCGCCGCCCGGATCTACCAGCAGCGGCCGGTTCCCGACGCCGGCGCCGCCGCCCTCGACGACCGCGCGGAAGCTCTCGAACCGGTAGGCGCCGAGGCCAAAGCCGAGCACGGCATCGCCGGCGTCCGGCGGCGCCGCGTCGGCGCCGGCGATGCGCCAGCGTCCGGCCGGCAGCGCGCCGGGGAGTGCCGCGAAGACGAAGGGATCGCCCGCGGCACCCGCCCCCAGCAGCGCCGCGGCGACGCCCTCGGGGCCGGGCAGCAGGGCCACCTCTCCCGGCCTCGCCCGGTAGCCGGTCTGCGTCACCCAGGCGCTGGCACCCAGCGCCTCGGCACGCGCGGCCAGCGACTCGGCGGTGACCAGATGCACCGGGCGGGCATCGGCCGCATCGTGCGGGGCGAGGCAGTCGAGGGCTCGATCGAACAAGGCGATGTCTCCTGGGCGGGGTGGCGCGCGTATCGCGGGGGCCGGGTGCGCGTCGGCGGGAAGCGGCCGGTGCGCCGTCGCACGACGCCCCCTTGCCTTCAGGACGACGCGGCCCGACCATATGTTGCATGCCGGGCGCTCCCAATCGGGCTCCAAGCCCATTCAGCCCGCACCGCGTCAAGGCGGTGCTGGGCCCGACCAACACCGGCAAGACGCATCTCGCGATCGAGCGCCTGCTGGCGCACGGCTCGGGCATCATCGGCTTCCCGCTGCGCCTGCTGGCACGCGAGAACTACGACCGCATGGTGGCGATCAAGGGTGCGCGCCAGGTGGCGCTGATCACCGGCGAGGAGAAGATCGTGCCGCCCGAGGCGCGCTACTTCTCCTGCACCGTGGAGGCGATGCCGCTCGACCGCAGCACCGAATTCGTCGCCGTCGACGAGATCCAGCTCTGCGCCGATCCCGATCGCGGCCACGTGTTCACCGAGCGCCTGCTGCACGCGCGCGGCCTGGTCGAGACCGTGTTCCTGGGGGCGGAGACGATCCGGCCGCTGCTGTCGCGGCTGGTGCCCGGGATCTCGATCGAGACCCGGCCGCGGCTGTCGCAGCTCACCTACACCGGTGCCGCCAAGCTCACCAAGCTGCCGCCGCGCTCCGCGGTGGTGGCGTTCTCGGCGGCCGAGGTCTACGCCATCGCCGAGCTGATCCGCCGCCGACGCGGCGGCTGCGCGGTGGTGATGGGACGGCTCTCGCCGCGCACCCGCAACGCCCAGGTGGCGCTCTATCAGGACAAGGAGGTCGACTACCTGGTCGCGACCGACGCGATCGGCATGGGGCTGAACATGGACGTCAACCATGTCGGCTTCGCCGGCCTGTCCAAGTTCGACGGCTCGCGTCCGCGCCGGCTGACCGCGGCGGAGGTGGCGCAGATCGCCGGACGCGCCGGCCGCGGCATGCGCGACGGCAGCTTCGGCACCACCGCCAACTGCCCCGAGCTGCCCGAAGAGCTGGTGGAGGCGGTGGAGGCGCACCGCTTCGATCCGCTGGAGCAGATCTTCTGGCGCAACAGCGCGCTCGACCTGTCCGGGCCCGACGCGCTGCTGGCCAGCTTGCTGGTGGCGCCGGAGCATCGCGGCCTGATCGCCGGCAACGAGGCGTCGGACCTGCAGACGCTGGACCAGCTCAGCCGCGAGGCCGAGATACGCGAGCTCGCGCGCGGACGCAGCGCGACCCGGCTGTTGTGGGAAGCCTGCCAGATCCCGGATTTCCGCAAGCTCGGCGACGACAGCCACACCAGGCTGTGCGCGCGGGTGTTCACCCAGGTGGTGCGCCGCGGCCGGCTGCAGGACGACTGGATGGCGGCGCAGATCAACGGTCTGGCGCGCAGCGAGGGCGACATCGACACGCTGATGCAGCGGCTGTCCGGGGTGCGCGTCTGCTCCTATATCGCCGCCCGTCCGGACTGGCTCGACGATGCGACGCACTGGCAGGCGCGGGCGCGCGAGGTCGAGGACCTGCTCTCGGACGCGCTGCACGAGCGCCTGACCGCGCGCTTCGTCGACCGCCGCGCCGCCCTGCTGATACGCCGGCTGGACGACGCCGAGGGCCAGGAGATGCTGTCGGCGGTCACCGCACCCGGCGAGGTGGTGGTGGAGGGGCACTCGGTCGGCCACGTCGCCGGCTTCCTGTTCCTGCCCGACCCGCTGGCGGAAGGTGCCGAACGTCGGCTGGTGCTGCGCGCCGCGCGCCGGGCGCTGCGTGAGGAGATGCCGCGCCGGGTGCAGGCGATGACCGGCGCCGCCGACGCCGCCTTCGCGATCGTCGATGCCGGACGCCGGCTGAGCTGGGACGGCGCGCCGGTGGCCCGGCTGCGGCCGGGACCGGGCCTGCTGCGGCCGATGGTGGAGGTGCTGGACAGCGAGTTCCTGGACGGCGCGCAGCGCGAGCGGGTGCGAGGGCGCCTGCAGGCATGGCTCGACGGCCGCATCCGCACGACGCTGGCGCCGCTGTTCGACGCCGAACGGCGGGCGGAGGCCGACCCGACGCTGCGCGGGCCGCTGCACCGGCTGCTGGAGGAGGGCGGGCTGGTGATGGGTGCCGCGCTCGGGCCGTCCGGAGCGGTGGCACCGGCGCTGCGGCTGGAGCTTAAGCGGATCGGCGTGCGTGCCGGACGTCACGCGCTGTTCATGCCGGCATTGCTGAAGCCGCATCCGGCGGCGCTGCGAGCGGTGCTGCTGGCGGTGCGCACCGGCATCGCGGTGCCGACGCTGCCGCCGGCGGGTACGGTCAGCGTGCCGCGCGAGCCCGAAGGTGACGAGCGCCTGCTGGCACCGCTGGGCTGGGTGGCGGCCGGCCCGGTCTGGCTGCGGCTCGACATCGCCGAGCGCGTCGCGGCGGAACTCGCCTGGACCTGCCGGCGCCACCCGGCCGCCGTCCCGGCCGATCTCGCGTCGCGGCTGTCGGTTCGCGCCGAGCTGCTGCCCGCGGTGCTGCGTGCGCTGGGCGTGCGGCTGTATCCGGCGGCGACGCTGGCGGCGGAGCAGTTCGGACCGCCGGCGCCACCGATGATGACGCTGGAGCGCCGGCCGACCTCGGCGCCGCCTCGGCCGGTGCCGCGCGCGCACGGTCGGCAGCCCGAATCGACGCCGCACCCGCCGGTCCGGCCGGAGCCGGCCGAGGGTCCGTTCGCCGTACTGGCCGGGCTGCGTGTCGGGCGCTAGCGCGGGACATGGCGCGGCCGGCCGGGACATCCCCGGCGGCGGCGAGGACGGCAGCTGGCAGCGCCTCGACAAGTGGCTGTGGCACGCGCGCTTCCTGCAGGCGCGGGCGGATTGCGCGCGCCTGGTGCAGGGCGGCCTGGTCCGGCTCAACCGGCAGCCGACCGACAAGCCGCATGCGCGGCTGCGTCCGGGCGACGTGCTGACCCTGCCGCTGGGCAGCCCGGGCGGCAGGCAGACGGTGAAGGTGGTGCGCATCCTGGCGCTGTCGCAGCGTCGCGGGCCGGCCGTGGAGGCGCGGCTGCTGTACGAGGAGATCCCGGAGGCGTCCGGCTGAGCCCGTGCTTGCGCTCGAGCTTGCGCTAGGATCGATAGATCCGCATATGTCCCGCCCGCTCAGGCACCAAAGTCTCTGGAGAAAATGATGACCTACGTGGTCACCGACAACTGCATCCGCTGCAAGTACATGGACTGCGTCGAGGTCTGCCCGGTCGATTGCTTCTACGTCGGCGAGAACATGCTCGTGATCAATCCGGACGAGTGCATCGATTGCGGCGTGTGCGAACCGGAATGCCCGGCGGAGGCGATCCTGCCGGACAGCGACGATCGCGCCGGCGCCTGGGCGGAGCTCAACAGCACCTATTCCAGGAGCTGGCCCAACATCACGCGCAAGGGCGAGCCGCCGGCGGACGCGGACGAGTGGAAGGACAAGCCGGACAAGTTCAAGCTGTTCTCCGCCGAGCCCGGCCGTCCGAGCTGAGCGACGGCCCCGGCCGTCCGAGCTGAGCAACGGCAGCCCGGAACGAGAAAGGGCGGCCCCTCGGGGCCGCCCTTGACGTATGCGACGTCGCGCGATGATCAGTTGCTGTTGCGCGTGCCGGTCAGCTGCAGCAGGAACTGGAACATGTTGATGAAGTTCAGATACAGGTTGAGCGCGTCGTAGACGCTGCGCTTGCCGGCCTGCTCCACGCCCTCGTAGGAGGCGAACTGCGCGTAGCTCAGCTTGATGCGCTGCGTGTCGTAGGCGGTCAGCCCGGTGAAGATCAGCACGCCGAGAAAGCTGACCATCAGCTGCAGCCCGGAGCTGTGCAGGAACATGTTGACGAGCATGGCGACCAGGATCCCGACCACGCCCATGATCAGGAACGAGCCGAACTTGGTCAGGTCGGTCTTGGTCGTGTAGCCCCACAGGCTCATCGCGGCGAAGGTGGCGGCGGTGATGAAGAACACCCGCACCACGGACGTCTCGGTGTAGACGAGGAAGATGCTGGTCAGGCTGACGCCCATCACCGCGCAGAACGCCCAGAACAAGCCCTGCACCGCCTGCCTGGACAGCCGGTTCACGCCGAAGCTCATCACCATCACGAAGGCCAGCGGGGCGAAGATCGACAGGTAGCCGAGCCCGGTGGGGCGCAGCAGCAGCGCGCCGCTCGCGGTCTCGACGGTGTGGTAGAAGAAGGCCTGCAGCGAGGTGTGCGAGACGCCGTAGGCGACGATCCCGGTCAGCAACAGGCCGGACGTCATCCAGTTGTAGACGCGCAGCATGTAGGCACGCAGGCCGGCATCGATCACCCCGGCCTGGGCACCTGCGCCGCGGGCGGGTGAGGTGCTTCGGAAGTCGGGACTGAAGGCCATGATTGAACTCTTCTCCTGGTCCGGAGGATCCGGATCATCTTGTGGATAATCTGGTCCTTCGAGGTGGCAGGTCAAGCGCAACCGGATGGCGCCCTGCCCGCGGACAGGCTGTTTCACATTAAGTCGGCGTCATTCCCGGCGCAGCAGCTCCGCGGGGCTGGCACGCAGCGCCTGCCGGGTGGCCGCGAGCCCGGCCAGCAGCATCAGCAGGATGGCGCCGAGCAGCGTCGCGGCCAGCGTGCCGCCGAGCAGGGTCCAGTCGGCCCGCAGCACGAAGTGCAGCACCAGCCAGCTCAGCGCAGCCCCGATCGCGGCGGCGGCGAGGCCGGCGACCGCGCCCAGAATCGCGAACTCCATCAGCCAGGCGGCGCGAAGCTGTGCGGAGGTCGCACCCAGGCTGCGCAGGATCGCCGCCTCGCGCCGGCGCTGCCGCTGGCCGGATGCCAGCGTCGCCGCCAGCACCAGCCCGCCGGAGAGCAGCGCCACCGCTCCCATCGCCTGCAGCGCCAGTGCCAGGCGGTGCACCAGGTTGGCGATCTCGCCGAGCACGTCCGCCACGCGTATGCCGGTGACGTTGGGCAGCGCGTCGGTCACCGCCTGCAGGATCGCGGCGTCGTCCGCCGGCCGGCCGCTGGACACCACGGTGGCGACCAGCGTGTGCGGCGCCTGCGACAGCAGGCCCGGCGAGGCGATGAAGGCGAAATTGAGCTGCAGCGAGCGCCAGGCGATGTCGCGCAGGCTGGCCACCCGCAGCGTGATGTCGCGCCCGAGCACGTTCAGCGTGATGGTCGAGCCGACCCGCACGTGCCAGCCGCGCGCGAGCCCGGCATCGAACGACAGCAGCGGCGGTCCGTCATAGCCGGCGGCCCACCAGCTGCCGGCGGCGATGCGGGTCGCCGGCGGCGGGGTCGCCGACAGGCTCAGCCCGTGGTCGCCGCGCAGTGCCCAGCGGGTCTGCGCGCTGGCTCGCACCTGCCCGGCCGATACTCCGTCGACCGCGACCACGCGGGTGCGCAGGCTCGGCAGCTGGCGCACCTCGCCGACCTGCGGCAGCGCGCGCAGCACCGCGTCGAACCGCCCCACCTCGTCGGGCTGGATATCGATGAAGTAGAACGACGGCGCGTGCGCCGGCAGCTGGCCGAGCACGGCGTCGCGTATGTTGCCCTCGATCAGCGCGATGGTCGCGAGCGTCGACAGTCCGGCGCCGAGTGCGAGCAGCAGCGCGCCGGCCACCGAGCCGGGCCGGTGCAGCGCGCGCAGCCCCAGACGCAGCCACACCGGACCGCCGCCCGCCCCGTCCCTGCCGGCGACACGGCGCGACAGCAGCCGCAGCGCCAGTGCCGCCAGCCGGAACAGCAGCAGCACCGCGGCGGCGACCGCGCAGAAGCCGAGTGCCAGCAGCGGCGACGGCGAGGTCAGCGTCGCCAGCACCACCAGCGCCAGCACGATCCCGCCCAGCACCAGCCGCAGCCGCCAGCCGGCGGCGCCGCCCTCGCCGATCTCCTCGCGGAACAGCGTCACCGGCGAGACCTGCAGCGCGCGCAGCAGCGGCGGCAGCGCGAACAGGGCCGCGACCAGGATGCCGAACTCGGCCGCGAGCAGCTCCGGCGCCAGGTGCAGCCGGTCGTCTGGGGCCACCGGCAGCAGCCCGGCCAGGGCGCGCACCGCGAGTCTCGGGATCACCAGCCCGGCGACGCCGCCGGCCAGGATGCCGAGGCCGCAGAGCAGGCCGAGCTGCATCGAGACGATGCCGGCGACCACGCGCGACGAGGCGCCGAGGCAGCGCAGCACCGCCAGCGTCTCGCCCCTCGCCTCCAGCCAGGCGGCGACGCCGGAGGCGACGCCGAGGCCGCCGAGCAGCAGCGAGGCCAGGCCGATCAGCGTCATGAACTGCGAGACCTGCTCGACCACGCGGGTCAGCGCCGGGGCGGCGTCGCTGACGTCGCGTATGTGCCAGGGCTGGTCGGGGAAGCGGGCGGCGATGTCGCGCGCCAGCGCCTCGGCGCGCGCCTGCCGCAGCGCCGGGAGGCGCAGCTGCGGGGTGTCCGGCAGCGCCACCCGCAGCGTGTAGCTGACCAGCGCGCCGGGCGCGATCAGGCCCGACGCGTCGAGCGCGCGACGCGACAGCATCACGGTCGGTGCCAGGCTGGTGCTGCCGGCGCCGTCCGGCAGGTGGTCGAGCAGCGCCGACAGGGTATAGCCGCGGGTGCCGAGGCGGAGGCCGGCGCCGGCTGCCGCCGACAGCCGGTCGGCGACCAGCGGCTCGGCCAGCAGGCCGCGGCCGAGTGCCGCGGCGAGGCCGCGCTGCGGCGCCAGCGTCACCTCGCCGACCAGCGGGTAGGCGTCGTCGACGCCGCGCAGCTCGACCAGCATGCGCCGGCCGCCGGCACCGTACAACATCGAGCGCAGGGTGGCGGTCTGCGAGACGCGCAGCCCGCGCCCGCGCAGGTAGGCAGCGAGTGCAGGCGGCAGCGGGTCGGGGCTCTCCATGCTGAGGTCGCCGCCGAGCAGCGCGCGCCGCTGTGCCGCGACACCGCCCTGGATCGCGGCGCGCAGTCCGCCGACGGTGCCGATCGCGGCCACGCCCAGGGCGAGGCAGAGCAGCACGATGCCGATCCCCGGCCGCATCCCCGACAGGCTGCCGCGCATGTCGCGCCAGGCGATACGGATCGCGGTTGGCAGCGCGCTCACGACGCCATCGCCGACAGCCGGCCGTCGGCGACCGACAGCCTGCGGCCGCAGCGCGAGGCCAGGGTGGCGTCGTGGGTGATCAGCAGCAGCGTGGTGCCGCGGTCGCGCTGCAGCCCGAACATCAGGTCGGCGACCTTCTCGCCGGTGCGCGCGTCGAGGTTGCCGGTGGGCTCGTCGGCGAGCAGCAGGCGCGGTTCGGGTGCGAAGGCGCGCGCCAGCGCCACGCGCTGCTGCTCGCCGCCCGACAGCTGGCCCGGCCGGTGCCCGACGCGGTGCGATAGCCCGACCTGCTCCAGCGCCGCCCGCGCCCGCGTGCCCGCGTCGCGACGGCCGGCGAGCTCGAGCGGGATCGCCACGTTCTCCAGCGCCGTCATCGTCGGGATCAGGTGGAAGGACTGGAACACGATACCGATATGGCGGCCGCGGAAGCGGGCGCGCGCATCCTCCGACAGGCCGGCGAAGTCGGTGCCGTCGATCCAGACGCTGCCGCGGCTCGGCCGCTCGAGGCCGGCGAGCAGCATCAGCAGGCTGGTCTTGCCCGATCCGGACGGTCCGACGATGCCGACCGACTCCGCCGCCTGCAGCTCGAGCCCGACGCCGCGCACGATGTCCAGCGTGCGCTCCGAGTTGACCGCATCCGGACGCGCGGGCACCGTCAGCCACAGGTCGCGCGCCTGCAGCAGCGGCGGAGGAGGAGGAACTGTCGGTCGGTGCACGGTGTCTGTCTTCTCCGCCCGCCGGCCTGACCGCCTCGGGATCGACCGTGAGCAAGCTCCGGCGGAGCACAACGCGGCTGGCGCTGCTTGTTTGCCTGGTGCTGCCGCGGCCCGCCGCCGCGGTCGCCCCGTCGCCCGCGCCGGTGAAGCTGCTGGCGCTCGGCGACTCGCTGACCGCCGGCTACGGCCTGGCGCACGAGCAGGGCTTCGTCGCCCAGCTGCAGCAGGCGATCGACCGCGCGCACCTCGATGCCCACGTGCTCGATGGCGGCGTGTCCGGCGACACCTCGGCGGGCGCCCTGGCACGGCTGGACTGGGCGCTCGGCGACGATCCGGACGCGGCGATCGTCGAGCTCGGCGGCAACGACGCGCTGCGCGGGCTGCCGCCGGCCGGCATGGAGCGGAACCTGTCCGCCATCCTGGACCGGCTCGACGCGCGGCACCTGCCGGTGCTGCTGAGCGGCATGATCGCGCCGCCGAACATGGGGGCCGGCTACGCGCAGGAGTTCCGCGCCGTGTTCGACCGCCTGTCGCGGCGTCCGGGCCTGATCTACGACCCGTTCTTCCTCCAGGACGTGGCCACCCACGACGCGCTGGTGCAGGGCGACCACATCCACCCCAACGCCGACGGGGTGCGTATCATCGTGGCCCGGCTGATGCCCGACGTGCGCCGCCTGATCGCCGCCGTCCGCCCGCGTCCCGCCCCGGCAAGATGAGGCTGTTCGTCGGGCTCGAGCTGCCCGATCCGCTGCGCGAACGGCTGACGGCGCTGTACGGCAGCCTGGTCGGCGCACGCTGGACGCCGCCCGAGAACCTGCACCTGACGCTGCGCTTCATCGGCGAGACGCCCCGCCACGTCGCCGAGGAGATCGACCACGCGCTCGCCGCCCTGCGCGGCCGCAGCTTCCCGCTCACCCTGAGCGGCACCGGCATCTTCAACCGGGCGGGACGCGCGAGCGCGCTGTGGGCCGGCGTCGAGCATCGCGAGCCGGTCGAGCATTTGTGCCGCAAGATCGAGACGGCGCTGCAGCGCATCGGCCTGCCGCCGGAACGCAAGCGCTTCCAGCCGCACGTGACGCTGGCGCGCGTCGACGGCATCGCGGAGGCGGTGCTTGCGGGCTGGGTGCAGGCGCACAACCTGCTGCGCTCCGAGAGCGTTCCGATCACCTGCTTCACGCTGTTCTCCTCGCTGCTGGGCAAGGAGCATCCGGTCTATACCGCGGAGGTCAATTATGAGCTGGGCTAGATCGCTGACCGCCGCCGGTCTGCTGGCGCTGCCGCTGGCCGGGCATGCGCTGACCCAGGTGTCGGGGCCGGTGCAGATCGAGGCGTCGAGCGGCGACGGCAACGACGCCGACCACAGCGCCACGCTGTCCGCCACCATCACCAATCATGGCGGCTTGGCCGACCGGCTGATCGACGTCGCCTGTCCCGGAATCGGCACGGTGGCGCTGCTCAACGGCCAGGTGCGTGCGGTGGGCGATACGCAGCGCAACGGGCTCGACCTGCCGGGCAGCCTCGGCGGCAACGCGGCACCGGTCGCCGCGCGGTTCGGCCTGAGCCACGCGACGCAGCCGCTGGTGGCCGGGGCGCTGATCCCGTGCGCGCTGTATTTCCAGCATGCCGGTCAGCGCATCGTGGTGTTCGCGCTCGGCGCGCACGAGCCGGCCTCGAACGAGCCCTGAGCCTGCGCCTCGGATGAGCCAGGCGCGCGCGCTCGACGATCTGGTGCGGGAGGTGCGTGCCTGCCGGCACTGCGCGGCGCACCTGCCGCTGGGTCCGCGGCCGATCCTGCACGTGTCGTCCACGGCACGGCTGCTGATCGCGAGCCAGGCGCCGGGCACGGTGGTGCACGAGAAGGGGATCTCGTTCTGGGACGCCTCCGGCGAGCGGTTGCGCGGCTGGCTCGGCATCGGCAAGGAGCTGTTCTACGACACCAGCCGGGTGGCGATCCTGCCGATGGGACTGTGCTATCCGGGCCGCCTGCCGCAGGGCGGCGACAACCCGCCCAGGCCGGAATGCGCGCCGCTCTGGCGCGACCGTATCCTGTCACGGATGCCCGAGATCCGGCTGACCCTGCTGATCGGCAGCTACGCGCAGAACCACGTGCTGGGACGCGGCGCGATGACCCCGCGGGTGCAGGAGTTCCGGCGCTTCCTGCCGCGCTACTTCCCGCTTCCCCATCCGTCGTGGCGCACCGGCGTGTGGGAGAGCCGCAACTCCTGGTTCCAAGCCGACGTCCTGCCCGCCCTCAAAGCACAGGTGACATGCGCCCTGGACATGACAGCAGCGGCTTCGTAAACGACGCTTCGTGCGGACGCTGTCTCTATTTATGGTCATGCTGGTCCTGTGCGTGGCCGCGGCCCGCGCGGATGCTCCGTGCGGCACGGTCGTGCTTCCCTCCGGGCTTGGACAGGGTGACCCGCAGGGTGTCACCTCGCTCAATCCACTGCTGACCAGCTCAGTCTACAACAAGGAGATCATCTACCAGATCTACCGGCCGCTGGTCTGGATCGACCGTCAATCGGCATACGACCCGGCGCTGAGCCTGGCGAGCTCGGTCACGACCCCGGATGGCGGGCAGACCTGGCGCCTGACCATCAAGCCCTGGCTGTGGTCGGACGGCGTGCCGATCACCGCGAGCGACGTCGTGTTCACCTTCGACCTGATCCGCAGCATCGGCGCGGGTTACGTGTGGTACCGGCTCGGCGGCATACCGAACATGCTCGACCACGTGGTGGCGCTGTCGCCGCACGAGGTGGAGATCCGGCTGAACCGGCGGGTCAATCCTGCCTGGTTCCTGCGCCTCGGGCTCGGCAACACCGTCCAGCCGATGCCGGCGCACGTCTTTCGCGGCATGAGCCTGCGCGAGATGCGCGCGCGTCAGACCGACCCGAAACTGTTCGCGGTGTCCGACAGCGCCTTCCTGCTCGGCGACTTCGAGGTCGGCCGGCACCTCACCCTGACGCCGAACCCGCTGTATGGCGGCCAGCACCCGCACATCAAGCGGCTGGTGATCGACTTCCTGGAGGGCGGCAACGCCCTGCAGGCGCTGCGCTCGGGCGAGATCGACGCCGCGAACGTGCCGTTCCGCCTCTGGAGCCTGGTCCAGACCCTGCCGGGCCTGCGCACCGAGACGCTCGATGGTCCCTTCGGCTTCCTGTCGATGATCCTCAACTTCCGGTCGCCGCACGCGCGGTTCCTCAACGACGTGCATGTGCGCCAGGCGATCGCGATCGCGATCGACCAGAAGCAGGTCATCTCGCTCGCCCTGCACGGCCAGGGCAGCGTGATCCACGGTCCGGTTCCGGTGGCGATGCGAAGCTTCCTGTCGCCGCAGGCAAAGCGCGGCTACACGAACCTGGACTACGACCCGGCGCACGCGCGCGCCCTGCTCGACCAGGCCGGCTGGACGCCCGGGCCGGACGGCATCCGCACCCGCGACGGCCAGCGGCTGGCCTTCGACATCGAGGTGTCCGCGGGCGTGGTGGACCGGCTGATCACGCTGCAGGTGATCCAGCGCAACCTCGCCGCGGTAGGCATCGCGCTGTCGATCCGCGGCGTCGAGTTCAACGAGCTGTTCGCCACCTTGGGCGGAAACGGCCATGACTGGGACAGCATCATGATCGCCTGGACGGTCGAGAGCTTTCCGGACAGCCAGCAGTTCTTCTCGTCGGACGGCACCAGCAACTTCGGCCGTTTCCGTGATGCTCGGACCGACGCGCTGAACGAGGCGGTGATCACCGGCCAGGGCAACCAGCCGCTGGATGTCGTGCAGGACTACATCGCGTCACTTCAGCCGTTCATCTTCCTGCCGACCGGGGCGATCGCCACGCTGACCCGCTCGGATCTCCACGGTGTGCAGGCGATGACGAGCCCGACCGGCACCTGGTCGCCGGAACTCCTGACGCTGTCCGGGGCGATGGCTTGTCCGGGTGTCCCCAGGGAGACCGCCGATGCGCATCCTGTGGGGCATTAGCGGACGGCTCGGCAGTGCTGCGCTGTCGCTGGTGATCCTGATCACGCTGACCTTCGTCCTGGTCAACATCGCGCCGGGCAGCCCGGTCTACGGCATCCTCGGGCCGAAAGCCTCGCCGGCCTCGGTCGCCGAACTCACCCACAGCCTGGGGCTGGACCAGCCGTTCTGGCAGCAATACCTGCACTGGTGGGAAGATCTCGCTCACGGCCGGCTCGGCTACTCCTACCAGGTGCAGCGGCCGGTGGCGGCGCTGCTCGCGACCTACGAGATGAACACGCTCGCCCTGCAGATCGTGTCGCTGACCGCGAGCCTGCTGATCTCCTTCGGGCTCGGCCTCGCGCACGGCGCACTCTACGACCGCGCCGCAGGTCGGGCGATCGGCGGCTTCGAGCTCGCCCTCTACGCCCTGCCCTCGTTCTTCAGCGGCACGCTGCTGATCCTGTGGTTCTCGATGGACCTGGGCTGGTTCCCCGCAGGCGGTGTCGAGGACCTGCGCCTGTCGCACCAGACGATCGGCTCCATCGCGCTGCATCTGGCCCTGCCGGCGCTGACCATCGTGCTGCTCACGGTGCCGGTGCTGTCACGCTATTTCGCGCAATCGGTGCATGAGGAGCTCGGCCGGGACTACGTGCGATCCGCGGCCGCCCGCGGCGCCTCGCCGTCGCGCATCCTGATCCGTCACGTGATCCGCAACGCCCTGCGGCCGCTGGTCACCGTGGTAGGGCTGTCGCTGCCCTCGATCTTCGCCGGCGGCGTCGTGGTGGAGACCGTGTTCGCCTTTCCCGGGCTCGGCTGGCTGCTCTGGCGCTCCGCGCTGTCGCAGGACTACCCGGTGCTGATCGGCATCGTGCTGGTGATCGGCATCCTCACCGTGCTCGGCAACCTGCTCGCCGACATCGTCAACACGCTGCTCGATCCCAGGGTCGGATATGCTTGAGAGCACGGAACTCGAGAGTCCCGGGATCGCCGATGCCGATCGCGGAACGCGCAGGTTCGGCGGTCCGGCGGTCCATCTCGGGCGGCTGCTGCGCCTGCACGGCGGCAACCGGACGCTGACGGCGGGTCTGGTACTCGGCGGGCTTATCCTCTTCGCCTCCAGCCTCGGACCGCTGCTATACGGGCGTGATCCGTTCGCGCTGCACGGCGGTGTCGTCCTGATCGGTCCGACTTGGCGATACCCGGACGGCACCGACGACCTCGGACGCGACGCCCTCGCGCGTCTGCTGGCCGCCGGACGCTCGACCCTGTTGGTGGCACTCCCGGCAGCGGCGCTCGCCTTCATCGTCGGCACGCTGTACGGGCTGATCGCGGGGCTGGGTCCGCGGCTGCTGGATCAGGCGCTGATGCGGTTGCTCGATGCCGTGCTGGCGCTCCCGGGGCTGGTGATCCTGGTGTTCTTCGGCGCCATCGTGCCGCTCAACACGCCGAGCCTGATCCTGCTGCTCGGGCTGATCTCCTGGCCGCCGCTGGCGCGGCTGGTGCGCAACGAGACGCTGGCACAGCGCGACCGCGACTTCGTGCACGCCTCGCGCCAGCTCGGCGGCGGCTTCGCCCACGTTGCCCTGACCCACCTGCTGCGCGTGATGGCGCCGGTGCTGGTGGTGAACTTCACCTTCCTGGTCGGCGACATGATCTTCGTGCTGTCCGCCCTCTCCTTCCTCGGGCTCGGCGTGCAGCCGCCGCAGACCAGCTGGGGCGGGCTGCTGCAGGAAGGGCTCGACATGATCGCACTCGACCCGTGGTGGCTGATCGTGCCGCCGGGCCTGATGATCTTCGCCGCCATGCTGGCGACCTCGCTGATCGGCCAGGGGCTGCTCGCGCGCAGCGCCGCACGATGAGCGACCGGGTGACGAGCGACAGGGGCGCGCCGGTGCTGGCGCTGCGGCAGCTCGGGGTCAGCCTGCCGTCGCGTGACGGCCGCGGCCTGGTGCCGGTGCTGGAGGATCTCGACCTGGTGGTGCGCGAGGGCGAGATGACCGCCCTGGTCGGCGAGTCCGGTTCCGGCAAGACCATCGCCGCACTGGCCGCGATGCGCCTGCTGCCGCCGGGCAGCCGCACCGGCGGCCGGGTGCTGTTCGGCACCGGCGCCACGACCGAGGACCTGCTCGCCCTCGACGAGCCGCGGATGCGGGTGCTGCGCGGCCGCATCGGCATGGTGTTCCAGAACCCGCTCTCGGCGCTGAACCCGTCGATGACCATCGGCCGCCAGGTGGCGGAGGGTCACCGGCTGCACCACGGCGCCAGTGCCGCGGCGGCGCGCCGGCGCGCCATCGAGCTGCTCGGCGAGGTCGGGCTGCCGGACCCGGCGCGGCGGCTCGACGAGTATCCGCACCAGTTCTCCGGCGGACAACGCCAGCGCGTGATGATCGCGGCTGCCCTCGCCTGCGAGCCCAGGCTGCTGATCGCCGACGAGCCGACCACCGGGCTCGATCCGCTGGTGGCGCGGCAGATCCTGCAGCTGCTGGCGCGGCTGCAGCGCGAGCACCGCATGGGCCTGCTGTTCATCACCCACGACCTATCGATCGTCGAGGAGTACGCGCGCTCGCTGACCGTGCTGTACGCCGGGCGCAGCGTCGAGTGGGGCGAGGCCTCGCGCTTCTTCGCGGCCCCCCGCCACCCGTACAGCCAGGCGCTGCTCGCCGCGGTGCCGCGCCTGGGCCAGGCGGAGCTGCACGGCATCCCCGGCACCCTGCCCGAGCCTGGCGCGCGTCCGCACGGCTGCCGCTTCGCGCCGCGCTGCCCGCAGCGCCAGCACGACTGCACGCTGGCCTACCCGCCCGCGATCGGCGACGCCGAGGAGGCGGCCGCCTGCCTGCATCCGAAGCCGGCAGCGAGGCTGACGCCGGCACGGGCAGCATCCGACGGCGAGGCGGACGCGGGCGATCCGGCGGCGGCCCTGCTGCAGCTGCAGCAGGTGACGATCCGCTACGGCGGCCGTGCCACGCTGTTCGGCGCCCGGCGTGCCGCGGTCCGGCCGGCACTGGAAGGGGTCAGCCTGCATCTGCGCCGCGGCGAGTGCCTGGGCATCGTGGGCGAAAGCGGCTCGGGCAAGTCCACCCTTGGACGGGCGATCCTGCACATGCTCCGCTACGAGGGCCGCATCCTGCTCGACGGCCGGGCGCTGGCGACGCTGTCCGCCGGCGACCGACGACGCGAGCGGCGGCGGGTGCAGGTGGTGTTCCAGGATCCGCGCGAGTCACTCAACCCGCGGCTGCGCATCGGCGCGATCATCGCCGAGGCGCTGCAGCTCGGCGGCCTGCACGAGCGCGCCGCCTTGCGCGAGCAGACCGCGGCGCTGCTGCGGCGGGTCGGGCTCGATCCGTCGCTGGCCGAGCGCCTGCCGCACGCGGTCTCCGGTGGTCAGGCGCAGCGCATCGCGGTCGCCCGCGCGCTCGCGGCACGACCGGACATCATCGTGCTGGACGAGCCCACCTCGGCGCTGGATGTCTCGACCCAGGCGATGCTGCTCAACCTGCTGCGCGACCTCAGCCGCGACGAGCGCCTCGCCTACGTGATGATCAGCCACGACATCGCCGCGATCTCCTGGCTCGCCGACCGCATTGCGGTGCTGCGGGACGGCCGCATCGTCGAGACCGCGCCGACGGCACGCCTCGCCGCCAGCCCGCAGGATCCGTACAGCGCCGCCCTGATCGCGACGGCGCCCCGGCTGCTGGACCTGCCGGTCGCGGGTGGCTAGCGGGATGCGAGACGAGGCAGGCAAGGGCTCCGCCCTTGACCCACTGGGGCCGGCGGCCCCAGACCCCGATCCATAAGAGATCGGATTTCAAAGGCTCGGCCTTTGATCGGGTCGAGGGGCGAAGCCCCTTGCCTGCCTTCGTTTCAACGTTCCCGGCGGGGTGCGCTACCAGCCGATCCCGGGCCCGAAGCCACCGCCGAACCCGAAGCCCGGCCCGACGCCCGGGCCCCATGCTCCCCAGTTCCAGGCGGGATCGGAGTAGAGCTGCGCCGTCGCGGCCTGCTGGTCGGCGAGCCGCTGCTGCTGCAGATGCAGCATGTACTGGCCGTAGGCCTGCTGCGAGCCGACATAGAGGCAGTCGCAGACCAGCGGATCGGCATAGACGTAGGTCACGGTGTCGCCGTGCACGCGCTGCACGAAGCGGTGCGGCGGCAGGCGGCTCAGCATGTCCTGACGCTCAGGCGTGTTCGCCGGCCGCACGACGAAGCCGGCGGCGGCGAGATTGTCCTCCTTGTGCTCGACGCGTTCCTGCGGCGTGGTACAGGCCGCGAGCCCGAGCAGAGGCAGCAGCGCGAGGCCGATCAGGCCTCGTCCGCCGCGTGCGCGAAGGCCAGGGTAGTGCGTCGTCATGCCGCTCTCCATCGTGCAGGTCCGCGGCGCGAACGTGACAACGAACGGTTGGATGCGGACCTCGCGGTGGCTCCCCAGGCGGGGGGCTCAGCGCTTGGTGCCGGTCGCGATGTCCAGCCAGACCGCGAGCAGCAGGATCACGCCCTTGACGATCATCTGCCAAAAGGTGTCGACGCTCAGCATCGACATGCCGTTGTCGAGGCTCGCCATGATCAGCGCGCCGATCAGCGCGCCGAATACGGTGCCGGAACCGCCGCGCAGCGAGGTGCCGCCGATCACGCACGAGGCGATGGCGTCGAGCTCCTGCAGGCTGCCCGCCGAGGGCGAGCCGGCGGCGAGACGGGCGGTGGTGGTGATGCCGGCGAAGGCCGCCATCAGCCCCATCAACGCGAACACCAGCAGCTTGACCCGCTGCACGTTGATGCCCGAGAGCCGGGTCGCCTCCAGGTTGCCGCCGATCGCGTAGATGCGCCGGCCGAACACGGTGCGGCGCGCCATCAGGGTGAAGGCGCCGAGCAGCACCAGCAGCACCAGCACCGGCGTCGGCACGCCGCGGTAGGAGTCCACCGCCCAGACGAAGCCGCCGATCGCCGCCGCCGCCGCGAACAGCTTCAGCGCGTCGAGCCAGCCCGCCGGCACGGACAGGTGGTGCAGCTGCCGACGCTGCCGGGCGCGGACCTGCACGAAGGCCAGCAGCCCGAACACCAGCAGGGCCAGCACCAGCCCCACCAGGTCCGGCAGGTAGCTCTGCCCGATCGCCACCAGCGGCGCGGTGGTGGGCGCGATGGTGACGCCGCCGGTGATGCCGAGCAGGATGCCGCGGAACACCAGCATGCCGGCCAGCGTCACGATGAATGACGGCACGCTCAGGTAGGCGACCCAGTAGCCGTTGAACAGGCCGGCGGCGATGCCGAGCAGCATCACCACCAGCACCGTGACCGGCAGCGGCACGTGGTAGGTCACGTCGAGGATCGCCGCGACGCCGCCGAGCAGCCCGAGCAGCGAGCCGACCGAGAGGTCGATCTCGCCGGAGACGATGACGAACACCATCCCCGAGGCGAGCATGCCGGTGACCGCCATCTGCCGCAGCAGGTTGGAGAAGTTGCGCGCGGTCAGGAAGTCGCCGTCGGTGAGCTGCCAGAACAGCGCCCAGATCACCGCGATCGCGGTCAGCAGTGCCAGGATCTTGTAGCGCGAGAACGCGCCCTTGAGCTGGTCGAGCCTGAGCGCCAGGCCCGGCTTGGCGTCGAGGCCGCCCGGATGGGCGACGGGGGCGGCGGTCTTGTCGATGGCCGTGATCTTCATGGTTCCCCCCGCCGCTTCAGGCGGCGCGCCGCAGCGGCGTGATCGCCGCCGACAGCACCTGTTCCTGGGTCAGCCCGTCATTGACGAAGTCGCCGCGCAGCTCGCCCTCGCCGATCACCAGCACGCGGTCGGAGATGCCGAGCACCTCCGGCATCTCCGACGACACCATGATCACCGCGGCACCGGTGCGGGCGAGCGCGAAGATCAGCCGGTAGATCTCGTACTTGGCGCCGACATCGACGCCGCGCGTCGGCTCGTCGAGGATCAGCAGCTTCGGCGCCGGCGCCAGCATCTTGGCGATCACCGCCTTCTGCTGGTTGCCGCCCGAGAGGTTGGAGATCGGCAGCATCGGCGAGGCGGTCTTGATCCGCATGCGGGCGATGTCGGCGCCGATCGCGTTCAGCTCGGCCTCCTCGTCGATCAGCCCGCCGTTGGTGTAGCGGGTCAGCACCGCCATGGTCATGTTCTGCCCGACCGCCATGCCGGGGATGATGCCGTACGCCTTGCGGTCCTCCGGCACCATGCTGATCCCGGCGCGCACGGCGTCGAGCGGCGAGCGCACCCGAAGCGGCCTGCCGTCCAGGAACAGGCTGCCCTCGCTGGTGCCGCGCCAGGCGCCGAAGATCGCCGAGACCAGCTCGGTGCGTCCGGCGCCAACCAGCCCTGCCACGCCCAGGATCTCGCCGGCGCGCACCGAGAACGACACGTCGTCGACGCGCTTGCGCTGTCGGTTGTCGGGATCCCAGCAGGTGATGTTGCGTGCCTCGAACACGACGTCGCCGATATCGTGCGGCTCGCGCGGGAACAGGTTGTTCATCTCGCGTCCGACCATCATGCGTATGATGTCGCCCTGGCTGAGCTGCGCCATCGGCGCCGAGGCCACGAAGGCGCCGTCGCGGATCACCGTGACGCTGTCGGCGATCGCCTCGATCTCGTCGAGCTTGTGCGAGATGTAGACGCACGCAGTGCCGCGCCGCTTGAGGTCGCGCACCAGGGCCAGCAGCACGTCGATCTCGCGCCGGGTCAGCGACGAGGTCGGCTCGTCGAGGATCAGCAGGCGCGCGTTCTTGTTCAGCGCCTTGGCGATCTCGATCAGCTGCTGCTCGCCGCCGGCGAAGTTCGAGGCCGGCTGGGCGACGTTGATGTGGCCCATCTTGAGGTCGGCCATCAGCGCAGTGGCGCGCACGATCATGGCGTCGAAATCGATCAGGCCGGTGCGGGTCAGCGGCTCGTGGCCGAGGAAGATGTTCTCCGCCACCGAGAGCTGCGGCACCAGCATCAGCTCCTGGTGGATGATGACGATGCCGGCGGCCTCGGTCTCGCGCACCCCGCCGGCGCGCAGCTCCTGGCCTTCCCACAGGATGCTGCCGGTCCAGCTGCCGTACGGGTAGACCGCCGACAGCACCTTCATCATCGTCGACTTGCCCGCACCGTTCTCGCCGCACAGCCCGACGCACTCGCCGGGCCGCACCGCAAGGTCGATGCCGTTGAGCGCACGCACGCCGGAGAACTCCTTGACGATGCCGTGCATCTCCAGAAGAAACTCGCCCATCGCCACCTCCCGACCGCGCGCGCCGCTACTCGCCGATCCGTTACTCGCCGATCTGGGCCCTGGTGTAGAAGTTATCCTTCACCAGCAGGTTGACGTTGGCCTTGGTGACCACGATCGGCGTCAGCAGCTCCGTGGGCACGTCCTTCTTGCCGTTGTTGATGGTCGAGTTGAAGGACGGCTTCTGCCCCTTGGCGAGCTGCACCGCCATCTTCGCCGCACTCGAGGCGATCAGCTTCAGCGGCTTGTAGACGTCGCTGCTCTGGGTGCCGGTGACGATGCGCTTGATCGCCGAGAGATCGGCATCCTGGCCGGACACGCCCACCTTGCCGGCGAGACCCTGCGCGGCCAGCGCCTGGATCGCGCCGCCGGCGACGGCGTCGTTGGAGGCGACGATGCCCTGGATGTTGTTCTTGTTGGCGGTGAGCGCGTTCTCGACGATCGACAGCGCCTCGGTGGCCGACCATTCCGGCACCCACTGCGAACCGACCACCTTGATGTCGCCATGGTCGATCAGCGGCTGCAGCACCTTCATCTGGCCCTCGCGCAGCAGCTTGGCGTTGTTGTCGGTGGGCGCGCCGCCGAGCAGGTAGTAGTTGCCCTTGGGCACCGCGTCGACCACGCCCTGGGCCTGCATCTGGCCGACCCGGACGTTGTCGAACGAGATGTAGGCGTCGATGTCGGCATCGAGGATCAGCCGATCGTAGGAGATCACCTTGATCCCGGCCTGCTTGGCCTCGGAGACGATGTTGCCGAGCACCTTGCCGTTGAACGGCACGATCACGATCACGTCGACGCCGCGCGAGATCAGGTTCTCGATCTGCGAGATCTGGCGCTGCTCGTTGCCGTCGGCGGAGGTCACGCTGACGGTGGCGCCCATCGACTTGGCGGCGGCGACGAAGAAGTCGCGGTCGCGCGACCAGCGCTCGATGCGCAGGTCGTCGATCGAGAAGCCGATCTTGGGATGCGCCGCACTCGCGTGCGCGAGGCCGGCCGTCAGGGCGGGCGACGCGGCGGCACCCAGCAGGGCCGCGAGACCGGCCGCCGTGGCGCGGCGGCGTGTCAGGGAACGGGTCAGACGCAAGGGATCCTCCTGTGGACGGGTACCCGGAGCCGGCGGCCTGTCTCGGCCGCTCTGTCGTCGCTCCCGGGTGTCTAGCGGCGTCATCCGTATCAGCATGAGGCACGTGCCACAACTGCGTTTCCCGCCGGTCGGCAGCGTTTTCATCACAACGTATAGTAATCAATTCCGACATTTTGCAGCGCAACATTTAATGGCCGCGGTCGAGGCTCGACCTTTTTAGTCCTGGCCGGCGATTCTGACTATCGTACCTCAGCCTGCGCGCTATGCTGCGTCGATGAAGCGGATGACCGTCCACGACGTCGCCGAGCACGCGGGGGTCTCGCTCGCGACCGTCGACCGCGTGCTCAATCGGCGTCCGGGCGTGAGCAGCGCCATGGCCGAGCGGGTGCGCGCGACCATCGAGCGGCTCGGCTTCCAGCGCGACCACTTCGCCGCCAGCCTCGCCACCAGCCGTCGCCACCGCTTCGTCTTCGTGCTGCCCAGGCTCGACAGCAACAGCTTCATCTGCGCGCTCAGGCGCGAGATCGAGGCGCAGCTGCCGGCGCTGGCGGCGCGGCGCATCCAGATCTCGCTGCTCGAATACGCCGCCTTCGATCCGCAGGCCCTCGCCCGGGTGCTGCACGCGGCGGCGCCGGCGACGCAGCCCGCCGGTGCGGCGCCGGTCGACGGGGTGGCGCTGGTCGGCATCGATGCGCCGGCGGTACGCGCCGCCATCGAGCAGCTGCACGAGCGCGGCGTCGCGGTCATCACCCTGGTCTCCGACGTCGCCCCGTCGCGCCGGCTGCACTGCATCGGCATCGACAACGTCGCCGCCGGCCGCGTCGCCGCCTCGCTGATCGGCCGCTTCAACGCGCGCCGCGGCGGCTGCGTCGCCATGATCGCGGGCAAGCTGGCGCTGCGCGACCACAGCGAGCGCGCGCTGGGCTTCACCCAGGTGATGCAGCAGGACTACCCGCAGCTCGCCCTGCTGCCGGCGGTCGAGGGGCTGGATGACGGCCGCATCACCGCCGCACTCACCCGCACCCTGCTGGAGCATGAGGCGCTGATCGGCATCTACTCGGTGGGCGCGGGCAATCGCGGCATCATCGAGGCGCTGGAGCAGTCCGCCCGGCAGCACGACGTGGTGGTGGTGGGCCACGAGCTCACCGCGCACACCCGGCGCGCGCTGCTCGACGGCACCTTCGATGCGGTGCTGCACCAGCAGGTCTGCGACGAGGTCGCGGTCGCCGTGGAGGCGCTGCGCGCGGCCAGCGTCGGCGACGCCGGCCACGTGCCCGCGCCGATCCGCATCGACATCTTCCTGCGCGACAACATCTCCTGAGGAGGCCATGGTGGAAGACGGCGCCACGTATATCGGCATCGACATCGGCACCTCCTCGGTCAAGGCGGTGCTCATCGACGCGGCGCAGCAGCCCTGCGGCAGCGCGTCCGAGCCGCTGGGCATCAGCCGGCCGCAGCCCGGGTTCTCCGAGCAGGACCCGCTCGCCTGGTGGGAGGCGACGCTGCGTGTGCTCGCCACGCTCGCGGCCGGGCGGCCGCGCGAGATGGCGGCGGTGGCGGGCATCGGGCTGTCGGGTCAGCAGCACGGCGCGGTGCTGCTCGACGCCGACGAGGCGGTGCTGCGTCCGGCGATCCTGTGGAACGACACGCGCAGCCACCTCGAGTGCGACGAGCTCGAGGCGGCGCTGCCGGCGTTCCGCGACATCATCGGCAACATCCTGATGCCGGGCTTCACCGCGCCGAAGCTGCGCTGGGTGAGCAAGCACGAGCCCGCAATCTTCGCGCGCGTGCGGCGCGTGCTGCTGCCGAAGGACTATGTGCGGCTGCGCCTGACCGGCGAGGCGGTCTCCGACATGTCGGACGCGTCGGGCACCGGCTGGCTCGATGTCGGACGGCGCGACTGGTCGGACGCGGCGCTCGCCGCGACCGGTCTCGACCGCGCGCGGATGCCGCGCCTGGTGGAAGGCAGCGCCGTGTCGGGCCGGCTGCACCCGGAGCTCGCGGCCCGCTTCGGCATCGAGGGCCCCGTCGCGGTCGCGGGCGGCGGCGGCGACAACGCCGCGTCTGCCTGCGGCATCGGAGCGGTAACGGCCGGCAGCGCCTTCGTCTCGCTCGGCACCTCGGGCGTGCTGTTCGCCTCCACCGAGCGGTTCGCGCCGAACACGGGGTCGGCGGTGCACGCCTTCTGCCACGCGGTGCCGCAGACCTGGCACCAGATGGGCGTGATCCTGTCGGCGACCGACAGCCTGGAATGGCTGGCGCGGCTGCTGCGCAGCGATGCGGCGAGCCTGGTCGCGGCGCTCGGCGAGCGCGCGCGGGCTCCCTCGCACGCCCTGTTCGCGCCCTACCTGGCCGGCGAGCGCACGCCGCACAACCTCGCAGGACTGCGCGGCGGCTTCGCCGGGCTCGGGCACGAGGCCGACGCCGCGTCGCTGACCCAGGCGGTGCTGGAAGGTGTGGCCTTCGCCTTCCGCGACTGCCGCGACGCGCTCGCGCAGGCGGGCACGCGCATCGAGCGCGCCTGGGCGGTCGGCGGCGGCGCCCGCTCGCGCCTGTGGCTGCGCATCGTCGCCAGCGTGCTGCGCGTCCCGCTCGACCTGCCGGCGGGAGCCGAGAACGGCGGCGCATTCGGCGCCGCCCGGCTCGCGCTGTGCGCGGCCACCGGCGCCGATCCGGCGCAGGTCTGCACCCCGCCCGGGATCGCCGAGACGATCGAACCCGACCCGGCGCTGGCCGACGCCTACGACCACGCCTTCTCCCGCTACCGCACCCTGGCCTCCGGCCTCAAGCAACTGGTGACATCATGAGCTCGATCTTCAGCGACATGCCGACCGTCGGCTACGCGGGCACCGACGGCGACGCCCCGCTCGCCTATCGCGCGCTCGTCAACCGCCCGCTCGCCTATCGCTGGTACGACAAGGAACGCATGGTGCTCGGCAAGACCATGCAGGAGCAGCTGCGCCTGGCGGTCGCGTACTGGCACAGCTTCGTCATGAACGGCTCGGATCCGTTCGGCGCACCCACCATCCTGCGTCCCTGGATGGGCCGCGACGGGCTGGAGGCGGCACAGCAGAAGGCGGAGGCCGCCTTCGACCTGTTCCGCGTGCTCGACGTGCCGTACTACTGCTTCCACGATCGCGATGTGGTCTCGGAAGGCGCGAGCTTCGCGGAGTCCGTGGCCAATCTCGACCGCATCGCCGAGACGCTGGCGGCCAAGCAGCAGCAGACCGGCGTGCGGCTGCTCTGGGGCACCGCCAACCTGTTCTCGCACCCGCGCTACATGGCGGGTGCCGCGACCAATCCGGACCCGGAGGTGTTCGCCTACGCCGCCGCCACCGTGAAGCACTGCCTGGACGTCACCCACCGGCTCGGCGGCGCCAACTACGTGCTCTGGGGCGGACGCGAGGGCTACGACACGCTGCTCAACACCGACATCGGCCGCGAGCTCGACCAGATGGGACGCTTCCTCTCGCTGGTGGTCGAGTACAAGCACCGCATCGGCTTCACCGGCGCCATCCTGATCGAGCCGAAGCCGAAGGAGCCGACCAAGCACCAGTACGATTTCGATGCCGCCACCGTCTACGGCTTCCTCAAGCGCTACGGCCTCGAGCACGAGGTGAAGCTCAACCTCGAGGCCAACCACGCGCAGCTCGCCGGGCACAGCTTCGAGCACGAGGTCGCCACCGCGAGCGCGCTCGGCATCCTGGGGTCGCTCGACGTCAACCGCGGCGATCCGCTGATCGGCTGGGATACCGACCAGTTCCCGAACTCGGCGCAGGACACCGCACTGGCGCTGTACTACGTGCTGCAGGGTGGAGGTCTCGGCAGCGGCGGGCTGAACTTCGACGCCAAGATCCGGCGGCAGTCGATCGAGCCGGAGGACCTGGTGCACGCGCATGTCGGCGGCATCGATTTGTGCGCCCGCGCCCTGCTGGTGGCGGCCAGGATGATCGAGGATGGCAGCCTCGCGGCCAACCTGTCGGAACGCTACGCCGGATGGGACAGCGCACGCGGCGGCGCCCTGCGCGACGGCACGCTGACGCTCGAGCAGATCGCCGCCGATGTCGCGTCGCGCGAACAGGGTCCGCAGCCGCGCTCCGGGCGCCAGGAATATCTGGAGAACCTGCTCAACACGTATCTCTGAGGAAACCCGTCCGCAACTCCCGCCGCCGCGGTGATGTTCCAGCACCGGACCCTGGGGTGCATCGATGACTCGCGTGACACTGAAGCCGCTTTCCCTGCAGACGATCGTGCTGACGGGAGCGACATCCGGCATCGGCCTCGCCACCGCGCGCATGGCGGCCGAGCAGGGCGCCAAGCTGCTGCTCATCGCCCGCAACGAGGCGGCGCTGCTGAAGCTGCGCGACGAGATCCGCGACGGCGGCGGCCAGGCCGAGTATGCCGTGGCGGACGTGTCGGACCGCGCGCAGCTCGAGGCCGCCGCCGCCCGCGCGCAGGAGGCGTTTGGCGGCATCGACACCTGGGTGAACGACGCCGGCGCCTTCATGTACGGCGCTCTGGACGAGACGACGATCGAGGACCAGCGTCGGGTGTTCGACGTGGTGTACTGGGGCACGGTCTACGGCACCCTGGTCGCCGGCGAGGCGCTGAAGAGCGCCGGCGGCGCGATCGTCAATGTCGGCAGCGTGCTCGGCGAGATCGCGATCCCCTACCAGGGCCCGTACTGTGCTGCGAAGTTCGCGGTCAAGGGCTTCACTGAGGCGTTCCGACGCGAGACCCAGGCCAAGCGCGAGCCGATCTCGGTGAGCCTGATCAAGCCGGCCGCGATCAACACGATGTTCATGGAGCACGCGCGCAACCGGATCGGCTCGGTCGGCACCCGCAACCCGCCGCCGGCCTACGATCCGCGACTGGTCGCACGCGCCATCCTGCACGCGTGCGCCAATCCGGTGCGCGACCTCGTGGTCGGCGGCGCCGGCGGCCTGTCGATGGTGATCGGCAACCGGCTGGCGCCCCAGCTGATGGACCTTGCCTTCGCGACCTTCGGACGCCCGTCGCAGACCTCCGACGATCCGGGCGTGCCGGCACGGCGTGACAACCTGTACGAGCCGCGCGAGGACGGGGAGGAGAACAGCAGTCTGAAACCCTTCACGCGCAAGACCAGTCTGGCGCTCGAGGCCCAGCTGCATCCGGTCGCCACCGCGGCGACGCTGATGGGCGTCGGCGCATTGCTGTTCGGAGCGGTCGCGGCGCGCCGGGCCTGATCCGCCTCGCGCCGCTCAGAAGGCGAGGTCGTAGGGACCGCCGCGCTCCAGCGCGCGGATATAGGCCGGCCGCGCACGCAGCCGCTCCAGCCAGTCCTGCAGCTTCGGGCGCGCATCGCCCAGGAGCCTGAGCCGCAGTGCGGCGATCTCGATCGGGAAGCTCATCTGCACGTCGGCGACGCCGAAGCGATCGCCCGCGAACCAGGGCCGATCGTGCAGCGCACGCTCCAGCGTATCGAGGTGCAGGGCCAGCTGCGGTTCGAGGTAGCGCGTCCGCATGCCGGCGGAGACGCGACGCAGCACCGGACGCAGCAGCAGCGGCGCCTGCCGCGGCAGCCGGCCGAACACCAGCGAGAGCAGCATCAGCGGCATCAGCGAGCCTTCCGCGTAGTGCAGGTAGTAGATGACCTGACGCCGCTCCGCGCTGCCCGCGGGCGGCATCAGTGTCCCGTCGTCGTAGGCGGCCGCCAGATACTCGATGATCGCGCCGGTCTCGGCGAGCGTGAGCGCATCGTCGGTCAGCACCGGCGACTTGCCGAGCGGGTGGATCGCCCTGAGCGAGGCGGGAGCCTGCATGGTGGCGGGGTCGCGCCGGTAGCGCTGGATCTCGTACGGCACGCCGAGCTCCTCGAGCAGGAACAGCACGCGCTGCGAGCGGCTGTTGTCCAGGTGGTGCACGGTCAGGGTCAGCGGTGGCCTCCAGCGTCCGATCATCTCGGACTTGATCAGCCCGGGACGTGAATCAGTCGCCCGAACAATGATCTGAAGCAAGGCCATCAGCTTGCGGCGACCATCTTGCTCTCGGCTCGGCGCCTGCAAAGCTCTCGCAGCGACGCGACGCGCCATGACTCATGACGTCGAATGGCGGGGTCGAGTCACGGCGGATCTGCTCCGGCTGACCGAGATGCAGATGGCGCGGCTGCTGCTGCTGCCGGACGAGCCGCGTAGCGTGCCGCGGGTGGACCACCGGCGGGTGATCTCGAGGATCGTGCGTGCGCTGATGAGCGGCGGACGCCGGGTCGACGGAGCAGGTCGCCCGATGGCAGTTGTGACCGCTCCGGGCTGGCTCCGGGCTGGCGCCGCGACGCGCCCGCCGCGCTCGGCCTGCCGAAGCGGACCCTCCCCTCTCGCGTGTTGGCGGGCGACACCAGCTACGACAGCAACGTCGTGCGGCACTTCTTGGAGGCGCGCTGCACCGCACCGGTCGTCCCGAACAACCTGAAGCGTCATCGAGCGCACCTGCCGCGAACACCTGCGTGACTTCAGCTACGGCAGTTGGCGCAAGGCGAGGCCGACCAGCGGTTGGCCGGCGACATCGCTCCCTGCCAATCATGCCTCCTCGAACGCCGACGGGCGTAACTCATGAGGGTCGCCGCGATCATCGAGTACGTCGAAGACAGGGTCAAAGCTAGTTGGCCGGCGTATCGTCTATCGTCGCAGCTTCCTGGCCAGCGGGAAGTTGCTTGCGGCCGGACCCTTTGACGATGAATCCGGAGCCTTGTGGATTCTTGATGTCGAGACGGCCGAGGAAGCCGATGAGATCGTGAGAGGCGATCCGTCCGTTGCGGCAGAAGCCACGAAGAGCTGGGAACTCCGGCCCTTTGCCTACTGGTCGGCGCTGGAGTGCTGCCGGACACGATTGATTAGGCGACGCTCGCCCGGTTCTGTTCGGCCGTTCTGCAGGAATCGTCGGTGCAGGCGGTCGACGACGCCACATGCGCAGAACTCGGAGCATGATCCGTGAGCCCGTGCGATCCGGTCATGCTCTAGGCGATGAAGATGCCGGCGATGGTGGCGCTCATCAGGTTCGACAGGGTACCCGCCAGCACCGCGCGCAGCCCGAGCCGGGACAGCTCGCCGCGACGGCCGGGCGACACCGCGCCGAAGCCTGCGAGCAGGATACCCACCGAGGACAGGTTGGCGAAGCCGCACAGTGCGAACGAGGCGATCGCCAGGCTGTGCGCATCGAGCGTGTGCGCGCGGAGCATCGGCGACAGCGCCACGTAGGCGACGAACTCGTTGAACACGACCTTCTGGCCGATGATGCCGCCGATCACCACGCTCGCCTGCCACGGCACGCCGATCAGCCAGGCGAGCGGCGCGAAAACCCAGCCCAGCATTCCCTGCAGCGACAGCCCGTGCGCGCCGAACAGGCCGCCGAGCCAGCCGACCAGCCCGTTCAGGCATGCGATCAGGCCGATGAAGGCGATCAGCATCGAGCCGACCGCGACCGCCACGCGGACGCCGTTGCCGGTGCCGATCGCCACCGCCTCGAACAGGTTGGCGGCGCGGTGCTCCTCGAAATCGAGGTTGAGCGTGGTGACGCGCGACGGCTCGCTGCTCGGCAGCAGCAGCTTGGCGAACAGCAGGCCGCCGGGGATCGCCATGAACGAGGCGGCGATCAGGTAGTCGAGCGACACGCCGAGCCCGGCATAGCCGGCCAGCACCGAGCCCGCGACCGATGCGGTGCCGCTCGACATCACCGCGAACAGCTCGGCGTGGGTGAGCAGCGGCACGAACGGGCGGATCGCGATCGGCATCTCGCTCTGCCCCAGGAAGATCGTGGTCACCGCCGAGAAGGATTCGATCGCCGAGGTGCGCAGCAGCGCGCGCACGCCGCCGCCGAGCACACGCGCCAGCAGCTGCATGATCCCGAGATGGTAGAGCACGGCGATCAATGCCGAGATGTAGATGATCTGCGGCAGCACGCGCAGCGCGAACACGAAGCCGCCGTCGGGGAACAGCGTGCCCATCCCGGCACCGACGAGGTCGCCGAACAGGAAGCGTATGCCGTCGTTGCCGTAGCCGAGCACGTCGTCGACCACCATCGAGACGTCGTGCAGCGCCCGCCGGCCGAGCGGCACGAACAGGATCAGGGCGGCGATCGCGAACTGCAGCAGCAGCGCGGCGGAGACGGTGCGCAGCTCGATCCGCCTGCGGTCGACGGAGAACAGCACCGCGATCGCGATCAGCGCCGCCGCCCCGGCGACACCGTGCAGCAGCGCCGTCATGGGGCTGGGTCGCAGTCGCGCACGCGGTAGAAGCTGCGGGCACTGCCGCCGCGTATCATCGCCCGCTCGGTGGGGCCGAGACCCCCGAGCAGCACCTCGGTGGCCTCGACCCAGGCGGCGTAGCCGCCGGCGAGCTCGACCACCGGCCAGTCGCTGCCCCACATCAGGCGCTCGGGCCCGAAGCAGTCGAGCAGGTGCTCGACGAACGGCCTCAGCGACGCGACGTCCCAGGACCGCGACGCCTCGGTGACCAGCCCGGACAACTTGCAGAACACGCCGCCGCCGCGTGCCGCGCGCGCGATGTCCGTGGCCCACGGCTCGAAGCCGCCGCCGCGGATCGGCGGCTTGGCCGCATGGTCGATGACGATGCGCAGCCGCGGATGATCGCGCTCGAGTGCGGTGACGAGCGGAAGCTGCGGCGCGCGGATCAGCAGGTCGAGGCTCAGCCCGACATCGGCCATCGCGCGCAGACCGGGGCGGAGCTCCGGCCGCAGGATCCAGTGCGGATCGGCGAGGTCCTGCAGCATCGGCCGCAGCCCGACCAGCATCGGCCGCTCGGCCAGCGCGCCGATCCGCCCGGGCGCGTCCGACGCCGCGAGATCGGTCCAGCCGACCACGCCGGCGACGAAGCCCCTGGCCTCGCCCGCGACCTCGAGCATGAAGTCGGTCTCCGCCTCGGTGGGCGTGGTCTGCACGAGGATGCTCGACCGCACCGCGCCGCAGACCAGGCGCAGCTCGTCGAGCCCGTAATCGCGATGGATCGCCAGGTCCGGCGTCGGCCAGCGGTAATCGCCACGCGCGAGCCGCCAGACGTGATGGTGTGCGTCGACGAGCACCCGATGCAGCTCCCGCGCGGATGGGGTTGGTCGCGCAGGCCTAGGATGGCCTGTCGCGGAAGTCGAGATGCCCGATCGGCCCGCCTCCGGTCGATCGGGCGAAGGCTGCCGGTCCCGATCCGGGTCACTCGGCGGCCCGCCCGCTCACCCATCTCATCATCAGCGCCGCCGGCGTGACGCCACCGCATTCCCTCGGCGCGGCGGAAACGGGCGGGCTCGGCGCACCATCCGCCCCGCCGACGCGTTCTCCGGTCGTCGCATCCCCGCGCCGCCGCACCCTAAGGACCGCACCATGCAGCAGAGCCATCCGGGTCCGGATGCGCAGGAACCTGCCACCTCGTCCCCGCCTGCGCTGCCTCCCGTGCCCCCGCCTGGGCCCAAGCCTGTGCCCGAGCCGGCGCAGCCGCGGCCGGATCTGCGCGTCGTCGGCATCGGCGCCTCCGCGGGAGGGCTGGATGCGTGCGGCAGGCTGCTCGATGCGCTCGGCGACGGTCACGGCATGGCCTACGTGATCATCCAGCATCTCGATCCCGCCCACGAGAGCATGATGGCCGGCCTGCTCGCGACCCATACGGGGATGGTCGTGCGGCAGGCGAGCAACGGCATGCGGCTCGAGCCCGGGCACGTCTACGTGATCGCACCGGGGACCTACCTGTCCACCGAGGCGGGCGTCCTCAGGGTATCGCCGTCACGGGCCGGACGCGGCGCGCGCCTGCCGTTCGACTTCCTGCTGCAGTCGCTGGCCCGGAGCTACGGCGACCGGCTGATCTGCGTCATCCTCTCCGGCACCGGCGCCGACGGCACCGTCGGGCTGCAGGCGGTCAAGCAATTCGGCGGCCTGATCGTCGCGCAGGATCCCGACGAGGCCGCACACGACGGCATGTCGCGCAGCGCCGTCGCCACCGGCCTGGTGGACCAGGTGCTTCCGGTCGCCCTGATCCCCGGGAGGATCGCGCGGCACGCCCGTCCGGGGGGCGCCGACACGGATCCTGGTCAGCGGGTGCTGGCGGACATCATCGCACTGCTGCGGCGCACGACCGCGCACGACTTCACCGCCTACAAGCCGGGCACCCTGTCGCGCCGCATCGAGCGGCGGATCGCGGTATCCCCTAGCGGCATCGACGGCACCGCGAACTACCTCGCCTACCTGCAGGACCATGCGGAGGAACGGGTCCTGCTGGCCAAAGACCTGCTGATCAACGTGACCGGCTTCTTTCGCGACCCGAGCATCTTCGAGTTCCTGGCCGAGCAGGTTTTGCCGGAGCTGCTCGGCCGCCACGCCGCGGATCGGGCGCTTCGCGTCTGGGTGGTCGGATGCAGCACCGGCCAGGAGGCGTACTCGCTGGCCATGCTGCTGAGCGAGCGGATCGCGGCGGCGAAGCTCGCCGTGAAGCTGCAGATCTTCGCCTCCGACGTCGATCCGGACGCCATCGCGGTGGCGCGCGAAGGGCTGTACGGGGACGCGGTCGAGGCACAGCTCTCGCCGCAGCGCCTGGCGCGCTTCTTCTCGAAGGAGGAGCAGGGCTACCGGGTCCGCCCGGAAATGAGGGCCGCGATCGTCTTCACCGTCCACGACGTCCTGACCGACCCGCCATTCTCGCGCATCGACCTGCTGTCCTGCCGCAACCTCCTGATCTACGTGCTGCCGGCAGCGCAGCAGCGTGTCCTGGCCCTGCTGCACTCCGCCCTGTGCGAAGGCGGCATCCTGCTGGCGGGAAGTGCCGAGACCGTCGATACCGCCGATGGCCGCTTCGAGGCGGTCTCCGGGCAGCATCGGCTCTACCGGCGTGTCGGCCGTCGCCGGCAGGGCGACCTCGGGTTCGCGGCGGGCGGGGGCGAGCCCCTGCGCCTGCCGGCGCGTCCGAGCGGCAGCACCGGTCCGTCGCGCCAGGCCATGCTGGCGGAGCTCTGCCGCCGCGTGGTGCTCGACGGCTACGCGCCCGCCGCGGTGCTGATCAACCGCCGGCACGAGTGCCTCTACCTGCTCGGACCGACCGACCGGTATCTTCAGGTGGCGCACGGTCATCCCACCCACGACCTGCTGTCGATGGCGCGCCGCGAGATACGCGGCACGCTCCGCTCGGCGATCGGCCGATCGGCGGCGCAGAACGTCCGCGTCGTCGTGGCGGGGGGCATCGGGGGCGGCCCCGGTTTCGACGTCGTGGTGCAGCCGGTGCTGTGCGAAGGCGACCAGCTGTTCGTGGTCTGCTTCGTCGAGGCGGTCGAGCCGAAGACGCTCGCCGCTGGCGTCGAGGTCGTCGCCACGCCACGCGTCGTGGAGCTCGAGCGCGAACTCGAGGCGACGCGGACCGAGCTGCAGGCGGCGATCCGCAGCTTCGAACGTTCCGGCGAAGAACAGAAAGCGATCAACGACGAGGCGCTGTCGTTCAACGAGGAGTACCAGTCCACCAACGAGGAGCTGGTCACCTCCAAGGAGGAGCTGCAGGCGCTCAACGAGGAGTTGTCCGCGCTGAACAGCGAGCTGCAGGAGACGCTCGAGCGGCAGCGGACCACGTCGAGCGACCTGAGAAACATCCTCTACAGCACCGAGGTCGCCACGATCTTCCTCGACACCGAGCTCAGCATTCGCTTCTTCACCCCGGCGACCAAGCTGCTGTTCAGCGTCATCGCAGGCGATGTCGGCCGGCCGCTGTCCGACCTGAACTGGATCTCCGCCGACGACCTGCTGCTGACCGACGCACGCGCGGCACTCGGCAACGTCATCCCGAAGGAGCGCGAGGTCGAAGCCCGCACCGGAGCCTGGTACAGCCGGCGGGTGCTGCCCTACCACGCGATCGACGGTGCGACGGAAGGCGTGGTCGTGACCTACACCGACATCTCGGACCGCAAGCGCGTCAAGGGAGCGCTGGAAGCGGGCAAGCAGCACGCGGAGCAGGCCAACCTGGCGAAGTCGCGTTTCCTCGCCGCGGTGAGCCACGATCTGCGCCAGCCGCTGCAGACTCTCGTCCTGATCCAGGGACTGCTGGCGAAGAAGGTCGTGGGACCGTCGCAGCAGCTGGTCGCGATGCTGGACCCGGCGCTGGAGGCGATGTCGGGAATGCTGAACACGCTGCTGGACATCGACCAGATCGAGACCGGGGCGGTGCATACCGAGGTCGAAGCGGTGTCGGTCGCCGACCTGCTCGAGCAGCTGCGGGCGGAGTTCCTGTATCTTGCCCAGGCTCAGGGTCTCCAGCTCCGGGTCGTCTCGAGCAGCCTGCTGATACGCACCGACCGCCGCCTGCTCGAGCGCATGCTGCGCAATTTGCTGAGCAACGCGATCAAGTACACCAGGCGCGGGCGGGTGCTGATCGGCTGCCGCCGCCACGGCGCGGCCCTGCGCATCGAGGTCTGGGATACCGGGATCGGCATTCCTGCCGAGCAGCTCGGCTCGATCTTCACCGAGTATCATCAGCTCGACAACGCCGCGCGCGAGAGGAGCCGCGGGCTCGGGCTCGGGCTCTCGATCGTGCGGCGCCTCGGCGAGATGCTCGGCCATCCGGTGCGGGTCCGCTCGTCGTCGGGCAGCGGATCGATGTTCTCGGTCGAGGTCGCCCTCGCCGCAGCACCGCCCCAGTCGCTGCCCCGACCCCAGTCGCTGCCCGGACGCCAGTCTCTGCCCCGACCCCGGTCCTCGCCCGATACCGCGCCGAACCAGACTTCCGGGCGCGACCGGCACGCAGAGCCTTCCGACCGCGGCCGGATCGCCGCCCACCGCACCGGCACGATCCTCGTCATCGAGGATGATCCCGATCTCCGCCAGCTGCTCGAGCTCGTCCTGGCCGAGGAGGGGCATCGGGCGCTGATGGCGGCGGATGGCGTCGCCGCCCTGGCGCTCGCGGATGCGGAAGCCACCCGGCCGACGCTGATCCTCGCCGACTACAACCTGCCGAACGCGCTGGACGGGCTGCAGGCCGCGGCCGCGCTGCGCGAGCGACTGGGCGCGCGCGTGCCGGTCATCATCCTCACCGGGGACGTCTCGGCGGAGACCGTGCGCGACATCGCGTCGCGGGGTCTGCACCGGCTCAAGAAGCCGGTGAAGCTCGAGGAGCTGACCCGGCTGCTGCAGCGCCTGCTGCCGGCGCCTCAGGCGGCACCGGATCCGGCCGAGCCGCCATCCCGCACGTCGTCGGACCGGCACGGCCCTGCCATCGTCTACGTCGTCGACGACGACGCCAACGTGCGCGAGAACCTACGCCTCCTGCTCGCGGAGCACGGCCAGGCGGCGGCGACGTTCGCGAGCTGCGAGGCGTTCCTCGCATCCTACCGCCCGGGTCGAGAAGCATGCCTGCTGATCGACGCCTATCTTCCCGGCATGCAGGGGCTCGAGCTGCTGGACCGGCTGCATGACGACGGCCACGCGCTCCCGACCATCGTGATCACCGGCAGCAGCGATGTCGCCATCGCGGTGCGGGCGATGAAGGCCGGAGCCCTGGACTTCATCGAGAAGCCGATCCGGGGCAGCGATCTGCTCGCCAGCATCGGCAGGGCGTTCGACCGGTCGCGCGAGGACGACGTGGAGGCATGGCAGCAAGCCGCCGCCGAGCACTTCGCGACGCTTACCGGCCGGCAGCACGAGGTCATGCAGATGGTGCTCGCCGGACAGCCGAGCAAGAACATCGCCTCGGACCTGTGCATCAGTCAGCGGACGGTGGAGAACCACCGGGCCTCGATCATGAAGAAGACCGGATGCCGGTCGATCCCGGCGCTGGCGCGGCTGGCGGTGGCGGCCAGCGCGGCGATCTCGCCCAGGCGGTGAGCCCGGCCGGCGACGCAGCGCACTACGGCGCGGCGACCGCGCCGTGCGCCGGCGCCAGGGCCGGACCGGCGTCGCGCTCCCGGCTGCGGCGGGGCGAGCCGGCCGCCTCCTGCTCGAGCCCGTAGAGCGCGGCTCCCAGCAGTGCGGCGTTGATCATGACGATGTGCACTGGCACCGCGCCCAGCAGGTTGGCGAAGCGTCCCTTGGCGGTGAAGGCACGCATGAAGGCACCGTCCTGCAGCAGCGGCACCAGGCGGGGCGGCAGGCCACCGGCAAGGTAGATGCCGCCGGTGGCGAGGACCTTGAGCGCCAGGTTGCCGGCTTCGGCACCCCAGACATCGACGACGATGCGCAGCGCCGCCGCCGCGAGCGGGTTACCGGCCGGATCGTGGATGGCGGCCTCGACGATCAGCGGGGTGCGGTCGCGTGCGGCCCGCAGGCAGGCGGCGAAGGCGGGGCTCTCCGAGGCCGGGTCGCGCGAGCGCAGGTAGTCGTAGATGTTGGGCAGCCCGGAGCCGGCGCACACCCGCTCGTAGGCGGCGTGCCGATACCGGTCGGTCAGATAGGCCCACAGCCCGGCCTGGACCTGGTTGGTCGGCGCGAAGTCGGCGTGTCCGCCCTCGGAGGCACAGGCGATGTAGCGCTCGCCGCCCCAGATCAGGAACGACTCGCCCAAACCCGTGCCGGGTGCCAGGACCGCGATCGTCCCGTGCTCCGGCGCCCGGCCCGGGTTGACCGCCACGGTCTCGTCGGCGGTCAGCTGCGACACCCCGTGCGCGATCGCCTGCAGGTCGTTGAGCAGGCGGACCTGTCGCAGGCCGAGGCCGCGCGCGAGCTCGCCCTCCTCCAGATCCCACGGCAGGTTGGTCAGGTGCGCCCGCCCGCCCAGCACCGGGCCCGCGACGCTGAAGCAGGCCGAGCTGGGACGATCGACGGCAGCGGCGAGGAAGCTCTCGACGATCGGCTGCAGGGCGGCGAAGTCGGCACTGGCGAAGTCCTGCTCGCGGATCGGCCGGCGGGCGCCGGCGCGCCGATCGACCAGTGCCAGGCGCGTCGTGGTGCCGCCGATGTCGCCCGCGATCAGCATCCGGCGGGTGCCTGCCAGATCCGCTCGATCTGCTCGAGCGACGCACCCCTGGTCTCCGGCAGGACCCGGTAGATCCAGCCCCAGCCGACGGCGCAGAACAGCGCGAACATCCAGAAGGTCATGCCGTCGCCGATCACGCCGACCACCGACAGGAACAGCTGGCTCACCAGGAAGGCCGAGGCCCAGTTCACCGCGGTGGCGACGGCGACCGCGCGGCCGCGTATGTGGCCGGGGAAGATCTCGTTGATCACGGTCCACACCACCGGTCCCATCGAGAACGCAAAGCACAGGATGAAGCCGACCAGAGCCACCAGGGTGACGATGCCCGCGGAGGAGCTGCCGGCCGGCGCGGCCGCATGCGCTGCGGGCGCACCGACGAAGCGGAAGGCGGCGCCGACCACGATCAGGCTCGTTGCCATCCCGGCCAGGCCGACGAGCAGCAGCCTGCGACGTCCCACCCGGTCGACGAAGGCGATGGCGATCAGCGTCGCGAGCACGTTGACGCCGCCGATCGCCCAGGTGGTCAGCGTCGTCTGCGACGAGGCACTCAGGAAGCCGGCATGCTCGAAGATCTGGTCGGCATAGTAGATGATCGCGTTGATCCCGGTGATCTGCTGGAACACCGCGAGGCCGATGCCGATCATCAGCGGACGGCGCCACCGCCGGCGGAACAGCTCCGCCCAGGAGACCTGCCGCGTCTCCTGCCCCAGCGCCGTCTCGATCGCATCGAGCTGCGGCTCGACCTCGGGACCGGGCCGCACCTTGCGCAGCTGCCGCGCCGCGTCGCCGCGACGGTGCATCTTCATCAGCCAGCGCGGCGACTCCGGGGCCATCGAGGCGGCCAGGAACAGCAGCGACCCGGGGATGACGGACATTCCCAGCATCAGGCGCCACGCGTTCGTGCGCGAGAGCCAGCCATCCGCGAGGTAGGCGAGGAAGATGCCGATCGCGATCGCCAGCTGGTAGGCGGACACGAACCGCCCGCGCGCGCCGGTGGGGGCCAGCTCGGCTGCGTAGAGAGGTGCCGCGACCGCGGCGATGCCCACGCCGCCGCCGACCACCAGCCGTCCGAGCAGCAGCAGGATCGTGTCGGGGGCCGAGGCCTGGATCACCGCGCCGAGGGTAAAGGTCGCGGCCGCGATCAGCACCGTGGGCCTGCGTCCCAGGCGGTCGGCGAGCTCGCCGCCGGCGACCGCGCCGAACAGCGCGCCGAGCGTGACCCAGCTGGTGACGACCTCGACCAGCAGCTGGCTCAGGGAGAATGCCCTGGTCATGCCGCGCAACGCGCCGGAGATGACGCCCTGGTCATAGCCGAACAGGCCACCGGCGAACAGGACGATGAGCAGCACCACCATCAGCCACGGCATCAGGCTGCGCGACGCGGCGGTGCCTGCATCCGGGAGAGGCCCGGCGAAGCGCGGTCGCGCCGCCCGTGCGATCGCTGTCGGATCGAGGTCCAGATCGCCCTCCCTGGTCGCTGCTCCTGGGTCGCTGCCCCCGAGGCGCTGCCGGTGCCGCGGCAAGTTCGCACCGACGGTCAGACCCACGCCGGTCCGGAATTATACTAGGCGACGTTTGGTCGCGGGTGGAGCCTCGGAAACTACTCAGGCGCGCTCCGGCATCCCGCGGCCGCGCGACGGGATCGTGCGGGAAGTCTCACCGACCGCCTAAGTAGTTTCCGAGCCTGCCGCGCCGATCAGTACGGGCGCTAGTTCGTCGCCGTGCGGCCGCTGCCGGAAGACGGTCCCGCCGCCATGGATCCTTTCCCGCAGCGAGGAAAGGACACCGCGAGGCTCGCGCCGTGACGCGCGCCCGGCAGCACGAGAGCCGGCGACGAAAAAGCCGACGCCAGGAAAGGAAGACAGAGATGGACGTCATGACGCCAGGAGAGCTCGGCCACGGGACCGATCGCGGTCCCATCGATCAGCCGCCGACGCTCGACCTCGAAGACATGCGCCGGATGCACGCGTACTGGCGGGCGGCGAACTACCTCTCGGTCGGCCAGCTCTACCTCTACGACAACCCGATGCTGCACGAGCCGCTGAAGATCAGCCACGTGAAGCCGCTGGTGGTGGGGCACTGGGGCACGACCCCGGGCCAGAACTTCATCTACGTGCACCTCAACCGGGTGATCAAGAAGTACGACCTGGACGTCATCTACATCGCCGGCCCCGGCCATGGCGGTCCGGCTCTGGTGAGCAACACCTATCTCGAGGGCTCGTACAGCGAGATCTATCCGAACGTCAGCCGCGACGAAGCCGGGCTCAAGAAGCTGTTCACGCAGTTCTCCTTCCCCGGCGGCATCTCCAGCCACGTGGCGCCGACGACGCCGGGCTCCATCCACGAGGGCGGCGAGCTGGGCTACTCGGTCAGCCACGCCTTCGGCGCCGCCTTCGACAACCCGGACCTGATCGTCGCCTGCATCGTCGGCGACGGCGAGGCGGAGACCGGTCCGCTAGCCACCGCCTGGCAGTCCACCAAGTTCCTCAACCCGGTGACAGACGGCGCCGTGCTGCCGATCCTGCACCTCAACGGCTTCAAGATCAGCAACCCGACGCTGCTGGCGCGGATCGAGCCCGAGGAGCTGGAGCAGTTCTTCCGCGGCTGCGGCTGGACACCCTACTTCGTCGAGGGCGACGACCCGGCGACCATGCACGAGCTCATGGCGAGCGTCATGGACCGCGCGGTCGAGGAGATCCGCGGCTACCAGGCGCAGGCGAGGCGCGGAGGCGAGCGCACCCGACCGCGCTGGCCGCTGATCGTGCTGCGCTCCCCTAAGGGCTGGACCGGCCCGAAGATCGTCGACGGCCTGAAGGTGGAAGGAACCTTTCGGTCGCATCAGGTGCCGCTGATCGTCGACAAGGCGCATCCCGAGCACGTCTCGCAGCTCGAGCAGTGGATGAAGAGCTACCATGCGGAAGAGCTGTTCGATCGCGACGGCAGGCTAGTCGAGGAGCTCGCCGAGCTGGCGCCGCGCGGCGACCGGCGGATGGGCGCCAACCCGCATGCCAATGGCGGCCTGCTGCTGCGTGACCTCGTCATGCCCGACTTTCGCACCCACGCGGTTGCGGTCACGGCTCCGGGCGCGATCCAGGCGCAGGACACCATCGTGCTCGGGCAATATCTCCGCGAGGTCGTCAGGCTGAACCGGTCGCCGGGCAATTTCCGCATCTTCGGTCCCGACGAGACTCTCTCGAACCTTCTCGGCGCCCTCTTCGAGGTTACCGATCGGCAGTGGGAGGCGACGCAGCTGGCGGACGACGAGTTCCTCGGCCGCGAGGGACGGGTCGTCGACTCCATGCTCAGCGAGCACCAGTGCCAGGGTTGGCTGGAAGGATACCTGCTGACCGGGCGGCACGGGCTGTTCAACAGCTACGAGGCATTCATACGCATCGTCGACTCGATGTTCAGCCAGCACGCCAAGTGGCTGAAGGTGACGGCGGAGCTGCCGTGGCGACGTCCAATCGCCTCCCTCAACTACCTGCTCGCCTCGCATGTCTGGCAGCAGGACCATAACGGCTTCACCCATCAGGATCCCGGCTTCCTCGATCACGTGATCAACAAGAAGGCCGACATCGTCAGGGCCTACCTGCCGCCCGACGCGAACTGCCTGCTGTCCACGATGGATCACTGCCTGCGCAGCCGGCACTACGTCAACGTCGTGATCGCCGGCAAGCACGCCCTGCCGCAGTGGCTGACCATGGAGCAGGCGGTCGTGCACTGCACCGAGGGGCTGGGCATCTGGGAGTGGGCCAGCAACGATCGCGACCACGACCCGGACGTGGTGATGGCGTGCTGCGGCGACACGCCGACGCTGGAGATCCTGGCGGCGGTGTCGATGCTGCGGCTGCATCTGCCGGAGCTGAAGATCCGGGTGGTCAACGTCGTCGACCTGATGAAGCTACAATCCTGCAGCGAGCATCCGCATGGCCTGACCGAGACCGACTACGACTCCCTGTTCACCACCGACAGGCCGATCATCTTCGGCTTCCACGGCTATCCGTCGCTGGTGCATCAGCTGACCTACCGCCGCACCAACCGCAACCTGCATGTTCGCGGCTACATGGAGGAGGGCACCATCACCACGCCGTTCGACATGCGGGTGCAGAACGGCCTGGACCGCTTCCACCTGGTGCAGGACGTGGTCAACAACCTGCCGGGCCTGGGCAGCAAGGGCGCCTACCTCAAGCAGATGGTTCGCGACAAGCTGATCGAGCACAAGCACTACATCGACAGGCACGGCGAGGACATGCCCGAGATCCTGGACTGGGTGTGGGAAGGTCGCCGATGAGCATCACGCGTCGCGCCGGAGCCGCACGGCGTCCGGCCGGCCTCGATGCGGTGGATGGCGGCGCGGCACCGCCGGAACCGCTCGCGGCGGCGGCGTGACCGTACCCGAGCCCGCGCGCCTCGCCATCTACCTGATCCGGCACGGTGAGACGGCCTGGTCAATCTCCGGACAGCATACCGGCAGCACCGACCTCGCGCTCACCGCGCACGGCGAGGACGAGGCGCGCGCACTTCGGCCGTGGCTGCACGACGTCATGTTCGCCCAGGTGCTGACCAGCCCGAGGCAGCGGGCATGCAGGACCGCCGCGCTGGCGGCACCGTCCGCCGCCGCGTCGGTCGAGCCGGAGCTGGCGGAGTGGGAGTATGGCCAGTACGAGGGCGTGCGCTCGGCGATCATCCGCCAGCAGCGGCCGAGCTGGTCGGTGTTCCGCGACGGCTGCCCGGGCGGCGAAGCGCCCGAACAGGTATCGCGGCGTGCCGATGCGGTGATCGCGCGCCTCCGGGGCTGTCAGGGCAACGTGGCGCTGTTCTCGCACGGGCAGTTCGCCTGCGTACTCGGTGCGCGATGGATCGGCCTGCCGATCGCCGAGGCGGCGCACCTGTCGCTCGCTACCGCATCGCTCAGCATCCTGGGCAGCAGCGTCAGTCATCCCGGCTTGCCGGTGATCGCGCTGTGGAACGCGGTGCCGGCCATGCTGCCGGACGCGCCGCGGTCGGACCAACCGGCGCTCGCGGCCGCATCATGACACAGCTCCGAGGGTAGGCCACATCATGCTTCTCTCGACCTGCGGCCTAGCCCTGCTGTGCGTCGCGGTGATCCTCGCCGCCGCGAGCATCAGGATCCTGCGTGAATACGAGCGCGCCGTGGTCTTCACGCTCGGCCGCTTCAGCCAGGTCAGGGGTCCCGGCCTCGTGCTGCTGGCGCCGTTCCTGCAGCAGATGGTGCGCGTCGATCTGCGCACGCAGGTGATCGAGGTGCCGACCCAGGACGTGATCTCGCGCGACAACGTCTCGATGAAGGTTGACGCGGTGCTGTACTTCAACGTCGTCAATCCGGAACGCGCCATCATCAAGGTCCAGTCCTACCTTCCCGCCACCAACATGCTGGCGCAGACGACGCTGCGCGCGGTGCTGGGACAGCACGAGCTCGACGAGATGCTCTCCGAGCGCAAGAAGCTGAGCACGGATGTCCAGAGCATCCTGGACGGCCAAACCGAAGCCTGGGGCATCGAGGTCAGCAACGTCGAGATCCGGACCGTGGAGCTGACCGACAACATGGTGCGCGCCATCGCCAAGCAGGCGGAAGCGGAGCGTGACCGCCGCGCCAAGATCATCCATGCCGAGGCCGAGTTCCAGGCGTCGCAGACCCTGGTCGATGCCGCGACGATCCTGGCGAGCGTTCCGGCGGCGATGCAGCTGCGCTACCTGCAGACGCTGACCGAGATCGGTGGCGAGCAGAACTCCACCGTCATCTTTCCGATGCCGATCGATATCCTCAAGCCGTTCCTGGAACTGTTCGAGAAACCCGGCAAGGCAGCCGTCGGCAACGGCGCCTTCCATGCGCCGGTTGCCAGGAACATCCCCAACAGCGCAGCACAGGCGGAGTAGCTCCGATGCTTCAAGTGGTTCAGCAGGATGACGGCCGCTACGCGGTGCGCGACATCGGCGGCCGGGATCTGCAGGATGTGCTCGGCATCTTCCCGACCCAGCAGGCGGCGGATGAATGGATGTTGACGACCGGCATGAACCGCGAGGCCGGAGCCGGCGACGGAACGCCGATAAGGCCCGGAGACGGCGAGGGGTCACGCTGAGCATGGCTGCGCCCGGTGCCGCCACCGCCGGCGAGGCGTACAGCAGGTTTCGCCACCTCGTCAGCCTGCTGCTCAAAGGGACGCTCGGACCGCCGGAGGCGGAACCAGCGGCTGACGGAAAGCAGGAGGCCGATCCGGTCGCCGGTATCGACACGCCCGATGCGCTGCGCAAGCTCGCCGCCGGCGCGGAGGCAAGGCTGGAGCACGACGCCTGTGCCGAGCGGGACCAGGCCGTGCTCGTCGAGAAGCAGAAGGTCAAGCTCCTGCTGCAGACGCATCTCGACGACGCGATCTGGAGCGACCTGCTGCTGCACGTGCATCCCGCCGCCGCGCGCGGCGAGAGCCAGCTGGAGCTGATCCGGTTCCCATCCGATCTGTGCAGCGACGGCGGCCGAAAGATCAGGGTGCGAGAGCAGGGCTGGGAGGACACGCTGCGCGGGGAGGCCGCGGAGTTGCGCGCGCGCTACCGGCGCGACCTGCTGCCGAAGGGGTTCGGACTGGCCGCCTCGACCCTGGAGTATCGGCAGGGGCTTCCGGGAGACATCGGCCTGTTCCTGACCTGGCACGGCTGAGCCACCGGCCGGAGAGCACGATCCCAGCCCGCCGGACGCATGAAGTGCCCGGTATGATGCAGGGAGAGCCGGACGGTTCGGGAGTGAGGCGGTTCCAGTTTCCGCGAGCGGCATCCATGACGGTCGTCTTGCGGAATGCAGACGATGCGACGAGGTCGGCAGCTTCACCAGGGTGACGCTGTCCGGCACCTGCAGTGCGGCGGCGCGGACGTCCGGCGCCAGCGGCTCGGAGAAGCCGCGCAGCAATTCACTCATGCCGTGCGTTGGGGTGAACCTGCCGCGCCTTCTTCGGCTTGCGACAACCCGGACCCGCGCGGCTTCGCGTGCTGAACTGCGGCCTCTACGATCTGCACCAGGCGTTCACGCGGATCCTGCGACAACAATGCGGCCATCCCATCCCTCGCTGCTCAACCAGCGCGGCAGTGACACAGCATGGCCTCCATGAAGAGACGGTGGCCGAGCACGGTGAACTACGCAATCAGCTCAGTCGGCGCCGCCGTCACGACCACATCGTCTCCGCCTGCTTTCTCCGCGTGCTCCCCGTCGTAACCGCTTCACCAAAATCGCACTGGTCGACCCGAACATCATGACATCGTCATGAACGATCGGGATCCTGTCGGGCAACACCGTATTCCTGGCATCACATTCGATTTCGTTGCGTATTCCGATTTACCCTGCGCGTCAAGCATCGCTCAGGCAGGCGCAGCGTGTCGGCGCGTCGCGGAATTTATCCTAGCACGGGACCGTGGAGCAGGGCGATCCAGCAGGTTCCGAACGCGATCGATTAGCAGGATGACGGCCGTTCGGTCGTCGAGAAAATCATCTACCGACCCGTTTCCGGGCAGGCTGAGGATCGGAAGGAGCAAGACCGTCTCCAGATATCAGTTTTGGATGCGTTATTATTCCGTTTAAGGTTTCATCCGCGTGTGTTATCGGAATCCCAAGCACGAAATCACCGAGGAAACTTTCATGTCTTCGTCGTCCCCCACGATCAACCCGCAGCCCGCTCATACCGTCGAGCAGAACCAGACCACGATCGTGGGCATCGTGACCCCCACGCAAAGCGGCGATGTACTGGCCGTGGCCCCGCGCGTCGGCTTCGTCGGCACGATTGCACTTGAGGCCGGAACGAACGGCACCGAGAACGTGGTCTACACCGCGCCGGCGAGCATCACGTCAGGCGGCCTCTATACGCTCAGCTACACGGTTACCGACGTCACCGCCGGAGATGCCAGCGCCGACGGCGCGGCAAGCGTTTACCTCGACGCGGGTCCGGCCGTGACCACGACCAATCCGGGCCTGGTGGAGGCTGGCCAGGAGCGGCAGATCGGCACGGTCACGCCGGGCCTGCCGGGTGACGTGCTGACAGTGAGCCTGCTGAGCGGACCCGGGACGGTCTCGCTGGGGCAGATACAGGATGGCGTGCAGGCGATCAACTATACGGCGCCGGCGGGCGTGGCCGAGAGCGGGCCGGTCACGGTGGGCTACAGCGTCGCCGACCCGTATGGCGGCGTCGTCGACAAGACTGCGACCATCAACCTCGATCGCGGGCCGCAGATCAGCGGGGTGCCGCACGCCGAACTTGAGCAGGGCCAGAGCGAGACGATCGGATACGCGACCCCGGGCGTGGCAGGCGACACGCTGACCATCGCGCAGACCTCCGGCCAGTACGGCACGGTGGCGCTCGGCGAGCCGGACGATGACGGTCAGGCGCCGATCATCTACACCGCGCCCGCGCACGTGATCGCCAGCGGTCTGGACACCGTGAGCTACACCATCACCGACAGCAATGGCGGCACCGCATATGGCTCCACCGGCGTGTCCCTCGACGTGGGGCCGAGCGTCGCCGCCGTGCAGCCGCACACCATCGAGCAGGCGCAGACGACCCAGATCGGAACCGTGGCTGTTGGCGCTCCGGGGGATGTGCTGACCTTGACGCAGGCCTTCGGCTCGGAGGGCACGCTTTCGCTCGTCTCGCAGGGTGACGATACGGATGCGGTGATCTACACCGCGCCGCAGACCGTGATCCAGAGCTTCACCGACAATCTCGCCTACACGGTTGCCGACCAGAACCACGACGTGGTGGCGCACGGGACCGGCTCCGTCACCGTCGATGGCGGCCCGCAGGTCAGCCCTGCCACGCCGGACACGATCGAGCAGAGCCAGACCACGGTGCTGGGCACGGTTTCTCCCGGCGAGACCGGGGATGTGCTGAGCGTGAGCCAGGACGCAGGCGCGCTCGGCACGGTCACGCTCGGCGCGGTCAGCAGCGACGGTTCGCAACAGATCATCTACACGGCACCCGCGACCGTCTCCGCCAGCGCCGCCGATGCGGTCACCTACCATATCGTGGACCAGTACGACGACACGATCGCGACCCGGACCGCGAACGTGCCGCTCGACGACGGACCGCAGCTCGCGGCCGGCACGCCGGGCGTGTTGGAGCAGAGCCAGACCACCGTTCTGGGGGTCGTGACACCCGGGATGGCAGGCGACATCTTGAGCGTGAGCCAGGCCGCCGGCGCGCTCGGCGCGGTGACGCTCGAGGCGGACACCGACGACGGCGCCCCTGCCGGGGCCGAGAAGCTGGTCTACACCGCGCCCGCGGCGATCTCCGCCAGCGCCACCGACGCGATCACCTACACCCTGACCGACCAGCATGACGGCGTGAACCAGCAGCCCGGCGCGTCGGTGACGCAGAGCGTGTCGGTGCAGCTCGATGCGGGTCCCTCGATCGCGACCGCCACTCCGGGCGTGGTCGAGCAGACCCAGACCACCGTGCTCGGCACGGTGACGCCCGGCCTGAGCGGCGACACGCTGACCCTGACGCAGACGGGGGGAGCGCTCGGGACGGTCAGCCTCGGTGCGGTCGCGGCAGACGGCACGCAGCAGATCATCTACACCGCACCGGCGAATGTTCCGTCCAGCACCACGGACACGGTCGGCTACACGATCATGGACCAGTACAGCGACGTGGTGGCGAGCGAGCCCGCCACCGTCACCCTCGATGCCGGGCCGGCACTGGTGACCGCGACGCCGGGTGCGGTCGAGCAGGGTCAGACCACGATCCTGGGCACCGTGACGCCCGGCGAGACCGGCGACACGCTGACCCTGACGCAAGGCGCAGGCGGCGTCGGCACCGTGAGCCTCGGGACGGTCCAGGCGGACGGCACGCAGCAGGTGATCTACACCGCGCCCGCCAGCGTTTCCTCCAGCGCACCCGACAGCGTCAGCTACAGCATCGTCGATCAGCATGATGAGGTGGTCGCGAGCGACAGCGCCTCGGTCCTGCTGGATCGCGGTCCGAGGCTCATCGCCACGACGCCCGCGACCGTGGAACAGGACCAGACCACGGTGCTGGGTTCGGTGAAAGCCGGCGTGCTCGGGGACACGCTGACCGTGACGCAGGCGCCCGGGGCGCTGGGTCTGGTGACACTCGGGCCGGTCGGCGAGAGCGGCATCCAGCAGGTGATCTACACCGCCCCCGCGAGCGTCGTCGCCAGCGGCACCGACGTGATCGCCTACAGCATCACCGACCAGCACGACGACGTCGTGGCGAGCAAGACCGCCTACGTGACGCTCGATGCCGGTCCGCAGCTCGTGGCTGCAACGCCGGACGCGGTCGAGCAGGGCCAGACCACGCTGCTGGGCACTGTGGCGGCCGGCCTTGCCGGCGACGTGCTGACCCTGGCCCAGACTTCGGACTCGCTCGGCACGGTGACATTCGGGCCGCTTCAGGCCGACGGCTCGCGGCAGATCCTCTACACCGCGCCGGCGACGATCGGCGCCAGCACCACCGATCCGGTCAGCTACACCATCACCGACGAGTATCGCGGCGCCGTGGCGAGCGGGCATGCGACCGTCACACTCGACGGCGGTGCCACGATCGCGCCGGCGACGCCGGACGTGCTGGAGCAGAACCAGACCACGGTGGTGGGCACGGTCACGCCCGGCGAGACAGGCGACAGCCTGACCTTGGCGCAGGCGGCGGGATCCCTGGGCGTGCTGTCGCTCGGTGCGGTGCAGGCCGACGGCACGCAGCAGGTGATCTACACCGCGCCGACGAGCATCGCTGCGAGTGGGACCGACCCGGTCAGCTACACGATCGCCGACCAGCATAACGACGTGATCGCCAGCGGCTCGGCGTCGGTGTCGCTGGACGCGGGAGCCACGATCGCGTCCGTGACGCCGCTGGCGGTGGAGCAGGGGCAGGCCACCGTGGTCGGCACGGTGACCCCTGGGCTGGCCGGCGATGCACTGACCCTCGTGCAGGCGCCGGGTTCGCTCGGCACGCTGGCCCTCGGTGCGGTGCAGGCCGACGGTACGCAGCAGGTGGTCTACACCGCGCCGGCGAGCGTCGCCGTCAGCGGAGCCGATCCGGTCGGCTACACGATCACCGACCAGCACGACGAGGTGATGTCCAGCGGCAGCGCCACCGTGAACCTGGATGCGGGTCCGTCGGTGAGTGCGGTGTCCGCCGCGTCCGAGCAGGGCCAGACGGTCGAGATCGGCGTGGTCACGCCCGGGCTGCCCGGCGATGCGCTGACGCTGACGCAGACGCCCGGCTCGCAGGGGGTGGTCAGCCTCGGCACGGTGCAGGATGACGGCACGCAGCAGATCCTCTACACCGCGCCCGCGAACATCGCGGCCAGCGGCGCCGACAGCGTCAGCTACAGCATCACCGACCAGCACGATGATGCGGTGTCCAGCCAGACGGCGTCGGTGACGCTCGACGCGGGCGCCACGATCGTCGCGGCGCAGCCGGGAACCATCGAGGAAAATCAGACGACGGTCCTGGGCACCGTCACCCCCGGCGTGAGCGGCGATGCGCTGCGCATCACCCAGGCGGCCGGCGCTCTCGGCACGGTGTCGCTCGGCGCGGTGCAGGCCAACGGCACGCAGCAGATCCTCTACACCGCGCCGCAGACCGTCAGCGCGAACGGCACCGACACGATCAGCTACAGCGTCACGGACCAGCACGACGACATCGTCGTGGGCAACACCGCCTCGGTCGGGCTGGATGCGGGTCCGAGCGTCGTGCAGGCCATTCCGGCGGTGATCGAGTCGGGCCAGACCACCGTGCTCGGCGTCGTCACACCCGGGGAGAGCGGAGACACGCTGAGCGTCAGCCAGAGTGCGCGGACGCTCGGGACGGTGTCGCTCGGCGCGGTGCAGAGCGACGGCAGCCGGCAGATCATCTACACGGCCCCCGGCAGCGTGCCGGACAGCACCCTCGATGAGGTGATCTACAACGTCACCGACCAGCATGGCGGTGCCGCACCCGGCGCGATCGCCCACGTGAAGCTGGATGCCGGGCCGTCGATCGCCACCCGCACCCCGGGCGCGGTGGAGGCAAGCCGCACCACGGTCCTGGCGGTTGTCTCGCCCGGAGAACCCGGCGACACCCTGACCCTGCGCCGCAGCGGCAGCATCCAGGGCACGATCGCGCTCGGGACCGTGCAGGCCGACGGGACGCAGCAGGTGATCTACACCGCACCCTCGAGCATCGCCGCGACGGGCACCGACGCGGTCACCTACCAGGTGCTCGACCAGCATGGTGTCGTGGTCAAGACGGCCAGCGCCGGCGTGGCCCTGGCGATCACGCCGTTCACCGGCGTCGCGGTCTCCGCGGACAACGCGGCGGCAGCGCTCACGGTCAGCCTGACCCTGGATCCGTCGGCGGCTGGCAGCTTCAGCAACCTGGGCGGCGGTTCCGTCAGCGCGAACGGCGGCACCTACTCGGTCACGGGCACCGCGGCGGCAGTGAACGCCGCCTTGCAGGGGCTCGGCTTCTCCTCGACACAGTCCGGCCTCACGTCGCCGGAGTTCCAGGTGACGCTGAACAGCCAGGGCACCGACGCCACCCTTTACGGAACCGGCAGCGGCGGGGGGATCACGGGCAGCAGCAGCGGAGAGAGCCTGGTCGGGCAGAAGGCTGGCGCGGTCGTCACCGCCGCCAGCGTCGGCGGCGACACGCTGATCGCCGGCCCGTCCGGCGAGACGCTGGACGGCAGCGGCGCCAGCAGCGGCGACGTGTTCTTCGGGGCGGCGTCCGGGGGCACCGTGTTCAAGGGTGGCCTGGGGCACGACACCATGGTCGGCGGCGGCGGCAGCAACACCGTCACCAGCGGCACCGGCGGCAGCGTGATCTTCCTGGGCAGCGGCCAGAACCTGGTGCAGAGCCACGGTGCCGACACGATCGTGGGCAGTTCCGGCAACGACACCATCCAGGCGGGCGGCGCCGCGGTGACGCTGTTCGCCGGCAGCGGGACCACCAGCTTCACCGGCGGCTCGGCTGCCAGCACGGTGATCGGCGGTTCAGGAGGGCTCACGGTGTCCGGCGGAGCCGGCGGCGGCGCCTTCTTCGGCAGCGCCTCGGGCAACAACCTGCTGCAGTCCGGCAGCGGAACCGCCTTCCTGGCCGGCGCCGGCAGTGGCGACCAGCTGATCGCCACCGGCAACGCGTCCGACATCCTGGTCGCGGCATCGGGCAACGAGACGCTCGATGCTGCGGGCTCCGCGGGCAACAACATCCTGTACGGCGGCAGCGGCGCCGACGTGGTCAGGCTGGGCAGCGGCGCCAACACCTTCCTGGCCGGCAGCGGCTCCGCCGCCATCACCGCCGGGTCGGGCAGCGCGATGTTCGACTTCATGGCGGGCATCGGCGGATCGGTGACGATCGCCGGCTTCGATGCCAATCGCGACCAGCTGGGCCTGTTCGGCTATGGCAACGGAGAGGCTGCCAGCGCGCTGGCAAATGCGAGCGTCGCGGGCGGCAACACCACGCTCAGCCTGTCGGACGGCACGCAGATCACCCTGCTGGGCGTCACCGGACTGAACCCGCACGCCGTCGTGTGATCGAAGGGCCTCCGCCGACCGGCGGAGGCCCGACGCCGTTCGCGACGCTGTCACGTTCGCGCATCAGGTCTTCCTAATGCAGACACGACCCTTCTGGGAGCCTGGCCTGATCCCGGAAGGGGCGTGCGATCCGCGTGCCGGGATGCGCCTTCGCTGCCGGGTTCAGCGCGCTCGGCAGCCCCTTCCTCACCAGGCTGCCTGCGCGTGCGGCTCCTGCCGGGAGAACTCCCCGCGTCGCAGTGCCTCGCTCAGGCTCGCCGGATGGTCGCACTTGCCGAAGCGCTGCTCGATCATCGGGGCGATGGCCTCGCGGGTGTAGCTCGAGATGCCGCGGCACTCCGGTTCCGGGCCGCGCGGGGTCAGGCCGCCCGGTGCTGCCTCCCCACCCTCGGCCACGGCCGGTAGCCGCCGGGCCCGGGCTCGCAGATCCGCCGATGACAGATCCGGACCGATCGACGATGGCATCGTCTGTGTCGTCGCTCGCAGGAGCGGCGAACCACAGCATCGCGGCCGAGGACAGCCGCATCAGGTTCAGATCGTCGCCGCACCGGTATCGATGTCGTTGGAATGGCGGGTCCGGTCGTGCGCGCAGCGACCGCGTCGTCGCGATCCGGAGCAGCAGCTGGCCGGCTGCTACGGCGCCGCCTATGTGGGTCGGGCGCCGACCGTCTCGATCGTGTGGCGGGCGATCATGCCCTCCTCGTCGGTCGCCATGACCCGGACCTCGATCCGGCTGCCGGGCAGGCTGATCCGCTCCGCGCCACGCGCATTGGCGTCCTCGTCCAGCGCGACGCCGAGCCAGGCGAGGCGCTCGCACGCGGCGCTGCGGATCGCGGGGGTGTTCTCCCCGATGCCCGCGGTGAACACCAGGGCGTCGAGACCGCCGAGCGAGCTGACCAGCGCGCCGGCCTCGCGCGCGAGACGGAACACGAACAGGGCGATTGCCTCGCGGGCACGGGTGTCCGTGCTCCGCATCAGCACGCGCATGTCGCTGCTGAGGCCGGAGACGCCGAGCAGGCCCGACCGCTCGTAGAGCAGCTGCTCGAGACGCTCCGCGTCCATCTCGTGCGTCCGCTGCAGGTAGAGCAGGATGCCCGGATCGAGGGTGCCGCAGCGTGTCCCCATGACCAGCCCGTCGAGCGCGGTGAACCCCATCGTGGTGTCGATGCTGCGCCCGTCCCGCATCGCGCACAGGCTGGCGCCGTTGCCGAGATGTGCCACGATGACGCGGCCGCGGGCCATCGCCGGCGCCGTCTCGCGCAGGCGGTTGGCGATGTACTCGTAGGACAGGCCGTGGAAGCCGTAGCGGCGCACGCCCTCGGCTTCATACTCGCGCGGCAGCGCGACGCGACGAGCCGGCAGCGGCATGCCGTGATGGAAGGCGGTGTCGAAGCAGACCACCTGCGCCAGCTCCGGACGCAGTGCCCCGAGGACGCGTATCGGCGCGATGTTGTGCGGCTGGTGCAGCGGTGCCAGCGGGCACAGCCGGTCGAGTTCGGCGAGCAGCGTGTCGGTGACGCGCTGCGGCCGGTCATGGTCGGGACCGCCATGCACCACGCGATGCCCGACGGCGACCAGCGCGTCGGCGCCGAGATGCGCCGACACCCAGTCGAGCAGCGTGCCGAGCAGCGCCTCGTGATCCGCGTGCCCATCCTGCCAGCGTCGTTCCGCCAGCACCTCACCCGACGGCGCGGTCGCCCGGAAGTGCGGCGTCGTGCCGATACCCTCGATCTGCCCGTGCGACAGCAGGGACAGCCCGGGCGCGCTCCGGAACAGCGCGAACTTGATGCTGGACGAACCGGCGTTGAGCGTCAGCACGGCGTCCGACATCGATGGGTTCCCGATCCTCGCCGCCGACGGTTCAGTCTCCGGTGGGCAGCTTGTCCTGCGTGCGGGTGGCGAAGTCGCCGGCATCGTGGCGCTCGTGCAACTGGCTGGACGGTTCGCCGACCACGCGATTGACCATGCGGCCGCGCTGCACCGCCGGACGGCCGGCGATCAGCGCCGCCCAGCGCTGCAGGTTCGCGTATTCCTGCACCTGCAGGAAGGTCGCCGACCCGCCGTACAGCTCTCCCCTGACCAGATTGCCATACCAGGGCCAGACGGCGATGTCGGCGATCGAGTAGTCGGAGCCGCCCAGGTACTCGTTGTCCGCGAGCCGCCGATCCAGCACGTCGAGCTGGCGCTTCGCCTCCATGGCGAACCGGTCGATCGCGTACTCGATCTTGCTCGGGGCGTAGGCGAAGAAATGGCCGAAGCCGCCGCCGAGCGACGGCCCGCTGCCCATCTGCCAGAACAGCCAGCACAGGCATTCGGTGCGCGCGGCGAGGTCGGTGGGCAGGAACGCGCCGAACTTCTCGGCGAGGTAGAGCAGGATCGCGCCCGATTCGAAGACGCGGACCGGCGCGGCACCGCTGCGGTCCATCAGTGCAGGGATCTTGGAGTTCGGATTGAGCGCCACGAAGCCGCTGCCGAACTGGGCGCCCTCGTTGATCCGGATCAGCCACGCATCGTACTCGGCCCCCTGCACCCCGAGCTGCAGCAGCTCCTCCAGCATCACCGTGACCTTCACCCCGTTCGGCGTGGCCAGCGAGTACAGCTGCAGCGGATGGCGGCCGACCGGCAGCTCCTTGTCATGCGTCGCTCCCGCCACCGGACGATTGATGGAGGCGAAGGCCCCGCCGTTGCCCTGCTTCCAGCTCCAGATCTCCGGCGGCGTGTAGTCGGAAGGCTCGGTCATGGTCCAGCTCCGGTGAACGGCTGGCGCGGGCGGGCTCGCGCCGGCCCGATGGCTAGCACGGCGGCACGCGGTGGCCCAGCACCGGCGCGGTCAAGGCTCGCGGCTCGCGGCAGCGGGCGGAGGATCGGCCGGCTCCCGCGCCTCCTCCGGAGCGTGTCGATCCGGCGGCGCGACGCGGTGTGCCGGGCGCCAGATCTCGAAGTAGTAGAGCAACGCCAAGCCGACGAGGCAGCCGCCGCCCTCGATCAGTGGTTCCAGCATCGAGCTCGTCCCGTCCCGCGGCCAAGGCATAGCAGCACGCCCGGGCGTGGGCCAAGCCGGGCGCGTGGCGCCAGGTTGACAGCGGCGCCGCGGTGCCGGGATGGGTGATGCCACACTACCGCATGGAATGACCCGATGAGCCAGCGCACCGCCTACGATCACAGCCTGGAGACGCTCACCGGCGCGCCGATGCCGCTGCGCGCGTTCGAGGGCAAGCCGATGCTGCTGGTCAACACCGCGTCGAAATGCGGCTTCACGCCGCAGTACGAGGGTCTGCAGGCGCTGTGGTCGCATTACGGCCCGCGCGGGCTGACGGTGATCGGCATGCCGTGCAACGATTTCGGCCGGCAGGAGCCCGGCGACGCGCGACAGATCCAGGATTTCTGCGCGGCCAATTACGGCGTGTCGTTCCCGATGGCGGCGAAGCTGCACGTACGCGGGCCCGACATCGATCCGTTGTTCGCCTGGCTCGGACAGGAGGGCGGTGCGCTGTCGAGGCCGCGCTGGAACTTCTACAAGTACCTGATCGGCCGCGACGGCCGGCTGCGCACCTGGTTCTCCAGCCTCACCAAGCCGATGAGCGTGCGAATGCACACTGCCATCGACCGGGTGGTCCTGGGCGACTGATGGGGGCCTGGGGCCTCAGGCCCCAGCGGGTCCAGGGCAGCGCCCCGGCCCAGCCTTTCCTAGCGACCGACCGGCTCCGCCAACTGCCGCAACCGGAGCGAAGCACGCAGCGCCGCCCGCGCCGCCGGCAGGCTCTGGTGGTAGTCGTCGGCGGCCATGGTCAGCGCCGGCGTGGACAGGGAGTAGCTCATCTCCCAGTCCGACCAGCTGCCCTGCTTGGCGAGCGCGAACACCAGCATCCGGCCGACGCGCTCGACCAGCGACTGCTCGGCGGAACGCTGTGCGGACGCGCACACCGTCTCCTGGTCCTCGGTCCAGCCGAACTCGCGCTCCAGCGTCGTGCGCATCGCCTCGACCGCCGGATAGAGGCAGTTGACGAAGAGCTGGTGGGTCTCGGCGTAATAGCGTGCGCCGCGGTCGGCGACGCCGCGTGCCTGTGCCTCGGTATCGTCGCGCAGCATGATGATCTGCGGCGCCGCCTCGAACTCGGTATCGTCGGGCTGCTCCTCGCGCTCGTACTGGACCGCGGCGTCATGCCGATCGGGCCCGGCCGCCGCCGGCTGGTCCTCGTGCGGCGCGGCTTCGTGCACCCCCTCCCCCGCCTGCTCCGGTGCGGCCTGGTCGGATGCCGCCTCGGGCGCCCGCTCTGGTGCCTGCTCTGGTGCCTGCTCTGGCAGACGCGCCGGTGCGGCGACCTCGCGCAGGCGACGCGGCACGCGCAGCTCGCGCAGCAGGCGGCGCAGGCTGGCGCTGATCTCGTCGGACACCAGGCTGTCCGGCGCGTGGCGCTGGATCAGGTCGATCAGCCATTGCGGTCGGTTGGCATGGATACGGCTGGCGTACTCGCGCAGGAACAGCTGCGCCTGCAGCCCCTCGCGATGGCGCACGAACTGCCGGTAGCCGTCGGGCAGGATCGGATGATCGGCGGGAAATTCGACGAACACCGACACGTTGCGGCCACAGAACGGGATGCCGTAGACGGGTCCCATGTGCAGCCACTCCTGGTGCCAGGAGATGTCGTAGATCTCGTCCTTGTAGACCAGTCCGGCGAAGCCGTGCACGAAGTACGGTGCGCCCAGCGAGGCGCGGGTGCGGCCCGGATCGCCCTCGAGGAAGCCGTCATGGACGTAGTGCAGGGTGACGCCGGCCTCGATCTCGACCCGCTGATGCCGGGTGTAGTGTCCGGCGAACCGTTCTGCCACCGAGCGGAAGCGGTGCATCTCGCCGGAGATGTTGGCGCTCTCGTGGAGGATGAGGGGAATCTCGTGGGGCAGCCGGAAGAACTTCTTCTGCAGCTCCTCGGCGATCCAGTATGACGGCATGCGCGGCTCGCCATCGTAGGGATCGCTCAGCGTGTGCTGTGCGGGATGGTTGCCGAGCAGCACCACCTCGGTCCAGTCCTGCTCGAGGCCGCGCCCCTCGGCGAGCGCCTCCTCGGTGACGTCGAGCACGTCGTGCAGCGCGTCCGACCCTTCGAGCACGCGGCGCAGCCGGCCGTAGACGCCGCCGCGTTGGCCGATCATCACCTCGCAGACGCGACCCTCGTGACAGGAGCGGTAGCGCATGCCGTGTCGGTTGGAGGGCAGCGACGCCACCTTGGCGCCCATGCCGAAATTCTGGTCGAGCCGGTTCTCCTTGCGGATCGAGGAGGCGATGTCGCACATCCGGAACAATTCCTCCGGATCCATGCCGCGACCCGAATTCCAGATCGCGAGCTTCATCGCGCCTTCGATCTCGATGCCGGAGATCTCGACGCGGCCTTCGCCCGCCGGCGCGGTCTGCGCCGCCTCGACGGCGTTGCGCACCAGTTCGCGCAGCATCATCGATCTCGGGCAGCGATCGATCATGCTGGTGACGAGGAAGTTCTCGTCGCCGACGCGGAGCTGCGTGATCTGCGCGGTCATCGGAACGGCTCCGCAAGGAGGTCGGGAAGAGCGTCAGGCCGGCTCGAACAGGGGAAGTTGTTGCATAGCCGGTACTGTTACGAGACCCTTGTCGGTTATGCGTATAGCAGGAATGACCGAAAGTGGAATTAAATTGAATCCCATGTACGGCAGCCTGCAGCCGGCGGCCGTCCAGGCCCGCTTCAGCTCGATCGTCTGCGTCGCGACCTCGCCGGCGCGCAGGTCCGACAGCAGGCCGGCCACCGGGAGTGCCACCATCGCCTGCACCGCACCGCCGACGACCACCACCACGCCGCCGCCGGCGGCGCGCAGGGTCTCGACCGCGAGGCGCATGTCGGCCTCGTCGCGGCCGGCGACGATGAGGTTGTGCGCGTCATGGCCGACGCTGCTGGCGACCGCGCCCTCGCGCAGGCCGAAGCCGCGCAGCAGACCGTGCGCCACCGCGCCGCCGCGGCCGTGACGCTCCAGGATCGACAGGAAGCACAGCTCGTGATCGTGCAGGTGGCGGCCCCAATCGGGCGCCGTCTCGAGCGCGATCACCTCGTGGTGCAGCGCGATGTCGCTCGGGTCGCGCACCGCGATCACGTTGACCCGGCAGGGAGCGTCTGGCAGCGCCGGCGTGAGCGGTGCCGCCGCCGGCAGATTGACGGTGCGGTAGGCCGCCTCGGGGTAGCGGTAGCGCGCCTCGCTGAGCTGGCGGTCGAGCGTGGGGGTGACGCGGCCGTCCTCGACCATCAGCACGCCGCCGTACCAGGTGTTGCGCACCGCCATCGCGTCGTCGAGCAGCACCAGGTCGGCGCGCCTGCCGCCGCCGAGGCCGCCGATCTCGCCGTCCATGCCGTAGCGCGTGGCGGCGTGCAGCGAGCCCATGCCCCAGGCGGTCTCGCGCGTCAGGCCGGCGGCGATCGCCTGCCGCACCACCCAGTCCTGGCCGAAGCGGAACAGGTCGTCGGCGTCGCGGTCGTCGGTGCACAAGCAGACGCGGTGCGGGCTGACGCCGAGCTCGGTCACCGCGCGGATCGCCTGCGGCAGGCTGTGCCAGGGCGTGCCGGGCGGCCCGCCGCGCAGGAAGATCCACAGCCCGGCCTCGATCAGGTCCTCGGCGATCTCGCGGCTCACCGCCTCGTGGGTGTCGGTGACGCCGCTTGCGGCGTAGGCCGCGACGAACTCGCGCCCGTAGACGTGACCGCTGACCGGCCGGCCGCGCCGCAGCGCCTCGGCGACGATGCCGTGGCTGCGCGCGTCGCCCTCGCAGAGCTGCACGAAATCCATCTTCTCGCCCAGCGCCACGGCTTCCGGCCAGGCGTCGAACAGGGCGCCGATCTTGGCCGGCGTGAGGTCGCCGCCGGCGGTCTCGAAGCGCGGACCGGTCGCCGGCACCGTGCTCGGCACGGTCAGGAAGATGCTCAAGGGTGCCGCGCGCGCATCCTCGAGCATCCACTGCACGCCCTCGGCGTCGAGCACGTTGCCGATCTCGTGGCTGTCGCAGAACACCGTGGTGGTGCCGTTGAGCAGTGCGGCCTCGGCATAGGCGCAGGCGGTCATCATGCTGCTCTCGATGTGCAGGTGCGGGTCGACCAGCCCGGGGGCGAGGATGCCGCTGCGGCAATCGTGTCGCGGCGCGTCGCGGCAGCTGCCGGCGGGCTGCATCGCCGCGATCCGCCCCTGGCTGATCCACAGCTCGCGGCCGTCGAGCATGCGGCCGGAATAGGTCGATAGCACCCGCGCCCCGGTGATCACCAGGTCGGGCGGCGCGCGGCCGGAGGCGACGGCGGCCAAGTGGCGGGTGACCGCGTGCAGCGGCGGCACCGAGAAGCGCGTGTGGTCGGTCGGGGATGTGCTCATGCCGCACAGCGTAGCATCCGGGTGCGTGGGGCTTTCAACCGCGCCGGCATGACGAGGTGACGGCGTGACAGCGTCCGGATCGCCGCATACACCGGGCGGATGCTCAGAGGCTTCCTGACGGTCGGCGGCTGGACCATGCTGAGCCGTGTGCTCGGCCTAGTGCGCGACCAGCTGCTCGCCGCCTTCATGGGCGTGGGCCCGGCGCAGGACGCGTTCCAGGTCGCGGTGCGGCTGCCCAACATGTTCCGCCGCCTGTTCGGCGAGGGCGCCTTCAACGCCGCCTTCGTGCCGCTGTTCTCCTCTCTGCTGGCGCGCGAGGGGCCTGCGGTGGCGCGGCGCTTCGCCCGCGAGGCGCTCGGCGTGCTCGGCTTCTGGCTGCTCGGCCTCACCCTGCTGGGCGAGGTGTTCATGCCGCAGCTGATGCTGGTGATCGGCTCCGGCCTCGCGCGCAACCCGGCCACCTTCCACCTCGCGGTCAGCCTGGGCCGGATCACCTTTCCCTACCTGATGCTGATCTGCGCCGCCGCCCTGGTCTCCGGCGTGCTGAACGGGCTCGACCAGTTCGGCGCCGCCTCCGCCGCCTACGTCGCCTTCAACGTGGTCGGCATCGGCTGCATCGTCTGGCTGACCCCGCACGTGCCGAGCGTCGCCTACGCCGCCGCCTGGGGCTTCACCGCCTCGGGCGTGGTGCAGCTGGCGATGCTGCTGGTGGCAGCACACCGGCTCGGCATGGGCCTGGGCGTGCCGCGGCCGCGGCTGACGCCGCGCATGCGCGAGCTGATGCGCCGCATGGTGCCGGGGCTGATCGGCAGCGGCATCAGCCAGCTCAACCTGACCGTCGACACGCTGATCGCCACCTGGCTGCCGCCCGGCAGCCTGTCGCTGATGTATTTCGCCGACCGGCTCAACCAGCTGCCGCTCGGCGTGCTCGGCAACGCCGCCGGCACCACCATGCTGCCGCTGCTGACCAAGCAGGTGCATACCGGACAGGACGAGGCGGCGCTGGCGACGCAGAACCGCGCGATCGAGTATGGGCTGATCCTGACCCTGCCGGCGGCGCTGGCGCTGGCGGCACTGTCGGTGCCGCTGATGGCGACCTTGTTCGGGCACGGCGCCTTCACCGCGCGCGACGCGGTGCTGTCGGCGCAGTCGCTGTGCGGCTACGCGCTCGGGCTGCCGTTCTTCGTCCTGGTCAAGGTGCTGTCGCCGGGGTTCTTCGCCCGCGGCGACACCGCCACCCCGGTGCGTATCGGCATCGCGACACTGGTGGTGAACTTCGCCCTCAACCTGGCATTGATGCGCCCGCTGGCGCATGTCGGGCCGCCGCTGGCGAGCAGCGTCGCCGCCATCCTCAACGCCGCCGCACTGTTGGCGCTGCTGCTGCGTCGCGGCTGGCTGCGCCCCACCCCGGTGCTGCTGTCGCGGCTGGCGCGCATGCTGCTGGCGGCCTCGGCGATGGCTGCGGTGCTGGTCGCGGCGCAGCACATGCTGCCGCACCCGGTGATCGCGATGCATGGCGGCCACCGGATCCTCGTCCTTGCCGGGCTGATCGGACTGGGGGGTGCGACCTACGGGATCGGGCTGCAGCTGCTCGGCGTCGCCGGATCCGGCCTGACGGATCGTCTGCGCCGGCTGGTGCGCACCACCCCGCCGGGGCGCGAGGACGATCGACGCGCGCTGTGACGGCGAGGCCGAAGTAATGCGCCAGTAGATAACCGCGCCGGCCGGAGCAGCCGTGGCAGTCGTGACGCAGGAGCGGATAATGTTTCGCCTCACGCCATGATCCGCGTGGACAAATGCCTCCCGATCGTCTCAAAATGTGACCGTTGTGCGTTGCGGCAAAGCCGCTCAGGGATAAGGGACTGAGGGAGAACCATGGCTATCTCGTATCGTCTCGTTTCGGCGGCCGCACGGCGGCATTCGACATCGTTTCGCGTGCTGCTGCTCGCGCAGGTCGCGCTCGCGGTCGCGCCGGTCGGCAGGGCGCTTGCCCAGGCGGTGCCGCCTGCCCCGTCGCCCAACGCCGCGCCGGCGGCGCCCGCGACACCCGCCGCCACGCCGGCGCCTGGCCCCTGGGCCAGCACGATCACCCTGGGCGCGCAGCTCGATGCCGGCATCCAGGGCAACGGCGACCGCCCGGCCGACGGGCTCAATTACGGCCGCCTGTTCGACGACAAGGCCAACACGGTGCTGCTCAACCAGATCCAGCTCACCGCGACCCGCCCGATCAACTCGAGCGCCACCGGCTACGATTTCGGCTTCACCCTGCAGGGCACCTACGGCTCTGACGTGCGCTACCTGCACTATCTCGGCGAGTTCACCAACGTCACCTCCGACCGCGACCAGCTGACCCTGCTGCAGGCGAACCTGCTGGTGCACGCGCCCTGGCTGACCGGCGGCGGCATCGACTTCAAGATCGGGCAGTTCGTCACTCCGATCGGTTTCGAGACGATCGACCCAAGCACCAACCCGTTCTACTCGCACTCCTACATCTTCAACTACGGACCGTTCCAGCACACCGGGGTGCTCGGCGAGTGGCACGTCAATCCGACCCTCGACGTCTACGGCCAGGTCGATACCGGCGAGAGCACCACCTTCGGCGCCAACAGCGGCGACGACAACGGCGAGCCCGCGGGCCTGTTCGGCCTCGGACTGAACAATCTGCTCGGCGGCAAGCTCACCCTGCTCGGGCTGGTGCATCTGGGTCCGGAGAACGCGCTGCGCGCCGATCCGCAGGCCAATAGCCAGATGCGCTACGAAAGCGACTTCATCGCCACCTACAAGGCCACGGCCAAGCTGACGCTGGTCACCGAGCTGAACTACCAGCACGATGACGGCTTCGGCGCCGACAGCTATGCCGGCGCGCAGTACGTCTCCTACGCGCTGACGCCGACGGTGGCGCTGAACGGGCGCGCCGAGGTGTATCGCGACAATGCCGGCTTCTTCGTGTTCAGCTTTCCCGGCAATCTCGATCCGGTGCATGCGCTGAAGGGCCTGTCCAACGGTTCGTTCACCGCCGGGCGCGCGACCTACAGCGAGTACACGCTGGGCTTCACCTACAAGCCGACGGTGCCGAAGGTCGCGACCCTGCTGATCCGGCCGGAGATACGCTGGGACAAGACGCTCAGCGGGACGCCGGCGTACGACGCGGGCACCCAGACCGGCAACTTCACCTTCGGCGGCGACATCGTGCTGGGCTTCTGATCGTCGCTCCCGCGCCCTTGCCGGGATCCGGCCGGGGCGCGATACAGGCGGCCGCATGACGCTTCCCTCGCCGGACGGCGCCTCCCCGGTCATCGCCCAATGGTTCGCGCTCAAGGCCGAGCATCCGGAAGCGCTGCTGTTCTTCCGGATGGGCGATTTCTTCGAGCTGTTCTTCGACGACGCCGAGGCGGCGGCCGCCGCACTCGACATCGCGCTCACCGCACGCGGCCAGCATGACGGCCGGCCGATCCCGATGTGCGGCGTGCCCTGGGCCGCCGCCGGCGCCTACGTCGCGCGCCTGATCCGGCGCGGCTACCGGGTCGCCGTCGCCGAGCAGACCGAACGGCCGCGCCCGCGCGAGCAGGGCGGCCAGAAGGGTCCGCTGTCTCGCGCGGTGGTCCGGCTGATCACCGCGGGCACGCTGACCGAGGACGAGCTGCTCGAAGCCGGCCGGCCGAACCTGCTGCTGGCGCTGGTCCGCGCGCCCGGAGGCGAGCGCCGCGCCGCGGCAGGCGCCGCACTCGGCGCGGCCTGGATCGACGTGTCGACCGGCCTGTTCGAGACCGCGCAGCTGGCCCCCGACACCCTGCCCGAACTGCTCGGCCGGCTCGATCCGGCGGAGATCCTGGCCCCCGCCGACCTGCCGCTCGGCGAGCTCGATCCGCGACGCGCCCCGGTGGCCGCGCCGCCGCCGCCGCTGGCGGCGCGCGCACGCCTCGCCGAGGCCTTCGCGGTGGCGAGCGTCGAGGCGCTCGGCAGCTTCGCCGATGCGGAGGCGATGGCGGCGGCGATGGCGCTCGACTACGTCCGGCGCACCCAGGCGGGAAAGCTGCCGCGCCTGTCCCGTCCGGGCAGCGGATCGCAGCAAGCCTGCCTCGGCATCGATGCCGCGACCCGTGCCAGCCTGGAGCTGCTGCAGGCGCGCGACGGCGGCACCGCGCACAGCCTGCTCGCCGCCGTCTCGCACACCCTGACCGCCGCCGGCGGCCGCAGCCTGGCCGGCTGGATCGCGGCACCGCTCACCGACATCGCCCGCATCGACGCGCGCCAGGAAGGCTGGGCCTGGCTCGCCGCCGGGCCCGCGGTCGCGACGGCGCTGCGGGCGGCGCTGCGCGGCGCCCCCGACATCACCCGCGCCCTCGGCCGGCTCTCGCTCGGCCGCGGCCAGCCGCGCGACCTCGCCGCCCGGCGCGACGGGCTCGGCTGCGCCCGGGAGGCCGCCGAGGCGCTGGCGGCGGCGGATGCCCCCGCACCCGGCATCATCGCGCGGGCGACGCGTCGGCTGCGCCAGGCGGAGCCGCTGAAGGCGCGACTCGACGCCGCACTGTCGCTCGACCTGCCGGCGCGGCTGGAGGATGGCGGGGTGATCGCGACCGGCTTCGATCCCGCACTGGACGCCGAGCGTGCGCTGCGCGACGACAGCCGGCGGGTGATCGCCTCGCTGCAGCAGCAGTACGCGCGGCAGTTCGGGCTCGCCGGGCTGAAGATCCGGCACCACGCCCAGCTCGGCTACGTGATCGAGGCGCCGGCCTCGGCGACCGCGGCGCTGTCGGCCCACGCGCTGGCGACCCGGCTCGGGCTGACCCTGCGCCAGGGCACCGCGAGCCTGGCCCGCTTCGGCACCGACGAGCTCGCGTCACTCGACCGACGCATCAACGAGGCGCATGAGCGGGCGGCGGCGCGCGAGCGGCAGGTCTGGGACGAGCTGGTGCAGGCGGCGGTGTCCGAGGCGGCGCTGCCGGCGCTCGCCGAGGCGCTGTCGCTGCTGGACGTGATGCAGTCGGCGGCGAAGCTGGCTGCCGCCGGCGGCTGGTGCCGCGCGGAGATGCGCGACGATGCCGAGTTCTGCCTGCGCGACTGCCGCCACGCGGTGGTGCAGGCGGCGCTGCCGCGCGCCCAGGCCTTCACCCCGAACGGCTGCGACCTCTCCCCCGAGCGCCGCGTGATGCTGCTGACCGGGCCGAACATGGCGGGCAAGTCGACCTTCCTGCGACAGACCGCGCTGGCGGTGATCCTGGCCCAGGCCGGACTGCCGGTGCCGGCGGCGTCGGCCCGCATCGGCGTGGTGGACCGGCTGTTCAGCCGCGTCGGCGCCTCGGACGACCTGGCGCGTGGCCGCTCCACCTTCATGGTCGAGATGATCGAGACCGCCGCCATCCTCAACCGCGCCGGGCCTCGCTCGCTGGTGGTGGTGGACGAGATCGGGCGCGGCACCGCCACCCTGGACGGCCTCGCCATCGCCTGGGCGGTGCTGGAGGCGCTGCATTCCACGGTGCGCTGCCGGGCGATCTTCGCCACCCACTTCCACGAGCTGGCGCAGCTCGCCGACAGCCTGCCGCGGCTGCGGCCGCACACCATGCGGGTGCGCGAGTGGAAGGGGCAGGTCGTGTTCCAGCACGAGGTGGTGGAGGGTGCGGCGCGTCGCAGCTGGGGAGTGCACGTGGCGCGCCTCGCCGGCGTGCCGGAGGCGGTGGTGGCGCGGGCGGGACGCCTGCTCGCGACCCTGGAGCGCGACCGGGCCCGCGCCACGCCGCCCCTGCCGCTGTTCGCCGGACTCGATGACCCGGCGCCGGACGCGGCGGACCCGGAGGGGGCGACGCTGCCCGCGACGGTGCCGGACACGATGCTGGCGGCGATGCTGGAGGCGGTGGAGCTCGACCGGATGTCGCCGCGCGAGGCGCTGGCGCTGCTGTACCGGATGCGTGCGCGCCTGGACGACGCTGATTCCGCACCGCATGATGTTTCTGTCGCGGAAGGCGGTAACGCGCTAGGGTAGACGGTGATGCCGAATTCCTCCTCTCCCCCCGCGTACGACCAGGCGTACCAGGACCAGCATCTCCGAGCGCAGGATCTTCAGGCGGCGACACGCCAGCTGGCGGCCTCCCTGGCGATGCCCGCCGACGCCTCGCTGCCGGTGCCGCGCGACGTGGCGATCGGGCTGTGCCGCCGCCATCTCGCCCGCGTCCAGCAGACCGTGCGCGAGGCGTTCGAGCAGCACGAGCTGTCCGGCGCGCAGGCGGCGCATCGGCTGGCGCTGCTGGTCGACGGGCTGATCGCGACCCTGCACGACTACACCCTGCACGATGCCCATGCCGCTGCAGCCGACGTTGCGACCGGGGTTCCGGGCGGCAGCTCGGGCGGCGTCCCGATGGGTGTCCTCGCCGGCGCCGCGGCCGGGCAGAAGCTGGTCATCGCTGCGACCGGCGGCTACGGGCGCGGCCTGCTGGCGCCGTTCAGCGACATCGACCTGCTGTTCCTGACCGAGGACGAGCCGCAGCCCGAGATCCTGGCGGCGATCGAGTTCATCCTCTACTTCCTGTGGGACCTCGGCCTGAAGGTCGGGCACGCGACCCGCTCGGTGTCGCAGTGCCTCGAGGAGGCGGCGAGCGACACCACGATACGCACCACCCTGCTCGACGCCCGCCGCATCGTCGGCGACGAGGCGCTGTTCACGATCTTCGAGGCGCGCACCATCGTCGCCTGCATGCAGGCGGGTGCGGCCGGCTTCATCGCCGCCAAGCAGCAGGAGCGCGCGTTGCGCCACCAGCGCTACGGCGAGAGCCCGTTCCTGGTCGAGCCAAACATCAAGGAGGGACGCGGCGGGCTGCGCGACATGCAGACGCTGTACTGGCTGTGCCGCTACGCCTTCGGCCGCGGCGAGGCGCGCGACCTGGTCGGGCCGAACGCGCCGAACGGCGGCCTGCTGACCGAGCAGGAGGCCAAGCGCGCGCGGCGCTCCTGGGACTTCCTGTGGACGGTGCGCTTCCACCTGCACTACGTCGCCGGGCGCGCCGAGGAGCGGCTGACCTTCGACATGCAGCCGGTGGTCGGCGCGCGCATGGGCTACACCCGGCACGGCCGACAGGTCGGCGTCGAGCGCTTCATGCGGCACTACTTCCTGACCGCGCGCGAGGTGATGCGCCTGACCCATGTGCTGGAGCCGGCGGTGCTGCGCCAGGCGCTGGGGCCGCCGGCGCACTCGGCGGAGACCGACGAGGCGATGCGCGCCGCCGGCTTCATGCTGTCGGACGGCCAGATCCTGCAGGAGCCCGGCGTCGATTTCGATCGCGAGCCGATCCGGATGATGCGGCTGCTCGCCTTCGCCCGCGCCCGCAACCGGCCGATCCACCCGCTCGCCATGCACGAGCTGATACGCTGCGAGCGACGCGCCGCCTCGCTGCGCGGTAACGCGGAGGCGAACGCGATCCTGCTCGAGCTGATCTGCGGCGAACGGCCGCTTCATCGCGAGGCGCCCCCAGCTCGTGACGGTGGAACCCGTGAAGGTGGGACGCACCGGGACGGCGCCCGCTGGCTGCACATCCTCAACGAGACCGGGCTGCTCGGCCGGCTGATCCCGCCCTGGTCGCGCATCGTCGGCCAGATGCAGTTCGACACCTACCACGTCTTCACCGTCGACGAGCACACCATCGAGGCGGTGCGCATCCTCGGCACGCTGGAGGCGGGCGCGCTCGCCGCCGAAGCGCCGGTGGCGAACGGCCTGGCCCAGGACCTGCAGTCGCGTCGCGCGCTGTACGTGGCGACCCTGCTGCACGACGTGGCCAAGGGGCGCGGCGGCGATCATTCCGAGCTCGGCTCGGAGATCGCGCTGGAGGTCTGCCCGATGCTCGGCCTGTCGGCCGAGGAGACCGAGACCGTCTCCTGGCTGGTGCTGCATCACCTGCTGCTCAGCCAGACCGCGTTCCGGCGCGACATCGACGACCCCAAGACCATCCTCGACGTCGCCGACACCATCCAGTCACCGGAACGGCTGAAGCTGCTGCTGCTGCTGACCATCGTCGACATGCGCGCGGTGAGCTCGAAGGTCTGGAACGCCTGGAAGGCGGCGCTGCTGCGCGAGCTCTACACCCGGGTCGCCGAGGTGCTGGCCGGCGGCCTGTCGACCACCGAGCGCGACATACGGGTGTCGCGCGCCAAGCAGGAGGCGCGCGCGCTGCTGGAGGAGGAAGGCTTCTCCGAGCGCGAGATCGAGCGCTTCCTGGGGCTCGGCTACGGCGGCTACTGGCTGTCGTTCGACAGCGAGACCCACCTGCGGCACGCCCGCATGATACGCGACTCCGAGCTGCGCGCCGCACCGCTGACGGTGGAGACGCAGCCGCTGCCGGCGCGCGCCGTCACCGAGGTCACCGTCTACACCAACGACCATGCCGGGCTGTTCTCCGCCATCGCCGGCGCGCTCGCGGTGGCCGGCGCCTCGATCGTCGATGCACGCATCCACACCATGACCAACGGCATGGCGCTCGACACGTTCTGGATCCAGGACGCCACCGACGGGATCTTCGATGCGCCGCACCGCCTGGCGCGGCTCTCCGGTCTGGTCGAGCAGGCGCTGGCCGGCCGCCTCGACATGGCCGGCGAGATCGCCCGTGTCTCGCGCGCGGTGCTGGGGCGGCGGATGCGCGCGATCCACGTGCCGCCGCGCGTGGTGGTCGACAACCGGGCGTCCAACAGCCACACCGTGATCGAGGTCAACGGTCGCGACCGTCCCGGCCTGCTGCACGACGTCACCGACGCGATCAGCGGCCAGGGCATGCAGATCGCGTCGGCGCACATCACCACCTACGGCGTGCGCGCGGTCGACGTGTTCTACGTCAAGGACATCTTCGGCCTGAAGGTGAGCAACGAGCGCAAGCTCGCCGAACTGCGCGAGGCGCTGCTGCTGGTGCTGACGCGGGCCGAGGAGGCGGTGATCCTGCCGCCATCGGGCTCGTCGCGACGCCCGAGCTCGATCGAGGCCGCCTAGGCCGTTCCTTCATTTGTGAAAGTAATGCTCGGCGTGCCGGCGCCCGGCCGCCGTGCGGCGGTGACGCTCGTCGAGCCGGCCTTCGTTAACGATGCCTTGATGACTCTGCGACACGATATCGGGACGAGGCGGTCGCCTCGTTTTCCCTATCCTCGTGATGCGTCCAGGAACCCATATGCTTGCGTGGCTGACTTCGTCGAGGGCACGGGAACTCGAAGCAAAACAGGAGGCCATCGACAAGTCGCAGGCGGTGATCGAGTTCAAGCTCGACGGCACGATCATCTGGGCCAACGACAACTTCCTCTCGGCCCTCGGTTACGGTCTGAGCGAGGTCCAGGGCAAGCATCACGGCATGTTCGTCGAGCCGGCCTACCGCGAGAGCATCGAATATCGCCAGTTCTGGGCAACCCTCAACGAGGGCAAGTATCAAGCCGCGGAATACAAGCGAATCGGCAAGGGCGGCCGCGAGGTCTGGATCCAGGCTTCGTACAACCCGATCCTGGACTCCAGAGGCAAGCCGTCCAAGATCGTCAAGTATGCGACCGATGTCACCGCGCAGAAGCTGCAGACGGCGGACTCCGCCGGCCAGATCGCCGCGATCGGCAAGTCGCAGGCGGTCATCGAGTTCGACCTCGACGGTATAATCCTCTCAGCGAACCAGGCCTTCCTCGGCGCCATGGGCTACAGCCTGAGCGAGGTCCAGGGCAAGCATCACAGCATGTTCGTGGAGCCGGCCTACAGGGACAGCGCGGACTACGCGAATTTCTGGGCCAGCCTGGCGCGGGGAGACCACCAGTCCGCCGAATACAAGCGCATCGGCAAGGGGCGGCGAGAGGTCTGGATCCAGGCTTCGTACAACCCGATCCTCGATCTCAACGGCAAGCCGTCCAAGGTAGTCAAGTTCGCGACCGACGTGACCGCGCAGAAGCTGCAGACCGCGAACTTCGCTGGCCAGATCGACGCGATCGGCAAGTCGCAGGCGGTGATCGAGTTCAACCTCGACGGCACCATCATCTCGGCGAACGCGCAGTTCCTCGTCGCGATGGGCTACAGCCTGAGCGAGGTCCAAGGCAGGCATCACGGCATGTTCGTGGAGCCTGCCTACAGGGACAGCGCCGAATACCGGGCGTTCTGGAGCGGCCTGAACCAAGGGAACTACCACTCGGCGGAATTCAAGCGCATCGGCAAGGGCGGCCGGGAGGTCTGGATCCAGGCGTCCTACAATCCGATCCTCGATCTCAACGGCAAGCCGTTCAAGGTGGTCAAGTTCGCGACCGACGTGACCGCGCAGGTCATCCGGCGCAGGAAGAACGAGCAGATCCGGTCGATGATGGAGTGCGTCGCCGCGGGCGCCGAAGAACTGAATGCCTCGGTGCAAGAGATATCGAGCAGCATGGTCAGGTCGAGGGAAACCACGGACGGCGCGGTCGACCGCGTGATCGCCGCCGATCAGGCCACCGGCCAGCTCGCCGAGCTCGCGAAGGCGATGGATGGCATCCTCAAGATGATCAACGACATCACCAGCCAGATCAACCTGCTCGCACTCAACGCGACGATCGAGGCAGCCCGAGCCGGTGATGCCGGAAAAGGCTTCGCGGTGGTTGCCAACGAGGTCAAGAGCCTGGCGGCACAGGCGAAGTCGGCGACGACCGAGATCGCCAAGGAGATCGACGGGCTACGGCGTATCTCGAACGATGTCATCGGCGGACTGGGAAACATCAGGCAGGCGATCGGTCAGGTACGGGATTACGTCACCTCGACGGCGAGGGCGGTCGCGGAACAGAGCACGGTGGCGAACGAAATGTCGGTGAACATGCAGAGGGCCGCCCAGGCAGCCAACAGCGTCGGCTAGGCAAGCTCTCGGCGCTGGTCGGAGGGAGCGGCGCAGGCTGGCAGCGCGAGGCAGCCATCGCTCACGCCGCGCGGCAAGCGCTTCCCGGCCGAGATCGTCAGCCGCGTGATCTCGCTCTAGCGTGAGAGTATCCGGGTTGCCTGGCGGGCCTGACCCTTGGTTTCCAGGGCGCGCCCGGCAGATGGCCGCCACTGTTTCGCCGCCAGACCGAACACGCCTGCCACGTCCCCGTGCTTCCTGAGCGGCGTCACCGACCTCAGCGCGTCGCACGCCTCGACCGGCCAGGCGACCTGCTGCGTCGGCAACGGCAGCGGCATCGCGGCCCGTCCGTCGCGCTATCGACGCCGATCCGGAGCGGCCTATGCTGGGCGTCATGCCAGCCGAACCTCGCCGACCGGATCCGGACGTGCTGGCCGCGGCGGCGGTCCGCGAGGGACGCCCGTCGCTGAAGATCTTCCTGGGCGCCGCCCCCGGCGTCGGCAAGACGTTCGCGATGCTGACCCAGGCGCACAGGCGCCGGCAGGAAGGCGTCGACGTCGTCGCCGGCATCATCGAGACGCATGGGCGGCCCGAGACCGAGCAGCAGATCGGCGGCCTGCCGATGCTGCCGCGGCGGACGCTGCGCCATGACGGTCCGGACGGCGCGGCGACGCTGGAGGAGTTCGACCTCGATGCGGCGATGGCGCGACGGCCGGCGCTGCTGCTGGTCGACGAGCTCGCCCACAGCAACGTCGCCGGCAGCCGGCACCGCAAGCGCTGGGAGGACGTGGCCGAGCTGCTCGCCGCCGGCATCCCGGTCTGGGCCACGCTCAACGTGCAGCACCTGGAGAGCCTGAACGACGCGGTCGCCCGCATCACCGGCGTCCGGGTGGCCGAGACCCTGCCCGACAGCGTGCTGGAGCAGGCCCAGGAGATCGAGCTGATCGACGTGCCGCCGAAGGAGCTGCGCGCCCGCCTGCGCCAGGGCCGCATCTATCGCGGCGACGTGGCGGCGCGGGCGCTGGAGGGGTTCTTCCGCGAGGGCAACCTTACCGCGCTGCGCGAGATCGCGCTGCGCCGGGCGGCACAGCACGTCGACGCCAACGTGCTCGACTACATGCGCCTGCACGCGATCGACGGCCCGTGGCCCGCCGGCGAGCGGGTGCTGGCCCTGGTCGGGCTTGCCTCCGGGGAGGCGGTGGTGCGTCAGGCCAAGCAGCTCGCCGATGCGCTGCACGCGCCGCTGCTGGTGCTGCATGTCGAGAGGCCCGGTGCGTACGACGGCAGCACCGCGGCGGCGCTGGCGCTGGCCTCCGACCTGGGGGCTGCGATCGAGAGCCGGGCGGCGGCCGACATCGTCTCTGCCGTGATCGAGCTGGCACGGACACGCAACGTGACCCAGATCGTGATCGGACGCGGCGCCGGCCGCGGCGCCCGGCTGCGCCGGATGACCGGCCGCTCGCTGGCGATGACGCTGCTGCGACGCGCGCCGGAGTTCGCGCTGCACGTGGTGCCGACCTCGCGCGGCGCCGGCCGCCCTCGCGCGGGTACGGTTCGCCGGCGGTTCGGCGACGACCGGTTCGCCGTCCTGGTGCCGGGCCTGCTGGTCGGCGCCGTGGTCGGCATCGGCGAGGCACTGCCGCGCTGGCTCGGGCACGAGACGCTGGGCATGCTGTTCCTCGCCGCGGCGGTGGCGTCGGCGACGCTGTACGGGCTTGGTGCGGCACTGCTCGGCGCGGCCCTCGGTTTCCTGTGCTGGAACTTCTTCTTCATCCCGCCGCTGTACCGCATCACCATACGCGAGCCGCGCGACGTCGTGGCCCTGCTGGTGTTCGCCGGCGTCTCGGTCAGCACCGGCCTGATGGCGAGCCGGCTGCACCGGGCGGCGCGCTCGGCGCAGTCGCGGATCGAGGGGCTGCGACGGGTCGGCGCCTTCAGCCGCGCACTGGGCGGCCCGGCGACGGAGGCGGCGCTGTTCGAGGAGATCGTCCGGCACGCGGCGCCGATCGCCGGCGAGGCGATGCTGCTCACCGGCGGCGAGGACACGCTTGACATACGCGCCGCCGAACCGGCCGCCGATACCCTCGACGACGCCAGCTGGGCTGCCGCATACTGGGCCTACCGGCGCGACGAACCGGCCGGCAGCTTCACCGCCACCCTGCCCTCCTCGCCCTGGCGCTTCCTGCCGATGCGCATCGTGCGACGCGGCGACGCGGCACCGCGCCGGCTCGGACTGCTCGGCGTGCGCAGCCGCGCGGCACTGCCCGCACCGGCGCTGCAGGCGCTCGAGGCGCTGGCCGACCAGGCGGCGGTGGCGCTGGAGCGCGTGCACCTGGCGACCGCGGCGGCGCGCGATGCGGCGATGATGGAGACCCAGACCCTGCGCGTGGCGCTGCTCAACTCGCTCGGCCACGACCTGCGCACGCCGCTGACCGGGATACGCGGCTCGGCCGAGACGCTGCGCACCGCCTGGTCGGCGCTGACCGCGGAGACGCGCGCCGACCTGCTGGCCGCGATCGAGGACGACACCGCGCGGATGACGCGCTTCCTGGACAACATCACCGAGATGACGCGCCTGGAGAGCGGCGAGATCGCGCCGATCCTGGCTAGCGTCCGCCTCGACGAGATCGTGACCGGTGCGCTGTCCCGGCTGCGTCGTCCGGCCGAGATCCGGATCGCGCTGCCGGACGACCTGCCGCCGGTCTCGAGCGATCCGGCGCTGCTCGAGCAGGCGCTGTTCAACGTGCTCGACAACGCGGTGAAGTACGCGGCGGGCCTGCCGCGCATCGGCATCGCGGCGTCGGCGCACGGCTCGCGCATCCGGCTCCGCATCGAGGATCGCGGCATCGGCATCGCGCCGCTCGACCTGCCGCACGTGTTCGACAGCTTCTATCGCGCGCGCTTCGGCGACCGCATCGCCGCCGGCACCGGCCTCGGGCTCGCGATCGCGCGCGGGCTGATCGAGGCGATGGGCGGCCGCATCGGCGCCGCCAGCCCGCGCGACGACGCACGCCCCGGCGAGCCTCCGGGAACGCTGGTCACGCTGGACCTGCCGGCGGCCGCGCAGGGGAGGCCGGTCTGACCGGTCCGCTGATCCTGGTGGTCGATGACGAGCCGCAGATCCACCGCTTCCTGCGTCCCGCCCTGGAGGCGTCCGGCTACGCGGTGGCGCAGGCATACGACGCCGAGGGCTTCCTGCGCCTGGCCGCGGCGCGGGCGCCGGACGCGGTGCTGCTCGATCTCGGGCTGCCGGACATGGATGGCAGGGAGGCGCTGGCGCGGCTGCGCGCCTTCAGCAGCGTGCCGGTGATCGTGCTGTCGGCGCGCAGCCGCGAGACGGAGAAGATCGCGGCCCTCGACGAGGGTGCGGACGACTACGTGGAGAAGCCGTTCGGCCTGGGCGAGCTGCTGGCGCGGCTACGCACGGCGCTGCGGCGGCAGACCCGGGAGAACGCCGGCACTCCGGGCACCCTGCTGCGGGCGGGCCCGGTGACGCTCGACGCCGAGGCGCGGCAGGTGCGCCTGGCGGGTACCCCGGTGCAGCTCAGCCCGCGCGAGTACGCGCTGCTCGACGCGCTGATGCGCAATCCTGACCGGGTGCTGACGCATCGTCAGCTTCTGCTCTCGGTCTGGGGGCCGGCGCACGTGCACGACGTGCAGTATCTGCGCGTCTATATCGGCCACCTGCGGCAGAAGCTCGGGGCGGAGGCGGCGGCGATGATCGCGACCGAGCCCGCGATCGGCTACCGGCTGACGCTGCCGGAAGCTCTGCCGGCCGATCCGGCCCCGCGCGGTTGAGCGGGCACGCCGCCGGCGCGACCGCCGCCGGCGCCGTGCCACGGCTGCCGAGGTTCGGGGTGACTTCTTGCTAACATTAGGTTACGGCTTCTACACTCGTGTCGTGTGCGCGCGACGAGCAGGAGGCACGGATCATGGCCAAGCCGATCGCGACCCCTCATAGCGGCGAACGGCTGATCCTGCCGCACGCCGGCCAGATGCTCGGCGACGGCGACGACACCGTGTTCGGCGCCTTCGCCCGGCTCGCCGCACGCGACCTCGACGCCCCCCTGGCGCTGGTGGTCGTCGAGGAGAACGGCCGGCTGCAGATCCGCGGCGCCTGGGGCCGGTCGAGCGGACAGAGCCTGCCGGTCTCGGTGATACGCACGCAGATGGTCAGCCAGCGGCGGGTAACCCTTGAGATCGCCGATCTGTCGCGCGATCCGGGCTTCGCCGCGGCACCGGAGGCGGAGCGTGCCGCGGGCTTCCTCTCCTATGCCGGAGCGACGCTGCGCGACGAGGCCGGCGCCTCGGTCGGGATACTGTGCGTGCTCGACGAGCGCCCGCGGCGGTTCGGCCGCGAGGGTCTGGCGGCGCTGACCGATCTGGCGCGCTGCGCCGGCGCGATGCTGATCCTGGAGCCGGGTGCCGAGACCGACAGCAGTGCTGCGGCCGGGGTCACTGGCCTGCCCGGCCGCGAGGCCCTGGAGGCGCATCTCGACAAGCTGGTGCTGGCCGCGGAGAACGCCGGCCCGAACGCACTGCCGCCCGGCTTCGCGGTGCTGCGCATCGATATCGGCCGCCTGACCGTGCTCAACGAGATGCACGGCCGCGGTGCCGTGGACCAGTCGCTCAAGCAGGTGGTGAGCCGGCTGCGCGGGGTGATGCCGAGCCACAGCTTCCTCGCCCGCCTGGGTGGCGGCGGCTTCGCACTCGTGGTCGGCGGACGGGTCTCGGCGGCCGAGATCGAGGCAGTGGCGCTGCGGGTGATGGACCGGCTGCGCGAGCCCGCGCATATCGACGGGCTGGACCTGCCGCTGCGCCCGTCCGCCGGGGTCGCCGCGTTCCCGTCCGACGCCACCGACACCGCGGGGCTGATGCGCTGCGCCGAAGCGGCGCTGAGCCAGGCCAAGCGCGAGGGCGACGGCCGCCACGTGCACTCGACGCCGACGCTGCTGCATCATTTCGAGCTCTCCGCCGGCCTGGAGCAGGACCTGCAGCTCGCCACCATGACCGGCGCGTTCTCGCTGAACTGGCTGCCGGTGATCGATACCGCCACCGAGCAGGTGGTCAGCTTCGAGGCGCTGGTGCGCTGGAACCGTCCAGGGCACGGCGACATCTCGCCGGAGCTGTTCATCCCCTGCGCCGAGGCCACCGGCCTGATCGAGCAGATCGACAGCTGGGTGCTGGCCGCGGCCTGCCGCGAGGCGCAGTCGTGGGAGCGCGCCCTCGGCGTCTCGGTGAACATCTCGCCGGTGTGGATCTCGCACAACCGGCTGCCGGCGCTGCTCCGCCGGGTGCTGGAGGAGACCGGACTGGATCCGGCGCGGCTGCAGATCGAGCTGTCCGAACGGGTGCCGTTCGGCTCCGACGGCATGGCGCGTCGCGAGCTCGCCCGGGTGCGGGCGATGGGCGTGCGTCTGGCGCTGGACGATTTCGGCAACGGCTTCTCCTGCCTCGGCCTGCTCGGCACCTACCCGTTCGACCAGGTCAAGCTCGACCGGCAGTTCGTCAGCGCGCTCGGCCGCGACCGCCGCGCCGAGGCGATCACCCGCTCGGTGCTGCAGATGGTGCAGTCGCTCGGCATGACCAGCTGCGCCGAGGGGGTCGAGACCGAGGAGCAGCTCGCCTTCCTCGACGCGCATGGCTGCGAGGAGATCCAGGGCTACCTGATCGGCCGCCCGATACCGCGCCTGCCGCGCCCGGTGGGTGCCGGCGAGACGATCACCTCGTAGCGCCTGACCGTCCCGGGCTGGAGCAGCCCGGGACCTGGATCGGTCGCTGGGAGAGCTAGCTCGAGGGCTCTGCCCTCGACCCGCTGGGGCCGGTCGGCCCCAGAACCCGATCTCGACGGGCGGGGATTTCAGGGGCTCGCCTCTGAGGGGGTCCTAGGGGCAAAGCCCTCGCCCCACGAGGTCGCAACCCTCGCCGCTGCCTGCGGTTGAAGGCGCTCCACCCCGCCGAGGATGCGCGCCGTGAGCCACGAGAAGACCAAATCCGACAACGACACCAGCACGGCGCGTTCGGCCAAGGCGCAGAAGGCCGACGAGGTGCAGGAGGCCGGCACCGCCAAGGCGGGCGGCGCGCACGGCGACGCCTTCGTGCCGGAAGGCGGTCCGGCGCCGGCGCCGATCCGTCACAAGGGGGCGCCGATGCCGGCCGCCTCCGCCGCCGGCAGCGGGTCCGGCGAGGATGGCAGCAGCAGCGCCACCGCCGGCAAGGCCGAGAAGCAGGCTGCCGCCGAGCATGCGGCCGCGACCAAGAAGCAGGACGGACGCGGGCACCGCAAGTCGGACTGAGCGGCGCCCCCTTCCGCCCGAGGCTCAGCCCGGTTCGGCGGCCTCGAAGTCGAAGCTGCCGTCATGCGACTGCCATTGCTGCACCGTCAGCACGCGGGCGCCGTGTCGGCTCTCATGCGGCCCGTGGATCTGTCCGGCGGCGTGGCTGAGGAAGCCGCCCGGCTCCAGCACCCGGCCGTCCTCGATCAGGTCGCCCTCGAGCACGTAGTGCATCTCACTGCCGGCACGGTGCAGGTGGGCCGGGATGCGCGAGCCGGGCGGCATGTGGACGATGGTGGTGACCACGCCGCACGCCGCATCCTGGTTCAGGATCTGGATGCGGAACTCGCCCTCGGCGCCGGGGATCTCGAAGCGCACCGGCTCGACCTGGCTGGCCGCCGCCTGCAGCTTGCGTCCGGTTGCTTGACCGGCGGTGTCGGGAGTGCTGTCGGACATGTCGAACCTCGCTCTCTGATGCGGGGCTAACGCGAGTGGGCCCGAGTGGCTGCACGTCCGGACGGATTTGCCCATCGGCCGCTCGATGCGCCACCGCGACACCGGAGCATGACGATGCCGTACGAGCTCTACTACTGGGATGGTCTGCAGGGACGCGGCGAGTTCGTCCGGCTGGCGCTGGAGGACGCCGGCGCCGCCTATGTCGACGTCACCCGGACGCCGAGGCGCGGAGGCGGCGGCACCGCGGCGATGCTGCACCTGCTCGAGCACGGTGCGGGACCGCAGATCCCGTTCGCACCGCCGTTCCTCAAGGACGGCGAGCTGATCGTGTCGCACGTGGCCAACATCCTGCTCTACCTGGGGCCGAAGCTCGGCCTCGCACCCTCCGAGGAGCCGCTGCGCACGGTCGCGCACGGCCTGCAGCTCACCATCACCGACCTGGTGACCGAGGTGCACGACACGCATCATCCGGTCGCCAGCACCCAGTACTACGAGGACCAGAAGGAGGCGGCGCGCGTACGGTCGGCGGATTTCCTCGAGCACCGCATGCCCAAGTTCCTCGGCTATTTCGAGACGGTGCTGAAGCGCAACCCGAACGGTCGCGGCCAGATCGTCGGCAGTGCGACGACCACCGTCGACCTGTCGCTGTTCCAGGTGATCCGAGGGCTTCGCTACGCCTTCCCGCGTGCCTCGCGGAAATTCGCCGCGCAATACCCGGCCCTGGTGGCGCTGCACGACCGGATCGAGGCGCGGCCGGCGCTGGCCGCCTACCTCGCGTCCGACCGGCGGCTCGCCTTCAACGAGTCCGGCATCTTCCGCCACTATTCCGAACTCGACCAGGACGCCTAGCGGGCAGCGTCTGCGCCCGGAGACCTGCGCACGGCTGGCGTCTGATCGTCTCGGGCTGAACCGGTTCGGGACCTCAATTTGCCGTAGGAACAGCGATGTGCTCGTCGGCCTTCCGGGAGCCGATCCCGCTCTAGGCGGTTCGTCATAGCCGTGAAGCCATGACGGTGAGCGGGAGATCGACCGATGCGCGTCGTCCACAAGCTGGTGGCTCTCGGCCATCGGCCTCTGCGCCGGAGTTCCCGTCGCCGCGTCCGGGCAGACGAGCGATGACACCGCGACCTCGTACAGCCAGGTGGCGGCCGCACCCGACCCTACCGGCGCCGGTGGCCCGACGCTGCAGGTGGCTCCGGCACCGGCGCCCGAGGGTGGCATCGCCGGCTACTTCGCGCACTGGCTCGACCGCGTCCGGCATGCCCAGGACGGCCAGCCGCACTGGATCACGCCGCTGGTGACGGTGATGCCGCGACTGGAGCAGGAGGTGCGATACGACCAGTTCCGGGAGCACCTGCCGACCGGCGCCAGCCTGCACGACTACGACACCGGCAATGGCCTAGAGCTGATCCCGACCACGACCAGCGAGGTGATCCTCAGCTTTCCCCCCCTACGAGGAGCGCCAGCTCGCTCGGCCACGCCCGCGCGGTGACCGGCTGGGGCGACTACCCGATCTTCCTGATCAAGCAGCGGTTGTTCAGCGAGAACGAGCAGAGCGGCGACGCCATCGTCACCGCCTTCCTGCAGGTCACCGCGCGCACCGGCTCCAGGGCGTTCACCGGCAACAGCACGGTCGTCATGCCCACCATCGCCGGCGGCAAGGGCCGGGGCGATTTCGACATCCAGGCGACGATGGGCGTCGCGATCCCGGCGACCAAGCTCGACACCACCGGCTCGCAGCTGCTGACCAACGTGACCTTCCAGTATCCCCTGCTGAAGTATCTCTGGCCCGAGTTCGAGCTGAACGACACGATCTGGCTCAGCGGCGAGCGGCGCGGCGGCAAGGATCAGCTGTCCCTCACCCCGGGGCTGGTGCTGGGACGCTTCCCCATCGCCGGCCGGGTGCGCGCCATCGTCGGCGCCGGCTACCAGCTCGCGCTGTCGCCGGACGAGCGGGTGACCGGCGAGGTCGACCCGGTGTACGCGCATAACTGGGTGCTGTCGGCGCGGCTGAGTTTCTGACGCGCTCCTCCGGGTTGCCGGAGGACGCCATGGTCAAGATCCGACATCCCGACCGGCTGGGCCTGCATCTGCGCGTCGTGCTCCGCGACGGCGTGGCGGTCCGCCCCGGACGCGCCGAGCTGCTCGAGGGCATACGCGAGCACGGCTCGATCACCGCCGCCGGACGCGCCAGCGGCATGAGCTACAAGCGCGCCTGGGCGCTGATCGAGTCGATGAATACGGGCTTGCGCGAGCCGCTGGTGGAAGCCTCGCGCGGCGGTGCGGTCGGGGGCGGCACGCGGCTCACCGCGGCCGGAGAGACGGTGCTGGCGCTGTACCGCCGCATCGAGGCGGCGGCCTCGGCCGCGTCGGCACCGGAGATCGACCGGCTCGCCGGCCTCATCGCGGCGCCATAGACCCGCCGCTACGAGCCGCGGCGGCGCGAGCCCTGCCGGGTCGGTCCGGCATGGTTGAGGCTGAAGGCGATCCCGCCGGCGACGACGCCCAGCATCAGCGGCAGCATCCAGCCGGGCCGCAGCAGGAACGGCAGCAGCACGTGGGTCCAGATACCCGCCGAGACGTGATGCAGGACGAAGCGGTGCAGCCCGTCCAGGCTATGCGGATCCATCGACAGCAGCATCGCGCCGAGATCCATCTGCAGCGGCAGGGTGGCTGCGATGGCGAAGGCGACGACGAGCCCGACCGCACACAGCCAGGCGAACACGCGCATGGTGACCAGGCGGCCGTTCCAGGCCCGCGGGCCGCGGGATTTGCGATTCAAGCCGTAAGCCGTAACCGATCCTCCGGAAATGTCGCGCGGCGACGCACTGGCAGTGTCAGTGCCAGCATCCGGACCGGGGAGCAAGGCTTCAGAACTTCGCCGACAGCGCCACCGAGCCGAAATTGAACAGCCCGGAGCGCTGGCCGTTGAATTCCTGCGTCTGCCAGCTCTGGGTGTAGGACAGGCGCACCCCGTGATAGATTACCGCGAGGCCGCCCTCGAACTCGCCGACGTCCCAGATCTTGGAGACGTGCGGCTCGCCGGAGCGGAAGGTGCTGCCCTGCAGCGTCGCGTCGTACAGCACCGCCTGGCCGTCGACGCCGGCGAAGCCGTACCAGACGAAGCGCCGCGTGCCCTTGTAGGCGTCGGAGCCGTCCAGGCCGGGGCTGATGCGCGGGGTGCCGAAGTCGCTGTCCAGCCCCTGGCCGATCCGCACCGTGCCGCCGAGCTGGGCGTAGGTGCGGAAGTCGCCGCCGGCGGCGGCGGCGGCGGGCAGCAGGTCGACCGAGACGCCGTAGGCGCTGATCACCGGGAAGCGCCAGGTGCGCGCCACCTGCAGCTGCAGGATCGGCTGATTCGGCAGCTGGTGCGACCACCCGCGGTTGGGCGTGTCGCCGATCAGGCTGTGGAAGCCGTTCTGCACCTGGTAGCCGCCGGCATAGGAGCCGAGCACGCCGGCCTGCACGCCGACGATGCTGCGCGACAGGTCGGTGTCGCTGATCAGGTTGGCGGTGCCGAGCAGCACGCCGGCATAGGGCCGGTCGTGCGGATCGGGCGGATCGATCTGCGTCTGGCGCGGCGTGAAGATCGATTGCTGCAGGCCGAGCGCGATGCGCTGCACCCCCTCGCCCCAGATCGCACGACCGAGCCCCGCGATCCCCGGCGACTGGTCGGTGCCCGAGGTCCAGCCGATGCGCAGCCCGCTGGTGTAGTACTGGTCCGACGTGCCGGACTGGGTCGACACCGCATCGTTCTCGACCTGCGCCGTCCAGGTTCCGTACGGGTCCTGCAACGGCGTGGCGGCGGCGCGGGTGGCCGGCAGGAACGCGGCCGCGAGCACGGCGCCTGCGGGGATCAGGCTGGTCAAGCTGCGGGTCATGATGCTCACTATCAACGGGTTGGACGATCCGCCGCCTGGACGCACGCTCCCACGCCGCCGCAGCCTTCCCCTCATTAGGAGATCTCCGGTCCTGACGAAACCCCCGCCCGCGGCGGCCGCGCCGCCCGATCCCGCGCCGCCCTACCCGCGCGACCTGCGCGGCTACGGCGCGCATCCGCCGCATCCGCGCTGGCCGGGCGAGGCCCGCATCGCGGTGCAGTTCGTGGTCAATTACGAGGAGGGCGGCGAGAACTGCGTGCTGCACGGCGACGCCGCCTCGGAAGCCTTCCTGTCCGACATCGTCCCGGCGCAGCCGATCGTCGGCGCCCGCCACATCAGCATGGAGAGCCTCTACGAGTACGGCAGCCGTGCTGGGATCTGGCGGCTGCTGCGCCTGTTCGCGGAGCGCGGGCTGCACTTCACCAGCTACGCCGTCGGCATGGCGATCGAGCGCATGCCGGAGATCGCGATCGCGATGCACGAGGCCGGGCACGAGGTGGCGAGCCACGGCTATCGCTGGATCGACTACCAGCATGTCGGCATCGAGCGCGAACGCGACGACCTGCAGCGCGCGATCGCGGCGCAGACCCGGATCCTGGGTGAGCGTCCGCTCGGCTGGTATCTCGGTCGCTGCAGCCCCAACACGCGCGCCCTGGTCGCCCAGGAGGCGGGCTTCGTCTACGACTCGGATTCCTACGCCGACGACCTGCCGTACTGGGACGACAGCCACGGGCGGGCGCAGCTGGTGATCCCGTACACGCTGGAGGCCAACGACATGCGCTTCGCCAGCCAAGCCGGCTTCGCCAGCGGCGACGACTTCTTCGCCTACCTGCGCGACGGCTTCGACCTGCTGTACCGGGAAGGCGAGACGGCGCCGAAGATGATGTCGATCGGGCTGCATTGCCGGCTCGCCGGACGACCCGGGCGGGCCGCCGCGCTGGCCCGCTTCATGGACCACGTGCTGTCGCACCGGCATGTCTGGATCGCGCGCCGGATCGACATCGCGCGACACTGGCAGGCCACGCATCCTTACCGTGCGAACAAAGAACCGTCATGAAATAACACGTTCTGGTGAAGCTTCGCCGTGGTCCGTGCAGCGTCGTCCATGCTATGCCATGCTTCGACATCATCCGAATGGGTGATCGTCGACTATTCGCTTCCGCTTCCACTCGGTGCCCCCTTACCGGGACGACACCAACTAGACCTCGGGATTACGACCGTTGAGAAGTAACAGGACCGACCGCAGCCCCCGTT
>CAXTAY010000002.1:0-95528 GCA_964242335.1 uncultured Acetobacteraceae bacterium | reverse complement strand
GATCAGCGCCAGCGTGAAGTGGTTCAACAGCGAGAAGGGCTTCGGCTTCGTCGAGCTGTCGGACGGAACCGGCGATGTGTTCCTGCACGCCAACGCGCTCAGCCAGTCCGGCCACGACTCCGTCAGCCCGGGTGCGACGCTCGGCGTGCGCATCGGTCAGGGTCCCAAGGGACGCCAGGTCGCCGAGGTCATCTCCGTCGACGAGAGCACCGCGCAACCGGAGCGTCCGCGCTCGGCGGCACCGGGCGGCTTCGGCGGCCCGCGCACCGGTGCCGCGCCGGGCGGCTTCCGCAGCGGCCGTGCCACCCCGGACCTTTCGCAGGCCGAGGAGGTGCGGGGCATCGTCAAGTGGTACAACGCGACCAAGGGCTTCGGCTTCATCACGCCGGACACCGGCGGCAAGGATATCTTCGTGCACGCCTCGGCGCTGGAGCGCTCCGGCCTGTCCAGCCTCAACGAGGGCCAGGCGACGCGCGTGCAGGTGGTGCAGGGCCAGAAGGGTCCGGAAGCAGCCGCCGTCAGCCTCGCCTGAGCCCTCACCCGGTATCCGGTGGAACGCCCTCCCCGCAGCCAGCGGCGAGGGCGTTGTCGTTTGCGCGCGCGGCGGGCGTGATCGTCGCGATGCTGGCACTCGCGGGCTGCGCCGACCCGGGCGGCCCAGTGTTCGGCAACTGGCAGGGCCGGCAGCCGATCGGCGGCGTGCTCAACCCGTACTTCGTCAATCTGGTGCTGCACGGCGCGCCGGGCGCCACCGAGGGCGAGTACGACTTCAAGGTGCTGATCACCGATCCGACGCTGTCCGGGGTCGGCAACCATACGGTGATCTGGGGCGACCGCTGGACCCTTACTCGCGCGGGCGCGTCACCGCCGGTGCTGCAGCTGCATCACCTGCCCGACGGCCAGATCTCCAGCTACGCGCTGATGGCCGACGGCATCCTGCTGCCGTCGACGCGGTCGGGCGCGCCGGACCTGTCGCCGGCCAGCCTGCACGACGCGCTGCGCCCGGTCGCCAGGGATAGCTGGAGCTACGGCCGGCTGTAGCGCCTGCATCGCGGCGGCCGGATGCTCGCGGCCCGCGTCTGCTGGATCGGCATCGTTGCTCGGGTGCCCGATCGTCTCGGGCCGATGCGGCGCTAGGGGATCGCCGGCACGCCGATCATGCCGCCTTCGTTCCACAGCGCGTTGATCCCGCGCGGCAGGTTCAGCGCGCGGCCGGGACCGGTGGTGGCGGCGAGGATCTCGCCGTAATTGCCCGACGCGGCGACGGCGCGCGCGGCCCAGCCATCCTTCAGCCCGAGCCGGGCCGCGAGCCCCGGCGTGGGTCCGAGCAGGCGATGCGCGGCAGGATCGTCGCCCCGCCGCATCGCATCGAGGTTGCCGCGTGTGATGCCGTCCTGCTCTGCCTCGATCAGCGCGGTGACTACGTCGCTCACCACCGTGCTCCACGCAAGGTCGTCGTCCCGGGTGGCGGCGGCGAACGGATCGAAGCTGATCATGCCGGGCAGGATGTCGAAATCGGCGCGCCGGCCATGGAAGCCGGCGCGCATGCCGGCGAGCGTCGAGACATCGGCGGTGACCGCGTCGCAGTTGCCGCCGGTCAGAGCCGCTTCCATCTCCCCCGCCTCCTCGAACGGATGCGGACGGATGGCGACGCGGGCACGCGCCGACCACTCCGCGAGCCCCGGTTCGGCCGGGGTCTCCAGCAGGTAGCAGACCAGCCGGCCGCCCAGCTCGGCAGGGCCGCGCACGTGCAGGTCCCGGCGCACCAGGAAGCCCTGGCCGTCGACGAACAGGGTCGGCGAGAAGCGCAGGTGATGCAGCTGCGCCGCCGTCGCCTCGGGCGTGGTGCCGACCAGCAGCCGGATCCGTCCGTCCTGCAGGGCGGCGACGCCGTGCGCGTCGTCGGGGAAGCCGACCAGACGGACGCGGCCGGGATCGCCCAGTGCCGCGGCCGCGACGGCGCGGCAGATCGCCGCAGAGAACAGCGACAGGTCGCCGTGGGAGTCCGTCTTGGTGAAGTCCTCCTGTTCCACCACGACGCCGCAGGCGAGCGTCCCGGGAGCTCCCGGGACGGCGACGGCGTGCGCGGCGCGCCCACCCTGCAGGAGCAGCAGGAGGAGCGTCAGCAGCAGCAGGTAGGATGAGCGGATGGTCGCGTGTCGAACCCGGATCACGGCGTCCAGGTGCCCGAGGTCGGGTTGCCCGGCGTGGTGTTGGGGCGCGGGTTGAAGTCCGCCGGTGCCGGATCCATCAGCGTGCCGCCGCGGTAGTCGGTCGGGATGATGTTCAGCGCGGTGCAGCCGTTGCCGGCGTAGTGCGGCAGCGACTTCACGATCGCGGTCGGGATCATGGCGAAGCTGGCCGGGAGCGGCTGCATCTCGCCGGACAGCCGCGAGTTGTCGAAGGCCGAGAACAGGTCGCCGGGCTCGCTGGCCGGGCCGTCGGCCGGGCCGAGGTTGGACTGGTCGAACTCCTGCTTGCCGAGCGCCCGGCCATGCGCCTCGTCCGGCAGCGAGGCCAGCGGGGTGAGGCTGAACAGCTCGTTGATGAACTTGATGACCGAGCTGTGCTCGGCATATTCGTGGCTGACCGCGTGCACGCGGCTGTACGGCGAGATCACGATCAGCGGGATGCGCGGGCCGGCGGCGAGCGGGTTGCCCTCCGGATCGAGCTCGCGGAAATGCGGCAGCTGGTGGTCGTAGAGCCCGTCGGTCTCGTCGTAGGTGATGATGATCGCGCTGTCCTTCCAGTACGGCGAGGAGGCGATCGCGTTCACCTCGTCGGCGAGCAGCGCCTCGGAGATCTGGGTATCGGAGTAGCCGGGATGATCGTCGCTGCCCGGAAGGGCCTTCTGCACCGTCGGGTTCGGGTCGACCGGCAGCAGCCCGTCATTGTTGCCGTAGCCGCCGCGCACGTAGAACACGCCGCCCTTGGCCGGCAGCTTGTTGGCGCTCACGTCGCGGTAGAAGTCGCCGAGGCCGTGCAGGTTCGACGCCACCTTCGGGTTGTCGCCGACATAGCCGAAATATTGCGGGCCGTTATGGTGGGTGATGTAGGTGGCGTTCGACACCACGCCGTTGCTGTCGGTCGGCTCCAGGTCGTAGCCCTCCTGGTACCAGCCCCAGTTGGTGGGCGCCACCTTCTCGCTGGCGATGGTGCGTATGTCGTCCTGCACGTCGAGCAGGTCGAGGGCGGGGTTGAGGTCGGACTGCACCGTCTGCTGGATCGCGTTCCCCATGAAGGAGAGCGGCAGGGTGGCGTAGGTCTGGTTCAACGCCGGCGTGGCCGGGCTCTCGTCGTTGGGGCCGTAGGGCGGCTTGCCCGGCGTGGTGTCGTAGTTCGATCCGGCGTACGGGCCGGCATCGCCGACCACCGGCTCGCCGCCGGTCGCCAGCACCACCGGGTTGGCGTTGTTGCTGCCGGTCTCGGGATGCAGCGCCCACTGCGTCTCGCCGGACTGGCCGGCGATCATCGCGATCGCGTTCGGGGTCGACGGCCCGATGATGGTCTGGAACATGTTGTCGAACAGCGTGAAGTGGTCGGCGAACTGCCACAGGAACGGCACCGTCGCGCAGTCGTCGTGCGCCAGTGCCAGCTCGCCCTTCTGCTTGGCGGCCAGCGTCGGGTTGCTGGTCGCGGCGACCCCGGTCTTGAGCGAGACGATCTTGCCGTCCTTGGTGGTCAGCCCTTCCTCGTCCAGCGCGTAGCGGTCGTTCCGGGCGACGCCGCCGACCACGTCGAGGCTGTTGTCGATGCCGGTGTGGGAGTGGTCGATCGAGTCCGTGTCGGCGCTGTAGATCGGCACCGTCTTGCCGTTGGTCGCGGTCACGGTTTGCGGGATCAGGAACGGCGAGATGGTGACCACCTTGCCGTCGGTATCGACCAGCGCCTGCCTGAAGCCCGGTGTCTGCGCCGCCGGCTGGCTGAACAGGCCGCGCGCGCCGGGGAAGGTACCGAGATGCATGTCGAACGACCGGTTCTCCTGGAACAGGACGAACACGTACTTCACCTTCTTGCGCAGCAGCGCCAGCTTGGCGGCGTGCGAGTAGGCGGGCTCGCTGGAAGCGGGGTGCGCGAGGCTGCCGACCAGGGCGCTGGAGGCCGGCTGCAGCTCGACCATGCTGGCATCGAGCGGGTTATGCGCGGCGATGTCGTCCTGCGCCGACGCGGCGCAGGCGACCAGCGGCTGCATCGCCAGGGCGGCGGCGACGAAGGCGCTGGTGCAGTTCAGGCGGAAACGACGCGACATCGATCATGTTCTCCGTGCAACGGTCAGTCACGGCGGAGTTCCTACGACCTGTCGTCGTGACGGAGAAGGTCAGTGCAATTACAATTTGAAGACAAATTTCGAGACGATCGGCGCGGTCCGGTGACCGTTGCGCCGACGATCCGGTCCGGGGTGGACCTCGTAAGGCTGAAGCTGCGCCCGCTCCGCCACTCGCTCGACTACGTGCGGCCGCGGGTGCTGCGCATCGGCGTCACCGGCCTCGCGCGGTCGGGAAAGACGGTGCTGCTGACCTCGCTCGCCGCGGCACTGCTGGCGCCCCATCGCGGCGGCCTGTCGGGACGCATCCGCCAGGTCCGGCTGTCGCCATCGGGTGCGGAGTCGCTGCCGCGGTTCGAGTACGAGCGCCACCTCGCCGCACTTGCCGCCGATCCGCCGCGCTGGCCGGAACGGACGAATTCGGTGTCGCTGCTGGCGCTGGACCTGGAGATCGTGAGCCCGCCGCTGCCCGCGCGCCGGGTCCGACTCGAGCTGCTGGACTATCCGGGCGAGTGGCTGCTCGACCTCCCGCTGCTCGGCCAGACCTTCGAGAGCTGGTCGGCCACCGTGCTGTCGCGGCTGCAGCGCCCGGCACTGGCCGAGGCGACGCGGGACTTCCTCGGCTTCGCCCACGGACTGCCGGCCTCCGCGCCCGCCGACGAGCGGCTCGCCGAAGCCGGACACCGCCTGTACGGCACGATGCTGCAACGGCTGCGCGAGCTCGGCCTGTCGATGCTGCAGCCCGGCCGCTTCCTGATGCCCGCCCCAGGTCCGGCGCCGCCCTGGCTGTGCTTCTTCCCGAGCGCGGCGGGTGCCGGCGGGGATGGGACGCTGCAGGCGCTGCTGCGCCGGCGCTACGACGCCTATGTCGCCTCGGTGCGCGAGACCCTGGTGTCGCCGCTGTTCGGCGACATGGACCGGCTGGTGGTGCTGGCCGACCTGCTGGGCGCGCTGCATGCAGGGGCGGACGCGTTCGCCGACGTGCGCGCGGCACTCTCGGCGGCGGCGGCCTCGCTGCGCTGGCAAGGCTCCTGGCTCGAGATGGCCGCCGCCCTGGCGCAGCTGCGCCTGCCGCCGCGGGTGATCCGCCGGGTGGCGTTCGCCGCCAGCAAGGCGGACCACGTCGCCGAGCGGCAGCGCGGCAACCTCGCCGGTCTGATGCGCAGCATGACCGCCGCACCGGCGGCTGCGGCGGAGAGCAGCCGTGCCTTCCTCGCCATCGCCGCCGCCCGCTGCACCGAGGATTTCGTCTGGACCCTGGAAGGCCGTCCGGTCTCGGCGGTGCGCGGCCGCGTGCTCGGCGAGCGGCAGCGCACCCGCTCCTATCCCGGAGAGGTGCCGGACCGGCCGCCCGAGGCGGCGGACTGGGCGCATCCGTTCCTCGAGCTGCCGGCGTTCGAGCCGGTCGGGTTGCCCGAAGCCGGCCGCCTCGGCGTGCCGTCGATCGGGCTCGACGCCCTGCTCCGCTTCCTGCTGGAGGACATGCTGTGAACCAGGACCCGCCGCGCACCCCGATCGCGACCCGCATCGCGCCGCGGATCGAGCTCGAGCGCGCGTCATCCGGGCGCCTGCAGGCGCCGGCGCCCGTGGCGGAAGAGCCCGCGGCCCCGGCGCCGCGTCCCGGCTCGGCCTGGGCGATGCCGGCACTGGTGCTCTCCGGCGTCGCGGTGCTCGCGGTCGGGCTGGCGGCGCTGCAGACCGCCAACTTCGTCGCCGCCGAGTTCGCGCGCGCCCGCCCGCTCGGCTGGCTCACCCTGCTGGTGGCGGTGGTCGGCTTCGGACTGATCCTGCTCGGCATCGCCCGCGAGCTGCGCGCCCTGCTGCGGCTGCGCGGCGTCGACCGGCTCCGGCGCGACCTCGCCGGCGACGACGCCGAGGCGCGGCTGCGCGCCGCGCGCCGCTGGCTCGGCGAGGTCGAGGGGGGTGCGGTGCTGCTGGCGCCACTCGCCGCGCTGAACGATCCGGACGCGGTCGTGCCGCTGCTGCGCGCCGGCATGGAGGCCGGGCTGCGCGCCCGCGCCGACACGCTCGGCCGGCGCGCGGCCCTGCAGGTGGTGGCCGGCATGGCGGCGACGCCGGCGCCCTCGCTGGTGGTGCTGCTGATCAGCTGGCGCGGATTGCGGCTGATACGCCAGGTGGCCGCCCTCTACGGTCTGCGTCCGGGCGTGCTCGGCACCCTGTCGCTGCTGCGTCGCACGGCACTCGCCGCCGGCGCCACCGCGGTCACCGAGGTCGCGGTCAACAGTGCCGCGCACGCGGTGCTGAGCACGCCGCTGCTCGCCCACCTGGCCGGCGAGATGGCCGGCGGCGCGGTGGCCGCGCGTCGCATGGTGGTGCTCGCCCGCGCCACCGCGGTCGCCTGCACCCCGCTGCCGGAGCCGCGCTGAGGTGGCGTCTGTGCGACGCGGCGGCGGGGTCGGTCGTCTCGCCTATGGGATGACCCGGCCGCGGATCGGCGGGCCCGGCGGATAGCCCGGTGCCGTGTCGGCGACGCAGTGGCAGGGCGCCCCGACCGGCTTGGCCACCCGCATCGGACAGATGAAGCGGCGGTGCCGGTAGGCGCCGACATAGGCGGCCTCGCAACGCGAGCCCGGCGGCGGCGGCGCGTAGGCTGGCGGCGGCGGCGCGTAGGCTGGCGGCGGCGGTGGGTAGCCCGGCGCGGCCGGCGGCGGGTAGCCTGGCGGCGGGTAGCCCTGTGCGGCGTAGCCCGGCGGCGCATAGCCCGGCGGCGCGCTGCCCTGGAGCGCACTCCCCGGGGGCGCACCACCCGGAGCCTGCGGCGGCGGGTAGCCCGGCGCCTCCTGTGGCTGCGCGTAGCCGGGTGGTGCCGGAGGAGGTGGCGCCGCCGCGGGTGCCCCATATCCGTACGACTGCGCCGAGGCAGGCGGCGCCAGGACGGCGAGCGTCCCCGCGGCGAGCATCCCCACGGCGAGCATCCTGGCGACCGCCCCGATCCTGACTGCGTATGACATCGTCGTCTCCGTTGCTCGGTGGCCCGGCCTGTCGTCGTGGCGCTAGACCCGTCGGGTGATCCGTTCCGTCAGCATCTCGATCAGCTCGGCCGGGTTGAACGGCTTGCTGCAGGCACGCCAGTCGGGGCGGTCGGCCGGGATCGCGTCGCTGCCGTAGCCGGACAGCAGCAGGAACGGGATCGCCCGGCCTTCCAGCACCTGGGCGACCGGGTACACCTTCTCGCCGCGCAGGTTGACGTCCAGCACCGCGCCGTCGAGTGCCGTGTGCTGCGCCGCGTGCAACGCCTCCGGCAGGCTGGCGAACGGACCGATGACCACGCAGCCGAGCTCGAGCAGGATGTCCTCGATCAGCATCGCGATCATGAACTCGTCCTCGACCAGGAGCAGGCGAAGCCCGGACAGCGGAGACCGCGTCATAGGCGCATGGCCGCGTCCTCGGACGAGGCAGCGTTGACCGCGGCACCCAGCGGGGCCCGCAGGGTGGCGCGCACGCCGGAGGGCTCGAAGCGGATATTCGCCGAGCCGGAGAGCTCGTGGGCGAAGCCACGCTCGATCAGGCTGGTGCCGAAGCCGCGCAGCGTCGGCGGTGAGACCGGAGGGCCGTCGGACTCGACCCACTGCAGCAGGAACTCGGTCCCCGCGGACTCCCGTTCGATCTGCCAGCTGACCATCACCTTTCCCTGCGGCACCGACAGCGCGCCGTACTTCACCGCGTTGGTGACCAGCTCGTGGATCGCCATGCCCAGCGCCAGCGCCCCCTGCGGCGACAGCCAGACCTTCGGACCCTGGAAGACGATGTTGGCGCCATCGCGCGACAGGAACGGGCGGGTCTCCTCCACCAGCACCTCGAGCAGCGCGACCTCGGTCCAGTTGGCCTGGCTGAGCAGCGAGTAGGAAGCCGTCAGCGCCTTGATGCGGCCCATGAAGGATTCCGAGAACTGCTGCATCGTCTCCGCCCGGCGCAGCGTCTGCGAGGCGAGCGAGATCACCACCGTGAGCATGTTCTTGACCCGGTGGTTGAGCTCGTCGACCAGCAGGCGCTGCTGCTGCTCCGCCTGCACGATGCTGGTCACGTCGACGAAGGTCACCAGGGTGCCGTCGACGGAGCTGTTCTGCGCCCTGTAGGGCAGGATGCGCATGATGTAGTGCTTGCTGCCGTCCTGTCGGGTGACGCGGCGTTCCAGCGGCTCCAGCGTCTCGAGCACGGCGCGGACGTCGTCGCGCAGCCCCGCGTAATCCAGCTGGCCGACGATGTCGCTCAGCGGACGTCCGTGATCGCTCGGGATCAGGTTGTAGATGGCGCCCACCGCGGGCGTGAAGCCGCGGATGATCAGCTGACGGTCGAGGAACACCGTCGCGACGTCGGTGCTGTCGAACAGGTTCTTCAGGTCGCTCGCATTGCGGTCCAGCTCGTCGAGCTTCTCCGAGAGCTGCGCATTGACGGCGTGCAGCTCCTCGTTGACCGACTGCAGCTCCTCCTTGGAGGTCTCCAGCTCCTCGTTGGTGGATTGCAGCTCCTCGTTGACCGAGTGCATCTCCTCGTTGGTGCTGCGCACCTCCTCGAGCGCCGTCGCGTGCTGCTCGGTGATCACGCGCAGCTGCTCCTGGGTCTCGACCAGCGTGGTGCGCATGCGGTCGAGCTCGGCGCCCGACGAGATCCGACGCAGCGCCAGGCGCAGGCCGCGTTCCAGCCGGTCGTTGGCGCGCTGCGCCAGCTTCTGCACCGTCGAGCCCCCCGGAGACGGTGCCTGGTCGCGGCGGCCGGGCGCGGGCGAGACCGGATTGCTCGAGCGCGGCGGGAGGGCACCGCCGGTGGTGGCGGCGGCGCCGAGCGTCGCGCCGATCTGCAGCGGCTGGTTGGTCTGGCTGAGGTGCAGCGGCGGGCCGCGCACGTCGCGGCGCTCGAAGATCCGCCGGCTCTTGTCCAGCGCGGTGAACAGGTCCTCGTGCCGGGCGGTCGATTCCGAGCTGCCGAGCAGCAGGATCCCGCCCGGCACCAGCGAGTAGTGGAACGCCGGGATGATCGCACCCTGCACGTCGGCATCCAGGTAGATCAGCACGTTGCGGCACGAGATCATGCTCATCCGGGAGAACGGCGGATCACGCACCAGGCTGTGGGCGGAGAAGGTGCAGAGGTCGCGTATCTCCTTGGTCACGACGTAGCAATGATCGGCGACGGTGAAGAACCGGTCCAGGCGTTCCTGCGACATGCCGCGCAGCAGCGTCGTCGGATAGCGTCCGGCGCGCGCGGTGCCGATCGCCGGCTCGTCGATGTCGGTCGCGAACACCTGCACCCTCGGCGAGGCGCGCAGGCCGTCCATGTACTCGCGCAACAGGATCGCTAGCGAGTACGCCTCCTCGCCGGTGGAGCAGGCCGGCACCCAGATCCGCACCGTGCCGTTGGCCTTCTGACCCTGGAACAGCCGGGGGATCACCTCGCGGGCCAGCACGTCGAAGGTCGCGCCGTCGCGAAAGAAGCTGGTGACCCGGATCAGCAGGTCGCGGAACAGCAGGATCACCTCGTCATGGTCCCGCTCGAGCCGCGCCGCGTAGTCGGCCATCGTCTCGATGCCCAGCACCTGCATCCGACGCTGGGTGCGGCGCAGGAAGGTCTTGTCCTTGTAGCCGCTGAAATCATGGCCGAGCTGGGCGAGCAGGATGGCGCAGATCGCGAGCCGGCTCGCTTCCAGCTGTTCGGCCGACGCCGCCAGCGGTGCGGCACTCTGCTGTCGCACGCGACGCAGCCGCACGATGTACTCGGGCATCGCCTCGACCGGCACCACCAGGTCGACCGCCCCGGTGGCGATGGCGCCGAGCGGCATGCCGTCGAACTGCGGGCTGCTGCCGTCGCTGCCCTGCGCCAGGGTCAGCCCGCCGCATTCCTTGATCGCCTTGAGGCCGAGCGCGCCGTCCGACCCGGTGCCGGACAGGATGACGCCGACCGCGTTCTCCTTCAGGGTCGAGGCCAGCGAGTCGAAGAAGCCGTCGATCGGCCGGCCGTCGCGCTTGGCCTCCGCCGCCGGCATCTGCACGTGCAGCCGGCCATCCCGTATCGTGGTGATCGCGTGCGGCGGCGGCACGTAGACGCGGTCGGCCTCGATCCTCATGCCGTCGCTCACCTCGAGCACCGGCATCGAGGTCCAGCGCGCCAGGATGTCCGGCAGCATGCTCTTGCGGCTGGCGGGCAGGTGCAGCACCACCACGAAGGCGAGCCCGCACTCCGCCGGCACCGCCTCGAAGAAGCTGTGGAACGCATCGAGGCCGCCGGCGGAGGCGCCGATCCCCACGACCATCAGCGAGGCGTCGCTCAACGCAGCGCCTCTGGCGCGACCCGGGCCGCGAGCGGGCCCGGCAGGTCCCGCATTCGCCGATGATGCCGATGCCAGGACATCGGCGCCGCACGCGATGGAAAGGCGCGATCTCGCACTCGTTGAAGTCCCGCCTGGCTGGTGCGAGCTTCAACACGACGCGTCAGGAGAGGTTCCGGGAGCCGACTGAATCTGGAGCGTCGCGGGACGCACGCTGGCGTCCCGTACGGGGTTCGAACCCGTGTTACCGCCGTGAAAGGGCGGTGTCCTAGGCCACTAGACGAACGGGACTGCGGCCGTGGCTGGGTAGCGGAGCCCCAGGGACCGGTCAAGCCGCCGCCGCGTCCGTGATGAAGAAGCCGGCACTGGTCTGGCCGTTCCAGGTTTCCGCGCGCAGCTGGCCCGCGAGATGCAGCCTGGCGCCGTCGCGAGCCTCCAGCGCGCGGGCGATCGCGCCGTCGCCGGCGCGGAACAGCAGCGCCTTGATCCGGCCGCCGCCCTCGCCCTCGACGATCGCGCGCAGGGTGTTGCCCTCGCGGCCGAGCCGGTCGGCGCGGGCCACGCCCACGTGCGGCAGCACGAACACCGGCTCCTCGTTGCCGGTCCCGAACGGCGCCAGCCGGCCGACATGGGCGGCGAGTTCCGCACTGGCGCCCGCGACGCTCAGCACCCCGTCGACCGCGAGGTCGAGTGCGGACGGGCGATGCCGCGCCTGCGCCAGCCGCTCGTCGAGGAAGGCGTGGAACGCGGCCAGCCGCTCCCGACGCAGCGAGAAGCCGGCCGCCATCGCGTGCCCGCCGCCGGTCAGCAGCAGCCCGGCCTGACGCGCGGCGATCACCGCGGCGCCGAGGTCGAGGCCGGGCACCGAGCGCCCGGAACCCTTGATCGTGCCGTCCTCCTGGCAGCCGCCGACCAGGCTCGGCCGGTTGAAGCGCTCCTTGACCCGGCCGGCGACGATGCCGACCACGCCCGGATGCCATGCCGCGCCGGACAGCATCAGCACCGCGTGTCCGGCCTCGATCTGCGACGCCGCCATCGCCATCGCCTCGTCGAGGATGCCGCCCTCGACGTCGCGTCGCCGCCGGTTCACGCCGTCCAGCCGCTCGGCCAGCACCCGCGCCTCGTCGGCGTCGCGGCAGAGCAGCAGCCGCAGGCCCAGGTCGGCCTCACTGATGCGGCCGCCGGCGTTGATCCGCGGTCCGAGCGCGAAACCGCAGGTGGAGGCGTCCGGCGCCCCGCGCGCCGCCGCCACCTCGAGCAGGGCGTTGATGCCGATCCGGCCGCGCCGCGCCATCACCTTCAGCCCCTGGGTCACCAGCGCGCGGTTCAGGCCGCTGAGCGGCATCACGTCGCAGATCGTCGCCAGCGCCACCAGGTCGAGCAGCGCCAGCAGGTCGGGCTCCGCACGCTGCGCGAACCAGCCGGCGCGGCGCAGCGCGCGCAGCGTCGCGACCCCTGCCACGAAGGCGATCGAGGCCGCGCACAGCGTGCCGAGACCGGACGCGCAGTCCAGCCGGTTCGGGTTGACGGTCGCCAGCACCGGCGGCGGCGGCCCCTCCGCCTTGTGGTGGTCCAGGATCACCACGTCGGCGATCCCGGCGAGCGCTGCGAGCGGCTCCGCGGCGGCGGTGCCGCAATCGACGCACACCACCAGCGTGGCGCCGCGCGCGGTCAAGCCGAGCAGCGCCGGCGCGTTTGGGCCGTAGCCCTCGCGGATCCGGTCGGGCACGTGGGTCAGCACGGTGCAGCCGAGCTCGCCGAGCAGGGTGGCCAGCACCGCGCAGGCGCAGGCGCCGTCGACGTCGTAGTCGCCGAAGATGCCGACCGTCTCGCCGCCTCGAACGGCGTGCGCCAGGCGCTCCGCCGCCAGGTCCATGTCCGTCAGGCAGGAGGGGTTGGGCAGCAGTGCGCGCAGCGTCGGCTCCAGGAACAGGCCGACCTGGTCCGCATCGACGCCGCGCGCGTGCAGCAGCCGGCCGAGGATCTCCGGCAGCTCGTGGCGCTGCGCGATCGCGCCGGCGTGGCGCTCGGAGACCTCGGCGCTCCAGAGCCAGCGGCGCCCGGTCAGGCTCGAGGTCACGTCGAGGCAGGGACGCGGCTGCCGCGCCTGCGCGGCCGTATCCGCCGGCTCGGCTCGCACTCCCTGATTCAGCTCGCACTCCAGGTCTTGGTCGCGAAGTTGTGGTGGCCCTCGATGAAGCGCACCGTGCCGGACTTGGAGCGCATGACGATCGAGTGGGTGATCGCCCGGGCGTCGGTGCGCTGCACGCCGCGCAGCAGCGCGCCGGAGGTGACGCCGGTCGCGGAGAAGAGGACGTCGCCGCGCGCCATGTCGAGCAGCGTCAGGCGCCGCCGCGGATCGCCCTCGCCCATCGCCTGCGCGCGCGCCACCTGCTCCTCGTCGTCGAACATCAGCCGCGCCTGCATGTGGCCGCCGACGCAGCGCAGCGCCGCCGCCGCCAGCACCCCCTCTGGCGCGCCGCCGGAGCCCGCGTAGATGTCGACCCCGCTGCCGGGCAGGCAGGCGGCGATGATGGCGGCGACGTCGCCGTCGGAGATCAGCATCACCCGCGCGCCGGCCTCGCGCGTGTGGGCGATCAGCGCCTCGTGGCGGTCGCGCTCGAGGGTGCACAGCACCAGCTCGTCGATCCCGCTCTTGCGGGCACGGGCGAGGTTGCGCAGGTTCTCGCCGATCGGCGCGTCCAGGTCGACCACCCCTTCCGGCAGGTCGCCGCCGACCGCGATCTTGTCCATGTAGATGTCGGGGGCGTGCAGGAAGTTGCCGGCCTCGGCCAGCGCCACCACGGTCAGCGCGTTCGGCGCGTTCTTCGCGGTCAGCACCGTGCCCTCCAGCGGATCGACGGCGATGTCCATCGCCGGACCGCCGGAGCCGACGCGCTCGCCGATATAGAGCATCGGCGCCTCGTCCATCTCGCCCTCGCCGATGACGACGGTGCCGTCGATCGCCACCGTGTCGAAGGCGCGACGCATCGCCTCCACCGCGGCACCGTCGGCCTCGTTCTTCAGGCCGCGCCCGGTCCAGTGCGAGGCGCCGAGGGCCGCGGCCTCGGTCACGCGCACCAGCTCGAGGGCGAGGTTGCGGTCGTCGGCCTGGTAGGAAGATCGCAAGGCGGGCATGGCGGGCTCCTCAGCCGGCTTCGATGCGGATCATGTTAGGCCGCTCCAGCACCACGTCGAGGGCCGCGATGCGCGTCATCGCCTGTCGCATCGCCGGCTCCCCGGTGCGGTGGGTCACCAGCACGATCGGCACCGCCGCCTCGCCCGAGGCGGCGCCCGGCTCCGCGCCGCTCCGGCCGTGCTGCAGCATGCTCTTGAGCGAGACGCCGCAGTCGCGCAGCACGGTCGCGATCTCGGCGATCACGCCGGGACGATCGAGCACGTGCAGGCGCAGGTAGTAGTCGCCGGCGTGCCGGGTGATCGGCACGCTGACGATGCGCGACAGCGCGTGCGTCCCCGCACCCCAGACCGGGATGCGGCTGCCGCGGGCGATGTCGATCAGGTCGGCGACGACGGCGGACGCGGTGGGGCCGGCGCCGGCACCCCTGCCCTCGATCATCATCCGGCCGACGAAGTCGCCCTCGGCGAACACCGCGTTGAACACGCCCTCGACCAGCGCGATCGGTGCTGTGAGCGGCACCAGGCAGGGATGCACGCGCGCCTCCACCCCGGCCTCGCTGAGCTGGGCGATGCCGAGCAGCTTGATCCGGTAGCCGAGCTCGGCGGCAAAGCGGATGTCGAGCGCGCCGACGTCGCGTATGCCCTCGACGTGCACGGAGGCGAAATCCACCGGGCGGCCGAAGGCGAGTGCGGCCAGGATGGCGAGCTTGTGCGCGGCATCGATCCCGTCGATGTCCGCCTGCGGATCGGCCTCGGCGTAGCCCAGCGCCTGCGCCTCGGCGAGGATGGCGGCGAAGTCGCGTCCGCTCTCGCGCATCGCGGTCAGGATGTAGTTGCAGGTGCCGTTGAGGATGCCGCCGACGCGGGTGAGCCGGTCCGCGGCCAGGCCCTCGCGCACCGTCTTGATCACCGGGATGCCGCCGGCCACGGCGGCCTCGAAGGCGAGCACGGTGCCTCGGCGTTCTGCCTCTGCCGCAAGCTCGGCGCCGTGCACCGCGATCAGCGCCTTGTTGGCGGTGACCACCGGACGGCCCGCGGCCAGGCAGGCCTCGACCAGCCGGCGCGCCGGTCCATCGGCGCCGCCGATCAGCTCGACCACCACGTCGACTGACGGGTCGTGCGCGAGGCCGACCGGGTCGTCGTGCCAGCGCAGGTCGGAGACGTCGATGCCGCGCTCGCGGCGGCGCGAGCGCGCCGCCACCGCGACCAGGGAGAGCGGCCGTCCGGCGCGGGCCGCGATCAGCCCGGCGTTGGCGTGCAGCAGCCGCACCACGCCGACGCCGACGGTGCCGAGGCCGGCGATGCCGATCCTGAGCGGCGCCGGCATGGCGGCGGCCCGGGGCGCGCCGGACCCCGACGGGTCGGAAGCCAAGGCTAGACGTCCAGGTCGGCGGATGCGAGGTGCGGCTGGCGGGACGGCTCCCTGCCGCCGGCGGCTTCGGGAGTGCCGAGGAACGCCTTGATGTTGCGCGTCGCCTGACGCAGGCGCTGGGTGTTCTCGACCAGCCCGATGCGCACGAAGCCCTCGCCGTGCTCGCCGAAGCCGAGCCCCGGCGCCACCGCGACACCGGCCTGCTGCATCAGCAGCTTGGCGAAGCCGACGCTGCCGAGCTGGGCGAACCGCTCCGGCACGGGAGCCCAGGCGAACATCGACCCCTCCGGCACCGGCACCTCCCAGCCGGCAGCGGAGAGGCCGCGGATCAGCACGTCGCGCCGCTCGCGATACAGCGTGCGTATCTCCTCGACGCAATCCTGCGGCCCGTTCAGCGCGGCCACCGCGGCCACCTGGATCGGCGTGAAGGCGCCGTAATCGAGGTACGACTTGATCCGCGTCAGCGCGTTGATCAGGCGCGGATTGCCGGCAGCGAAGCCGATCCGCCAGCCCGCCATCGAGTAGGTCTTGGACAGCGAGGTGAACTCTACCGCGACCTCCATCGCACCGGGCACCTGCAGGATCGAGGGCGGCGGTTCGTCCCCGAAATAGATCTCGGCGTAGGCGAGGTCGGACAGGATCCAGATCTCCTCGCGTCGGGCGAACGCCACCAGCTCGCGGTAGAAATCGAGGTCCGCCAGGTAGGCGGTCGGGTTGGAGGGGAAGTTGACGATCAGCGCGGTCGGCTTGGGCACCGAATGCCGCACCGCGCGCTCCAGCGCCCGCAGCATGTCCTCGTCCGGCCGCGCCGGCACGGAGCGCACCGACGCGCCGGCGATGATGAAGCCGAACTGGTGGATCGGGTAGGACGGGTTCGGCACCAGGATGGTGTCGCCCGGGCTGGTGATCGCCGCCGACAGGTTGGCGAGCCCCTCCTTGGAGCCGAGCGTGACCACCACCTGGCTCTCCGCATCGAGCTTGACCCCGAAGCGGCGCCCGTAATAGCCGGCGAGTGCCCGGCGCAGCCCGGGGATGCCGCGGCTGACCGAGTAGCGATGCGAGCGCGGGTCGGCGACGGTCTCGACCAGCTTGGCCACGATGTGCGGCGGCGTCGGGCTGTCCGGGTTTCCCATGCCGAGATCGATGATGTCCGCGCCGAGCGCGCGCGCGGCCGCCTTCGCCTTGTTGACCTCGGCGAACACGTAGGGCGGCAGGCGACGGATACGATGGAATTCTTCGCTCATCGGTCGGCTCTTCGGTGGGGCGGGGGAGGAGGCGGCGTCACTGTACCAGACTGACGCTGGCGCCGCGACCGAATGCTTCCGCCCTCAGAAGGATCGCCCGAGCCGGAACCCCCTCGGCCTGCAGCGCCTCGGCGACGGTGCGGGCGCGCAGGGCTGCGACCGAAAGCGCCTGCGCCTGGGTGTCGGCATCGGTGGCCGCGGCACCGCCGTAGCCGCGCACGAGGATGCCGCCGGTGCCGCGGCGGACGGCGATCGCGTGCAGTGCGCCGGCCTGGCCGCTCAGCATCGTGTCGGTGCCGGCGGCGAACGCGACCTGCGTGCCGGCCGCGGGCGCCACCGCGTAGTCGGGCGGCGGATGGTCCGCGGCCGGCATGCCTGGCTGGGTCGAGAGACCGGGCAGGCGCGGCGGGACGGGTGGGGCGCCGGGGATCGCCGGCAGCACCACCGCGACGCCGGAGGCATCGGCGGGCGGCAGCTGCAGTGCGGGCATCGCCAGCTCCGGCTCGGAATCCCGGTCCGGAGCCGCCGCTCCGGGCCGCGCCGCCGGCGCCTGCGCGGCATCGAGCGCCGCCGAACCGGCTGGTGCCGGGGACGCCGGTGCCGTGCTCCCGGGCGAGGCCGGGCTCGGGATGGCGGTCGCGCCCGGCGGCTTCGCACGCGGCGGCGTCGCCACCGCATCCGGGATCGGGTCGGCGGCGTCGAGGCGGGTGGTCAGGTTGCGCTGGCGCAGCAGCGACGCCGTGACCGAGCGGCGCAGCTCGACCGAGGCCATCGGCGGCGCGTGCGCCGGGGTGGTGCCGATCGCGGGATAGGGATCGTTCACCCCCGGCGGCGGCGGACGCTGCTCGGCGATGGCGCCGCCCTGCAGCTGGTGCCACCAGCCGACCGGGGTGTCGACCACGTCCTGATGCGCGCAGCCGGCGACGGCCAGGATGATCGAGATCGCAACGAGCGAGGCGAGGGCCGCCGGCCGCCGCCGGCCGTTCGTCGCGTCCGCCCTTGGCCGTCGCCCGCCGTTGCCCATCTCTGTTCCCATCGAGCTCCCCGCGGAGCCCTTCGCGTGTCCTGCGGGTGTAGCCCGACCTGCGCCGGATGTCTCGCCGCGGACATTCTTGGAGCAGGCGGGGAAACAGGGTAGGACCGGCGAATGGGCGGTCCGGCAGGAGAGGTCAGGATGAACGGAATGTCGCTGAAGCATCGCGTCCGGATGGATGATGACGAGGACCCGGACGGCCCGGAGGTCCCCGAGCCGAACGGCCCGGACACCAAGGAGCCGGACGACAACAAGACGCTCTCCTCGCCGATCAACGAGCTCGAGAAGCGGCTGTTCGACCAGCGCAAGGTGCTGATCTTCGGCGCGATCAACGACAAGGTGGCGCGCGACGTCACCGGGCGCCTGCTGGCGCTGGCCGGCGCCTCGGCCAAGCCGATCGACGTCTACATCAACTCTCCCGGCGGTCACGTGGAGAGCGGCGACACCATCCACGACATGATCCGCTTCGTCGACAGCATGGCGCCGGTCCGCGTCATCGGCACCGGCTGGGTGGCGAGCGCCGGGGCGCTGATCTACGTCGCCGGGGTCAAGGAGCGGCGGCTCTGCCTGCCCAATACCCGCTTCCTGCTGCACCAGCCGATGGGCGGCGTGCGCGGGCCGGCGGTCGATATCGACATCGAGGCGCGCGAGATCATCAAGATGCGCGAGCGCCTGAACCGTCTGTTCTCGCGCGAGACCGGCCAGTCCTACGAGAAGGTCGCCAAGGACACCGACCGCAACTACTGGATGAGTGCCGAGGAGGCGATCGCCTACGGCATGGTGTCGCGCATCGTGGGCAGCATCACCGAGATGTAGCGCGGCCGCGGCGCCCGGCGCCGCTCAGGTCTGGCGCCGCTCAAGCCCGGCGCCGCTCAGGCCGCGGCGACCTCGCGCAGCAGGCGCGGCACCTCGGTGCTGGCGTCGAAGCCGCGGAACGCGTCCGCGAGGCCATGCGCCGCCTCGCGGAAGCCCGGCCCGGCCAGCACGGCATCGACCGCCGCGCGCAGCGCATCGGCGCTCGGGGTATCGGTGTGCAGGCTGACGCCGGTGCCGCTCCAGGCGACACGCGCGCCCACCTCGGCCTTGTCCTCGCTCTGCCCGGCCACCACCAGCGGCACGCCATGGCTCAGCGCGTGGTTGACGGTGCCGTAGCCGCCGTTGGTCACCACCAGATCGAGGCGCGGCATCAGCCAGTCATAGGGCAGGAAGCGCGCGAGGCGGACGTGACGCGGGATCGGCCCGGGCACCGCCTCCAGCGGCCGTCCGCCGGTGGTGACCAGCACCAGCAGCTCCGGCCGGTCGCCGAGTGCCGCCAGCGTCGGGCCGACCAGCTGGGCGAGGTCGTGATTGGCGAGCGTTCCCTGCGTCACCAGCACGATGCGCGCCGCCGCATCGACCTCGTCCGCCCAGTCGGGGAGCGAGCGGTCGCCGGGCGGCGGCGGCAGGGCGCCGATGAAGCGCAGCCCGCGCGGCAGCTCGCGTCGCGGGAACTCGAAGCGCGGCACCGTGGGCTGCAGGAACAGGTCGGGCAGCAGCAAGCTGGCGTCGTTCATGCGCGACCGCAGCGGACCCACGCCGATCGAGGCGAGCACCGCGTCAAGCTCGGCCTGTACCGGCTCGAAGAAGTGCTGGTCGACCACATTGCCCATCGTCCGGTAGAACGCGCGCTGCGCCTCGTCCGCCGCCGGCGGCAGCCCCGGGCCGATCGGTGCGCCGTCGTCGCGGCTGCTCAGCAGCGGGGTGACCCCGAGATGGACGATCGCGGGCCGTTGCCCACGCCGCCCGAGCAGCAGCGGCACCGTGCCGAGGAACAGGTTGTCGCAGAGCACGAGGTCGGCCGGGAACTCCCGCAGCAACCGGCGCAGCGAGTCGTACTGGCCGCGCAGCCGGTCGATGAAGGCGTGCCTGAACAGGAACCGCAGCTTCACCGGTCCGGTCGGCAGCGCCCTGAGCTGCGGGTAGACGGCATCGAGGTCGCTCAGGTCCTGGTCGATCGCGGCGGAGAACGGGTGGAACCTCGCACCGGAGGCGCGCAGGCGGGCGCCGTGCGCGCTGGCGCTGAGTGCCACCACCTCGTGGCCGTCGGCGACCAGGAAGCGCGCGATCGACAGCAACGGATTGAGATGCCCGATCATCGGCGTGCCGGCGATGATGACCTTCACGCGGCGATCCTCGACCGGTGCGGCGCGCCTGCTGCCACGATCATGCGTGCGGCACAGGCATCGGCCTCGCCGACATCCGCCCCGCCGGCATCCGCCCCGCCGGGCATTGGCCCCGCTCGCTTCAGCATCGTCGTGCGACCGGGCCGACACGGTCGACGAGCACGGCGGCGGCCGCGATCAGGCTCGCCGTCGCGTAGGCCCAGGAGAGCGGCGCGGTGACCGACGCATCCTCGGCGATCGCCCGCGGCAGCCCGGCCTGGTTCGCCACCAGGCCCGCGACCGCGGCCCCGATCGCGTAGCCGGCCGACAGCACCGTCGGCAGCAGCGCGGCGGCACGCGCCTGGTCGTCCGGTGCCGCGTCCTCCATCACCCGCTGGTTCAGCGTCGACCAGCACAGCCCGAAGCCGACACCGATCGCGAGCTGTGCCGCGACCACCAGGGCGAGCCATCCGGTCTGCAGCGCCGCCAGCAGCCCGAGCAGGCCGACGGCGTTCAGCGCCGGGCCGCAGCGCGCGAGACGGGGCCGGGCGCGTGGCAGGCCGGCGACGAGGAACGCGGCGGCGCTCCAGGACAGCGCCATCAGCGCGCCGATGCCGCCCGCCGCGGCGGGCCGGAGCGACCAGATGCGCTGCAGCGCCAGCACCAGGTAGACCCCGGACACCGCCTGGGCCAGCGGCATCAGCAGGATGATCCAGCAGGCGGCACCGGAGCGGCTGGACAGCCGGAACATCGTCGCCGGGAACAGCCTCGTGCGGCTGGCGCGGTCTGCCTGCACGCTGCACGCCAGCAGCATCGGCGCCAGCGCCAGGCAGCCGAGCCGCAGCGCCGGGCTCGCGATCACGTCGGCGGCGGCCACCGTCATGATGCCGGCGGCGATGCCGGACAGTCGGAACAGGGCAGCACCGGTGCGCCCGCCGCCGCGGCGCCGGCGCGGCGCGACCAGCGGCACCAGCACCAGGAAGCCCGCGACGAGCGGCAGGTTGACCAGGAAGGCGGCGCGCCAGGACAGCATCTGGGTGACCCAGCCGGACAGCAGCGGGCCGCCGAAGGCGGCGCCGGCCCAGATCAGCGCCTCGACGCCGAACACGCGCGCGATCAGGTCGGGCGGGAACAGCGCCGGGATCAGGGCGTAGCAGAGCGACACGATCACGCCGTCGCCGGCGCCCTGCAGCGCGCGCCCGAGCAGGATCACCGCCATCGAGGGCGCGAGGCTGGCCAGCAGCGTGCCGCCCAGGAACACCAGCCCGGCGAGGAACAGCACCGGACGCGCGCCCCAGCGCTGCGCCAGCGAGGCGGCGCTGCTGCCGCCGACGATCGACGGCACCAGGTAGAGCGTCACCGCCCAGCTCATCAGCGCGGCACCACCGGTGTCGCGCACCGCACTCGGCAGCGTCGTCGAGACCAGGAACTCGTTGAAGGAGAACAGCCCGACCCCGAGCGAGACGGTCAGCAGCGGCGCCCGGAAGCGCCGCTCCAGCAGGACCGCCCAGCGATCCTGGGTCAGCTCCCGAGGCCCAGCATCAGCGCGATGTTCTCGATCGCCGCACCCGAGGCGCCCTTGCCCAGATTGTCCAGCCGCGCGGTCAGCAGCGCGTGCGGATAGGCGCCGCTGCCGTGCACCGCGAGTTCCATGCGGTCGGTGCCGGCCAGCGCCTCGCCCACCAGGGCCTCGTCCGCGGCTCCGTCGCTGCCATCGCTGCGATCACTGACCGATACCCGTCCGGAGCCGCCATACCAGTCGAGCAGGCAGCGGCGCAGCGCCGGCACCGTGGCGCCGCGGCCGAGCCGGTCCAGGTGCAGCGGGATCGAGACGATCATGCCCTGGCGGAAATGCCCCACCGAGGGCACGAAGATCGGCCGCGAGGCGAGGCCGGCGTGCGCCGCGATCTCCGGCACGTGCTTGTGCTCCAGCCCCAGGCCGTAGAGCCGGAACGCCGGGCCGCCGCTGCTCTCGTGCGCCTCGATCATCGCCCGGCCGCCGCCCGAGTAGCCGCTGACCGCGTTGATCGACAGCGCGTGATCCGCGGGCAGCAGGCCGGCCTCGACCAGCGGACGCAGCAGCGCCACGGCACCGGTCGCGTAGCAGCCTGGGTTGGAGACGCGCGGCGCGGCGGCGATGGCGCCCGGCTGCGCCGGTGCCAGCTGCGGAAAGCCATAGACCCAGTCGGGCGCGATGCGGAAGGCGGTGCTGGCGTCGAGCAGCCGCGGCGGGTCCGGCAGTGCCGCGAGCATCGCCGCCGCCTCGCGCGCCGCCTGGTCCGGCAGGCACAGCACCACCAGATCGGCCTGGCGCATCGCCGCCCGTCGCGCCTCCGGGTCCCGGCGTCGGTCGGGATCGATCGAGAGCAGGGTGACCGGCAGCGCGCGCAGACGGTCGCGTATGCCGAGCCCGGTGGTGCCGGCCTCGCCGTCGATGAAGATGCGTGGCGTCATGTCCGGCTCCGGCTCGCAGCTCCAGGGTAGAACGAGAAAGGGCGGAACCCGAAGGTCCCGCCCGACGCCGTCGTCCCGCCTAGGGCAGGGTCAGCGCTTGGAGAACTGGAACGAGCGGCGCGCCTTCATGCGGCCGTACTTCTTGCGCTCCACCACCCGGCTGTCTCGGGTCAGGAAGCCCGCGACCTTGAGGATGCCGCGCAGTTCCGGCTCGTAGTAGGTGAGCGCGCGGCTGATGCCGTGGCGCAGCGCGCCGGCCTGGCCCGACAGCCCGCCGCCGACCACGGTGCAGTAGACGTCGAACTGGTTGTAGCGGTCGGCGACCAGGAACGGCTGGGTGATCAGCATGCGCAGCACCGGACGGGCGAAGTACTGGCCCACCTTCTTGCCGTTGACGCTGATGTCGCCGCGGCCCGGCTTGATCCAGACGCGCGCGATCGCGTTCTTGCGTCGGCCGGTGGCGTAGGCGCGGCCGAGCGTATCGCGCTTCGGCTGGCGCAGCACCGCCTCGCTCTCGGTGACGGCGACTCCGGCGCTGGTGGCGAGGTCGCGCAGGTCGGCCAGCGTCCCGGTGCGGGGCTGGGTTTGCGGCTGAGTTTGCGGCTGGGGCTGGGTCTGTGTTTCTGACATGATCAGGCAGCGATGCTCTTCGAGGTGACGGGGGTCTTGAAGACCGAGTTCTTGCGGTTCAGCGCCGCCACGTCGAGGCGCTGCGGCTGCTGGCCGTCATGCGGATGCGCGTCGCCGGCATAGACGTAGAGGTGCTTCATCTGCGCGCGCTGCAGCGGGCCGCGGGTGATCATCCGCTCCACCGCCTTGCTGATCACGTGGCCGGGATTGCTGCCGGCGAGGCGCTGCGCGATGGTGCGCTGCTTGATGCCGCCGGCATAGCCGGTGTGGTAGTGGAACAGCTTCTGCCCCGCCTTGTTGCCGGTCAGCCGGACCTTCTCGGCGTTGACCACGACGACGTTGTCGCCGCAGTCGACGTGCGGGGTGAATTGCGGCTTGTGCTTGCCGCGCAGGCGCCCGGCGATGATGGCGGCGAGGCGACCGAGAACCAGACCGTCGGCGTCGATCAGGATCCAGCCCTTGGTCACCTCCGCGGGCTTCAGCGAGAGGGTGGTCTTCATCATGCGGTCCATTCCGTCAGCAGGCGTCACGCCGGAGGGTTCACGACAGGAGGCGGGGTTATGGAGAGCCGCGCCGTCCGCGTCAAGCCGATCCAAGAGAGGCCGAGGATTACTCAGTTTTCTTGCACGGTATCATGATACCGCATGGCCGGTCGCGCGCCGCCGCGCCACGGCCCGGCCGCACGGCGCGCGGAGCGGCTGATGCCCGCGCAGCCGTCCGAGCCGGTGCAGGTGCCGGTGCAGGTGCCGGTGCAGGTGCCGGTGCACGTCATCGGCGCCTCCGGACGGTCGGGTGCCGCGTTGTGCCGGGCGCTGGCGGCGCGCGGCCAGGGCTTCGTGCCGGTGGTGCGCGACGCCGTGCGCTGGCGCGAGACCGGCATCGAGGCGCCGCCGCGGCTCGCCGAACTGGACGATCCGGACGCGCTGGCGGCGGCGCTGCGGGACGCGCGCGCGGTGGTCGGCACGGCGCATGCGCGTCATGCCGCACGGATCATCGCGGCGTCCCCTGCCCCGGCCCGGCTGGTGCTGCTCGGCAGCACGCGCAAGTTCACCCGCTGGCCGGACGCGCACGGTCGCGGGGTGATCGAGGGCGAACGCGCGCTGCTCGGCTCGGGCCGCGACGGCGTGATCCTGCACCCGACGATGATCTACGGTGCGGAGGGCGAGAACAACGTGCGCCGGCTGGCGGCCTGGATCGGGCGGCTGCCGGTGATCCCGCTGCCCGGCGGCGGCCGCGCGCTGGTGCAGCCGATCCATCAGGCCGACGTGACCCGCGCCCTGCTCGCCAGCCTCGACCGCGCCTGGCAGGGCCCGCACAGCCTCGTCGTCGCCGGACCGGCGGCGCTGCGCTACCGCGACTTCGTGGCCGCCGTCGCCCTCGCCTACGGGCTGCGGCGGCGACCGGTCCTCGCCGTGCCGGCAGCCTTGCTGATCCCGCTCGCGGCGCTGGCGCGCCGGGTGCCGGGCCTGCCCGGCATCGGTCCGGCCGAGATCAGACGGCTGCTGGAGGACAAGGCGTTCGACATCGCGCCGATGCGCGCGGCCCTCGGCTTCGAGCCGATCAGCCTGGAGGCGGGACTGCGGGAGATGGCGTCGCCGCGGCGATCGCCTCCGCCCGTCGCAGCTCGTCGGGCGTATTGATGTTGAAGAACGGATCGACCGCTCCGAGCGCGAACCGCTCCCGGCGCATCGGCAGCGTCTCGGCGAAGCGCCTGACCGATCGGCTGCCGCCGGCGCCCAGATGCGTGCGCAGCGCCTCGCGGCACGCGGTCGGCCACGACGCCACGGCGTGGTGCAGCCGTCCGTCCGACACCGCCAGCGCCGGTGCCGGCAGCAGCCGCGACGCGAGGTCGAGCGGGATGAACGGGGTGTCGCCCGGCACCGTCAGCAGCGCCTCGCAGCCCCGCCCGTGCGCCCAGTCCAGGCCGCGCAGCACGCCGCCCAGCGGGCCCTGGTCCGGCAGCCAATCCGCCAGCACGGTGAGCCCGTAGGCGGCGAAGCGCGATGCATCGCCGTTGGCGCTGAGTGCGACGACCGCGTGGGCCGGCAGGCGGGCGAGGATGCGATGCAGCAGGGTCGTGCCGTGCAGCCGCAGCAGCGGCTTGTCGAGCCCGCCGAGACGCCTCCCCCGGCCGCCGGCGAGGATCAGTACGCCGTAGCCGGCAGGCGATGCGGTGGGGGCGGGGGTGGGGCGAACGACGGGGCTCGAACCCGCGACATCCAAGACCACAACCTGGCGCTCTACCAGCTGAGCTACGTCCGCCACCGCGGCGCCGGATCTAGAGGAACTGTGCCGGAGCGTCAATCGGCGGGGCGCCCGCCGGTGCGGCATGAGCCGGCCGGAACAGCGCCGCCAGCCGGGCGATCGCCTCGCGCAGCACCGGCTCGCGCTTGCAGAAGGCGAAGCGCACCAGGTGCTGCGGCGCCTGCGGACCGTCGTAGAACGCCGACACCGGGATCGCGGCGACCCGCGCATGCTCGGTGATGTGGCGGCAGAACGCCATCGCGTCGCCGCCGACCTCCGGCGGCAGCCGCAGCGGGCGGAAATCGGCGATGACGAAGTAGCTTCCCGAGCACGGCAGCACGTCGAAGCCGATCCCGCGCAGGCCACGGCTCAGCAGGTCGCGACGGGCCGCGAGGCTGGCCGCGAGCGCTTCGAAATACGCCGTGTCCTGCGACAGTCCCAAAGCCACCGCGCGCTGCAGGTTGGGAGGGGTGGTGAAGGTCAGGTTCTGGTGCGCGCGCGCGACCAGCTCGGCGAGCGGCGCCGGCGCGGTCGCGTAGCCGACCTTCCAGCCGGTCAGCGAGAAGCTCTTGCCGGCGCTGCCGATCCGGATGCAGCGCTCGCGCATCCCGGGCAGCGTCATCAGCGGCACGTGCCGGGCGGGTGCGAAGACGAGGTGCTCGTAGACCTCGTCGCAGATCGCGTAGGCGTCGTGGCGGACCACCAGATCGGCGACGTGCGCGAGTTCCTCGGCCGAGAACACCTTGCCGGTCGGGTTCATCGGCGTGTTGAGCAGGATCGCCTTGGTGCGCGGACCGAAGGCCGCCGCCAGCGCCTCGCGCGGCAGGGTCCAGTCCGCCTCGCCCTCGGTCGGCTCGCGCAGCCGCACCAGACGCGGCACGCCGCCGAGCAGGCGCACCACCGGCAGGTAGGTGTCGTAGAGCGGCTCGATCAGCACCACCTCGTCGCCGGGATCGACCAGCGCCATCAGCGAGGCGGTCAGCGCCTCGGTGGCGCCCGAGGTGACCACCACCTCGCGCAGCGGATCGGTGTCGAGGCCGTAGAAGCGGCGGTTGCAGTCCGCCACCGCCTGGCGCAGCTCGGGCAGGCCGGCGAGCGGCGGATACTGGTTGCGCCCGTCGAGCAGCGCCTCGGCCGCGGCCTGCACCACCTCTCGCGGTCCCTCGGTGTCGGGGAAGCCCTGGCCCAGATTGATCGCCTCGTGGCGCACCGCGAGTGCCGACATCACGCTGAAGATCGTGGTGGGCACCGCCGAGAGCAGGGTATTGCCGTTCTTCATCGTGCCATCCTCCGATCGCGGTCGCGCCTGCGCGCGGATATGGGACGCGATTGCCGATCACGCCGACGCGTGCCAGAAATGGCCCCCGCCGCAGGCCGCGATGCGCCGGCACTGATCGGCCAAAGGGGAGCGCCGCAGGTCCGGCGGACGGTCAATGAAGAAAATCGAGGCCATCATCAAGCCCTTCAAGCTCGACGAGGTGAAGGAGGCGCTGCACGAGATCGGGCTGCAGGGCATCACCGTCACCGAGGCGAAGGGGTTCGGCCGGCAGAAGGGCCACACCGAGCTGTATCGCGGCGCCGAGTACGTGGTCGACTTCCTGCCCAAGGTGAAGATCGAGGTGGTCTGCGAGGACCGGATGGCGGAGCGGGCGATCGAGGCGATCACCGAGGCGGCACGCACCGGCCGCATCGGCGACGGCAAGATCTTCGTCAGCACGCTCGACGAGGTGGTGCGGATCCGCACCGGGGAACGCGGCGAGGACGCGGTCTGAGGGTTCGGCGGCTTCTGCCGGCGCGCAATTTAGTCGTGACAGCGTAGCCCCGCGGGTTGCGCATGCGGGCGAACGTGGCACGCTGATTGCTCAGCTTCGCGCTGGACTCCGCCTTCCACTCCTCCTCACGGCCGCACGGTGCGGCCGCAATCAGCAAGGTATCTCATATGGCGAAAAAAGCGTCGGCGACAGCTCCTGTCCCGCCTCCGGCCGCGCCCGCGCCCGACCACGTCGCGAAGGTGATGGAGCAGCTGCAGGAACACTCGGTCGAGTACGTGGACCTGCGCTTCACCGACCCGCGGGGCAAGTGGCAGCACACCACCCAGCACGTCTCGACCATCGACGAGGACGTGTTCCGCGACGGCATCATGTTCGACGGCTCGTCGATCGCCGGCTGGAAGGCGATCAACGAGAGCGACATGATCCTGATGCCGGATCCGGAGACCGCGGTGATGGATCCGTTCGCGGCCAAGCCGCAGCTGATCCTGTTCTGCGACATCTTCGAGCCGTCGACCGGGCAGCTCTACAACCGCGACCCGCGCGGCACCAGCAAGCTGGCCGAGCAGTACCTGAAATCCACCGGCATCGGCGACACCGCCTTCTTCGGGCCCGAGGCGGAGTTCTTCATCTTCGACAGCGTGAAGTTCGGCACCGGCGCCAACTTCGCGATGTACCAGACCGACAGCATCGAGGGTCCGGGCGCCTCGATGAAGGATTATCCGGAAGGCAACATGGGCCACCGCCCGGGGGTGAAGGGCGGCTACTTCCCGGTGCCCCCTGTCGACAGCGAGAACGACCTGCGCGCCGAGATGCTCTCGACCATGGGGGAGATGGGCCTGGTCATCGAGAAGCATCACCACGAGGTGGCGCAGAGCCAGCACGAGCTCGGCACCAAGTTCGGCCCGATGACCAAGATGGCCGACCAGATGCAGATCTATAAGTACTGCATCCACAACGTGGCGCATTCCTACGGCAAGACCGCGACCTTCATGCCCAAGCCGATCTACGGCGACAACGGATCGGGCATGCACGTGCACCAGTCGATCTGGAAGGACGGCAAGCCGGTGTTCGGCGGCAACGGCTATGCCGACCTGTCCGACAGCGCGCTGTATTATATCGGCGGCATCATCAAGCACGCCAAGGCGCTGAACGCCTTCACCAACCCGTCCACCAACTCGTACAAGCGCCTGATCCCGGGCTTCGAGGCGCCGGTGCTGCTCGCCTATTCGGCGCGCAACCGCTCCGCCTCGTGCCGCATCCCGTACGCGACCAACCCCAAGGCCAAGCGCGTCGAGGTGCGGTTCCCCGATCCCACCGCCAACCCGTACCTGGCCTTCGCGGCGATGCTGATGGCCGGGCTCGACGGCATCAAGAACAAGATCCATCCCGGCGAGGCGATGGACAAGGACCTCTATGACCTGCCGCCGGAGGAGCTGCACAGCATCCCGACCGTCTGCGGCTCGCTGCGCGAGGCCCTGGCGGCGCTCACCGCCGACCACGGCTTCCTGCTCGAGGGCGGCGTGTTCTCGCAGGACCAGATCGAGAGCTACTGCGAGATCAAGTGGAAGGAGGTCTACCGGTTCGAGCACACGCCGCATCCGGTGGAGTTCGAGATGTACTACTCGGTCTGAACCGGGCGATCCGAACCGGCGGCGGCGGGCGCTCCGGCGCCCGCCTCGCTCAGCGCGTCGCGTCGGCCAGGAACAGGCGCGACCAGAGCCGGCGCTCCGCCTGCTCGGGATCGTCCTGCAGGCGGCTCGCCCGGTCGAGGATCATCGTCGTGCGGCTGTGCGCGTCATAGGGCGGCCAGTCCGGCAGCCCGGCTGCCGCCGGCGGCCCGCCGGCGATGAACGCCACCCAGGCGGCGTGCATCCGCTCCGCGAGTGCCGCGTCGAAGCCCGCGATCAGCGGCGCCAGCTGCGGATCGTCCGGGTTGTTCCACACGTAGGGCAGCTCCGAGACGTGCGCCGCACGCCCCGCGAACGGACCGGCGTCCGCCCGCTTGTCGAAGCGGTACATCCAGGCGGTGCCGCCGGCGCCGCTCTGCGCCTCGGCGACGCGCACCGAGGGGATCCAGTACTCCTCGGCGGTCAGCGCGCGCCAGCGTATCTCCGCCTGGTCCGGCGCGGTCATCGAGGCGTCGTAGCGCGACAGGATGGCCTCGAACCGGCCGGCGTCCATGTTGGACAGGCTGTGCCCGTCCAGCGGCCGCGACGCCGCACCCGGCGGCAGGAACAGCCGCGCCTCGTCGCGGTTGGTGCCGAGCAGCAGCGGCACGTGCGCCGCACTGCCGAGCGCGATCGCGGTCTCCGGCATCGCCGGCAGCAGGGTGCCGTCGACCAGCGGCCGCAGCGGGTAGCTGAACGGCACGTCCAGCATCAGTGCGTGCTGCGCCTCGATCAGGCGGTCGGTATCGAGGCCGAGCAGCCGGTCGGCGCGGTCGTCGGCGAGGCCGAGCAGGGCCAGGTAGCGTCGCCTGACCGCGCCGGCCTGCGGCAAGGACAGCACGGTGCGGCCGCCGCCGCTCTCCAGGATCGCGCGCGAGAACAGGCCGCGCGCCGGCGGCGCGGACAGCAGGGCGGCGACGTCCTTGGCTCCGGCGGACTCGCCGCCGAGGGTGACGCGGGCGGGATCGCCGCCGAAGGCCGCGATGTTGTCGCGCACCCAGCGCAGCGCCAGCAGCTGGTCGCGCAGCCCGTTGTTGCCGCAGCCTCGATAGCGGCCGCCGATCGCGTCGCCCAGCTCGAGGAAGCCGAGCACGCCGAGCCGGTAGTTGAAGGTGACGCACACCACGCCCGAGCGGGCGAAGCGCGCGCCGTCGAAGATCGGCTGGCTCGACGCACCGCTGACGTTGGAGCCGCCATGCACCCACACCAGCACCGGCCGCCCGGCTCCGCCCTCCGGCACCGCGTCGGGCGTCCAGACGTTGACCGAGAGGCACTGCTCGCTGCTGTCGGAAGACGCGGCACTGCCGAGGCGCTGCACGGCGATCGGACCGAAGCGGACGGCGTCGCGTATCCCGGGCCAGGGTGCCGCCGCCGCCGCCGGCCTGAACCGGCCGGGGAGATGGCCGTACGGGATGCCGAGGAAGGCGCGGACGCCGCCGGACCGGCTGCCGCGCAACAGTCCGGCGCGGGTGCGCAGCACCGCCTCCTGGACGCCCCGGAGCGGCGCCGCCGGCAGCGCGGCCGGGCGGCCGGCTCCGCCGGCGAGCGCGCCGCCGAACAGCGAGGGCGCTCCCCGCAGCAGCAGCCGCCGTCCGAGGCTCATTCGCCCGACAGCTCGCGCCGGCTGCGGTCGAGCTCCTCGCTGTAGCGGCGCAGCGCGTGCTGCTCGGTCAGGATCCCGATCACACGACGCCGTTCCAGGTCGTCGACCACCACCAGCGCGTCGCTCTCCGCCTGCTCGAACAGCGCGATCGCCTCCTTGACGTTCATCTGCGGCAGCAGCGCCGCCTCCTCCTCGTCGAGCAGTTCGCCGAGCCGGGTCACCTCCTTGGCGGCGGCGTGCAGGTCCGGCACCTGCACGATGCCCAGGTAGCGTCCGGCCTCGTCGACCACGACGATCCGCGGCGTCGAGCCGAGCGGGTAGTCGCGCCGCACCGAGGCCACCGAGGTGTCGGCGCGCAGGGTGCGCAGCTCGCGTCGCATCATGCGCCCGACGGTGAGGTTGCGCATCCAGCCGATATCCAGCGCGCTGCGGATCGACTCCCCGCGCAGGTGGAACCGCCAAGTGGCGAACGAATAGCCGAAGGTGCGCCGCACGGTCAGCGCCGACACCACCGAGGCGACCAGCACCGCCACCGTCAGCGGCAGGCTGCCGGTGGATTCCAGCGACAGGAACACCATCGTCAGCGGACCGCCGACCACCGCCACCGCGAGCGCGCTCATGCAGATCAGTGCGCAGATCACCGGCGGCAGCGACTGCGTGGTGAGCAGCCCGAGCAGGTCGCCGCACACCGTGCCGGTCAGCACGCCGAGGAACAGCGAGGCGAAGAACAGGCCGCCGCGGAATCCCGAACCGATCGAGATCGCCGAGGCCAGCGCCTTGAGCAACAGCAGGAACGCGGCCTGGCGCAGCCCGTACTCGCCGTTCAGGCCGAGCCGCAACGCCGCGTGACCGGAGGACATCACCGCCGGCGTGACCAGGGCGAGGCCGCCGACGATCAGCCCGCCGATGGCCGGGCGGCACCAGCCCGGCACCCGCGAGCGGCGGAACGCGGATTCCGTCAGGGTCACCATGTGCATGATCGCGATGCCGACCAGCGCGCTGACGATGCCCAGCACCAGGATCGCGGCGTAGTCGCGCCAGTCGATGCTGGTCGGCATCGGCAGGTTGAGCGAGGGTGCGGCGCCGTCCATCGCGTGGGTGACGATGATGGCGCAGATCGAGGCCAGCGTGACCGGCGCCAGGTTGGCCAGCGAGTAGGTGCCGATCACCAGCTCGAAGGCGTAGAAGGCGCCCGCCAGCGGCGCGTCGAAGGCGGCACCGATGGCACCGGCGGCGCCGCAGCCGACCAGCGTGCGCAGGTCGCCGCGACGCACCCGGAAGGCGCGCCCCAGCCTCGAGGCGACGGCGGAGCCGATCTGGGTATAGCCGGCCTCGAGGCCGATCGAGGCGCCGGCGCCGTTGGAGATCAGCGTCTGCAGCACCACGATCAGGCTGTCGCCGAGCGACATCCGCCCGCCATGCAGCGCGTTGGCCTCGATCGGATCGACCGGCCGGGTCGGCCGCACCCGGGCGATGGCGAGGCCGCTGAGGCCGAGCAGCAGCCCGCCCAGCGTCGGCACCATCACCACGCGGGTCGGATCGATCGAGACCAGGCCGGACAACCGGCCGTCATTGTTGAGCGCGAACAGGGTGCGATGCGCGAGCAGCGTGATGTCGTTGATGGCGACCACCATCGCGCCGGCGGCGACGCCGACGCAGGCGGCGAGCAGCACCAGCCAGATCTCGTCGGCGCGTACCAGGGCACGCAGCGTCTGCGGCGCGTGCAGCACCCAGCGCTGCACCGGCGCCGCCCGCTTGCGGATCGAGAAGCCGCTGCGGGTGCCGGCCCCGGCGGCGGCGCCGGACAGCGATCCGGGCCGGGGCGCCGCCGCCTGACGGCGACGCATGGTGGCCAACATGCCCGGCATGCCCGTTCTCGCGCCCCTAGCTGGCCTCGCAGTCGATCCGCGCGCGGCGCTGCGGGAGCCCCGCCGCAGGATCTCCGCGACGCTTTTGCGGCCGCGGCCGCGCCGGAGCAATCACCGTTTCCGGATTAGCCGCGCAACCTCGACGAATCGCCGAAGCTGTGGCACGCGCGCCCCATAGCGCCGGGCAGGCGGAGGCTCGTGGCGCCCGAACATGCAGCGGCGGCGGTTCGGCGGGCGGCACCGGGATCGGCGGCGGCGGATCGCCGAGCGGCGTCGGCGCATCCGGGTCGTCCTCGTCCTCGTCGTCGAACGGTGCAGGACGGGGCGGCATGTCGCTGCCGACCGGGGTGGTCCGCCACACCTCGCCGTCGCGGTGCCGGTCGCAGCGCCAGTCGCGGTGCCAGTCGCGGTGCCAGTCGCGGTGCCGGTCACGGTGCCAGTCGCGGAGCCATCCGCCGCGGGATCGTAGCATCGGGTTCGCCTTCATGAGTGCCTGGCCGGAGGTGCCTGGATCTGAACCGGTGCCCGCCATCCCGGTTGCACCGGTGCCGCCGCTTGCAAACCGATCCGGGCGCCTACAGGATCGGGCGTGGCCCGGCGCGATGAGGCGGCTCGTGATGACCCATCCCCAGACCATGCGCTTCATCGAACGCAACGGAGATGGCGGACCCGAGGTGATGCGGCTCGCCCGCGGCGCGGTGCCGCATCCCGGCCAGGGGGAGGTGCTGATCCGGGTGGAGGCGGCAGGGATCAACCGGCCCGACATCATGCAGCGCCGGGGTGCGTATCCGCCGCCGCCGAGCGCGAACCCGGTGCTCGGCCTCGAGGTCGCGGGCGAGATCGTGGCGTCCGGCTGCAGCGGCGAGGGCTTCTCGATCGGCGACCGGGTCTGCGCGCTGGTCAATGGCGGCGGCTACGCAGAGTACTGCACCGCCCCGCTGGCACAGTGCCTGCCCTGGCCGGCCGGCTTCGATGCCGTGCGTGCCGCGGCACTGCCTGAGAACTACTTCACGGTGTGGTCGAACCTGTTCCGGATCGGCCGGCTCTCGGCCGGCGAGCGCATGCTGGTGCATGGCGGCACCAGCGGCATCGGTAGCACCGCGATCCAGCTCGCGCGCGGGCTCGGCGCGGTCGCCTACGCCACCGCCGGGAGCGATGCGAAATGCGCGACCTGCCTCTCGCTCGGCGCGGAGGCGGCGATCAACTACCGCACCGAGGACTTCGCCGAGCGGATCGGCGAGCTCACCGGTGGCGCCGGGGTGAACGCGATCCTGGACATGATCGGGGCGGCCTATCTCGAGCGCAACCTGGACAGCCTGGCCGAGGATGGGCGGCTGCTGCTGATCGCGGTGCAGGGCGGGCATCGGGCGGAGGGCCTGGACCTGTCCCGGCTGATGCGGCGCCGGCTGACCATCACCGGCTCGACGATGCGTCCGCGCAGCCTGGCCTACAAGGGCGAGATCGCCTCGGCACTGCTCAGCCACGCCTGGCCGCTGCTGGAGGCCGGCACCTGCAGGCCGCTGATCCACGCGGTGTTCCCGCTCGCGGGAGCGGCGCAGGCGCACGCGCTGATGGAGAGCGGCGCGCACGCCGGCAAGATCGTGCTGACGATGGCGGAGGCGTGACGCCGACCGTCGCCGTGCCGCTGCCTTCTTGAGGCTGGCGTCTTGAGACTCCACGTCGTCGAACGCGGGCCCGAGCTGGACCACGAGGCCGCGCGGCGCCGGCCGCCGATCGTGCTGCTGCACGGCCTGTTCGGTCGCGCCCGCAACCTGGGCTTCTTCCAGCGCCGGCTCGCCGCCGGCCGCCGCACCCTGGCCATCGACCTGCGCAACCACGGTGACAGCCCGCACGGGCAGATGGACTACACCAGCATGTCGTTCGACCTGATGGAGACGCTGGCCGAGGCGGACGCGCTGCCGGCCACACTGGTCGGCCACTCCATGGGCGGCAAGGCGGCGATGACCCTGGCGCTGAACCGGCCGGAGGCGGTGCACAGCCTGCTGGTGGCGGACATCCCGCCCGCGATCACCGGGCACGGCAGCTCGCAGCTCGGCCGGCAGATGCTGCGCATCCGCTTCCCGGACAGCCTCAACCGGGCCGGCGCCGACACGCTGCTCGCCGAAGCAGTGCCGGACCGCGACCTCCGCCAGCTGATGCTGCAGAACCTCCGGCTCGGCGAGGCGCCGGGCTGGCAGATCGGGCTGCAGGAGATCGTGGCCTCGATGATCAACATCGAGGGCTGGCCGTACATCCCCGAGGGCCACGCCTATACCGGCCCGACCCTGTTCCTGGCCGGCGGCCGCTCGCCCTACATCCAGCCGCAGCACCACGCGGTGATGCGCCGGCTGTTTCCCGGCCACCGGATGGAGATCATCGAGCATGCCGGGCACTGGCTGCACGTCGAGGACCCGGCGCGATTCGCCGCCCTGCTGGAGGCGTTCTGCGCGACCTACTAGGGCAGGATCAATGCTCTGGCGGACCGGCCTCAGGCGGTCATCGGGTTGGCGGCCGCGACCGGCTTGGCCTCGTCGGCGATACGCCACAGATACCATGCCGCCGCCGAGCGATACGGGCTCCAGCTCTCGGTCTGCGCCGCGAGCTCGCGCGGCCGGGGCTGCTGCGGCAGACGCTTGAGCCGGCGGAAGCCCTCGCGCACCCCGAAATCATCCACCGGCATGATGTCGGCGCGCCCCAGGCTGAAGATCATCAGCATCTCGACGGTCCAGCGGCCGATGCCGCGCAGGCTGCTTAGCCGCTCGATCAGCGCCGCATCCGCCAGCCGGACCGCCTGCCTGCGGCTCGGCACCAGGCCGGAACGCACGGCCTCGGCGACCGCACGGATCGCGGTTGCCTTGCCCATCGAGAAGCCGCAGGCGCGCAGTGCCGCGGGATCGGCCTGCAGCAGCGCCTCGACGGCGGGAAATCCTGCCTCATCGGCGAGCAGCGCGATCATCCGCCCCAGGATCGCCTCGGCGGCACGGCCGTGCAGCTGCTGGTGCGCGATCGCCCGCACCAGCGATTCGAACGGCTCGCGGGCGCGATCGACGCGCAGCCGGCAGGCGCCGATCCGCGCGATCGCCTGGGCCAGGTCCGGATCGGCGGCACTCAGGTGGCGGCGCACCGCGTCCCGACCGGCCGGCGCCCGGAGGATCGTCGGCGCGTCCGGGGCCCGCATCACCGCCTCCGCCTCGCCGGCACCGGCTTGGTCCTGGTCGGGTCCGCCCAGGTCGGGAGCGCCAAGGTCGGGTCCGCCCAGGTCGGGCGCGCCAAGATCGGGCGCGCCAAGGTCGGGAGGCCTCGATCGAGGCGTGCGAGGGCTCGCTCGTGTCACGATGCGTATCCGACCAGACGGACGGTAGCGAAGCAAGGCGGCGGATGGCACAATCGCGCCGCTTTCCCCGCGACGGGGCCGGCAAAGGACGTCGCCGCAGGCGATCGGGCGGAGACCTCCGGCATTCCGACATCCCAGCCCACACGCACCCGGACGCGCCCGTCCCAGCCGCCGCCGGCGCTGCGTGCCGAGCATCGCGGCGCGGCACCGGCGCTCGCCGGAATGGCGCGTCCCGGCTTCGTGCGCCAGGCCGCGACCCAGGCCCGGCTATATGCCGCGGGGCAACCGCTGGCCCGGCGCAGCCGTCGCATCCGCGACCGCATCGGGCAGCGGCTCGCCGGATCCGGCATCGTCCACGCGCTGGTCCTGGTGCTGCTCTCGGTGATGGTCGCCCAGCATCAGGAGGGCGGCAACCCGCCGCAGCAGGCGCCGGTGGAGATGATGTACGAGCGTCCCGGCAGCTCCGGCATGGTCGGCGTCGGCAGCCCCGACGCCGGCGCCGGCTCGTCGGCCACGAAGCCGGTGCCCGACCTGAAGCCGCCGGTGCCGATGCCGCCGGCCGAGCCGCCGCCGGTCCCAGAGGCGGTGCCGCTGCCCGAGGCGGAGGTGCCGGAGCCGCTTCCCAAGCCGTCGCCGCAGCCGCCTACTGAAGTGCCGCCGCGACGCCAGGCGGATCGCAGCTCGCCGCTCTCCAACCCGATGAACCTGTCTTTCTCGCAGGCGCCATCGCCGCAGCGCAGCCGCCGCGCCCGTCCGGGCGGCTCCGGCGCACCGATCGACATGTCGCTGGGCCCGATGGTGCAGGGCGGCCGCCTGCTGACGCCCTACGCGTCGGCGACCAGCATCAAGGGCGTCAGCGACGACTACGCCGACGAGATCGGCTCCTGGATCCGCCGGCACATGTACTATCCCGAGGAGGCGGCGCGGCGCGGCGAGGACGGACCGTCGCACGTGCACGTGGTGCTCGACCGGCAGGGTCGGGTGAACTCCATCCGGCTGGTGACCTCGTCCGGCTCGTTCCTGCTCGACGACGCCACCCAGGGCATGTTCCGCAACGCGACGCTGCCGCCGGTGCCCCCCGACATGAGCGGCAACAGCTTCGACGTCGACCTGACCATCGACTACATCCTGATCCGGCACTGAGCGGCGCATGGCACGGCTCCAGGACCAGGTCGGCCAGGAATTCGACGCCTTCACCGACGCCGCCGCGGCGGTGCGGCGCATACGCGAGATCTATGCCGCGAGTACCGCGCTGATGCGCCGCGCATTCCGCGCACGCGGCGGCGCCGGCGACGCCTCCGGCGCGGTCTATCCCTACCTCGCGATCGAGGTCGACGGCACCGCGCTGCCGGCCGACACCCGCATGCCGTACGGCATCCTGCTGGAGCCGGGGTTCTACGGCACCACCCTCACCCGTCCCGACCTGTTCGCCGACTACCTGCACGAACAGGTGACGCTGCTGCTGCGCCATTACTGCCGGCCGGTGCTGGTCGGCCGCTCGCGCTCGCGGATCCCGCTGCCCTACGTCATCGAGGACAGCGTCACCGACATCACCGAGGAGGACCTGCGCCGGCTCGCCGAGCGGTTCGCGCTGCCGGACCTTGCCAGCACCGACGACCGCATCGCCAACTGCCAGCTGCGGCCGAACCCGGACCTGCCGCGGCCGCTCTCGCTGTTCACCGCCGAACGGGTGGACTACTCGCTGGCACGGCTGCACCACTATACCGGCACCCCGCCGGCGGACTTCCAGCGCTTCGTGCTGCTGACCAACTACCAGCGCTACGTCGAGGAGTTCGTGGCCCTGGGGCGGCAATGGTCGCAGCCGGGCGCGCAGCCGGGCGGGCAGAAGAACGGCTACCAGCGCTTCGCCGAGCCGGACGGGACGCCGCAGATGCCGGCCTACCACATGGTCCGCGCCGACGGCGACGGCATCACCCTGATCAATATCGGCGTGGGCCCGTCCAACGCGAAGACCATCACCGACCACGTGGCGGTGCTGCGGCCGCATTGCTGGCTGATGCTGGGCCACTGCGCCGGGCTCAGGCGCACCCAGCGGCTCGGCGACTACGTGCTGGCGCACGGCTACGTCCGCCACGACCACGTGCTCGACGAGGACCTGCCGCCCTGGGTGCCGATCCCGCCGATCGCCGAGGTGCAGGTGGCGCTGCAGGAGGCGACGATGCAGGTGACAGGCCTGCGCGACGCCGAGCTCAAGACGCGGCTGCGCACCGGCACGGTGATGACCACCGACAACCGCAACTGGGAGCTGCGCTTTGCCGCCCTGTTCGGCCAGATCAACATGAGCCGCTCGATCGCCGTCGACATGGAGTCCGCCACCATCGCCGCCAACGGCTTCCGCTTCCGGGTGCCGTACGGCACGCTGCTCTGCGTATCGGACAAGCCGCTGCACGGCGAGCTGAAGCTGCGCGGTATGGCGCGCGCCTTCTACCGGGAGCGCATCAGCCAGCACCTGCAGGTCGGCATCGAGACGATGCACCGGCTGCGCGAGCAGGGCGTCGACCGGCTGCACTCGCGCAAGCTGCGCGGCTTCGACGAGCCGCCGTTCCGTTGATGCCGCGAGCCGGCGCGGGAGTGGCGCCGTGACGCGGCAGATCGGCGTCGACTTCGGCACCACCAACAGCGTGGTCGCGAGCCTGGAGCCGGACGGCAGCCTGCGCACCCGGCGGCACGCGGTCGGGCAGGTTCAGCTGGACATGGTGCGCAGCGTGCTCTGCTTCTGGGCCGAGGACGCCGGCGGCCGCAGCACGCTGCGCCACGCCGCGGGTGCGGAGGCGGTGCGCGCCTACCTCGAGGACCCGCTGGACAGCCGGCTCATCCTGTCGATGAAGACCTACCTGGCGCAGCGCAGCTTCACCCGCACCAACATCTTCGGCCGCAGCTTCACGCTGGAGCAGATGGTCTCGCTGTTCCTGGCCGAGCTGCTGCCCGGCGAGGACGACGAGGCGCTTCTCGTCGCGGGGCGCCCGGTGCGCTTCGCCGGCGAGTTCGCCGACGACGCCTTCGGCGAGACGCGGCTGCGCGCCTGCTTCGCCGCCGCCGGCCGCGGCGCCATCGAGGTGGCGCTGGAGCCGGAAGCGGCAGGCTACCGCTTCGCCCGCACGCTGGCTGGTGCCGCCACCGTGCTGGTCGGCGATTTCGGCGGCGGCACCAGCGACTTCTCGGTGATGCGCTTCGATCCCGCGGCGGCGGCACGGGTGGTGCCGCTGGGCCATGCCGGCATCGGCATCGCCGGCGACAGCTTCGACTACCGCATCATCGACAAGGTGGTCTCGCCGCTGCTGGGCAAAGGCGACAGCTACTCGGTGATGGGCCAGGCGCTGCCGGTGCCGCCGGAGTATTTCGCGGGCTTCGCGCGCTGGCACCGGCTGTCGCTGATGCGCACGCCGCGCACGCTGCGCGAGATCGGGGAGGTGGCCGCGGCCAGCACGCATCCGCAGCGGCTGCGCACGCTGATCCGGCTGATCGAGGACGAGGTCGGCTATCGGCTCTACCAGGCGGTCAGCGCGGTAAAGGCGGAGCTGTCGCGCCACGAGAGCGCGGTGCTGCGCTTCGCGCACGGCGACTTCGCGGTCGAGCAGAGCATCGCCCGGCACCAGTTCGAGGACTGGATCGCGGGCGACCTGCGACGGATGTCGGGCACGATCGATCAGGCGCTGCGGCACGCCGGCGTGCGGGCCGACGAGATCGACCGGGTGTTCCTGACCGGCGGCAGCTCCTTCGTGCCGGCGGTGCGGCGGCTGTTCGAGCAGCGCTTCGGCCCGCACAAGGTCTCCGGCGGCGGCGAGTTCGTCTCGGTGGCCGAGGGCCTGGCGCTGATCGGACGCGACCGCGCGGCGGTCCGATGAGGCCGGCGCTCAGGCCGCCGGCATGCTCTGCGACAGCGCGCCGCCCAGGCGCAGCGGGGCCACGCTGCGCGCGAGCCCGCTGCGGTCGTCGGTCTCCACCAGTACCCCGCTCAGGCTGGCCTCTCCCTCCGCCGGCGCCAGCCGCTCGCCGGGCATCTTGCGTATGAAGCGGGCGACCGCCGCCTCCTTGCCCATGCCGATGACGCTGTCGTAATCGCCGCACATGCCGGCGTCGCTCATGAAGGCGGTGCCGCCGGGCAGCACGCGGTGGTCCGCCGTCGGGGTGTGGGTGTGGGTGCCCACGACCAGCGACACCCGACCGTCGACGGAGTGCGCGAACGCCGTCTTCTCGCTGGTCGCCTCGGCGTGGAAGTCGATCACCGCCGCCTGGATCGTGACACCGAGACGATGGCGCGACAGCAGCTCGGCGGTGGCGCGGAACGGATCGTCCATCGCGTCCATGAACAGCCGGCCCATGACGTTGACCACCAGCGCCCGTCGCCCGTCGGCGAGGCTGACCACCACGCTGCCGGCACCCGGTGTGCCGGGCGGGAAGTTGATCGGGCGGATGATGCGCGGCGCCTGGCTGATATGGCCGATCAGCTCCTTGCGGTCCCAGGCATGGTTGCCGAGCGTGATCACGTCCGCACCGGCGGCGAACAGGCTGTCGGCCATCGCGGGCGCCAGGCCGAAGCCGTGGCTGGCGTTCTCGCCGTTGACCACCACGAGGTCGAGCCGAAGCTGCGGGCGCAGCTCCGGCAGGGCGGCCTCGACCCGCTCGCGTCCGGCACGTCCGACGATGTCGCCCAGGAACAGGATTCGCAAAGCCGACTCACCTCTCGAGTTGTACGGCACCCGCCTCGGTCACGATCGCGGGCAGCTTCAGGTCGAACGGTCCTCGCGGCACCGCGTCGACCTGCTGGAAGCCGAACCCGTAGCCGACGGCGCGCGCCCGCGGCAATGCGGCCAGGGTGCGGTCGTAGTAGCCGCCGCCATAGCCGAGGCGGTAGCCCTCGGCGTCGAAGGCGAGCAGCGGCACGAACACCAGGTCCGGCACCGCCACGGCGCCGTCAGGGTGGCAGGTGCCGAAGCGTCCCGGGAGCATCGTGCAGCCGGGATGCCAGCGGCGGAACAGCAGCGCCCCCCCGGGCGGCGACGTCTGCGGCAGCAGCAGCGCCTGACCGCACGCATGCAGGGCATGCCAGAGCGGACGCAGGTCGGGCTCCCCTGGCAGCGGCCAGACGCCGGCGACGACCTCGCCGCGGTCGATGCGGATCGCGGCACGGATCGCGGCGATGAGGGCGGTCGCGTCCCCGCCGTCGCCGCGACGGGCAGACAGGCGCTGCCGCAGGGCATGCTTGGCCTCGCGTATCGCCTCGGGATCGCCGGGAAGGCCGCTCATCGGCAGGAGTGCGGAGCCGCCATGGCCGTTGGACTGTCGACCTCCCGGAACCCGCTTGTGCAGGTGGGCGCCGGGTAATGCGACCGATGGCCGCAACAGTGCCAGCTCCCGAGGAAGTGCTTATCGGCCCAGGGGTTGAATTGCCTCACGAACCGGGCAGCCCCGCAGCTTCCATCTAGTCACGTTCGAGCGTCGCCGCAATGGCTTCCGCACGTTCCGCCAGGTTGATCATCTGCCGCTCGCGCCACGCCGCCTGCGCCCGCACCGCTTCCGCCTCGTCGATCATCGCCGCCGTCGCCGGAGGCATCCGGTTGGCTGACAGGTCGTAGAGCTCGTCGGCCATCAGCAGCGCGGTCAGCGCCAGCAGGCGGGCCTCGCCGCTCTGGCCGCCGATCGCGCGCACCCGCTCGACGCGGCGATCGACCTGTGCCGCCATCGACTGCAGATGCGCCTCCTGTCCGTCCTCGCAGCCGACCACGTAGGCGTAGCCGTTGATGCGGATCGTCACCTGCGCCATCGTGCGCTCCCGGGGCATGATCGCCACGACCACACCCTGCTGTTGCATCTGCAGGTCGGCTGCATCCGACGATCGGCGTCACCGCGCGGCCCCGGCGCGGCGGGTGCTCTAAGCGCTGCCATCCGCCGCCCGCGGCGGTTCCGCGGGCATGTCTTCGAGCATCGTGCGCAGCCGCACGATCAGCGCGTCCAGGCTGGCCGCGATCACCGGCAGCTCGGCGCCGGCGGTGGTGGGGGCTCGACGCGTGACCGCCTCGAGCTCGGTCGCGGCCTCGCGGCGCTCCAGCGCGACGGCGATGCGGCGCAGCGCGGCCGCCAGCCGCTCGGCCGGGTCCTGTTCCTGCGCGCCCGGGTACTCAGACACTCCCGCCATCCTTCGCGAAGAAGACATCGGTTGCACAGATCGCGCGCAGGGATTTGAACGTCAAGCATGAAGCAGGACGAGCCGGAGCCTCCGCCGCATGCCGTCGTGATCCACGGCCACGCGCACGCCCTCGCAGCCCTGCAGGCGGCGGCGCAGCTGCGGCAGCGGGCGGCCGGAGCGGGCAGCGGCCGCCTGCTGCTGCTCTCCGCGCCCGCCGCCGCGGGCTTCCTCGGCCCCCCCTGGTGGGCGGCGCTGACGGCGTCGCTGCGGCCGACGATGCACGCCGCGGGCGCGATCGAGATGCTGGATTGCGGCCCGGCCGCAGGCCGGGCGATGGAGGCGCTGCGGATCGGGCTGCGACGGCTGATCCTGTCGCCGGAGTGCCCGCAGCATCGTGCCGTGCTGGCGCGTGCCGCGGCACTGGGGGCGACGCTCGTGGCGCAGCGGCCGGAAGCGCTCGACCTCGCCGAGCGCGGCGCCGAGCGGCGGCTCGCGGCCTGGCTCGGCGACCTGCGCGCCCGGTGACAACCGGCGGACCCTCGTCTAGATGCTGGGACCCGCGTCCCGGGCAGGATCTCACGGCATGTCGATCACCCCGCAGGTCAGGAAGATCATCGACGGCTACGAGAGCGACAATCCCGGCTGCAAGGCGAACCTGTTCCGCATGTTCGACCAGGGCAGGCTCGCGGGCACCGGCAAGCTGGTGATCCTGCCGGTGGATCAGGGCTTCGAGCACGGACCGGCGCGCTCGTTCGCGGCCAACCCGGCCGCCTACGACCCGCACTACCATTTCTCGCTGGCGATCGAGGCCGGGCTGTCCGCCTACGCGGCCCCGCTCGGCATGATCGAGGCCGGTGCGGCGAGCTTCGCCGGCCAGATCCCGACCATCCTGAAGCTGAACAGCTCGAACAGCCTCGCCACCACCAAGGACCAGGCGGTGACCGGCTCGATCGCCGACGCGCTGCGCCTCGGCTGCTCGGGGATCGGCTTCACCATCCATCCCGGCAGCGAGCACGGCTTCGCGCAGATGGAGGAGATCCGGGCACTCGCCGCGGAGGCCAAGGCGGCCGGCCTGGTGGTGGTGATCTGGTCCTATCCGCGCGGCCCGGAGCTCGACAAGGCGGCCGAGACCGCGATCGACATCTGCGCCTACGCCGCCCACATCGCGGCCCTGCTCGGCGCCCACATCATCAAGGTCAAGCCGCCGACCGAGCAGCTCTCGCTGCCGGCGGCGAGGAAGGTGTACGAGGCGCGTGAGATCGACGTCTCGACCCTGGCCGGGCGCGTCGCGCACGTGGTGCAGTCCTGCTTCGACGGCCGTCGCATCGTGTTGTTCTCGGGCGGCGCGGATGCCGGCGCGGAGCAGCTGCTCGAGACCGCGCGCGGCATCCACCGGGGCGGCGCCACCGGCGCGAGCATCGGCCGCAACAGCTTCTCGCGCTCGCGCGAGGACGCGCTGTCGCTGCTGTCTGGTGTCGTCGCCATCTTCAGGCAGGAGGCCTGATCCGATCTCCCAGCACCGCTGCCGCCTCTACCTGGTCACGCCGCCGGCGCTCGAGCCGGTCGCCTTCCGCGACCGCCTCGCCGCGGCGCTCGACGCCGGCGACGTCGGCGCGGTGCAGCTGCGGCTCAAGGACGCCTCCGACGACGCGGTCCGGCGCGCGATCGACGTGCTGCGCCCGGTCGCGCAGTCCCGCGACGTCGCCTTCCTGCTCAATGATCGTCCGGACCTGGCCCTCGCGCAGGGATGCGACGGCGCCCATGTCGGCGCCGACGACATGCCGGCGGGCAAGGCGCGCGAGCTGCTCGGCGAGCTGCAGCTCGGCGTCTCCTGCTACGACAGCCGCGATGCCGCGATGCGTGCCGGCGAGGCCGGTGCGGACTACGTGGCGTTCGGCGCCTTCTTCGCCAGCGGCACCAAGGCGACGACGATCCGTGCCGATCCTGAGCTGCTTGCCTGGTGGTCGGAGCTGATGCAGCTGCCGGTGGTGGCGATCGGCGGCATCGACGCCGGCAACTGCGCGCCGCTGGTGCAGGCCGGTGCGGACTTCCTCGCCGTGGTCGGCGCGGTCTGGAACCATCCCGATGGACCCGCCGCGGGCGTGACCGCGCTGAACCGGGCGATCGCCGAGGCCTCCGAGGCGGGCTGAAGCGGCGACGGCCGCGCATCGTTAAGGCTTTCTTCACCGCGCCGGCGCAGGCTGCTCGCCGACGACCGCCGTCCGGTCGTCGATGGCTCGAAGCGGGATAGGCATGCAGGTCGGTGGCCCCTCGGCAGGCGGCGGCTCGGCGCCGGCCGGCGGCACGCCCCCCGGTGCCGCCGGCGTCGCGTCCCTGACCACGAGGCAGCTCGCGGCACTCGGCAGTGCGCAGGTAGCGGCGATCGGCGCGAGCGACATCGCGTCGTTGAGCGTCATGCAGGTGGCGGCGCTGTCGCCCGCCGGCCTCGTCGGGCTCGGCGCCGCCGCGATCGCCGCACTGGCGACGAACCAGGTCGCAGCGCTCACGCGGCTGCAGATCGCGGCGCTCGGCACCGCCCAGGTGGCGGCGCTGTCTCCCGGACAGGCCGCGGCGCTGATGCCGGTCCAGCTCGGCGCGCTGCGTGCGGCGCAGGTGGCAGCGCTCCCGGACTCAGCCATCGCCGCCCTCACCGCGACCCAGGTCGCCGCATTCTCGCCGAACACGATCGCGGCGCTGCCGACGGCGACGCTGGCGGCACTTTCCACCGCCCAGGCGGCCGCGCTGTCCGGCCCGCAGATCGCCTCGCTGCAGCCAGGTCAGGTCGCGGCACTCCCCGACGCGACCCTCGGCGCGCTGGGTGCCGCGCAGGTCTCCGCGCTCTCGCGCGCCGGCGCCGCCGGCCTGACCACCATGCAGCTGGCGGCGCTGAGCGCGCCGCAGATCGGCGCGCTCACCGGCAGCCAGATTTCCTCCTTCGGCACGGCCCAGGTCATGGCGTTCCTCGATGCCGGCTCGGGCACCCTGACGCCGAGCCAGATCAGGTCGATCTCCGGCACCGTGCTGGCCGGCCTCGCTCCGGCGGCGATCGCCACGCTGTCCACGCAGCAGCTCGCCGCCTTCGCCGGCACGCAGGTCGCAGCCCTCGGCACGACCGGCATCGCCGCACTGTCCGGTGCGCAGCTCGCGGCATTCTCGACGGCGGCGACCGCAGCGCTCACCCCGGACCAGCTGCGCAGTCTCGGCACGGCGCAGCTCGACGCCTTCACGGCGAGCCAGCTGCGCGTGCTCGGGACGGTGCAGGCGGCGGCGTTCTCCACCGCCGACCTGGCATCGCTGACACCGTCGCAGCTGGGGGCGCTCCAGCCCGCGGTGGTCGCGCATCTCGGCACCGCGGCACTCGGCGTGCTCTCCACCGACCAGCTCGCCGGCCTCTCCGGCGGCCAGATCGCCGCCCTCGGCGCCTCGCAGGTCGCCTCGCTCTCGACCGCGTCGCTGCGCGCGCTCGACCCGGCACAGCTCTCCGCCCTGCCCCGCGCCGGCATCGCGGCAATCACGAACCTCCAGCTGGGCAGCCTCACCCCGATGCAGGCCGGCGCGCTGACCTCGTCGCAGCTGGGCGCGCTCGGATCGGCTCAGCTCGCCGCACTGCCCGTCGCGACCCTCGCCTCGCTGGGCGGCAGGCAGGTGGCGGCACTTTCCCCCGCCGCGATCACGGGCCTCACCGGCCCTGCGATCGCGGCCCTCGGCAGCGCCCAGCTCGCGGCACTGACCACGGCCCAGGTGGCGGCCTTCAGGCCGGCGCAGCTCGCGCTGCTGGCTACCGCACAGCTCGCCGCACTCGGCTCCGGCCAGCTCCACGCGCTGGGCTCGGCCCAGGTGGCGGTGCTGTCCGGCATCGCGATCGCCGCCCTCAGCGCCGCACAGCTGGGCGGGCTGTCGTCCGCCGGCATCGCCGGTCTCGGCGTCGGCGGCGCCCGGCTGCTCACCGCCGACCAGATCGGCGGCCTCACGCGCGACCAGGTAGCCTCCCTCAGGGCGGTCCAGGTCGCGGCCCTGCCGGTCGCGACGCTGAACGGCCTCGACGGGTCCAGCCTCGCCATGCTGTCGGCCGCCGACGTCGCGGCGCTGACGACGACCCAGCTCGCCGGCCTGGCCACGGCGCAGGTCGCGGCACTGACGCCGGGCCAGATCGCGGCGCTCGGCGCAGCACAGGTCGCCGTACTGCCGGTCGAGACCCTCGGCACGCGGCAGCTGCAGGCGCTGTCCGCCGCCGGCCTCGGAGGGCTCGGCAGTGCCGCGATCGCGGCACTCGCGACCGACCGTCTCGCGGCCCTCACCCCAACGCAGGTCGCAGCCTTCAGCCCGGCGCAGGTCGCGCTGCTGGCGACGGCGCAGGTCGCGGCACTGACCGCGGCACAGCTCGCCGCCATGACCGCCTCCCAGACGGCCAGCTTCTCCACCACCGCGATCTCGGTGCTGAGCACCTCGCAGCTCAGCAGCCTCTCGCCTGGCGGGATCGGCGGCCTCACGCCGGCCGATCTCGGCGCGCTGTCGACGACGCAGATCGGCAGCCTCACGCGCACCCAGATCGCGGGCCTGACGGCGAGGCAGATCGCGTCGCTGCCGACCGCGAGCCTGAGCCGGCTCAGCACCGCGCAGCTCTCGGCACTTCCGGGTGCCGACATCGCCGCTCTCACCACCGATCAGGTGGCCGCCCTCGGGTCCGCGCAGGCCGCCGCGTTCACGCCGAGCCAGATCGGCGCCCTCAGCTCGGCGCAGGTCGCGGCACTCGCCGCCGGCGTCTCCGCCCTGGCGACGCGGCAGGTGGCAGCCCTCTCCGCCGCCGGCGTCGTCGGCCTCGGCGCCGCCGGGCTCGCGGCACTCGACACGGCGCAGCTCGCGAGCCTGACGATGGCCCAGGTCGCGGCACTGCGTCCGGCGCAGCTTGGCATGCTCGCATCCGATCAGGTCGCGGCGATGAACCCGGCTCAGCTCAGGGCGCTGGGCTCGGCGCAGACCGGCGCATTCTCCACCGCCGCGATCGCCGGCCTGGCTCCTGCCCAGGTGGGCTCGCTGTCGGCCTCGGGCGTCGCCGGGCTAGGCGCCGACGCGCTCGCGGCACTCTCCGGCGGCCAGGTGGCGGCGCTCACGCCGGTCCAGGTCGCCGCACTCCGACCCGGTCAGGTCGCCGCACTGCCCGACGCGGTGCTCGAGGGGCTGGGCAGCGCGCAGCTCTCGTCGCTGTCGGGTGCGGCCATCGCCGCACTCACCACGGCGCAGCTCGGCGCGCTCGCGCCGGGCCGGATCGCGCTGCTGACGGCGGGCCAGATCGCCATGTTCGGCCCCGCGCAGGCTGCGGCACTCGGCGCGTCCGATCTGGCGGCACTCGACAGCAGGCAGATCGCAGCACTCTCGGCACCGGCGATCGCCGGGCTCTCGACGGACGCGGTGCTCGCGCTCTCGACCGCCCAGGTCGCAGCCCTGGTCCCGGTCCAGGTCGCGGCACTGAATACCGACGAGATCGCGGCGCTGGCGCCGGCCCAGGTGGGCGCACTCTCGACGCAGGCGGTGGCGGCGTTGCGCGCGACACAGCTGCGAGCGCTCTCCAGCACGCAGGCGGTCTCGCTCGACCCGGCGCAGCTGCACGGGCTCACCGCCGCACAGACCGCAGCGCTTCCGAGCGGCGCCGTCGCGGCGCTGAGCACCGCGCAGCTGGCGGCACTGTCGACCGCCGGGGTCGCCGGCCTGTCGACGGGCGGCACCGGTGCGTGGGACGCGAGCCAGCTCGCCGCCCTCGGCAGCGCCCAGATCGCGTCGCTCGGCGGCGCCAACATCGCCGCCCTCAGCGATGCACAGCTGGACGCGTTGAGCCCGGCGCAGCTCGGCGCGCTGACCTCGTCGCAGCTCGCCTCTCTGCCGGCCGAGGCGGTCGGCCAGCTGGGCACCGCCCAGCTCGCGGCCCTGTCGCCGCTCGGCTTCCCCGGCCTGTCGAGCGGCGCGCTCGGCAGTCTCGGCGGCGATCAGCTCGTGGCTCTCACCACGGGGCAGCTGCGAGCACTCACCGCCGCGCAGGCCGCCGCGTTCTCGACCGGCATGGTCGCCGCCCTCGGCGTGGCGCAGCTCGGAGCCCTGGCGCCGCTCGCCGTCGCCGGCCTGTCCGACGACGCCATCGGCAGCCTGAGCACGCTGCAGCTGGCCGCACTCGGCACCGGTGCGGTCGCGGCACTCGGCGCCGACCAGTTGGCCTCGTTCTCCACCGACCAGCTCGCCGCGCTGTCGGATGCACAGTTCACGGCGATCTCCCCGGGCGGGATCGCCGGGCTCGACGTGACGGCGGCCGCAGGACGGGTCGGCCTGCTGCTCGCCTCGCAGCTCGGCGGCCTCGGCTCGGCGCAGGTCGCGGCACTGGCTCCCGACACCGTGGCCGCGCTCACCACCGGCCAGCTCGCCGGCTTCTCCGGCGCCGCCATCCCCGGCCTGTCGATGGCGACCATCGTCGGCCTCGGCACCCAGCTCGCGGCGTTCACCGACGCCGAGATCGGGGCGCTCGGGTCAGACCAGGTCGGCGCGCTGTCCGACGACGCCCTGGCCGCGCTGTCGTCCGGCCAGATCGGGGCGATCTCCTACACCGGCACGCTCGGCCTCGGCGCGGCACAGCTTGCCTCCCTGGCCACCGCCCAGATCGTCGGGCTGACCACCACCCAGCTGCTGGCGCTCGGGTCGGCGCAGATCGCGGCGCTCTCGACCGACCAGCTCGGCGCCCTCGGCGCCCAGCAGGTCTCCGGCCTCTCACCGTCGCAGCTCGCGGCGCTGACCACCGAGCAGTTCGCGGCCCTCGACGGCGAGAGCGCGGCGCTGGGGTCGGCACAGATGACGGGCCTGTCGACGGACGACATCGCCTCGATGGATGCGGCGGCGTTCGGCGCACTGGGTGCGGCGGCGGTCGACGCGCTGTCGGAGGCGCAGATCGGCGCGGTGGGCACGACCCAGCTCGACTACCTGAGGATGAACAAGATAGCGGCCTTCACCCGGAGCCAGCTCTACGAGATGACGCAGACCCAGCTCGGCGCGCTCTACGGCTGAAGCGCCGCCCCGCTCAGCGGCGGGCGCCGACGCCGGTGCTGTAGTCGCCCGGCACGTAGGTGCCGGCGGAGGGTGCCGCGGCGATCGGCGTGCGGTCCGGCGACAGCAGCGACTGCGTCGCGTACAGCACACCGTTGGATTGCGGCACGTCGGCGAGCCAGACCCGGTCGCTGCGGCCGAGCGCATCGGCGAGCAGCAGCTGCCCGGTGCCGGGCTCGACCGACACGCTCAGCACGTCGTGGCCGCCGAGCGTGGTCAGCCCGACCGGGCCGCGCCGGGCGGCGATCATGCGCCGCAGGGTCGCCGCGGTGTAGCGGCCTGGCACGATGGTGTAGGCCATCAGGCGACGCAGGTCGGCGTGGTTGCGCGGCAGCAGCAGCGCGCCGCCGGAGTCGCGCTGCGCCGCCTCGAGCGGCTCGTTCGGCACCGCGAACACGGTGAAGGGGCCGTTGCGGCGCAGCGTATCGAGCAGCCCGGCGCGGTCCAGGGCGACGGCGTAGTCGGCGAGCTCCAGGGACGCGACGATGCTCTCATCGACGGTGCGGTCACGCGACAGCGGCACGTTGGCGAACACGATGTCGTCGGTGCTGCCGCGTATCGGCAGCGGGTCCTGCCTGGCGCCGCTCTCGCACCCGGCCAGGACCGCCATCATCGACAGGGCCAGCGCGAGCCGTCCCGCCATTCGCCGCCGATGCCTCATGCGCTTCCCCTCATCGCCCAGCCCTGCGTAACCCAGCCCCGCATCACCGAGCCCCGCGTAACCGAGCCCCGCGTAACCGATCCATGCGTAACGAGATGCGGGGCGATCAGCAACCGTTGCCGCGACGCGACCAGGACGCGACCTTGTCGCCGACGACCTCGAACAGGGTCTGGCAGCTGGCGCTGTAGTAGCTCGGCGGGAAGCCGCCGAAGCCGCCATAGCCGAACCCGTCATAGCCGCCGAAACCGCCGAAGCCACCGAACCCGCCGTAACCGCCATAGCCGAAGCCGCCATAGCCGAGGCCGCCGGACCCCGGGAAGTAGCTGCTCTCGTCCTCGACATAGGCGAGGAAGCTGTGTCCGTCGGTGCTGTAGGTCCGGGTCGGCACGCCGAAATTGCGCACCACCTCGACCGGAGGACGTCCGACCAGGGAGTCGAGCAGGCGACGCTGCGCCGGCGTGGGGGTCTGACAGGCGGCGAGACTCAGGAGCGATGCTGCGAGTGCTGCCAGGGGAGACAGGCGGAACGACATGGAACAACCTTACCGATGGAGGGGGTGCGGGATGCTGATGATTACAACGTAGGAGGCGTCGGCCAGGATCAAGACGTGGCCGCGGATTAGCGGCGCCACGCCGGATCCGGCGCGGTCTCAGCCGCCCAGCCAGAGGATGTCGGACAGGTGCTCGGCACCGCTGGCGAGCAGCGCCAGCCGGTCGAAGCCGAGTGCGGCGCCGGCGCAGGGCGGCAGGTCGGCGAGTGCCTCCAGCAGCGCCTCGTCGAGCGGCCAGCGCTCCGCTGCCGGGTCGAGCGCGACGCGCCGGGCGCGGTCGTGCAGGAACCGGGCGCGCTGCTCCGCCGGATCGGTCAGCTCCTCGAAGGCGTTGGCGAGCTCGATGCCGCACGCGTACAGCTCGAAGCGCAGTGCCGCGCGCGGATCGTCCGGATCGCGCCGCGCCAGCGCCGCCTGGCTCGACGGCCAGTGGGTCAGGAAGGTGGGCCGGGCGCGGCCGATCGCGGGCTCGACCGCGGCCAGCAGCAGCCGGAAGAACAGGTCCTCCCAGTCCTCGCCGGCACGCAGCGCGATCCCCGCCTCGGCCGCCAGTGCCCCGGCGTTGCCGTCGGTCGCGAGCAGGTCGGCGCCGAGATCGCGGGCGAACGCCTGCTGCAGCCGCAGCCGCTCGAACGGCGCGTCGATGACGCAGTGGCACCCGTCGCGCGACAGGCGCGGCGGCAGGGTCGCGCGCAGCAGCGCCTCGGTCTCGTCCATCAGAGAGGCCAGGTCGGCGCCGGGGCGATACCATTCCAGCATGGTGAATTCGGCGGCGTGCAGCGCGCTGCCCTCGCCGTTGCGCCACACCCGGGCGAGCTGGAACACCGGCAGGCCGGTCGCCGCCACCACGCGCTTCATCGCGAATTCCGGGCTGGTGTGCAGGAACAGCCGCTCGCGGCTGCCATCGGTGGCGATCCGCTCGGTGCGGAACGGCAGCAGATGCACCTCCTCCCCCGGGGTCGCGACCGCGTACGGCGTCTCCACCTCCAGGTAGCCGCGGGCGTCGAAGAAGGCGCGCACCGCTCGCGCCAGCATGGCCCGCCGGCGCAGCAGCGGCAGCCGGTCGGCGATGGAGCTGCGGGGGCGCCGGTGCGGCCGGCCGCCAGGTTGCGGGTTCATCCCCGGGGCAGTACAGCGCCGGCATGGCGATCGGCAACCAGACGCGCACCGGCTCGGCAGGACGCGGCATACGCGACGCCGACGGGCTGATCCGCGCCGGTCTGGCGCCCGAGGACGAGCGGGCGGCGCTGGCCGCGGTCGGCGACCGCTTCGCCACCCTGATCCCGCCCGCCTTCCTCGCGCTGATCGAGCGGGTCGGCGATCCGATCGCGCTGCAGGTGGTGCCGGATCCCGCGGAGCTGCATGCAGCGCCGCACGAACTGGCCGACCCGATCGGCGACGACGCCTTCTCGCCGGTGCCGGGGATCGTGCACCGCTACGCCGACCGCGCCCTGCTCAAGCCGCTGCTGGTCTGCCCGCTCTATTGCCGGTTCTGCTTCCGGCGCGAGCATGTGGGACCCGGCGGCGGGGTGCTCGACGACGCCGCACTGGAGCGTGCACTCGACTGGCTGCGCGACCACCCCGCGATCGGCGAGGTGATCCTGACCGGCGGCGATCCGCTGATGCTGTCGCCGCGCCGCCTCGGCCGCATCGTCGCCGCCCTCGACGGCATCGCCCACGTGCATACGGTGCGCATCCACAGCCGGGTGCCGGTGGCGGATCCAACGCGGCTCGACGACGCGCTGGCGGCCGCACTCGACACCGACAAGGCGATGTGGCTGGTGCTGCACGCCAACCACGCGCGCGAGTTCACCCGCGACGCGGTCGCGGCGGTGCGGCGGGTGCAGGCGCGCGCGATCCCGGTGCTCGGCCAGTCGGTGCTGCTGCGCGGCGTCAACGACAGCGCCGACGCACTGGAGGCGCTGCTGCGCGCCATGGTGGCCGCCAGGATCAAGCCGTACTACCTGCATCAGCTGGACCCCGCCCCCGGCACCGCGCGATTCCAGGTGCCGGTGGAGCAGGGCAGGGCGCTGCTCGCGGCTCTGCGCGGTCGCGTCACCGGCCTCGCCTGGCCGACCTACGTGCTCGACATCGCCGGCGGCCACGGCAAGGTGCCGATCGGGCCGGACTACCTGGACCTGCCGTCGGGGCGGGTGCGCGACCCGCAGGGCGGCAGCCACCCGCTCCCCCCGACGCTTGCTCCGGACCCGGTCGCGGGATAGAAGCCCGCCTTCCCCACACCCCCGCCTCTCACAGACGCAGAGTCCGAAGATGAAGCAGCAGGCCAACCTGATCAGGGCCGGACAGGTCATCGAGCATGACGGGCGGCGCTGGACCGTGATCAAGCAGCAGATCATCTCCCCGGGCAAGGGCGGCGCCTTCATCCAGGTCGAGATGCGCGACCTCAAGACCGGCAACAAGACCAACGAGCGCTGGCGCACCGCCGACACCGTCGAGCGGCTGATCACCGAGGAGAAGGAATACACCTACTCCTACACCGACGGCGACAACCTGGTGCTGATGGACCCCGAGACCTTCGAGCAGGCGATGATCCCGGCGGCGATCCTGGGCGAGGCCACCGCGTTCCTGCAGGACAACATGGAGGTCATCGTCGACCTGGTCGAGGGCGACCCGGTGGCGATCCACCTGCCGGTCAGCGTGGTGCTCGAGATCGTCGAGGCCGACCCGGTGGTCAAGGGACAGACCGCCACCTCCTCGTACAAGCCGGCCAGGCTCTCCAACGGGGTCAAGACCATGGTGCCGCCGTTCATCGAGACCGGCGAACGCATCGTGGTGCGCACCGAGGACGCGAGCTACGTCGAACGCGCCAAGGGCTGAGCCCATGCAGCAGCGCCTTTCCCCGCACATGACGGTGATGCAGAACGCGGCGGGCAAGGCGGCGAAGCGGCTGCTGCGCGACTTCAACGAGGTCGAGCAGCTCCAGGTCAGCATCAAGGGCCCTTCGGACTTCGTCAGCCAGGCGGACCTGCGCGCCGAGGCGACGATACGCGAGGAGCTGGCGCGGGCGCGGCCCGGCTACGCCTTCCTGATGGAGGAGAGCGGGGCGTCCGGCGGCGACAACTGGTCCTGGCGCTGGGTCGTCGATCCGCTCGACGGCACCACCAACTTCCTGCACGGCATGCCGCACTGGGCGATCAGCATCGCGCTGCAGAAGCGGCTGCCCGACGGCGACGCCGAGATCGTCGCCGGCATGGTCTACAACCCGGCCGGCAACGAGATGTACTGGGCCGAGAAGGGTGCGGGCGCCTACCTCAACGACCGGCGACTGCGCGTCTCCGCGCGGCGCGACATCTCCGAGGCGGTGTTCGCCACCGGCATCCCGTTCGCGGCGATCCCGGCGCGCCGGCGGCTGCCGTTCGCGCGCATCCTGGGTGCGCTGATGCCGCAGGTCGCCGGGATACGCCGCTTCGGCGCCGCGGCACTGGATCTCGCCTGGGTCGCCGCCGGACGCTTCGACGGCTACTGGGAGCTCGGGGTCAAGCCGTGGGACTGCGCCGCGGGGCTGCTGATGGTGCGCGAGGCCGGCGGCTACGCGACCGACCCGGAGGGCCGCGACCATCAGGCGATGGGAGCGGAGTGCGACGTGGTGGCGGCCAATACCGGGCTGCACGCCAAGCTGCGAGAGATCGTCTCCGCCGGCGGCTGATCGAGCCGCCGACCGGTTGAGCATCCACCGGCGCTCGTCTAGAATCTCCCCGTGCAACGCGGAGTCTCCCTTTCGATCCTCGCGCTGACCGGGGCGCTGGTGCTGTCGCCCGGTATCGCCGGGTCGATGCCTGCCATGGCCCAGGATGCTTCCGGGGGCGCGTCCTCGGGCGGCGACACCCGCGCGCTGGACGCACTCGGTCCGGGTCCGGATGCGCCGAAGGCAGGCTCGCACAGGGCTGCCGCGCACCGCGCCGCGCGCCACCCCCGCGCCTCCGTCCCGGCCACGCCGGCGAAGCCCGCGGCCGCCGCTCCGTCGCCGACCATACCGCCGGCACCGCCGCCGCCGCCGGTGATCAAGGCGCCGGTGATCGACGTGCCGCTGCATCCCGAGCCGCCGCCGCCGCCGGTTCCCGTGGTGGCGACCGCCGCCGGGGCGCCGAGCACGATCGAGGGCGGCGCCCGTCTCACCTTCGGCGACGGCAGTGCCGATCTCAACCAGTCCAACATGCAGGCGCTCCAGGCCTTCACGCGGCAGCTCAAGGCCGATCCGGACGCGCGCGCACAGATCGACGCCTACGGCAGCGGCACCGCCGACGACCCGTCGACGCCGCGGCGCATGTCGCTGGCGCGCGGCCTCGCAGCGCGCGCGGTGCTGATCAACGGCGGCGTCGCCTCGACGCGCATCTACGTGCGCGCCATCGGCCAGCCGCACGATGGCGGGCCGGCCGACCGCATCGACCTGACCCGCTCCGATGCCCTGCAGCCGACGCCGCCCCCGGCCGCCCCGCCATTCGCCCCGCCATCCACCCAGGGGACCGCCGGCGCCCCGACATCCGATCACGCTCACGCCGCATCCGGCAAGGCAGCCACAGCACCATGACCCGTCCGACCACCTACGTCATCCGCATGCTGATCTTCCTCGCGGTGGTGGCCGCGGCGACCGCGCTGCTCTGGCGCACGCTGCTCTCGGCGTTCGAGAACAACCCGCTGCTGGACGGGTTGATCCTGGGGGTGCTGGCGCTCGGCATCATCTGGAACCTGGTGATGGTGCTGCGGCTGCTGCCGGAGGTGCGCTGGCTCGAGACCCTGCGCCAGCCGCGTGCCGGGCTGGCGCCGCCGGCGCCGCCGAAGCTGCTGGCGCCGATGGCCTCGATGCTCGCCTCGCGCAACCGCAGCGACCGGTTGACCCTGTCGACGCCGGCGATGCGCAGCCTGCTCGACAGCCTGTCCTCGCGACTCGACGAGAGCCGCGAGCTGTCGCGCTACATGACCGGCCTGCTGATCTTCCTCGGCCTGCTCGGCACCTTCTACGGGCTGCTGCTGACGGTGAGCTCGATCTCCTCGGTGATCGGCAACCTCTCGATCGGCTCCGGCGACGTCAACCAGATGTTCGACCAGCTCAAGAGCGGGCTGGCGCGTCCGCTGCACGGCATGGGCACCGCCTTCTCCGGCTCAATGTTCGGCCTCGCCGGCGCGCTGGTACTGGGCTTCCTCGACCTGACCGCGGGGCAGGCGCAGAACCGCTTCTTCAACGAGCTGGAGGAATGGCTGGCCGGCATCACCCGCTTCTCCGGCGGCTTTGCCGGCGAGGGCGAGGCACCGATCCCGGCCTACGTGCAGGCGCTGCTCGAGCAGACGGCGGAGAACCTGGACGGGCTGCAGTCGGTGCTTGCGCGCGGCGAGGAGGGCCGCTCGGCGCACAACCACACCATGGCGACGCTGTCGGAGCGCATCTCCAACCTGACCGAGATGATGCGCGCCAACCAGCAGCTGATGCAGCGCCTCGCCGAGAACCAGGCTGGACTGACGCCGGTGCTGCGCCGCCTCGCCGAGGCGCGCGACGGTCAGGATGGCGGCGCCGACGGCCTGCGCGACCACATGCGCAACGTCGAGCGCCTGCTCGGGCGCATGCTCAACGAAGGCGAGCAGGGCCGTGCCCAGAGCACCGCCGAGCTGCGCGGCGACCTGCGGCTGCTGACCCGCACGCTGGCGGCACTCGGGGGCGAGAATGCGAGCTAGCGCCGCGGCGGGCGAGCGACCCCGATGAGACGGCGGCACAGCACCCGCAACGGGCTCGATGCATGGCCCGGCTACGTCGACGCGCTGTCGACGCTGCTCATGGTCATCATCTTCGTGCTGCTGGTGTTCGTGCTGGCGCAGGCCTTCCTGTCGGTGGCGCTGAACGGCCGGCAGCACGTGCTGGACCGGCTGCAGAGCGAGATGGCGCAGCTGACCGAGCTGCTGTCGCTGGAGCGGGTCAAGACCCACGATCTCGGCCTGTCGGTGGCGACCCTGCGCGCGCAGCGCGACCGCAGCGAGGCCGCTCGCGGCGCGCTGCAGGCGCAGGCCCAGGCCCAGGCACAATCGCTCGGCGCTCAGCTGGCGCAGGAGACCAGCCGGGCGCAGACCCAGGCGAAGCTGGGCAGCGACGCCCAGGCTCAGGTGGCACTGCTCAACCAGCAGCTCGCCGAGCTGGAGAAGCAGCTCGCGGCGATCACCGAAGCGCTCGACATCACCCAGAAGGACGTGCGCGACCGCGACGCCAAGATCAGCGACCTCGGCAACAAGCTCAACCTGGCACTGGCCGACAAGGTCGAGCAGCTCAAGCGCTACCGCTCGGAGTTCTTCGGCCGACTGAGCCAGGTGCTCGCCAACCGTCCCGGCATACGCGTGGTCGGCGACCGCTTCGTGTTCCAGAGCGAGGTGCTGTTCCCGCCGGGTAGTGCGGAGCTGTCAAAGCCGGGGGCCGAGCAGATGCGCGCGCTGGCCGGCACGCTGAAGCAGATCGCCGCCGAGATCCCGCCCGACCTGCCCTGGGTGCTGCGCGTCGACGGTCACGCCGACCGGCAGCGCATCACCGGCGGCCACTTCGCCACCAACTGGGAGCTCTCGGCGGGGCGCGCCATCACCGTGGTCAAGCTGCTGATCGACGAGGGGGTGCGGCCGCAGAACGTCGCCGCGGCGGCGTTCTCGGAGTATCAGCCGCTCGATCCCGGAAGCACCCCGGAGGCTTTCGCCAAGAACCGCCGCATCGAGCTGCGTCTGACCGATCGTTGAAGTCGGGCCCCGGCCCTGCGGGCGCCTGATCGTTCTCTCGTTCTAGGTTGGCGGGGCTGGTGGTTCGAGCTCGCGCAGCCACGGCGGGTCGGCGCCGGCCCGGCTGCAGGTGATCGCCGCGACCCGGACCGCGAAGGCGAGCACCGCCTGCGCCTCGGCGCGGCCGATGCGGTCCAGGCTGCCCACCGTCAGCAGACCCATCCGCTCGAGCTGGAATAATACCGCCGCGATGAAGCTGTCGCCGGCGCCCACCGTGTCAACCAGCGTGATGCGCGCGGCCGGCACGCTCACGTGGCCATCTCCCCGGCCCTCCCGGGTCCAGGCGCTGGCGCCGTCGCCCCCGCGGGTCAGCACCACCAGGCTGGCGCCGGCGGCGATCCAGTCGCGCGCGATGCGCTCCGGGTCGGCGCCGGGACGCAGATATTCGAGGTCGGCCACCGACAGCTTGATGATGTCGGCGAGCTGGAACATCTGGTTCAGGCGCGCCCGGTAGCCGGGCAGGTCGCTGGTCATGCCGGGACGGCAGTTCGGGTCGATCGCCAGCACCCGCCTGCCCTTCTGCGCGCGCATCAGCAGCAGGATCTCGTCGGCCACCGGCGGCGCGATCAGGGTCAGCGAGCCGACATGCAGCGCCGTCACCGCATCGTCCAGCGCCGGGCTCGCCGCACGGGTCCAGCTCCGGTGCGCGCTGCCCTGGTCGTAGAAGGCGTAGGCCGGCTCGCCCTCGCCGAGCCGCACGAACGCCAGCGTGCTGGAGTCCGCCAGGCGCGCGGCGTAGTCGAGCGAGACGCCGTCCCGGCGCAGCGAGTCCGCGATCAGGTCGCCGAAGAAATCGGTGGACAGGCCGCCCATGAAGCCGACCGCGGCACCCAGCCGGCCCAGCCCGCTGGCGATGTTGCGGCAGGAGCCGCCGGGAGCCGGCACGTAGGCGGCACGGCCCTCGGCCTGCACGGGAAGGAAGTCGATCAGCGCGTCCCCGCAGATCACGATCATGCCGCCGCCTCGATCGACACGCCCAGCGATGCCAGCGCGTCCCAGTAGCCAGGATAGGTCTTTCCCACGCAATCCGCGCCCTGGATAGTGATCCCGCCCAGCTTCAGCCCGGCGAGGGCGAAACTCATCGCGATCCGGTGGTCGTCGTAGGTCTCGATCCGCGTCGGCAGGAACGCGCCCGCCAGCGAGGGGTCCGCGGCCACCAGCAGGTCGTCGCCCTCCTCGCGCGCGAGACCCGGGCGGATGCGGCATAGCTCGGTCGCGAGAGCGCGCACCCGGTCGCATTCCTTGACGCGCAGGTTGGCGATGCCGGTGAAGCGCACCGGATGGCGGTTGAAGGCGGCCAGCACCGCGAGCGTCGGCACCGCGTCCTGCATCTGCGCGCCGTCGATCCGCGCCGGCATCTCGGGGAAACGCTCGATGAAGCGCCAGGCCGCGGCGTCGGGCTGGGTGAAGTCGGCGGGTGCCACGCCGAGCTCCACCGCGCCGCCGGTCAGCCGCGCCGCTGCCCACAGGTAGGTGGCGGCGGACGCGTCGGGCTCGATCCGCACGTCGGCGGCGCGGTAGCCGGTCGGCGGCACCCGCCAGGCGCCGTCGCCGATCGGCTGCGGCGCGGCACCGAAGCGGCGCATCGCACCCAGGGTGAGCTCGACATAGCCGCGGGCGCCGATCTCCCCACCCTGCAGCGCCACCTCGACCGCCCCTTCGCCGCAGGCGGCGAGCATCAGCAGCGCCGAGACGTACTGGCTGGACAGCCGGGAATCGATCGACACCCGGCCGGGGCGGAGCCGCCCCTCACCCTCGATGCGCACCGGCGGGCAGCCGGACGGAGCGGTCGCGCGCACCCCGAGCGCCGTCAGGGCGTGGACCAGCGGTGCGATCGGGCGCGTGCGCATGTGGTCGTCGCCGTCGAGCACCACGGTGCCGTGCACCAGTGCCGCCGCCGCAGTCAGGAAGCGGGTGGCGGTGCCGGCGTTGCCGAGGAACAGCGGCGCCGCGGGAGCCTGCAGTCGCCCGTGGCCGTGCACCCGGAAGCTGGTGGCGTCCGGCTCCTCGATCGCGACACCCATCTGGCCCAGCGCCTGCGCCATGTAGGCGGTGTCGTCGCTCTTCAGCGCGCCGGTGAGCAGGCTGTCGCCCTGCGCCAGCGCCGCCAGCAGCAGCACCCGGTTGGTGATCGACTTGGACCCCGGCGGCGTGACCCGGCCGCGCAGCGGACGTCCCGGCGGCCTGATGGTGATGGCCGTGATGGCGGCGGTCCGGCCCAAGACGGCTCAGCCCGGCTCAGGCCGGCTGGCCGAACGCGCGCCGACGCAACCGGTCGAGCCGTTTCGCCCCGCCCTCGACCTGCGGGTCCAGACTGAGCACGTGCTGCCACGCCTTGTAGGCCGCCATCCACGAGGCCCGTTCCTCCTCGATCGCGGCGAGGGTCTGCCAGGCGAGCACGTCGGAGGGATCGCGCGACAGCGCGCCGCCGAGATCGAGCGCCGCCTGGTCCGGCTCCCCGCCGGCGGCCCGCGCGGCGCCGCGTTCACGCCAGAGCACGGCCGCGTCAGGCTGCAGCTCGACCGCGTCGTCGAGATCCGACAGCGCCGCCGCGTGCTCCCCGGCGGCCAGCTCGCGCTGCGAGCGGCGCTGCAGCAGCCGCACCATCGGCTGCACCGCCTGCTGGCGCAGCCCCTCGAGTTCGAGCTCCAGCTGCATCGCCTGCGTCCGGCCCTGCGCCTGCGCCAGTGCCACGGTCAGCGCGGCGAGCTTGGGGTCGGGCCCGGCCGCGGTGAGGAGCAACAAAAAAGCGCCGCTCCCGAGGAAGCGACGCCCTTTCGGCCAGTCGGCGGGAACGGAAGACCGCCCCGGCATCTCAGCCCTGGCGAGCCTTCATACGGGGGTTCTTCTTGTTGATGACGTAGACCTTGCCGTGACGGCGCACGACGCGACAATCCTTGTCCCGCACCTTGGCCGATTTCAGGCTGTTCCTGATCTTCATGGCATGACCCTGTTCGAGCAGCCGAGGTGCTGCGGATGCCTGCAGCGATCTGAGGCGTGAGGAGGTGCGGGATAGCGGCGAGGTGTCGCGTGGTCAAGGCTTTCCGTGGGAGTTTCCGCCCGACCGGCTAGCCGGCAGGTGGAAGCTGCGGTAGAGGCGCGAGCGGATGGGTCGAGTTCATCGTGGAGCAGCGATCTTGTCAGAGACCGGGAGCGACGACGGCGAGCGCGTGTGGCTGGCCGATTATCTGAGCCGCTCCGAGAGCGCGATGCGCAGGTTCTGCACCGATCCCGCGACGATCACTCTGATGTCGGAGATGGGCCGACGCACCGCCGAGCGCCTGCGCGCGGGCGGCAAGCTGCTGGTCTGCGGCAACGGCGGAAGTGCCGGCGACGCCCAGCACATCGCGGGCGAGTTCACCTCGCGCCTGATGTATGACCGGGCGCCGATGGCCGCGATCGCGCTCACCACCGACAGCTCGGCGCTGACCGCGATCGGCAACGATTACGGCTTCGAGCAGATCTTCGACCGGCAGCTGCGTGCACTCGGCCGCGGCGGCGACGTGCTGCTGGCGATTTCGACCAGCGGCCGCTCGCCGAACGTGCTGCGGTGCCTCGAGACGGCGCGCGGAGCCGGCATGCTGGTTCTCGGCTTCACCGGGAGCGACGGCGGCGCGATGCCTGTGCACTGCAACTTTCTGCTGCAGGCGCCGTCGGATCACACCCCGATCGTCCAGCAGATTCACATCACCGCCGCCCACATGCTCTGCGCCGTCGTCGAGCGCATCCTGTGTCCACCGTCCTGATGTCCCTGCCCCGGCAGTGCGCCATCCTCGCCGGCGGCCTCGGCACACGCCTGGGCGATCTCACCCGGGACACGCCCAAGCCGCTGCTCGATGTCGGCGGGCGCCCGTTCCTGGCTTGGCTGATGCGGGAGGCGCTACGCTGGGGCATCGAGGAGTTCATCCTGCTGACCGGGCATCTCGGTGATCGAGTGCGCGGCGCGATCGACCTCCTGTCGGACGGCTTGCCGCGTGCGGTCGGCATCCGGGTGAGCAACGAGCCGGCACCGGCCGGCACCGGCGGCGCACTGCGCGCCGCGCGGAACCTGCTGGATGAGCGTTTCCTGCTGCTGAACGGGGACAGCCTGCTGCTGGCAGATCTCGGTCCCGCGCTGGCCGCCTTCGCTAGCGATGCCGGCGACATCGCCTGCCGGATGGTCCTGCGCGAAGTGCCCGACACGGGACGATACGGCGTGGTCGGCCTGGAGGGCGACCGCGTGGTCTCGTTCCAGGAGCGGCCGGATGTCGCCGGACCCGGCCTCATCAACAGTGGTATCTACCTGATGGATCGCCGACTGGCCGACCTGGCTGGCGCGAACTGCTCGCTAGAGCGCGACTCGCTGCCCGCGCTGATCCGCGACGGCGCGGTCAGAGGTACCGTAGCCGACGGGTGGTTCATCGATATCGGCGTGCCGGCCGATCTGGCGCACGCGCGGGCGGAGCTGCCCGACCGGATCCGGCGTCCGGCACTCCTGCTCGACCGCGACGGCGTGCTCAACCACGACCGTGGCTGGGTCGGCTCGAGGGCGCAATGGGAGTGGATCGCGGGCGCGAAGGCAGCGGTGCGCCTCGCCACCGCCGCCGGCTTCCACGTGTTCGTCGTCACCAACCAGTCGGGCGTTGCGCGCGGGCTCTACACGGAGGACGATGTGGGCACGCTGCATCGCTGGATGGGCGACGAGCTGCGGGGAGCGGGCGGCACCGTGGACGACATACGTTACTGCCCGTTCCATCCCGAGGCGGTCGTTCCGCGCTACCGCGCCGTCTCGGACTGGCGCAAGCCCGCACCGGGCATGATCCTCGACCTGATCCGGCGCTGGGAGCTGGAGCCGCAGCGCTGCCTGCTGATCGGCGATCATCCGCGCGACCTCGCCGCCGCCACGGCGGCGGGCGTCGCCGGTCACCTGTTCCCGGGCGGCGACCTCGCCAGCTTCGCGGCACCGCTGCTGGCTCGCGCGCGATGATCACCGTTGGCGCCCGATTCGATGACGATGCCGGGACGGTGCGATCCCGGGTGCCGCTACGTCTGGGTCTGGCAGGCGGGGGCACCGACCTCAGCCCATACTGCGACGAGCACGGTGGTGCCGTGCTCAACGTCACCATCGACCGCTACGCCTACGCCATCATCACCCCATCGGCGGACGACCAGGTTCACCTGATCGCGCCGGATCTCGAAATGCAGGAGGCGCTGCCGGCCGATGACGCGGCGCTGGCGAATGCCAGGCTGGTGCTGCACGCTGGTGTGCTGCGTCGCATGGCGCGGCAGTTCGGGGATGGCCGGATCCGCCCCTGCCGGGTGACCTCGTTCGTCGATGCGCCGCCCGGCAGCGGGCTCGGCTCCAGCTCGGCCCTGTGCGTGGCGCTGGTCGAGGCCTTCCGCGAGGCGATGCGCCTGCCGCTCGGCCCCTACGACGTGGCGCACCTCGCCTTCGAGATCGAGCGCGTCGAGCTCGGCCTCGCCGGCGGCAAGCAGGACCAGTACGCGGCGACCTTCGGCGGCATTAACTTCATCGAGTTCCTTGCCGGCGACCGCGTCATCGTCAACCCGCTGCGCGTGTCGCCCTCCGTCCTCAACGAGCTCGAGATCAGCCTCGTGATCTGCTTCACCGGCGTCTCCCGCCGTTCTGAGCGGATCATCGAGGAACAGACCCGCAACATGACGGAACATGCCTCGGACGCGCTGGAGGGCCTGCACCGGCTGAAGCGCGACGCGCAGGAGATGAAGGAGGCACTGCTGCGTGGCCAGATCGGCCGCATCTCCGACATCCTCAACGGCTCCTGGCTCGCCAAGAAACGCACGGCGCAGGGGATCAGCAGCGAGCGCATCGAAGCGCTGATGCGAGCGGCATTCGCGGCCGGCGCCACCGGGGGCAAGGTGTCGGGCGCCGGCGGTGGCGGCTTCATGATGTTCGTGGTGCCCCCCGAGCGGCGCGTCGGGCTGATCCACGCGCTGAGCCGGGCGGGAGGCACCGCTGGCGGGGTACATCTGACGCACAAGGGCGCCGAGAGCTGGACCCTGCGATGACGGAGACGGAGCAGGTCGCCGCGAGACGCCGCAGCGTGGCGCAGCGCACGACCGACGCGACACGCTGGATGGACCCCGACAGCTACCTGCCGTTCTGGGACGGCCGTGCCGTCGCGGTCGGTCCGTTGCTGCGCGACCGACGATGGGTCTGCGACATCGGCTGCGGCAGGCAGGCGCTGCGCACGCAACTCGGAGCGGGCATACGCTACCTGCCGGCCGACATCCGCGGCTGGACCGGGGATACCGAGATCTGCGAGCTGAACCAGGGCCGCCTGCCGCGGCGATCGCTGCTGCGCTGCGACGTGGCGGTGATGCTGGGCGTGCTGGAATACATCGTCGACCCAGGCCTCCTGCTGACCCGCCTGCACCGCTACGCGGAGCATCTTCTCCTGACCTATTGCGTACCCGAGCTGTGGACGGTGGACCGCGCCGGTTTCGGCTGGGTCAACGCGCTCTCCGAGTCTGATCTGCGAGCCCTGCTGATCGGTGCCGGCTACATGGTCACCGGGACATGCCGGTTCGAGGACCGGCAGCTGGTGGTGCAGGCGCGTGCGCGGTCGTTCGGTGCGGTCAGGCGCTTGCGCCGCAGTGCGGCGCGGGGCCTGGTTCGTGAAGCGGCGTCGGTCCGGTGTGCTCAACCGGATGTGCCCGGGCAGCTTCGTGACAGGACGCCGGGCGAATAGACGTCGATCAGGAGCGTCCCGAGCGGATAGATCCGTTCCGGCGTGCCGTAATGCTCAAGCACATCGTTCTGGTTAAGGAAAGTGTTCGAGCTCGTCCTCACGATCACGAACGTCTTATGCCTGCCGGCTCGATCTGCGTCCTGATACCAGCGGCGACTGCTGAGCCAGAGGTAAGGCTGCAGGCCGCAGCGGCCGCCGCGAACCGCAGGCCTGACATGTATCGTGCCGTGGCTGAAGACGGTGACGACGGATGCGTCCCAGTATCCAGCATATCCGTCGTCGAGACGATGCTGCCGCAGGAACTTCGCCACGTTCGACGGCTCATCCTGGCCTGCCGGATCACCCAGCCTTCCGACCGGAAGGATCAGGGCGACGCAGGCTGCCAGCGATAGCTGGAACAGCAGAAGGATACGCCATCGGCGACCCGATGCCTGGCGGCGGCCCAGCACGATCGCGGAAAACACCAGTACCGGCACGAAATAGCGTATCGAGGTTTCATCCAGAAGATACCGGCTCAGGACCACGGAGCTGATCGTGACCAGGATCACCGAGACCGAGAACAGGTCGATCAGGTCGACTGGCGGCTTGATCTCCCCGCCGGTCAGCGCGAAGCGCCACATCCGACGCGCCTCATGCCAGACGATGCCGATGCCGAGCATGAGAAGCGGCAATCTGGCGATAGCCGGAACGGCACCAGCGAGCCCGGCGAACGGCTTCGATGAGAAGTTGGTCCCGAACAAGGTCATCACATCCCGGACCGCCATGAACAGGTGCACGGGGAGGTCCTGCAGATCACACAGCCTGTTATCTTGAGAGACGACTGAGAAACCCCGCGCCGCGACCACCTGATCGGTCAGGTAGTAGCCGGCGAACCATGAACAGGCGGTGCAGGCGAGCAACTTCACCGGCGGCCGCCATTCCCGTTCGGTAGTCTTGAAGAGCAGCGTCAGACACGCCGGAATGAACAACACGACGAGGCTGAACGGATCGCTCGAGGCTGCGACCGTGCAGATCAGGCAATACGGGATGAGCAGGATCGATCGTCTTGCGGCCCGTACGAGGTATCGCTCGATCAGCGCGATCGCCGAGAGGCTGCACGCAATCGTCAGCATGTGTCCGGGAGCATCGCCGATGAAATGCAGCGCGTCGCCGTAGACCAGTGGGGGAAACACCAACAGGATGACGGGGACAAGTTCGCGACCGAGCCCGGCAGGCTGCGCACCCGTCCGGACGAGCCTGATTACCAGCATCACCACCAAGGCCCAGATCGCCGCCGGCAGGATATACAGCAGACTTGGTCGTACGCCGGCTATCACCGTCATGACCCCGTAGGCGAGATCCTCGAGCAGCCAGTAGCTGTCCGGTGGTAGCGTCCACGCCGACAGCAGGAAGTTGCCGTGGAACATCTCGTAGCCGGCCAGGAGACTGCCGGCTTCGTCGGAGTTCCTCCGGATGCCACCGAACTGGTAGAGGAAGAAGGCACAGAGCACGAAGTAGCTTCCCAGCCCTGCGACAGCTGCCAGCACCATCGATCTCGTCGGCCGTGCTGCCACCTCAGGGAGCCGATCGTGGTGCGCTGGAAGTCTCGCCTCCTGCAGTTCCGAACCGCGTCTTGATCGTCTCGAACACCAGGATATCGTGACCTGAACGCACCACCTCGTGCACGGTCACGGCAAAGCCGATCCGGCGCAATAGCTCCGGGAGATCGGCGCCGTAGTCCCAGAAGGCCAGCGCGCCTTCCTCGCGGATCGGATCGCCATGATATTCGGGCGGGAGGATGTGGCGGATGGCGCCGTTCGAGAGCTCGGCGCGGCGCATCGTCTCCGCGCGATCCGTGCTGTAGGGGATGGTGAAGACGTGCCTGCCACCCGGGCGCAGCACGCGGTGGATTTCCTTCCAGGCGCGCTCCATGTCGGGCACGTGCTCCATCACGTCCTGGCTGATCGCAAGATCGATGCTCGTATCCGCCAGGGTGAGCGCCTGCAGATCCTGGCACTGCACACCGTTGGGCGCCAGCGCGCCCGGCGGCACGTCGGGAAAGAAGTCCGACCGGCTGAACGAGGCAGCGTCGCCGAGCATGGCCTGCACCGGGCCGACGAAACCGAACTCGTGCACGCGCAACGCAGCGAAGGTGGCGCGCGCTGCCCGCAGGGTGACGAGTCGCTGCCGGCGATATGGACGCAGCAGCACCTCCGCCAGCGCCGCCGTCCGGTTGAGCGCGCCGCAGGCGAGGCAGGAGAACGACTCCCGCCAGTTCGCGCCACGCGGACCGGCGAAGCGCGGCCTCGCGCCGCATATCGGGCAGGTATCGTTGCCGAGCAGGTCGAGCAGCACCGAGCGCGCTCGATCCTCCGAGAACTGCCGCTCCAGCACCGCCATGCCGGCTGTCGCGAGGCTGCGGCAGAGCGCCTCGTCGGCGCAGAGATCGAGGATGGCGCGCGCGATCCCGGCTGCGTCGTCGGCGATCAGCGCCTCGATGCCGTGACGCAGCCGGATCCCCTCGTTGCCGACACTGGTGGTGATCACGGGCACGGCGGCACGCAGGCTGCCGACGATCTTGCCTTTCACTCCCGCCCCGTAGCGCAGCGGACTGACCGCGATCCGCGAGCGGGCGTAGTACGGCTCGAGCGAGGGGACGAACCCGGTCACCGTGATGCGCTCGGAGGCGAGCGCCCTCACCTCCTCCGGCGGGACGTTGCCGACGATCAACAGACAGACGTCCGGCCGCTGCCGCCAGACCAATGGCATGATCTCGCGCGCCAGCCAGAGTGCCGCATCGACGTTGGGCGTGTGGTCGAAGCCACCGACGAAGATCACGGTCTCCCGGCCGGAGAAGTCGAGGGTGGCCGGATCGGCGAGTCCGGTCGCAGGATACAGGTATGGCGGGATGACCGTGACGTGTGCCTGCGGCACCGCCTCGGCGATGATGCGCGCTTCCTCCTCGCTTGGGGTCATCACGCGGTCGACGATCGCGAAGATGCCGAGCTCCATCGGCTTGACGCGATCGTGCTCCTCCCTGGCCGACAGGTCGCCTTCCAGCTCGAAGCGTCGCATCTCGCGCAGGTAGTGCAGGTCATGGGTGTAGTACAGGATGCGGGCGCCGGTCGTGCGTCGCAGCAGGTCGAGCGTCGGCGCCGCCACATAGGGCCGGGCGATCCAGACGAAATCCACCTGCGTCCCGTCGCGATCGAGCCAGGCCGCGAGCGTATCCGGTGCGTGCAGCACCTCGATGCCACGCTGCTGCAGGTCGTTCGTGTAAGGCTGCGCCGGCAGGCCGTCGAAAGGATGGTAGATCACCTTAAGGCCTAGCTCGTGCATCAGGCCGAGATACTGGAACAGCGTGACCGCGCCGGCATGCTTGTCGTATTCCGGCACCTTGTCGTCGATCACCAGGATCACGCCGCGCGGCGCACGATGCTCGCGCACGACGAAGGCAGGTGTCACCTGGCTCGGCTGGCCGGGCAGCAGGGCGCGCCATTTTTCGACGAACCGCGCGTGGTTCTTCAGCGACTGGCGGTCCCGCACGTCCACGCCGTACGACGCGCTACCGAGGTGGACCACCTGGCTCGCCGGCTGGTACAGCGTGCGCAGGCCACACTCGCGCAGGGCGATGGCGAGGTCGAACTCCTCGTAGAACGCCGGGGCGTAGCGGTCGTCGAACCCGCCGAGTCCGGAGAAGGCGGAAGCACCGACCAGGAAGCAAGCGCCAGTGACGACATCCACCTCGCGCACGAAATTATAGGCGCCGCGAGTCGGCTGATCGCCGGCGCCATAGGGCCAGCCCCAGCCGTCCGAGAGGATGGCGCCACCTGCTTCCTGCACCGTGCCGTCGGTGTTCAGCAGCTTGCAGCCGACGAGGCCTACCGTGGGATCGGCCATCAGCGCGACCAGTGGACGCAGCCAGTCGCGACCGACCAGGGCGTCGTTGTTCAGGAAGACGATGTACTCGCCGCGCGCACGCGACGCCGCCCGGTTGCAGTTGCGCAGGAAGCCGAGATTTTGCGGGTTAACGTGGCTTCGCAGGTTCGGCACGTCCGAGTACAGCGGCGCGACGGGATCGGCTGGACGGTCGTCGGCCAGGATCACCTCGTAGGGGAGCCCGCCCGTGGTGTTCTGCATCAGCGCCAGCAGGCAGCGGAAGGTCTGCGCGTAGGCGCCGTATGCCGGGATGACGATCGATACCAGTGGCGTGTCGGTCGCCGGAAAGGCGAGCGGCAGTACCTCCAGACGCCCGACCGCCTCAGGCCACTGGCGGGTCGACGTGACCGTCCCGGCACGCACACAATGCGCCAGCGGACCGATCCGCCCGCAATCCGGATGCTGCGTCCGGTACCAGAGGCTGTCGAATGCCGGGTGCGGATCGAGGTCGAGTGCTTCTCCGGTTTCAACGTAATGCGCGAGCGGGCTGATCGATACGTCACCCATGTGCTCGAAACGATAGCCGCGGGCGTCGAACAGCCGGTTCGGCGCTCGGACGTCGGTAGCCTGATCGAGATAATGCTCCAGTGCCGTCACCCCTGCCTGCGGCCGGCTCCCCGGCTGCGAGAGGTAGTAGGCGGTGTCGAACAGCGGATGCGGGTCCAGGCCCGCGGCGTCGCCTATCCTGATGTAGTGCAGCAGCGGCACCTCGGCCCCGGTCCGGTCGATGGTGCTGGCGCGGAGCTGCTCCAGATACCACCGACCATCGAACAGCGGATGCGGATCATGCCCGGCTTCGGGGTCGCTCCAGACATAGTGGGTCGCGGGGTCGAGACCCGGTCGAAGCAGAGCGGCATGACGCGCGGCATACCACGCAGCATCGAAGAGTGGATGCCGCCGCAGGAAATCGACGTCCGCCGTCATGCGGTCGCGCTCCTTGAGCCTGTCCAGGACCTGGCCACGAGCCGTCCACAGCAACAGCCTGAGCGAGCGCCGCAGCCCCCGACGCAATCCCGGCGCGCGACGGCCGGCGCGGCGCAGCGGTTCCAGCGCACGCCAGCTGGTGGAACCGGTCAGGGCATCGTAGCGGGCTTCGAGTTCCACGAGCGCCCGCTTCGCACGAATGACCTCCACCTCCACCCCGGCAGGCGGCGGCCGAAGCTGTTCCTGCTGCAATGCGGTGATCTCGGCGGTCCGGCATTCAAGCTGGGCACGCAACGCATCGTTCTGCTCGCTGACACGCGACAGTTCGTCCCGCGTTTTCTGTAGGACCTCCTCCGTGATCTCCTGTTCGAGACGGGTCTGCTCCTCCCATTCCAGCTCGCTGGCGCGTGCGCGCTCTGCTTCCCGTTCCGCCTCCGATCGCACCAGCAGATAGTCTTCCCGCTCGCGCGCCCGGGCTGCCTCAGCCTGGTCGAGCGCCGCACGATCGAGCGAATGCTGCAGCTTCGCGTCGTCGACCTGCTCGCGCAATTCCGTGCTGAGTTCACGCTCGGCGGCAAGTTCCGTCCGCAACTGCTCGATGAGCGTGTCCGCGCCGCTACGCCACCTGACCGTTGGCGTCGCGGCGACCAGGGCAAGCACGTTGGTCCCGTGACGTGCGACATCCGCACTCAGCGCGCGAACGAAGATGTCCGGCCTCACCGGAAAGGGCGCCACCGCCAGCATCGGCCAGAGCGGCGGGATCGTCAGGGTCGTAGCCACCTCCTGCTCATAGCTGTCGCGCGCCGGAGCAAGAGTGCGGTGGAAGCGGCATGGGATGCCGATGGAGGCGGCGAAGTCCTTCCATTTGAACGGCAGGTCGATCTCGCCGCTGTCCCAGAAGCCGAACGGCACGCCGTAGGCGGCCGCAGCGATGACCGCGTGCATCGAGCCACCGAGCACGAACTCCGCTTCGGCCAGCCTGTTCAGGAAGTCATCGATCGCCGTGAGCGTGTCGCTGATGTTGGGGCGCAGAACAACGTCGCAGCCGGACAGTTCGAGCAGCGCGCTGTCGCTCCGCTTGTCGTGGTAGTGCGGGATCAGCAGCGATCTTCCGGTTCCGCGACGTGTCCGGTCCGGCGCGTGCAGGAACGGAAGCAGCAAGCCGGGATCGCCGATCGGCGTCGCCATGCCGAGCCGGAGATCGGAGCGCGACAGCGGCCCGCGCACGCTGAGCAGCTCCGCGGCAGGACGGGATGTCTCGCTCAATCCGCCTGGCTCGCGCAAGCCGCAGCCCCAGAACAGCACCCGCTCGCCGGGAGGCAGGAACATGTCGTCGATGCAGCTGCCGATGATCCGCACGGTCTGCTCGGTCGGCATGACGTGCATGAACAGGCGATGCAGCAGATATTCCGAGAGATAATCTCCAAAATTCTGTGTCGGCTCGTCCTGCAGCCAGTACTTCACGTTCTCTAGCATCACTGATCGGTGCTCTTCTGATGCTCGGAATGATGCCAAGGTGGAACACGACGTGGCGGCTCGGCAAGCAGCAGGTGATGATCGGTCGCCCTGAGGTTGGCGTTTAGATAGGGGTCGTGCCGCATCGCGTCGTCCCACTTCGACTGCAGGGTAGCCAGCGATCGGCGAAAACTCGCCTGCTGCCGTATCGTTCGATCCTGACCGCGCGAAGCGCCGTCGACGTGATGCAGCAGCGCGAACGGAGTCCAGACGACGCGGAAACCCGCTCTCCTGACCCGTATGCAGAGATCGATGTCGTTACACGAGAGCGGTAACGCCTCGCTCAGCCCCCCTACGGTCTCGAACACAGCACGGCGGATGGCCAGGCAAGCTCCGGTAACTGCTGAGAGATCGCGGACCATCGTGAGCTGCCCCAAGTAGCCTGCTTCCTGGCGCGCCGAACGCAGGACATGCTTGGCTGCGGCATGCGACAGCACGATACCGCCATGCTGCAGGCTGTCGTCGGGATAGAGAAGGCAGGCGCCGCTGATCCCGACCGATGGGCGATCGAGCTGCGCCACCATCTCGTCGAGCCAGTCTTCGGCGATCACGTCGACGTCGTCATTCATCAGGACCAGGATTTCGCCACGCGCCTCCAGAGCGAGACGGTTGTTGATGGCCGACCAGTTGAAGGGACCCTCGACAGGAACGATGCGTATCGCCGCGTGGCGCTCCAGACGTCGCAGTGCCCGCCGAGCCGGCGACGAGCGGTTGTCATGATCGGCGACGATGATCTCCAGGGACGGGTAGTCGGTGCGCTCCAGCAGTCCGGTGACGCACCGCTCCAGCAGTACCGGCTGCTCGTGGGTGGAGATGAGGATCGAGACGAGTGCCGGTGATCCGGACGAGGAGAAGCGCGCGCGCGGCCAGACGCCGCCGGCCAGCAGAAAATCCTCGATCCTGATCGAGCGCTCGCCGGCCGGTGCCGATGGCTCGGCACCTCGCGCAGCGACCTGGGCTAGATGCCGGTCTAGGACACGCCGAAGTTCGGGGTGCAGGCTGGTCGCCGCGACCTGCGGGAACGGCAGGGCACGGCCGGGCGCGCGGCCGCGATGGAACAGCACGGCCGGGATGTGCGTGACCCAGCTCGGCGGCAGGCCGTCGACCGCACGCAGCAGCAGATCGTAGCGTGTGAACAGGCCAGCATCCAGGCGAAGACCCCCGACGGCATCCAGCCTGGTGCGGCGCACCAGCACCAGCTGGCCGACACAGTCGCCCGCCAGCAGCATGTCAGGTCCCCATCCAGGCTTGAACAGCGCCCGGAAGCGACGGCCGGCGCCGTCGAGGCTGTCCTCGTCGGTATAGATCACCGCCAGCTCCGGCTGCTGCTCCAACGCGGCGGCGAACTCGTAGAGGGCGGTCGCCGCCAGCTGGTCGCCACCATCGAGCATGCCGATGAACTGCCCCCGCGCTGCCGACAGCGCGGCCTGGAGCAGCTCCGGCGCTTCCGCACCAGGACCCGCCCGGACCAGAACGATGCCCGGCACGCGACGCACGGCCTGATGCAGGGATGCGGCCGCAGCCGCCGCCATATCCGCCGGGCAGCCGATGCACAGCTGCCAACCCGGATAGGATTGCCGTTCGAGGGAGGCGATCGTCTCCAGCACCAGGTCGGGCCGCACCGCGGGCGAGGTCAGCAACAGCGAGAACAGCGGCCGGTGCGTCATGCGGCCGATATGGCGGTCGATCGCGATCATGTCCTGGTCGCTCGGTGTCCCGTACTGCTCGACCCAGAATTGATAGGCGAGGTCATCTTCCGGTCGCATGCCGTCGGGGAACAGGGTTCGCGCCAGACTGGCATGGTCCTGCCGCAACAGGTCGGCCACGCGTACCAGCACGTCCAACCGGTCATGGCCGGAGCTCGCATCGTCGAGCAGCGTCGCGACCAGGTCGGGCTGCGGCTCCCGCCCGAAGCCGGAGTGATGCAGACGGGTGATGTAGGCTCGATCAGGCGGTGCGTCCGGTCCGTGCCGGGCGATGAACTCGGCGGAGTCGGCGATGAGCCCGGCCAGGTCGCGGAAGCTGGCGCCGTTGCGCTGCCGCTCGGCGAAGGTGCGCTGCGCCGCCGGCTCCGGCGCACGGTCCAGGGCGACGCGGAACAGCCTGAACACCGGCTCGACCAGCGAACGCACTTCAATGGCCATCTCGGAGTTCATAACGACCCGCCTCTGCCCGGATTGCCCTCTCAGGGCAGGCAAAGCGCAAAACTACGGCAACGGTCAACCTCTTGAGGAGACACGAGCCGTGTTGACCAGCGCGGCCGGCTTGCAGCCGGAGTTGCCCCGCCTCGGCACGACGAGCTGACGAGGCGCAGACGAACTGCCCGGGCGTTTCCGCTCGGCAAGCCTGCGTGAGCGCGATAGGGTGGAGAGAGTGCCACATGACGCTGCTCAGCCATCCTCGGGAGGCAGCCTCGGGCTCTGCGGGATCAAGATGACGACGGAATTCTTCGACGCCTACAAAGCCACCGGCTTCGCCGAGGTCTTCGGTTGGTGCGACCCGCGCGTGCTCGACTATGTCGAGCTGTTCGACCGCTTCCAGGCCGATGCCGCGGTGGGGGGAAACTTTGCCGAGATCGGCGTGCAGAGCGGCAAGCTGTTCATCGGCGTCCACAACCTGCTGCGACCGGGCGAGGTATCTCTCGCACTCGACATCTTCGAGGACGTCCAGTTCAACATCGACGGGTCCGGTAACACCTCGATCGAGGTGTTCCGCGCGAACCTCGCCAAGCACGGAAACGACGCGATCAGCACGCATATCATGCGCGGCGACTCGATCGATTTGTCACCGATGGATGCCTTTCGAATCGCCAACGATCTTGGCAAGTTCAGGCTGTTCAGTGTCGATGGCTCGCACGAGCTGCTGCATACGATGAGCGATCTGCTGTTCGCCGAGGCTGCGATCTGCAACGGCGGCATCGTGATCCTCGACGACTACTACAGTCCCGGCTGGCCGGAAGTGCATCAGGCCGTGGCCCACCTGTTCATCGAACGCAGAACCAAACTGGTCCCGATCTGCTGCCAGTGGGGCAAGTTCTTCTTCACGACGCTGGCCTATGCGCAGACCTACAAGCACAGACTGATCAACCATTTCCGCAGCCTCGATCCCGAAGAGCCGATCAAGGACGTGAACTTCTACGGCTACTCGATGCCCTGCTTCGAGCGACATTTCTGGTGACGACCGGACCCCGCGGGGCGTTCGAGTGCGAGTTCGAGCAGCACCGGACCGAATGGTAAAGCATGGCAGCGGCGCCTGGACCGGCTTCCTGGCGATGGCCTTCATCATCCTCGGCCTGTGCGGCCTGTTCGCGACCTACGCGGTGCAGCTGCCGTATCAGCGCGAGGCCTATGCCGAAGCCAAGCTGGATGCCGCCACCGGCGCGCCCGACGCGCAGGCACGGCTGGACGAGCTGCGCGACGCGCTCGGCGACGATGGAGCCGGCGCATTCACGTCCGGCGGCGACATGCCGCACAGGATCGATGCCGCGCGTCACGTGCTGCGTCGGCACTTCCAGGATCAGGGAAACGACATCGCGCTGCGGCTGCGGATCGTGATCGTGGTGTTCACCGGTGGCGCGACCCTGTTCGGCCTGATGGTAACCAGCATCCTGCGACGCGCGCCACGCTGAGAGCCGGTGCGTGCGCCGGAGCGATCAGGCGGCCGGATGCCCTAGCTGCCTCGCGGCGGCGACAGCGTGCGCAGGTAGGCGATGATGTCGCGCCGGCCGACCGCGCCGTCGATCGCGTTCGGCATCGCGGTGTTGGCGATGAAGCGCCGCGGCCCGGCGAGCCAGGCATCGAGGCTGGCCGCATCCCAGGTCAGGTGCGCGCCGGCGAGTGCCGGCGTGTAGGGGTAGCCCGGCACCGAGCCGGCCCGGCGCCCGAACACCCCGGCAAGCTGCGGTCCCTCGATCGCACGGTCGAGGCCGTGACAGCCGGCGCAGTGCGAGGCGAACAGCATGCGGCCGGCGACGGGATCGGCCGGAGCATTGGCGAAGCGCGACAGGTCCTGCGCGCCGGCAGGACGCGCCGAGCGGAAGAAGGTGTAGGACAGGGTGATGTTGTCGACGTCGTCGGTCGAGGGGTCAGTGCCCATGGCGCGGTCGACGAAGAAGGTGACCGGCATCTCCACCTTCTGGTGCGGCGCCAGACGCTCCTCGGTGAAGCAGAAGCACTGTATCTTCTTGAAGTAGATGCCGACCTTGTCCGGCGTCACGTTGAAGGTGGCGTGGCCGACGATCGGCTGGTCCGACAGGTTCTCCGCCTCGAAGAACACCAGGCTCTCGGCGCCGAGGCGCACCCGCACCCGCGACTGCAGCGGCCGGAAGCGCCAGGGCAGCGTGGAGGCGGTCGCGGTGGAGAAATCGACCGTGACCAGGCGGCTCGAGAGCCCGGTCGAGGCGTCGGCGCGCTGCGTCGTGCCTCCCGAGCCAGTCACGGAACAGAACATGCGGTACAGCGGCACCGAGAACGAGACCACCGTGAGCATCACCGCGACGATCACCAGCAGCCCCGCCGGCACCAGCCAGGCGCGGGATTTTCCAGCTTGCATGGCGATGGTCTAAAGCAGAACCCGGCGTGGAGGAAATGCCCTCGCCGTGATGCACCAGGGAGTTCGGCATGAACAAGACGGCGACGCTCATCACGGCAGCCTCGATCCTGCTCTGCGCCGCAGCCCCCGCCCCGCTCCCTGCCGGTCGTCCCACGATCCCCTCCCCCGCCGTCTCCCAGCCTGGCTTGTCCCAGCCTGGCTTGTCCCAGCCTGGCTTGTCCCAGCCGGGCCTGCCCCAGCCTGGCGTGCCCCAGCCTGGCGTGCCCCAGCCTGGTACCGCGCAACCCTCAGCTTCCCAGCCTGCCGCGCCGATTGCCGCGCCGGCCGCCGCGACCCTGCCGAGCGAGATGCCGACCGAGTTCGTGCCGCAGGAGGCCAGCTTCGACTTCGTCCGCCGCAGCGTGATGATCCCGATGCGCGACGGCGTGAAGCTGCGGACCGTGATCCTGATCCCGCGCGGCGCCCGCAACGCGCCGATCCTGCTGACCCGCACCCCGTACGGCGCGGTGTCGCGGTTCACCGAGCATCCCAGCGACACGCTCTCGGGCGTGCTGGGCGATGGCGACGTCGTCGACGAGCTGGTCGCCCGGGACGGCTATATCCGGGTGATCCAGGACATACGCGGCAAGTACGGCTCGGAGGGCGACTACGTCATGACCCGTCCGCTCGCCGGGCCGCTCAACCCGACCGGTGTCGACGAATCGACCGACGCCTGGGACACGATCGACTGGCTGGTCAAGCACACCCCGGAGAGCAACGGCCGGGTCGGCATCCTCGGCATCTCCTATGACGGCTTCACCGCGCTGATGGCGCTGTTCCATCCGCATCCGGCACTCAAGGCCGCGGTGCCGATCAACGCCATGGTGGATGGCTGGATGGGTGACGACTGGTTCCACCAGGGGGCGTTCCGCACCGGTAGTCTCGGCTACATCTACGAGCAGGAAGCGACACGCGGCAGCGACCTGAAATGGTGGTCCAGCGCCTACGACGAGTACACCGAGCTGATGCAGGCAGGCTCGGCCGGCGCGCTGGGCCGCACGCGCGGCCTCGACCAGCTGGGCTTCTTCACCAAGCTGCTGGCGCATCCCGCCTATGACGGCTTCTGGCAGGGCCAGGCGATCGACCGGCTGCTGGCGCGCCAGGGCCAGACCGCGCCCCTGAGCGTGCCGACCATGCTGGTGCACAGCCTGTGGGACCAGGAGGACATCTACGGCAACATCGCCGTCTACAAGGCGCTGCAGCCGCAGGACCAGACCGGCATGCTGCACCTGGTGATCGGGCCGTGGTTCCACCATCAGGAACGGCTCGACGGAAGTGCCATCGGCGCGATCCGCTTCGGCTCCGACACCGCCGCTGCGTTCCGCAACCGCATCCTCAAGCCGTTCCTCGACCGCGCGCTCAAGGGCGACAACGTACCGGCGACGGCGCCGGTGATCGACTTCGTCACCGGCATCGATCGCTGGGAACGGCGCGCCGTCTGGCCGGGAGCGGTGCAGCCGACGGCGCTGCATCTCGGCCCGCAGGGGCAGCTCGGCTTCTCGCCGCCCGCCGGCGTGGCACCCGGCTACCGCGCCTACGTCTCCGATCCCGCCAACCCGGTGCCGTTCCTGCCGCGGCCGGTGCACCTGTCCGGCGATGCCGGCCGGCAGGTCTGGCAGGGCTGGCTCGCCAGCGACCAGCGCATGGTCTCCGGCCGCCCCGACGTGCTGGAGTACAGCTCGCCGCCGCTGACCGCGCCGCTGCGCATCAGCGGCCAGCCGGTCGCCCATATCGATCTCTCGACCAGCGGCACCGACGGCGACCTGGTGGTCAAGCTGATCGACCTGTACCCGGACGTCGACGGCCATGAGCCGGCACTCGGCGGCTACGAGCTGATGGTCAGCACCGACATCCTGCGCGGCCGCTACCGCGAGAGCTTCAGCGAGCCGAAGCCGCTGACCCCCGACCGGATGCTGCCGTGGCGGCTGACGCTGCCGACCGTCAACCACGTGTTCCTGCCCGGCCACCGCATCATGGTGCAGATCCAGTCGAGCTGGTTTCCGCTCTACGACCGCAACCCGCAGCGCTACGTCGACAACATCTTCCTGGCCAAGCCGGCCGACTACCAGAGTGCCGAGATCCACGTGCAGGACAGCAGCACGATCATCCTGCCGGTGGCGAGGTAGCCCGTCCGCGAGTGGCGAAGTGCCTAGCGGCAGGAGCGCTCCGGTCACGGAGGTGAGAGCATCGATTGGAAAATGCTGCACTGCACCCTAATATCGCGAGACGGCCGGCCTCCACGGTCCGGCCACCCTCCTGCACGCGACAAGGATCCCCTACATGCTGACGATCGGCGACCAATTCCCGAGCTTCAACCTCAAGGCGGTCAAGGGCGGTCCCGCCGGGCTGGACCTGAAGAGCGCCTTCACCGAGATCAGCGACGCCAGCGATGCCGGGAAGTGGAAGCTGGTGTTCTTCTGGCCGAAGGACTTCACCTTCGTCTGCCCGACCGAGATCGTCGCCTTCGGCAAGCTGAGCGGCGAGTTCGCCGATCGCGACACGGTGGTCTACGGCGTGTCGATCGACAGCGAGTTCGTGCACCTGAACTGGCGCCTCAACCACGACGATCTCCGCCATCTGGAGATCCCGATGCTCGCCGACGGCAAGCGCGAGCTCAGCACGGCACTCGGCGTGCTCGACCGCCGTGAGGGCGTCGCCATGCGTGCCACCTTCCTGGTCGATCCGCAGGGCATCATCCGCTTCGCCAGCGTCAACGACCTCTCGGTCGGCCGCAATCCGCAGGAAGTCCTGCGCGTGCTCGACGCGCTGCAGAGCGACGAGCTCTGCCCCTGCAACTGGACCCACGGCGAAGAGCACCTCAAGCCCGCCGCCTGAGGTCACGCCGCACGATGCCGAGGCGGCCCGTCGCTGTCGCGGCGGGCCGTTCTCTCCCAATCCGCCGCCACGAGGGTCTGTCATGTCGATCGAGACGATCAAGAGCTGGATTCCCGACTACGCCAAGGACCTGAAGCTCAATCTCGGCTCGCTCGCGAACGAGACGCTGCTGACGCCGCAGCAGCTCGCCGGCACCTTCATCGTCTCCGCCCTGGCCTCGCGCAACGCCGCGGTCACTCGTGCGATCCTCGCCGAGTTCGGCCCGAAGCTCAGCCCGGAGGCGCTAACCGCGGCGAAGGCCGCCGCTTCGATCATGGCGATGAACAACGTCTATTACCGCTTCGTGCACCTGGCCGGCGGCGACTACGCCAACCTGCCGGCGCGCCTACGCATGAACGTGATCGGCCGGCCAGGCATCGACAAGGTCGATTTCGAGCTGTGGTCGCTCGCGGTATCGGCGGTGAATGGCTGCGGCATGTGCATCGAGAGCCACGAGAAAGTCGTGCGCGCCGGCGGCCTGACCACCGAGCAGGTGCAGGCTGCGGTGCGTGTCGCCTCCGTCGTGCATGCCGTGGCGGCGATCGTCGATGGCGAGGAAGCCCTCGCTCACGCCTGATGCGCCGGCGCGGCGATACCCGGCCGTCACTCGCCCTGGTGCACCATCGGGTCGTGCGTGGCCGGCTGGATGAACAGGCGCTGCAGCGGGTAGGAGATCCACACCCGGTTGAAGCGCAGGAAGTCGTCGCCCAGGATCATGTCGTCGATGTCGGCGTCGGCGACCACGAACGGGAAGTTGTTCATCCGCTCGGCGCCGATCTCCAGGCTGCCGAAGCGGTGCAGCCGCGCCTCCACCGGGCTGGAGTCGATGCCGAACGCGCGCCCGGCGCGATCCGCCGACAATGCCTGCTTCGTCACCCCGGCGCGCCTGGCATCGTCCGGGGTGATCAGGGTGCGCGTGGCGCCGGTATCGAGGAAGCCGCGGACCGGCTTGCCGTTGAGCTTCAGGTCGAGCTCGATCTTGGTCGCGTCGAGATGGAACGGCACCTCGAAATACGGCCCGTCGATCGGCTGGATCGCCGAGCCGCAACCCCGCAGCGCATACATCGCGAAATGATGCCCGGGCACATCGATATCGACGTCGTAGTTCGACAGGAAGTCGGCGCCGAACAGGCCGAGTACCGGCATCCCCTCGATGGCTCCGCCCAGTTCGCCCGCGACCGGCAAGGTGATCTCGCGTGCGATGCCGCGGCCGAGCCCCAGGCGGTGGATGGTCGCCATCTGTGCGAACACCGTGCCGCCGATGCCGCGCACCATCACGCTTCCGCCGCCGGCACCGCCCAGGAGACCGAACTGGTCGGCGGCACTCTTGGTGATGATCGACAACGCAGCACCGGTATCGATCAACAGCACGACCTTGCGGCCGTCCAGGCGGGCCTCCACCGCCGGGATCCTCCTGCCGGCGAGCAGCGGCAGGTCGGCCAGCTTGTCCACCTGGCAGACCTGTGGACCGCCGGCGCAGCCGGCCAGGATCAGGGCCGGCAGCAGGGCGGATAGCAAGGCGGGCAGGATGCGCCGGATCATGCCTCCAGCAGCGTCGGATCCAGGGTGACGCCGTGGTGCAGCGGGCCGTGGCCGCCACCGTAGCCGGGCGCCTCCTGCATGGCGCGGCGCAGGTACGCGCGCGCCCGCAGCACCGCGTCGCGCAGGCCCAGCCCCTGCGCCAGCCCGGTCGCGATCGCGCTGGCCAGGGTGCATCCGGTGCCGTGGGTGTGCCGGCTGTCGATCCGCGATGCCCGGAACGTCTCCACGCCATGTTCCGTCGCCAGCAGGTCGAATACCTCGGCACCGGGCAGATGGCCGCCCTTGAGCAGCACCGCCGGGACCCCCAGCGTGAGCAGCTGCTCGGCCGCAGCACGCATCGCCGCGAGGTCGTGGATGGCGAAGCCGGCCAGGATCTCGGCCTCGGGCAGGTTCGGGGTCAGCAGCGTCGCGTGCGGCAGCAGGTCGCGCTTGAGGCTGCCCAGCGCGCCCTGCTGCATCAGCCTGGCACCCCCCTTGGCCACCATCACCGGGTCCAGCACGAACGGCAGGTCGGGCCTCGCGGCGATGCGCGCCGCCACCAGCGTGATGATCTCGGCCCGGTCGAGCATGCCTGTCTTGAAGGCGTCGGCGCCGATATCGTCCAGCACGCAGTCGATCTGCAGCCCCACGAACTCCGGCGGCACCGGCAGCACGCCGTGCACCCCGAGCGTGTTCTGCGCGGTCAGCGCCGTGATCGCGGTGGCGGCATAGCCTCCGAGCGCGGTGACGGTCTTGATGTCGGCCTGTATGCCGGCGCCGCCGCCGGAGTCGCTGCCCGCGATGACCAGGACCCGACCCGATGCGGCAGCCGGCATCGTGGGCTTCCTCAGGCTGCCAGCGAGACGCGTCGTATCGCCACGCACAGCCCCTCGACCACCTGATCCACCAGTGCCGCGTCCTCCGCCTCGGCCATCACCCGTACCAGCGGCTCGGTGCCGCTCTCGCGCAGCAGCAGCCGGCCCGAGCTGCCGAGCAGGTCCTCCGCCCAGCGTCGCGCCTCGATCACGCCGGCATCGCGCAGCGGCGAGACGCCGCGGAAGCGCTCGTTGCGCAGCTTCTGCGGGAACGGCTCGAACATGCGGCAGACCTCGCTCGCCGGTCGGGCGCGCTCGACCAGCACCGACAGCACCTGCAGGGCGGCGACCAGTCCGTCGCCGGTGGTGGCGAAATCGGACAGCACCATGTGGCCGGACTGCTCGCCGCCGAGATTCATCCCGACCTCGCGCATCCGCTCGACGACGTAGCGGTCGCCGACCGCGGTGCGCTCCAGCGACAGGCCCCTTCCCGCCAGCAGGCGCTCGAGGCCCATGTTGGACATCACCGTCGCCACGATGCCGCCGCCGGCAAGACGGCCGCTGTCGCACCACGAACCGGCGATCAGGGCGAGGATCTGGTCGCCATCGACCAGCCGGCCGCGCTCGTCGGAGATCACCAGTCGGTCGGCATCGCCGTCGAGCGCGATGCCGAGATCGGCACGATGCTCCAGCACCGAGGCGCTCAGCTTCGCCGGATTGGTGGAGCCGCAGCCGCGATTGATGTTCAGGCCGTCCGGCGCGCAGCCGATCTGCACCACTTCCGCACCGAGCTCCCACAGCGCGGTGGGAGCCACGCGATACGCCGCGCCGTGCGCGCAATCGATGACGATGCGCAAGCCATCCAGGCGCCGACCGCGGGTGAACGAGGATTTCGCGCTCTCCACGTAGCGGCCGGCGGCATCGCTTAGGCGCGAGGCGCGGCCGATCTCCTCCGGCGCCGCCAGGCGGCCGGTCAGGTCGGTGCGCATCAGCGCCTCGATCTCTGCCTCCGCCTCGTCCGACAGCTTGAACCCGTCCGGCCCGAACAGCTTGATGCCGTTATCCTCGAACGCGTTGTGCGAGGCCGAGATCATCACGCCGAGGTCGGCGCGCAGGCTGCGGGTGAGCATCGCGATCGCCGGCGTCGGCAACGGTCCCACCAGGGTCACGTCCATGCCCGAGGCGAGGAACCCCGACACCAACGCGCATTCGATCATGTAGCCGGACAGGCGCGTGTCCTTGCCGACGACGATCCGATGGCGATGGGTGCCGCGTCTGAAGCGCAATCCCGCAGCCTGGCCCAGTCGCTGGGCGATCTCGACCGTCATCGGATCGGTGTTGGCGGTGCCGCGTACGCCGTCGGTGCCGAACAGCTTTCTGGTCGTGTTCATCCCCGCTCCAAGGCCCGCCTGCTCGCTCGCAACACCTAGCTCAGCCATACATCGCCTGCCAGACCCGCAGTGCCTGCACAACCTGGGGTACAGTATGAACCCGCAGGATACAACCTGGCAAGGACAAGCCGGCTAGGCTGGAGACGATCGTGCCGGGATCGCGGCTCGCCGCCTCGTCGACGCCGGCAGCCTCGCCGAGGAACCGCTTGCGCGAGGTGCCGAGCACGATGCGGCAGCCGAGATTGGCCAGGATCGGCAGCCGCCGCAGCAGCTCCAGACTCTGCGCCCCGGTCTTGGCGAAGCCGATGCCGGGGTCGACCAGGATACGCGACCGATCGATGCCGGCCGCCACCGCGACGGCGATGCGCTGCTCCAGCTCCCGTACCACCTCCAGGGCGACGTCGTCGTAGTGCGCCAGCTGCAGCATCGTCGCCGGCGTGCCGCGCATGTGCATCAGCACCACCGGGCAGCTGCGTGCGGCCAGCAGCGACGCCGCGTCGGGATCGTGCCACAGCGCCGAGACGTCGTTGATCAGGTCGGCGCCGTTGTCCAGCACTGCCCGCATCGTCGCGGCGTTGCGGGTGTCGATCGAGACCAGCGCGCCCTGGCCGCGCAGCCCGGCGAGCACCGGCAGGATCCGCGCCTGCTCCTCGTCGGGATCTACCGGCGTCGCGCCGGGACGTGTGCTCTCGCCGCCGATATCCACGATCGCGGCACCGGCCTCGATCATCGCCCGGCCGGCGGCGACCGCAGCTCCGACCCGCCAGTGGCGTCCGCCGTCGCTGAAGCTGTCAGGCGTGACGTTCAGGATGCCCATCACCAGGGGACCGGATGGCAATCCGGCGGGTGGTGGCGCTGCGGTCAGGGATCGGAGCCGGTCGGGATCGACTGCACCTGCCGGACGGATCAGGCCGCCTGGTTCGTCGAGCAGCCGGACCAGCGTGAACGCGGCAGGGCCGGACTGCATCGGGCAGGCCACGCCTTGACGTATGGCCTCGTGGGCCGCTTCGCCGTGGATCAGGCCCAGAGGCTCGATCACGTCAGGCGAGGGCTCCGCCCTCGACCCGCTGGGGCCAACGGCCCCAGACCCCGATCAGGTCGGCTGCGGTGCGGGGTCGAGGCCACCCGAGGGAGGTGCCGGATCAGGGCGGAAGCCGCCCGTGCTCGGCACCGAGGCGCGACGATTATCCGGCATCGGATCGTCGACCACGGCACGCGTGACCTTCTCGCCGCGCAGGATCTGACGCACCTCGCTGCCCGACAGCGTCTCGTACTCGAGCAGGCCGTTGGCGAGCAGGTGCAGCTCGTCGATGTGCTCGACCAGGATCTCCTTGGCGCGGTTGTAGCCGGCATCGATCATCGCCTTGACCTCGGCCTCGATCTCACGGGCGGTGGTCTCGGAAACGTTCTTGTTCTGCGTCACCGAATGGCCGAGGAACACCTCCTGGCTGTTGTCGCCATAGGCGATCATGCCCAGCTTGTCGCTCATGCCGAGCTCGGTGACCATCATCCGCGCGACCCGCGTCGCCTGCTTGATGTCGCCCGAAGCGCCGCCGGTGACCTTCTCCGGACCGAGGATGATCTCCTCGGCGACGCGTCCACCCATAATCTTGACCAGCATCGCCTTGAGGTAGGCGCGGCTCTCCGACAGGCGGTCGTTCTCGGGCAGGCTGAAGGTGACACCCAACGCACGGCCGCGCGGGATGATCGTCACCTTGTGCAGCGGATCGCTCTCGGGCTCGTACAGGGCGCAGAGCGCGTGGCCGCCCTCGTGATAGGCGGTGAGGCGCTTCTCCTCCTCGCTCATCACCAGCGAGCGGCGCTCTGCCCCCATCATCACCTTGTCCTTGGCGTTCTCGAACTCGAGCATCGCCACCGTGCGCTTGCCGAGACGCGCCGCCAGCAGCGCCGCCTCGTTGACCAGGTTGGCGAGGTCGGCACCGGAGAAGCCGGGGGTGCCGCGCGCGATCACCTTGGGCTCGACGTCGCTGGCCAGCGGCACCTTGCGCATGTGCACGCGCAGGATCTTCTCGCGGCCGTTCACGTCCGGGTTCGGCACCACCACCTGGCGGTCGAAACGGCCGGGGCGCAGCAGCGCCGGGTCAAGCACGTTGGCCTCGCCGGCGATGGCGCGCGCCAGCAGCGTCTTGCCGGTGCCGGGCGGTCCGATCAGCAGCACGCCCTTGGGGATCTTGCCGCCCAGGCGCTGGAACTTCTGCGGGTCCTTGAGGAACTCCACCACTTCCTGCAGCTCGCCCTTGGCCTCGTCGATGCCGGCGACGTCGTCGAAGGTGATGCGGCCCTGCTTCTCGGTCAGCATCCGGGCGCGCGACTTGCCGAAGCCCATGGCGCGTCCGCCGCCGGACTGCATCTGCCGCATCACGAAGAACCAGGCGCCGATCAGCAGCAACATCGGCAGCCACTGCAGCAGGTAGCGCAGCAGCGGATTGACGTCGCTGTCCTCCGGCTTGGCCACCACCTCCACGCCCTTCTCGGTCAGGCGCGAGACTAGGTTGGGATCTTCAGGCAGGTAGGTCTCGAAGCTGGTGCCGTCGGTCAGCGTGCCGTTGACGTTGTGCTGCTGGATCACGACCGAGCGCACCCGTCCGGCGTTCACGTCGCCGACGAAGTCGGAGTAGGCTAGCTGTTGCGAGGCGTGCTGGCCGCTGCCCGGCTGAAACACGTTGAACAGCAGCACGAGCATCACCGCGATGATGACCCACAACGCCAGATTCCTGCCGAAATTGCTCATCGTATCCTATGATCTCCCACTCGCGTGGGGCCCTTCAGCGTAGGCTTGTCGGCACCGCCCCTGCCGGCACAGCGAAGGCCGAACCAAGCGGGTCGAAGCAGCGGTACTGTTGCCTGAACCCATCCTACATAGGATGCCTTCGATCACCGCACACCCCTATCGTGGATGCTATACATCTCGAAATCGTTACCGGCGGAAGCTCAGCGGAAAAAAGCCGGCCGCGTCGTCGCCGGCACCACCGGTTCGAAATCGAAAATCCCGATCTGCCGCACCGGGCGGCCATCGGCCGTGCGCAGCGTCGGCATCACGGCGAGCACCGCCGCGGGCAGGTCGGGGCGCGTCCGATCCCGCGCAGCATCCCTGCCCAGCGCGCCGATGCTCAGTCCCGGCGGCAGATCCGTCGCCGGCCCGCGCAGCCGGAACCGCCGGTCCCACACCGCCTCCGGCACGGCGGGCACCGGTGCGCCGACGCGCGCCGCCTCACGCAGCAGCAGCCAGCCCGCTCCGAGACGCCCGGCCCGCATCAGGCGGGTTCCGGCGAGCGTCGCCGGCCGGGGATCCTGCACCAGGGCGGCCACCCCCCGCGTCGCCGGCGGATAGGATGCGCCGCCGATCGTGCGCATCAGCGCCGCGAGCGCCCGCGGCGGCACCAGCCGCGGCGGCAGCAGCGCGAAGCCTTCCGGCATGAGCATCGTGGTCAGGGCGAGATCACCGGCCTGCTCCAGGTCTCGCGCCGTGCGGGCGGCCCCGGCTTCGGCGGCGGCCGCGAGCAGCTCGGCCGCGAGGCCGGCGGTGTCGGGACCGGCGAGCTCCCGCCGCAGCCGGCTGCGCAGTGCGCGATCATCCCGGTTGGAGGGGTCTTCCACCCATCCCACTGCGAAGCCGCGCAACGTCGCGCGCAGACGCTCCGGCGGCTGGGTCAGCAGCGGCCGCACCAGGCGCAGCGCGTCGGTCTCGGACAGGCTCGCCATGCCCGCGAGGCCGTCCGCGCCGCTGCCGGCACGGCGTCGCATCAGCACCGTCTCCGCCTGGTCCCCGGCGTGATGGCCGACCAGCAGGTCGACGATGCCGCTCGCCCGGCAGCAGGCGCGCAGCGCCGCGTAGCGCGCCGCGCGCGCGCGTTCGGCGAGCGACGGCCCGGGCGGCAGGCCGTCCAGGGTGAGGAGGCGCGACGCGATGCCGTGGGCGTCGAGCCGGGCCGCGGTCAGCCTCGCCTCGCCCGCTGCCTCCGCGCGCAGGCCGTGATCGACGATCAGGCCGAGCACGCGGATGCCGCGCGACCTCCCCCAGCGCGCGGCAAGGAGTGCCAAGCACAGCGAGTCCGCACCCCCGGAGACCGCGACCGCGATCCGCTCGGCGCTCGCCCACGGACCGAGCGGGCGCATCAGGGCATCGAACTCCTCGTCGCCGAGCGGGCTCGGCGACGGCGGGTCAGGCGCTAGCGACAGCCGGCGCGGCCGCGCAGGGTGCTCGAGGCGGCGCGCACGCGCGGAGGCGGCGCCGGAAACTCGACGTGCAGCTTCTGCAGCGCCTGGCAGGCATCGTTCTTGTCGCCCAGCGCCAGCAGCGACGCGCCGACCCCGAGCAGCGCGTCCGGCGCCCGCGACGACCGCGGCGCGCGGCTGTAGACGTCGTAGTACGCGGTCGCCGCCTGCTGGTACTGGCGCTGGCCGGCGAGCGACTGCGCCAGCAGGAACTGCGCGTCGGTCTGCCGCGGGCCCTTGGCGCCGGCGAGCACCTCGCGCGCGGCACTCTGCGCGCCCGCGTAGTCGCGTCGCGCCAGCGCCGCGTTGCCCTGCTGCAGCGCCAGCTCCGCGGTGCGCCGCGGCGACGCCTGCGGCGCGGCCGACGGCGCGGTCGGCGGTGGGCCACCCGCCGCCAGACCCCCCGGATGCCCCTGCTGCTGGACCGCGAAGCTCACGTCGCCGATCTGCTTGGACAGGGCGGCGTTCTGCTGCTGCACCTGGTTGTTGAGCTGGTCGACCTGCCCGCGCAGCTCGCGCACCTGACCCTCCAGCGTCGAGACGCGATCGAGCAGCTGCGGCGTCAGTGCGCCGGCTCCCTGGGAGTCCACGGCGGCGGTGGAGCCGAGCGGCGGGGCGACCGGCTCGGTGCCGCCGCCGCCCTGGTTCTGCTGCTGCATCTCGTGGCGCAGCTCAAGGATCTGGTTCTGCAGCGAGATCGCCTCGCGGCTGTCGACCTGCGCCAACGCCGGTCGTGCCAGCAGTGCCGCGGCGAGGACCGCCGCGGTCGTACCGGTGATGGCGCGCATGCGATGCCCCCTGCTCAGCGGGTTCTTAAGGCCACTGCCGCCGCTCGGGTCAAGGGGCCGCACCTCCCCCCGGGTCAGCGCACCACGGTGATGGCGTTGCGGTTCTGCTGCCAGGACTGCTCGTCGTCGCCGAGCGCGGTCGGCCGGTCCTTGCCGTAGGAGATGGTGGAGATGCGGCCGGCGGCCACGCCCTTGGCGACCAGGTAGTCGCGCGCCGCGTTGGCGCGGCGCTCGCCGAGCGCGATGTTGTATTCCTCGGTACCGCGATCGTCGCAGTTGCCGGCGAGCTGTATCGTCGCCTGCGGGTAGCGCGCGAGCCACGCGGCCTGACGGTCCAGCGTCGCCTGCGCGTCGGACGAGAGGGTATTCTCGGCCAGGGCGAAATAGACCCGGTCGCCGACATTTGCGACCAGGTCGGCCTCGCTGCCGGGTGCCGCGGCACCGGTGGGCGCCGCCGACGCGCCCATGCCGGAGGCCGCCCCGGTGTTGGCGTTCTCGCCCGAGCAGGCGGCCAGGAGGGCGAGCAGGCCGAGCGCACCGATAAGCTTCATCTTCATGACGGGGTCTCCTGAGTATCCTAGAGCGGGTGACGATGCCGGATCGCCGGCCAGGATCCCGAACCAGCCGTTCGGACCGGTCTCGAGCCGCAAGCAACCGAATGCGGATTAGAGTCTCGTTTCGTTTCCGGTCAAGTCGGCAACGGCCGGAATGATCGTCCGACGCGATTTTACCTGGTCTCGTTGCAGGCAAGCATCGTCTCCGCCGATCTGGCCGCCCATCCCGCTAGCCGTTGAGCGGCGACCAGGCCGGATCCGAGGCGCCTCCCGGCGTGCGCAGCACGCGGTCGTTGAAGCCGGCGATGTCGATCGAGCCGAGGCCGGAGGCGAACCCCGCACCGCCGGCGCCGGCGGCGTTCTGCCGGCAATAGGCCAGCACCCGCCCGTTGGGGCAGAAGGTCGGGCTCTCCACGGTGAAGCCCTGGGTCAGGATGCGCTCGCCCGATCCGTCCGGCTGCATCACCCCGATCGAGAAGCCGCCGCCGCCGATCCGGGTGAAGGCGATCAGGTCGCCGCGCGGCGACCAGACCGGAGAGCCGTACTGGCCCGAGCCGTAGCTGATCCGCCGCGCGGTGCCGCCGCCGGCACCCATCACGTAGAGCTGCGGCGAGCCGCCGCGGTCCGAATTGAACACGATCTGCGAGCCGTCCGGGCTGAAGCAGGGGCTGGTGTCGATCGACCCGGAATCCGTCAGGCGCTGCGAGGCGCGGCTGGCGAGGTCGATACGGTAGATGTCCGAGCCGCTGCCGCGCGTCGCCGACAGCACCACCGAGCCGCCGTCCGGCGAGAAGCGCGGCGCGAAGCTGATGCCCTGGAACTCGCCCAGCACCTCCTCGCGGCCGCTGCCGAGGTCGAACAGAAAGACGCGCGGCCGGTCGTCGGCATAGCTCATGAAGGCGATCTGGTCGCGGGTCGGATGGAAACGCGGCGTCAGCACCAGCCAGCGGCCGCTGGTGAGGGTGCGGGTGTTGGCGCCGTCCTGGTCCATCACCGCGAGCCGCGTGGTCTGGCGGCCGCGCGCGCCGGCGCGGGCGACGTAGCAGATGCGGGTATCGAAGTAGCCGCGCTCGCCCAGCATGCGCTGATAGATCACGTCGGCGATCTTGTGCGCGATGCGGCGCCAGTTCGCCTCGGCGGTGGTGTAGGCGGTGCCCTGGATCTGCTGCCCCGCCGATACGTCCCAGAGCCGGAACTCCACCCGCAGCGTGCCCGCGCCGCTCACCAGGCCGGCGGCGACGGCCTGGGCACCCAGGCTACGGTAGCTGGCGAAGTCCGGCGTACCACCGGCGGCACCGCCGGAGGCGGCGAGGCCGAGCGGCCGGAACAGGCCGCAGCCGCCCAGGTCGTCGCTGATCACCTGGCTGATCTGGTCGCCCAGTCCCGGACCGAAGGAGGGGATCGCGATCGGGATCGGCGCGGTGTGCGCTTGGTCGACGGTGATCTCCGCGGCACCGGGACCGTGCGGCGCCGGCTGCTGCGCGCGTGCTGCCGGGGACAATGCGGCGAGGCCGGCGCCGGCGATCAGGTGGCGGCGGCTCATGAAGGCGGATATCATCGGCTGCGTTCTCCGTGCAGGATCGGGCGGGTCGTGCGTGGCGGGGGCCCGGAGCGAGGCCAGGGCGCTGCCCTGGACCCGCCGGGGCCGGAGGCCCCGGGCCTCGCTGGCTAGGGTCGGAAGACGAACTTGATGTCGTGCACCTGCCCGAGCTGTGCCGGCGGCAGCGGCAGCCTGGCGCAGAGCGGGCTCATCACCGCGGCGCGCGCCCGTTCGGCCAGCGCCCGGTAGCCGGGGTCGGCGGCCATGCGGGCCTGGTCGGCGGCCGAGAACACCACCTGGCGCGCCTCGCCGCCGGCATCCACGGTCACCGTCAGGTGCGCCTGGAACTGGGCGTAGTCGCGGGCCGCGGTGTCCTCGGCGTAGCAGCGACGCACCTCCTCGCCGATCGCGCGCTGCTCGCCGGCGTTGAGCGAGGCGGTGATGTCGCGCCCGCGGCTCGGCGCGCCGCCCTGGTCCGGGTTGGCGCGTGCCCGCGGCGGATGGGTCTGCTTCTGGTCGGCGCGGAACTTCTCCAGCGTCGCCAGCAGCGAGTGCGTGTCCGCCACCGCGTTGCGGGTATGGTTCGGCTGCGTCAGGTGCGAGGGCAGCGTCGGCTGCGGCAGCGCCGGCACAGGGCTCGGGGTCGGTGGGGTCATGGCGCGTGACGGCGCCGGCGGGCTCGGTGTGGGCGGTGGCGCGCGCAGCGGTTCCGGCGACGGTGCCTGCAGCTTCGGAGGCAGCGGCGGTGGCGGGAGCGGCGTCGGCTGCACCTCCGGGGGCGGCGGCGCCGGTGGTGGCGGCGGCGGCGGCGGTGGCGGCTCCTCGACCGGGAGATGCTCAGGCGGGGTCGGACTGGGTGGCGCGAGCTTCGGCACCGGTGCCGGCGGCTGCGGGTTCGGGGTAGCCTGATCGGCCTTCTGTGACGCGGCCGGAGGCCCGGTGAACTCCATCTGCACCGCCGGCGGTTCCGGCGGCTCCGGCGGCTTGCGCTGCGGCATCACCACGATCAGCGAGAGCAGCGCCAGCAGGTGCAGGCCGCCGGAGGCGAGCACGCCCCGGCGCAGCAGCACGTCGGAACGCGGGGACGGGCGCACGACCATGCCGGAAGGCTCAGTGGCCCGGCGCGGCCGGACCGGAAGGCTGCTCGGCCAGCAGTGCCACGTGGGTGAAGCCGCCGGAGGTGATGCGGCCCATCACCTCCATCACCCGGCCGTAGTCGATATGCTGGTCGCCGCGCACGAAGATGCGGTGCGCGGCGTCGTTCTGCGAGGCGGCCTGCAGCTTGGCCACCAGCTCGTCGGTGGTGACGGCGTCGTCGCCCAGGTACAGCGACCCGTCGGCGCGGATGGTCACGGTGATCGGCTTGGTGTCGTTGTTCACCTGCTGCGCGCTGGTCTTCGGCAGGTCGACATTGACGCCGCTGGTCATCAGCGGTGCGGTGACCATGAAGATGATCAGCAGCACCAGCATCACGTCGACCATCGGCGTGACGTTGATCTCCGACATCGGCTTGTAGCGGCCGCGGCCGGAACCGCGCCTTCCGGGTCCGAGGGAGACTGCCATGGCTCAGCCCCTCTCCTCGGACTGGCGCGACAGGATCGCGCCGAACTCGGTGCCGAACGCCTCCAGCCGGGCCGCGAACCGCGACAGGTCGGAATTGATCTTGTTGTAGGCGAGCACCGCCGGGATCGCCGCGACCAGGCCGATCGCGGTGGCGAACAGCGCCTCGGCGATGCCGGGTGCCACCACGCTGAGGTTGGTGTTGTGCATCGCCGCGATCGCCGAGAAGGAGTGCATGATGCCCCACACCGTGCCGAACAGGCCGACGAACGGCGCCACCGATCCGACCGAGGCAAGGAAGATCATCCAGCGCTCGAGCCGCTCCATCTCGCGGGTGACGGTGATCGCCATCGCCCGGTCCACCCGCTCCTGCACGCTGCCGCGGCTGAGGTCGGCACCCTTCACCCGCGCCGAGCGCCTCCACTCCCCCATCGCGGCGCCGAATACGGCGGCGATCGGATGCGCGGGCTTGGCGCCCTCGGTCTCGTAGAGGTCGTCGAGGCTGCCGCCGGACCAGAACCGGTCCTCGAAGCCGCTCGCCTGGCGGTTGGCACGCCGCATCGACATCGTCTTCTCGAAGATGATCGCCCAGACCCAGACGCTGGCCGCCACCAGTCCGATCATCACCAGCTTCACGACGAAGGAAGCCTGGATGAACAGACCCCACAGCGAGAGGTCCCCGGTGGCCGCGGCCCCGAGATTAACCGCATCAACCGCGCGATCCAATTGCGCCTCCCCCGTAGCCCAGCCACCGGCCCCGAACCGGTCCGAAGCGCTTCCTTACGTCGTTAGGGATGAAAGCAGAAGCCCAGGCCGACCGGTTTATGAAACGAACTGTTCCGTCCCGGGGCTGACCAGGTCGCACAGCACGTCGCGCCACAGCGGCGGGATGCGCGCCGGCTTCAGGTCGACGACCCGGATGCAGGCGAGCTCCACCTCCATGTCGGCAGCGACCGCGCCGTTGCAGGTCAGCGACTGGCGCATGCGCAACCTGGCGCCGCCGAGCTCGCGCAGCCAGGTCGTCACCGTCAGCAGGTCGTCGAGGCGCACCGGACGACGATAGGAGATCTGCACGTCGCGGACGACGAAGCCGAGGCCGAACTCCTCGCGCAGGGCGGCGACAGGGGCGCCCAGCGAGCGCATCGCCTCGGTGCGGCCGCGTTCGGCGAAGGCGAGGTACTGCGCGTGGTACACCACGCCGCCGGCATCGGTGTCCTCGTAATAGACACGGAAGGCGACGTCGTGACGCGGCATGGGCTATCCCTCTTCCAGCAAGTCCAGCTGTCCCGGCTGGGACGGCGGCGGCACCAGGCCGAGATGCCGCCAGCCGCGTTCGCCCAGCATGCGACCGCGGCTCGTGCGCAGCACCAGCCCCTCCTGGATCAGGAACGGCTCGACCACATCCTCCAGCGTATCACGTGCCTCCGCCAGCGCCGCCGCCAGCGTCTCCACGCCCACCGGGCCGCCATGGTGGTGCTCGGCGATGCGCCGCAGGTAGCGCCGGTCCATCGCGTCCAGCCCCAGGCTGTCCACCTCGAGCCGGGACAGCGCCGCGTCCGCCAGGGGGCGATCGACCGGCGCCGCACTGCTGCGGCCGACGGTGGCGAAGTCGCGCACCCGCCGCAGCAGCCGCCCCGCGATCCGCGGCGTGCCGCGCGAGCGCCGCGCGATCTCCTCGGCACCCTCCTCGGTCAGCTCGAAGCGCAGCTTCTCGGCGCCGCGCGAGACGATCAGGCGCAGCTCCTCGGGGCTGTAGAACACCAGCCGCAGCGGGATGCCGAAGCGGTCGCGCAAGGGTGTGGCCAGCAGCCCGGCGCGCGTGGTCGCGGCGACCAGGGTGAAGGGTGACAGGTCGATGCGCACCGAGCGCGCCGCCGGCCCCTCGCCGATGATCAGGTCGAGCTGGAAGTCCTCCATCGCCGGATACAGCACCTCCTCGATAGCCGGCTGCAGGCGGTGGATCTCGTCGATGAACAGCACGTCGCGCGGCTGCAGGAAGCCGACGCCGAGCTCGCGGGCGACGATCTGCGCCAGCGTGGTCTTGCCCAGCCCCGGCGGCCCGTGCAGCAGCACATGGTCGAGCGCCTCGCCGCGGCCGCGTGCGGCCTGGATGAACACCGAGAGGTTCTCGCGGCTGGCGCGCTGGCCGACGAATTCGCCGAGATGCTGCGGCCGCAGGCTGGCCTCGGCGGCATCCTCCTCGGCGCGGCGCGGATCGACGGTGCGGCCGGAGGACGCCTCGCTCATCGCGCCAGCTCGCGCAGGCTGTCGCGGATCACGGCGTCCAGCCCGGCGACGTCGCCGAGGCGCTCGATCACCCGGCTCACCGCGGGCGCCGCCTCCTGCCTGCGGAAGCCCAGGCCGGAGAGGGCCGCCAGCGCATCCGCCTCGACACTGCCGCCGGGCAGCGAGGCGGCCATCACCGCGGTCGCCCCGGTCGGCATGCCGCCCGCCTTCTCGCGCAGCTCGCTGAGCAGCCGGTCGGCGATGCGCGCACCGACGCCAGGCAGCCGCGTCAGGCTGGAGCGGTCGCCGGTGGCGATCACCGACACCAGGTCGCGCGGCGACAGCCCCGACAGCACCGCGAGCGCCAGCTTGGCACCCACGCCCTGCACCGTGGTCAGCAGCCGGAACCAGTCGCGCTCGGCCGCGTCGGCGAAGCCGTAGAGCAGGATCGCATCCTCGCGCACCACCGTCTCGACCAGCACCCGCGCCGGCTCCGGCGGCCGCGGCAGGGCTGCGATGGTGCGCGTGCTGGCCTGCACCAGGTAGCCGACGCCGGCCACGTCGATCACGCAGCGATCCGCCTCCACCTGCGCCAGCGAACCGCTGAGCTGGGCGATCATGAAGGTGGGGCGATCATGCCATCCGCTTCCCGGACAGGATGCGCAGCCGCGTCTCGCGGTGATGCGCGTGGCAGATCGCCACGGCGAGTGCGTCGGAGGCGTCGGCGCGACGTATGGTGGCGCCCGGCAGCAGCCGGCGCACCATCATCTCGACCTGGTCCTTGCTGGCGGCACCGGTGCCGACCACGGCGCGCTTGACCGCCATCGCGCCGTACTCGGTGACCGCGATCCCGGCCAGCGCCGGCGCCAGCAGCGCCACGCCTCGCGCGTAGCCGAGCTTCAGGGTGGCCGCACCGTTGCGGTTGACGTAGGTCTCCTCCACCGCCGCCTCCTGCGGCGCGAAGTCGATGAGGAGTTCCTGCAGCTGGTCGTGCAGCCGCTTCAGCCGGTCCGGCACGCTGTCGTCGCCGTCGGTGGCGATCACCCCGTCGGCGACATGGCGCAACCGGTTACCCACCGCCTCGAGCACCCCCCAGCCGGTGAAGCGCAGGCCGGGATCGATGCCGACGATTCGCGTCATGCAGGGGTCAGGCGGAGAGCCTCTCGGCGAGTTCGTCCGGCAGGTCGAAATTGGCATAGACGGCCTGCACGTCGTCGTTCTCCTCGAGTGCCTCGATCAGCTTCAGCACCGTGATGCCGCGATCCTCGTCCAGTGTCACCAGCAGAGTGGCCCGCCAGTCGAGCTTCGCTGCCTCCGGCGTGCCGAAACGGGCTTCCAGCGCGTCACGCACGGCAAAGAAGGAATGGGTGCCGCAGGTCACCTCGTGGTGCCCGGCCGCGCTCTCGACGTCGTCGGCGCCGGCCTCGATCGCGGCCTCGAGCATCTCCTCCTCCGAGGCCGCCGCGGCGGGAAAGCTGACGACGCCGAGCCGGGTGAACAGGAACGATACCGAGTTGGTCTCGCCCAGCGTGCCGCCATGCTTGGAGAAGGCGGCGCGCACGTCGGATGCGGTGCGGTTGCGGTTGTCGGTCAGCGTCTCGACGATGACGGCGACCCCTGCCGGTCCGTAGCCCTCGTAGCGCACCTCGACATAATCCTCGCCGCCGCCCGCACCGGCCGCCTTGCGCACGGCGCGGTCGATCGTGTCCTTCGGCATGTTGATCTCGCGCGCCGCCGAGAGTGCTGCGCGCAGGCGCGGGTTGGACGCGGCATCCGGCAACCCGGAACGCGCCGCGACCGTGATCTCGCGTATCACCTTGGCGAACTGGCGCGCCCGCCGCGCATCCTGCGCACCCTTGCGGTGCATGATGTTCTTGAACTGGGAATGTCCGGCCATCGATCGATCCGCGGACGGCGACTAGACCGCCCTGCCGTGGCAGTGCTTGAACTTGCGTCCGGAGCCGCACGGGCAGGAGGCGTTGCGCGGCGTATCGGCGAACGGTGCCAGCCGCGTCTCGTTCGGCTCGCTCACCTCGGCCAGCAGCGCCTCGCCGCTGCCCGCGAGCTCCAGCACCGGCGCCCGCGCAGCACCCGCCACCTGCGGCAGCGGCTCGAACGGAAACGGCGGCGACTCGACGGCGGCCGGCGCCTCCGGCGGCGGCATCAGCTCGACCCGCGCCAGCATCGCGGTGACGCGCTCGCGCATCTCGTCGAGCATGACGTGGAACAGCTTGAAGGCCTCGCGCTTGTACTCGTTCAGCGGATCCTTCTGCGCGTAGGCGCGCAGGCCGATGCCCTGGCGCAGCTGGTCGAGCAGCAGCAGGTGCTCCTTCCACACCGCGTCCAGCGTGGTCAGCAGCAGCTGCTTCTCTATGTACTGCATGATGTCCGCACCGAAGGCGGCGTTCTTCGCCGCCATCGCCGCGTCCGCCGCCTGCAGCACGCGCTCGGTCACCGACTGCGCGTCCATGCCGTCCTCGCGCGCCCACTCGGCGATCGGCAGCGCCAGCCCGAGCAGGCGGTCGAGATCCTCGGCGAGCTCCGCACTCTCCCACTGCTCGGCGAAGGCGCGCTCGGGAATGCGGCGGCCCACCAGCGTCTCGATCAGCTCGCGACGCATCTGCGCCACCGTCTCCGACACGTCGCCCGCGGCCATGAACTCGCGGCGCTGCGCGTAGACTTCCTTGCGCTGGTCGTTCATCACGTCGTCGTACTTGAGCAGGTTCTTGCGCGTGTCGAAGTTGCGCGCCTCGACCTTCTTCTGCGCCTTCTCCAGTGCGCGGTTGATCCAGGGATGGACGATCGCCTCGCCCTCCTTGAGCCCGAGCCGCTGCAGCATCCCGCCCATGCGCTCGGAGCCGAAGATGCGCATCAGGTCGTCTTCCAGCGACAGGAAGAAGCGCGAGGCGCCCGGATCGCCCTGACGGCCGGAGCGGCCGCGCAGCTGGTTGTCGATGCGGCGGCTCTCGTGCCGCTCGGTGCCGATCACGAACAGACCGCCGGCCCGCTTCACCACCTCGTGCCACTCCGCCACCTGCTCGCGCAGCGCCGTCTCGCGTGCCAGCCGCTCGGCCGGATCTTCGATCTCGCCGAGCTCCTGGCGTATGCGCATGTCGGCGTTGCCGCCCAGCTTGATGTCGGTGCCGCGCCCGGCCATGTTGGTGGCGATCGTGATCGCCCCGGGGGCGCCGGCCTGGGCGATGATGGTCGCCTCCTTCTCGTGGAAGCGCGCGTTCAGCACGTTGTGCACGACGCCGCGCTGCGTGAGCAGGTCCGACAACATCTCGCTCTTCTCGATGCTGGTGGTGCCGACCAGGATCGGCTGCCCGGCGGCATGCGTCTCCTCGATCAGCGTGGTGACCGCGAGGTACTTCTCCTTGGCATTGAGATAGACCTCGTCGTCGCCATCGCGGCGGGCCATCGGCAGGTTGGTCGGGATCTCGATCACGTCGAGCTTGTAGATCTCGGCGAACTCGTCGGCCTCGGTCACCGCGGTTCCGGTCATGCCGGAGAGCTTGGGATAGAGCCGGAAGTAGTTCTGGAAGGTGATCGAGGCGAGGGTCTGGTTCTCCTGCTGGATCTCGACGTGCTCCTTGGCTTCCAGCGCCTGGTGCAACCCGTCGGAGTAGCGCCGCCCGTCCATCATGCGGCCGGTGAACTCGTCGATGATGATCACCTTGTCCTGGCGCACGATGTAGTCGACGTCGCGCGCGAACAGGGTGTGCGCGCGCAGCGACTGCTGCACGTGGTGCACCACCGTGATGTTGAGCACGTCGTACAGCGCGCCCTCGGTGACGATGCCGGCGGCGACCAGCATCTCCTCCACCGTCTCCGAGCCGGCCTCGGTGAGGATGACGGTGCGGAACTTCTCGTCCTTGTCGTAGGTCGAGGGATCGGTGACCAGCTGCTTGACCACCTCGTCGACCCGCCGGTACAGGTCCGAGCTGTCCTCGGCCGGCCCGGAGATGATCAGCGGCGTGCGCGCCTCGTCGATCAGGATCGAATCCACCTCGTCGACGATGGCGTAGCTGAAGGCCCGCTGGGTCATGTCATCCAGCCGGTACTTCATGTTGTCGCGCAGGTAGTCGAAGCCGAACTCGTTGTTGGTGCCGTAG
>CAXTAY010000001.1:0-226433 GCA_964242335.1 uncultured Acetobacteraceae bacterium | reverse complement strand
GCCACAACCCACGCCGCTCCTGACGCGCGGCCGCGACGCACCCGTCTGATCGGGGCACGCGGGGCTGGCCCTGGAGTGGGGTCCGGCTAGGGGCGCGTCAGGAACGCACTGACGCCTCCGACAGGGTCGCTGCGATCGCATCCCCCTTGGGCGGGTTCAGCACCGTCACCGGATCCCAGCCGGGGCCAGCCTCGAAGCCGTTGTTGCCGAGCGTGATGTCGTTCAAATAGGCCGGATCCCGTTACAGGACCGGCGCCACCAGTGCCGCCGTCGCCCGCACTCGTCGTGACCACCTGGTCCACTCGTCGATCTAGGCGCGACCACCCTCTCGAGTGTGTGGAGTGGTCAGGGCGACCAGATGTAACATCATGCCGAAGATTGACGGCGCTCTCGTCAGCCGTCTGATCCGTGAAGCTGCTCGAGTCCGATAGCGACCAGGCGATCGCGATCGCGCTCTGGAACGAGGCGATCAACACGGCTTGGCAGTCGGATCCGGTTTGGGTCACGGGGAGGTCGCCGAAGGCAACCTGCTTGCAGCGGACGGTGTGCTTCGCGGGGTCATCGACTTTTGGTTGCACGGCAGCGGGCGACCCGGCTTGCGACCTCGTGATGGCATGGACCTTCTTCGACCAAGCCGCACGAGAGCGCTTCAGAGCTTCGGTTGAATGGATGAAGCGACATGGGAGCGAGGGCGAGCCTGGGCGATGTGGAAGGCACTGATCACTCTCGTGCAAAGCCGCCGGTACGCCTCGGCCGATGCTACCCGGCACAGCGCCATCCTGAGGACCGTCTTGCTTGATTTTCAAGGACGCAGATGAGCCGCCAGACGTTTGATCTCGATCATATCAGGCGGTCGCTGATCAAGGCGTCGCCATCATTCGTTCATCGGCTCGCGGGGCAGGACACCCCCGGCTCGGGCGCCCACGGCACCAGCCGGCTCGGTTGACGGGTTCGTGGGTGGGCTCTAGGGGAGTGCTGACATCCGGGGGTCCTGGCCGATACGACCTGTCGGTGAACCCCCCATGCCACCGCACCGGCGCCGATGCGCCTCGGAGCTCGATCGAATGCCCGGGCCGACGCCTACCGCCAGTGGTCTGAACCAGCGCAAGGGCGACTTCCCCACTCTTCCGGACGCTCTCGACTACGCCGCCGGCGGCGAGACCGGGCTGAACTTCTTCTCCGTCCGCGGCGAGCTGACCGAGGCGCTGTCGTACCGCGCGCTGCGCGACGACGCGCTCGAGCTGGGCCGCCGGCTGCTCGGGCTCGGAATGCGGCCGGGCGAGCGGGTCGCGATCATCGCCGAGACCGATCCGAACTTCGTGCGCATGTTCTGCGCCTGCCAGTATGCCGGCCTGACGCCGGTGCCGATGCCGCTGCCGTTCGCCTTCGGCGGACGCGACGCCTATGTCGCGCACGTGCGTCGACTGACCGAGACGTCGCGGGCGACGGCCTTGTTCGCACCCGCGGCACTGGTCGGCTGGCTCTCGGGTTTCGCCGCCGAGCTGAAGCTGCGCGTCTGCTGCACCGTCGCCGAACTGGCCGCGGCGCCCGGCGGCGATCCGGCACTGCCGGCGGTCGGCGCGGACGACACCGCCTACCTGCAGTTCTCCTCGGGCAGCACCCGCTTTCCGATCGGCGTGGTGGTCCGGCAGCGGGCGCTGATGGCGAACGCCGGCGCGATCCTGAGCCACGGGCTGCGGATACGTCCCGACGACCGCGCCGTCTCCTGGCTGCCGCTCTACCACGACATGGGTCTGGTCGGCTTCCTGCTCAGTCCGCTCGCCGGCCAGGTCACCGTCGACCTGTTCGCCACCCAGGATTTTGCCCGCCGTCCGCAGCTCTGGCTGTCGCTGATCTCGGCGCGGCGCGGCACGATCTCCTACAGCCCGAGCTTCGGCTACGACCTGTGCACCCGGCGCGAGCGCTCGATCAGCCGGACGGAGCTGGATCTCTCCTGCTGGCGGATCGCCGGCATCGGCGGCGACATGATCCGTCCCGCCGTGCTGTCGCGCTTCTCGAGCAGCTTCGCCGCCTGCGGCTTCCGGGCCGAGGCCTGCCTGCCGAGCTACGGCATGGCGGAGGCGACGCTCGCCATCAGCTTCGCCCCGCTCGGCCGCGGCATCGAGACCGACACCATCGATCTCGACCGGCTGGAACAGGACGCGGTGGCGGTGCGCCCGCAGGATGCCCACGCGCGCAGCCGCACCGTGGTGCTGTGCGGCGCCCCGTTGCCCGGGCACGAGATCGAGATCCGCGACGCCGACGGCGAGGTGCTGGCCGACCGCAGGATCGGCCGGATCTTCGCCCGCGGCGCCAGCGTGATGCAGGGCTATGACGGGCGTCCCGAAGAGACGCAGGCGATCCTGTCGCCGGATGGCTGGCTGGAGACGGGCGACCTCGGCTACCGGCTGGACGGTACCCTGGTCGTGACCGGACGCGCCAAGGACCTGATCATCATCAACGGCCGCAACATCTGGCCGCAGGACCTCGAGTGGAGCGTCGAGCGGAGCATCCCCGAGATCAGGACCGGCGACGTGGCCGCCTTCTCGATCGAGGAGGACGGCCAGGAGGTGCTCATCCTGGCGGTGGAGGCGCGCGGCATCGCCGACCCGGCGGCGGGGCAGAGGCTGGCGGAGGAAGTCGGCGACACGGTGCGCGCGAGCCACGGCCTGGACGGCCGCGTCGTGCTGGTCGCCCCAGGCAGCCTGCCGTACACCTCGTCGGGCAAGCTGAGCCGGTTCGTGATGCGGCAACGCTATCTCGCCGAAGCGCTCCCCACCGCCATCCTGGCGTGACCGCGCCGCTCGCCGCCGTGACCGGCGGCACCGGGTTCCTCGGGCGCTACGTGGTGGCCGCCCTCGTCGCTGCCGGTTGGAGGGTGCGGCTGCTGGCACGGCGCGATCCGGCGCATCCGCTGCTGGCCCCCGTCGCCTTCGAGACGGTGCGCGGAGACCTCGACGATGCTGCGGCGCTGTCGGATCTGGTGCGCGGCGCCTCGGCGGTGATCCACATCGCCGGGCTGGTCAAGGCACGCAGCCGGCGCGAGTTCCTAGCGGTCAACCGAGACGGTGCGGCCCGGCTGGCGGAGATCGTGGCGCGCGAGGCGGCGGCGGCGCGGTTCGTCCTCGTCTCGTCTCAGGCGGCGAGGGTGCCGCGGCTCTCCGCCTATGCCGGCAGCAAGCGCGCCGGCGAGGCGGTCGTGAAGGCGGCACTCGGCGAGCTATCCTGGGTGGTGGTGCGGCCGTGCGTGATCTACGGGCCGTGGGGTCATGAGGCGCTGGCGCTGTTCCGCCTCGCACGCGGACCTGTTGCACCGAGGCCGAGCCGGCCGGAACCGCGCATCGCCATGATCCACGTCCGCGACGCGGCGGCCGCGATCGCGGCGCTGAGCGCGGCCGGCCCGAGCCACGCGACCTTCGAGATCTGCGACGGTCGTCTCGAGGGCTATGGCTGGAGCGAGTTGCTTCGCGAAGCCGGCGCCGTGCTCGGTCGTATTCCCCGCTGCATGCCCGTCCCCGACCTGCTGGTTCGGGCGGCCGGCTTGACCAGCGACGCCATCGCCCGACTGGGCGGACACTCCTCCATCTTCGGCTACGGCAAGGTCAGCGAGCTCCTGCATCGCGACTGGGGGTCGGACCGGTCGATGCAGCCGCCCGCGACGCTCTGGACGCCGCGCCTGGCCCTGCCGCCCGGTCTGAGCGAGACCCTTGCCTGGTGGCGCGAGCAGCCGCTAGCGGCTCGCCCCCGGCGACGCATCCGATCGGCTGGCACCCTGGAGCCTTGTTCCGGCGACTGACCCGCGTCTCAGGCTGACCCGACCCGAGACGACCGGGCGCTCGCTCAGTAGCCGTAGCCGATGACCGGTGGCGCGTAGACCACGCGCGGCGCGTACGCATAGGGGTAGCCGTAGAACGCCGGATATCCATAGGGATAGCCGTAGAAGCCGCGGTAGCCGTAGCCGTAGCCGAAGGGCGCCGCGGCGAGACCGAGTGCCGCGCCGGCGGCGAGGCCGAAGCCGAAGCCGCCGAACCCATACCCGAAGCCGCGATAGCCGTAGCCAAAGCCATAGCCGCCGCGATAGCCGTAGCCGCCGCGGTAGCCGCCATAATAGCCACCGCCGTGGAAGCCGCCGCCCCGGAAGCCGCCACGTTGAGCCAGCGCCGGAGGCGCCGCCAGGACCGTGCCGGCCAAGGTCGTCGCAGCCAGCAAGAACGTCACTACCTTGCGCATCGTCTGCTCCTGATCGCGCCACCGGCGCAGCGTTGCCTCGTCAGTTGCACAGAGATTGGAAACCTGTGGTCCGGAAAAAAGGTCCGGTCGCGCCCCTGTCACCACAACGCGAAGCCCGCATCGGTCGCCCCGCCCCAGCCGGACACGGCGCCTCGCGGCGGCTAGCGGCCGGCGAGGCGGTCCATGTCGTGCGGATCGTGCGAGCAGAACACGTCCACCTCGCCGCCGTGCGTGCGCATCAGCTCGCGCAGCCGCGCCTGGTTCAGCCATCGCTGGCCGCGATCCACCTGCATCATCGCCTGGTAGACGCGCACCCCGAGCGGCGGCCGCGCTCCGGCCGGGTCGATCTCGCTGTGATGGAAGTACGCATCGCCCGCGAGCAGCTTCCAGCCGGAGGCGCCCTGCACCGCGACACCGCAATGTCCCGCGGTATGACCCGGCAGCGGCACCATCAGGATCTCCGGCGGCAAGCCCTGCAGGCCGCGGACAGTCTCGAAGCCGAACCAGCGCTCGCCGGCCAGCGGGTATTCCCGCCACGGACCGCCATCCTGCCATTGTTGCGGCCGGAACCTGCGACGCGCCAGCAGCGAGCGCCGCTCGCGCGCGGCGCGCGCCTCCGGCTCGAACAGGTGCACGGTGGCCTGGGGGAAGTCGTCCAGGCCGCCGGCATGATCGAAATCCAGGTGGGTCAGCACGATATGCCGCACGTCGGCGGGATCCAGGCCGAGGCGTCGTATCTGCGCCACCGCCGTTTCCTGCGGATCGAAGCGGATGTTGTTCAGGGCACGGAAGAAGCCGTCGATGCGACGGCGCGGGTCGCGCACGTCATGGGTGCCGAAGCCGGTATCGACCAGCACCAGGCCGTCCCCCGCCTCGATCAGCAGGCACTGGCAGGTCAGGCGCGACGGCCCGAAACCGGAGGTGCGGCCGTCGAACAGGTGGCCGCCATAGGGGCACTCGGTGCCGCAATTGATGTGGTGCACGCGCATGCGGTGGCGACGCCGAACGGGCGCCCCGGTTGCCCCACCGGTGCATCACGAACCGTGATCTCCGGGCAGCACCTCGTCACAGACCCAACAAGCTCTCGGCGTTGCGGTGGGCGATCTTCTCCTTGTCGTCCTGGCTGATGGGGAGCCGCTCCAGGAAGTCGCGGGCGCCGGTGTTGGTCAGGTAGGGGTAGTCCACCGCGTAGATGATGCGGTCCGCACCCATGACCTTATGGATGAACTCGAAATGCGGCAGGTTCAGCATCCCGCTGGGCGTGACGTAGATCTGCGATGTGTAGGTCTGCGTGATGGTCCGCGACAGCCCGGTGACGTCGGGCGACATCGCGTCGTCCATGCGCTGCAGGTAGAACGGCACCATCTCGCCCCAGTGACCGCTGATCACCCGCAGGTCGGGGAACCTGTCGAAGGTCCCGGACAGGATCATGCGGATGACCTGGATGCCGGCCTCGGCGTGCCAGCCCCAGCCGAACAGCGACAGCCTCGCGGTCACCTGCCTGGCCAGCCCGCCGTAGTAGGGCTGCTGGACCTGCGGCAGGGGGACGCCCGGATGGACGTAGATGGGCACCTTCAGCGCATCGAGCTTCGCCAGCACCGGCTCGTAGCGCTCGTCGTCGAGGAACGTCTCGCCAGGCCGCCCGACGAGCAGCGTGCCCTTGAGGCCGAGATCCCGCACGGCGCGCTCAAGTTCGTCGGCCGCCGCCTGCGGATCCTGCCAGGGCAGGGTCGCGAAGCCGGCGAAGCGCCCGGGATGCGCCCTAACGGCTTCGGCGAGCCTGTCGTTCGCGGCACGCGCGAGGGCGATGCCCCGATCGGCCGGCGCCAGCTGCGGCGGGTTGCTGAAGGACAGGACCTGCATGTCGATGCCGTGCGCATCCATCTCGGCGATCCGCCCGTCGCCGACATCGATCGCCCGAGGCACGATCTCATGGACCGGGAGCAGGTACGGCCGCCGCGCCGAGGCCGGCGCCTTGTCTTCGACGCCGGTGGCGAGATCGACGAGGTAGCCGGCTTCCGCCGCCTGCGCCGCCTGGGTGGCGCGGGCGATGCCGGCATCGAAGGCATGTTCCTCGATGGTGATGATCCTCATCGGCGGCTCCTGGGAGGGAATGATCTTCAGGCCTAAGCGGAGCCTGGCCTCAAGGTTCATGCGGCGTCCGATCGGCTGGCTTGGGAACGCCCGGGCACGGTGGCATGATGCCGCGGATGACGCCGACGTCACCCTGACAGGAGGTTCCATGTCCGACGCCGCGGGATCGGGCGCGCGATCGACCGACGACCTGATCCACGCGCTGCCCAAGGCGGAACTGCATCTCCATCTCGAGGGCAGCGTCTCGCCGGAACTGTTCGCGCGGCTGCGTCGCAAGCACGGCGTGCCGGAAGATCCGCGCGACGATGCCTCGGGTTTCACCGACCTCTCGACGTTCCTGCGCGCCTACGACCGCATCTGCGCCTGCATGCGCAATGCGGAGGATTTCCACGACGTCGCGCGCCAGGCGCTGATACGCTGCGCCGCCAGCAACGTCCGCCATGTCGAGCTGTTCTTCTCGCCGCACGCGCATCCCGGCACCGCCTACGGCGCGATGCTGGACGGCATCCTGGCCGCGGCGGCGAGCGTCGAACGCGACCTCGGCACCACCACGCTGCTGATCCCGGCGCATAGCCGCGTGCTCGGGCCGGAGCACGGCATGCGGTTCCTCGACACCGTGCTGGCGGACCGGCGGGACGGCATCGTCGGCATCGGGCTCGATTACGAGGAGCGCCCGAACCCGCCGGCGCCGTTCGCGGCGATGTACGCGCGTGCCCGCGCCGAGGGACTGCAGGTGACGGCGCACGCGGGCGAGGACGGCCCGGCTTCGAACGTTCGCGACTCGATCGAGCTGCTCGGCTGCCGCCGGATCGACCACGGCTATCACGTGGTGGATGACCCCGCGCTGATGCAGCGATGCCGGGAGCTCGACATCCTGTTCACCGTCTGCCCGACCACGACCCTGCACACCACGATCTGGCGCGACCTGTCCGATCCGGCCCATGCGATCCGCCGCATGATCGAGGGCGGCCTGCGGGTGACGGTGAACACCGACGATCCGGGCCTGTTCCATACCGACCTCGACCGCGAATACCGCCTGCTCGCGGCGTGCCTCGGTCTGTCGGACGCGGTGCTGCGGCAGATCGCATCGAACGGCCTGACGCACGCCTGGCGCCGCGCTGCTTGATCCGGCGGCCGCGCGGTGCCCGCGTCAGCGCCCGTTCGACGCGGTGACGCCTGCGGTGGTGCCATACCTGACGCCCTGCTGCTTGAGCCAGCGCCGGTAGGCGATCGAGGAGCCGTCGGCGCGGGTAGGGATCTCGGCGCGAGGATCGAGCGGCAGCAGGCGCGGGCGCTGGTTCTCCAGGATGATGCGGTCCTGCAGGAAGATGGTCTGCTGGAACGCGACCAGCTCGGACTGTCGCGAATGCTCGTCGAGCAGGAACATGATCGGGTGGGCGCGGCAGCGATCCGGCTCCATCGGCTGGACGAACAGGCAGATGACGTCCTGCCGGTCGGCCTGCCCGGGACAGGTCTTGTAGAGCAGCGCCACGAACGGCGTCGCCACCCGGTAGGCGTAGCGTATCTCGGTGCCGCCGGTCGCCGAGAGCGCCGCACGCGGCTGGTGGAAGCGGCACTCGGTGGCCCAGACCTCGTTGACGTCGCGCCGTATCTCGCTGACGTAGTTCGCGACCTCGGTATGCGGCTCGGCGCCGAGGATGCCGGTGTGCACGAACGGGAAATGGGCCATGTCGAGGAAGTTCTCGACGATGCGCAGCCCGGAGCTGCGCACCTGCACCGATCCGCACGCCACCATGCGCCGGTCGGCTTCCTCCGCCTCCGGGATCGCCGGCAGGTCGGCGCCGGGCGTGCCGAGCGTGGTCCAGACGCAGCCATAGCGCTCGCGCACCGCGAGTGCCCGGCCCCGGTCCGGCGCCCGCACCGACACCCCGTCGCCGGTGCGCCGCAGCACGATGTCCGTTCCGAGCAGCCGGGTGTCCTGCTGCGCCGCATCCAGGCAGGCCAGTGTCGCGATTGCGTACCACTGGTCGAGGGACGCAGGCTCGACGCCGTTCTCCATCGCCCTCTCCTCGGTTGCCGTCCTAGATTATCCGCCATGACCGACGCCGTCATGTTCACCTTCACCGGGTCGTTCCGGCCGCGGAGCTTCGTCCGCTTCGTGCAGGATCGCGCGCGGCGCCTGGAGCTCGCCGCGTCGATCCGCCACAGCAGCCGCAGCGAGATCATCGTTGCGGTCGCGGGAGAGCCGGAGCTGATCGGCGCGTTCGAGATGGCGTGCAGCCTGGGCCCATACGACGCCCTGGTGCGCGACGTGCGCAGGCAGGCGATCGCGCAGCTCGACCCGGCGCCGCCGTGACCGGAGCCGACGGATGGTGCGCCGTGGCACTCTCGGCCGACCTCGAGCCCGGCATGTCCGCCGGCACGCGCATCGAAGGCGACGAGCTGGTGCTGTGGCGCGACCGGTCCGGGCAGGCGCAGGTCTGGCAGGATCGCTGCCCGCATCGCGGCATGCGGCTGAGCTTCGGCTTCGTGCGCGGCGACCGGCTCGCCTGCCTGTACCACGGCTGGCAGTTCGACGGCGCCGGGCGCTGCCGCCTGATCCCGGCGCATCCGGCGCTGGTGGTGCCGAGCACCATCCGGGCGACGACGCATGACTGCATCGAGCGGCTGGGCATGATCTGGACCCGACGCGTCGATCCCTCCGGCGCGGCCGCCGCGTGGGAGGCGCCGGCGCAGGCGGTCGCCGTGCGCAGCATCGCGATCGCCTGCGATGCGTCGCGGCTGAGCGCGGCGCTGCCCGCGCGCCCGGCGCCGGCCGCGACCAACATGGCGGTGCAGCCCCTGGCGCCGGGATGCTCGATGCTGCACCTCACCCTGTCCGGCACGCCGGACAGGTCGCTGCGGCGCGCGGTCTGCGACTGGGCGGAAGCGCTGCGCGACGCGCTCGAGACCGGCGCTTGAGCGTGCCCACGCTGTACGACTTCGAGCTCGACGACCAGTGCTACAAGGTCCGGCTGCTGCTCGGCCTGCTCGGCTTGGACTGCGTGCGGGTCGCGGTGGACATGCTGCCGGGCGGCGAGCAGACGCGGCCGCCGCTCTCCCTACTCAACCCGCTCGGCACGCTGCCGATCCTGGTGGACGGCGCGCTGGTGCTGCGCGAGGCGGAGCCGATCCTGGTCTATCTCGCGCGTTCCCACGATGCGCAGGCAGGCTGGCTGCCACAGACGGCGGCTCCGCTCGCCTCGGTGACGATGTGGCTGCATTTCGCGATCAGCGCGCTGGGGCCGGTGTCGCGGGCACGGCAGCACGCGATCTTCGGGCAGTCCGACCCGGCAGAGGCGACCGGAGGCGCCGAACGCGCCTTCCGGATCATGGAGGACCACATGACGCGACGCGGGCTGGAGGACGCCGCCTGGTTCGTGGGCGATGGGCCGACCTTGGCCGAGATCGCGCTGTTCCCCGCGATCGCGCTCAGCCGCGACGTCGGCATCGACCACGAGGCCTACCCAGCACTGCGCCGCTGGATGCGTCGCGTGCGGATGCTGCCAGGCTTCGTCGGCATGCCGGGGATCCCGGAACATCATTGAGACCGGCTGATGCTCGGTCGCGAGCCGCCTCGATCTGCCAAATCACCTTGTTCCGGAGACGGGATCCGGCTTAGCGTCCGAGCGATGCTCACCGTCCTCGCCCGTATCGTGTGGATTATCGCCCCGGGCGGGGTACGGGAACACGCGCGCTAGGGCTTTCGAGCCCCAACCGCTTCCCGAAACCCCGCCGGTCCGGCCGGGGTTTCGCTTCACCTCCCTGGCCACCGGTTCCGAACAGGATCCGATCCGTGCCAGGACTCGTCGCAGCCCACGCCTTCCCGCTCCTGCCGTTGCTGGTCTTTGCCTTCAGCGCCTCGGCGACCCCGGGACCGAACAACATCATGATGCTGACCGCCGCCGCCGCCCACGGCATGCGGCGCGCGCTGCCGCAACTGGCCGGAGTCGCGGTCGGCTTCGGCCTGATGGTGGCGCTGGTCGCCTGCGGCCTCGGCCTGCCGTTGGCGCAGAGCCGGATCGTGCAGCGTGTGGTCCAGCTGGTGGGCGCGATCTGGATGGCCCGGCTCGCCTGGAAGATCGCGACCGCCCCGGTGAAGGCCGATCTTCGGGCAGCGCCGCCGCTGAGCTTCCTGGGCGCCTGCGCCTTCCAGTGGGTCAACCCCAAGGGCTGGTTCATGGCGATCGCGGCGACCGCCACCTTCCTGCCGCCCGGCGGCAACGCGCTGCTGTTCGGCCCGCTGATCGGACTGGTGTTCACCCTGGTCAGCCTGCCCTGCGTCGGCAGCTGGGGGCTGATCGGCGCCAGCGGCGCCCGCCTGCTGCGCCATCCCGGGCGATTGCGCGTCTTCAACGTGACGATGGCGCTGCTGCTGCTCGCCACGGTGGCGGCGATGCTGATCGAATAGAGCGGGCCCCGGCTCAGGAGGTGTAGGCGCGTCCGAGGCCCATGTTGCGCAGGCCGCGTCGATAGGCGATCGAGGCGCGATCGGCCTTGATGTGCGCCTCCGCCATCAGGTCGAGCGGCAGGTCCTCCGGATGCTGGGTCTCGACGATGGCACGATCCTCCTCGAACACGCGGTGGTTGAAGGCGTGCACCGGAGCCAGGTCGGAGCCGTGGCCGAAGTCGCGCACGATCGGCACGAACAGCCGTGTCTTGTGCGCCGACACCGGTGTCGCGCAGTTGAGCAGCGACAGCCGCTTGTCCTGCGGGAAGAAGATGGTCAGGCGCGGGAAGAACGGGAACTGCACCTCGAACAGCCGTCGCCACAGGAAGCCCTCCGGCACCGGCGCCGGCGATAGCGTGCCGTGCGGGATGTTGGCGACGTCGCTGACATAGTCGCTGACCAGGGTGCCGTCCTCGTTCCACCGCACCGCGTAGTCGGGCACCACCGGATTGTCCGGATCGGCGAAGGTCTCGTGGTGCACGAAGGCGAAATGCGCGACGTCGAGGAAGCCTTCGCATTGGCGGCCGGCGGATCCCTCGATGTCGATCGAGGGCGGCAGGATCCGCTCGAACGCCGGGTCGTGCCAGAGCGGGAAGACGGGCAGCCGGGCCGGATCGGCCGCGGGATCGAGGCTGGTCCAGACCAGGCCGAAGCGCTCCTGCACCGGGAACACCGCGATCCGCATGCGCGCGGTGGGAATCGCACCCAGCTCGGACGGGATCGCGCGGCAGGCGCCGTCCGGTCCGAAGCGCAGGCCGTGATAGCGGCAGACGATGTCCTCGCCCTCGACGCGGCCGATGCTGAGCGGCACGCCGCGGTGGATGCACAGGTCGCGCGCGACGACGATGCGCGCAGCCGCGCGATACACCACCAGCCGCTCGTCGAGCAGCCTGACCGCGACCGGCGCGGTGCCGAGCTCGGCCACGCTGGCGACCGGGAACCAGCAGCGCGCCAGCACCTGCCAATCGGGTTCGGTGAAGCTGCAGCCGCGCGGCGGCACCAGCGGCTCGCCTCTCGACTGCAGGGAATGCGCAGGTTCCATGACGGCCTCCATGGCTCAGACCACGGCGCAGACGGTCTTGCTCTCGAGATAGTTGTCGAGACCCGCTGCCCCGTTCTCGACCCCCCAACCGGACTGCCGGTGGCCGCCCTTCGGCAGCTCCGGCGAGAAGTAGGAGTGGCAGTTGATCCATACCGTGCCGGCGCGCAGCGCCGAGGCGAAGCGGTGCGCCTGCAACAGGCTCTCGGTCCAGACGCTGGCGGCGAGGCCGTAGCTGGTATCGTTGGCGAGCGCCAGCACCGCGTCCGCGTCGTCGAACGGGGTGACGGCGGCGACCGGGCCGAAGATCTCCTCGCGCATCATGCGCATCGCCGGATGCACGTTCGTCATCACGGTGGGCTCGAAGAAGCTCGCATTCGCCCCGAGCCTGCGTCCGCCGGTGGCCAGTTCGGCGCCCTCCTGGCGTCCGGAGCGCACGTAGCCGTCGACCCGCTCCGCCTGGCTGCGGCTGACCAGCGGGCCCATCTGGCTCGCCGGATCGAGGCCATGACCCAGCCGCAGGCTCGCGGCGTGCTCGGCGAGGGCCGCGACGAAGCGGTCGTGCAGCGGCCGCGCGACGTAGATGCGCGAGCCGGCGACGCAGACCTGCCCGGCATTGGCGAAGATCCCACGCGCCACGCCGGGCACCGCCAGCGCCAGGTCCGCGTCCGCCAGCAAGATCGCCGGCGACTTGCCGCCGAGCTCCAGCGTCAGCTTCTTCAGGTTGCCGCGCGCGTCGCCGATGATGGCGCGCCCGGTCGCGGTCGAGCCGGTGAAAGTGAGCTTGTCGACATCGTGGTGGGCGGCGAGTGCAGCGCCCGCCTCGCGTCCGGTGCCGGTGACGACGTTGACCACCCCGGGCGGCAGCCCGGCCTCGAGCAGCAACGCGCCGAGGCGGATCGCGGTCAGCGAGGTGTCCTCGGCCGGCTTCAGCACGACGCTGCAACCGCAGGCCAGCGCCGGCGCCAGCTTCATCGCCGCCATCAGCAGCGGTGAATTCCACGGCGTGATGGCGCCGACCACGCCGATCGGCTCGCGCACCGTGTAGGCATGGATGCGCCGTCCCGCCGGCTGCTGGGTGATCGAGGTCGGGATCGTCGTGCCGGTGAGCTTGGTGACGTAGCCGGCATAGAAGCGGAACTGCTCGGCCGCCGCGGGGATCTCGCCCAGCCGCGCGGTCGCGAGCGTCTTGCCGCTGTCGAGCGATTCGAGCTCCGCCAGCTCGTCGAGATGGGCCTCGATCAGCTCGCCGACGCGCCACAGCAGCCGGGCGCGTGCGGACGGCGTCATCAGCCGCCAGGCATCGGAGGCGAAGGCGCGGCGCGCCGCGGCGACCGCGCGATCGATGTCGGTGCCGTCGCCCGCGGCCAGGCTGCACAGGCCGGCTCCCGTCGCCGGGTCGATGCTCTCGAGGCGTCGTCCGCCCGCGGCGGACTGCCACGCGCCGTCGATCAGCAGCCCGTGCTCGCGGGCGAGGAACGCCTGCACGGGGGGCGAGGGCCGCGGCACGGTCAAGCACGGATCGGCACGCAGCGGGCGGTTCACCAGGGAAGGTCCGGGCATTGTCGCATAACCGATCAGGCTCCGGCTCGGGCGGGCGGGATGCCGCGGATCAGGTCGGCGGCGCGTTCGGCGATCATGAGGACCGGGGCGTGGGTGTTGCAAGACGGCAGCCTCGGCATCACCGAGGCGTCGACCACGCGCAAGCCCTCGACGCCGCGCACCCGCAGCGCGGGATCGACCACGGCATCCGCATCACGTCCCATCCGGCAGGTGCCGGCGGCATGGAAGAAGGTCGAGCAGCTCGCGCGCACGAAGCCTTCCAACTCCGCCGGGTCGAGCCTGCGGTCCGGCGAGACCGCTCGCGCCGCCAGCCCCGCATAGGCCGGGCTCGCCGCCAGCTCCAGACACGACCGCACGCCCTGCATCAGTGCGGCGACGTCCGCCGGCTCCTGGAGGAAGTTCGGCTGGATCTCGATCGGGCTGTCGATCTCGGTGCCGTGCAGCCGCAGGTAGCCGCGGCTCTGCGACCGCATCAGGCCGGGCGAGATGGCGAAGCAGTCCGGCCCGACCCCGTAGGTCGAGGCGATCTCCGACCCCGCGTGCGGCCCCTGCACGACGAAGGCGTGCAGGTCGGGTCTCGGCAGGCCGGCTTGGCTGCGCCAGTTCATCATGCTGCCGCCGCCATTGTCGCGCACGCGCCCGAGCGGCCGCCTCGCCCGGAAATTCACCCCCACGACCAGCGGATGATCCTGCAGCTCGCGTCCCACTCCCGGCAGGTCGGCGACCACCGCCACGCCGAGCCGTCGCAGCTCGGCGGATGGCCCGATCCCGGAGCGCAGCAGCAGCACCGGTGAGCCGATCGCGCCGGCGCACAGGATCACCTGGTCCAGCGCGCGCGTCGTGCGCAGCCCATCCGCCAGCCGGTGGACGATGCCGGTGCAGCGTCCCGCCTCGATCACCAGCCGCAGCGTCTCGGACCGCGTCAGCACGGTCAGGTTCGGACGGTCCAGCACCGGGTGCAGGTAGCCGCGCGCGGCACTCCAGCGTCGGCCGGCGCTGATGTTCAGGTTGGCGAGGCAGGCGCCCTCGTTGTCCGGTCCGTTGGCGTCCTCGATCACCGGCATCCCGAGCGAGGCGGCGCCCTCCAGCATCGCGACCGCGATCGGATGCGGCTCGCGCGGACGCTCGATGCGCATCGGACCACCGGCGCCGCGCCACGCACTGGCGCCACCCTCCCAGTCCTCGCTGCGGCGGAAATAGGGTAGCACGCCGGCGAAGTCCCAGCCCTTCGCGCCGGCCTCGGCCCAGCTATCGTAGTCGGAGCGGTGGCCGCGATACCACAGCATGGCGTTGATCCCGCTGCTGCCGCCCAGCACCCGGCCGTGCGGGATCGGGATCGACCGGCCGCCGACGCCGTCGCCGCCCTGGTAGCTGTGGCCCCAGTCGTATGGTCCGCCGAGCAGCGCCGGCCAGTCGGCCGCCGCCTCGATCGCCGCCACGCCCGCATCCGAGGGACCCGCCTCGACCAGCAGCACCGTGCGGTCGGCGTCCTCGCTCAGCCGTCGCGCCAGGACGCAGCCGGCGCTGCCGCCGCCGACCACGATGACGTCGTAGGCCGGTGCGGGATCAGTTGTGCTCACTCGGCCCCAGGATCACCACGCCTTCCGTCGCCTCCACGTGGCGGACGAAGATATACTTGTCCTCGCGTCCGTCGCTGTGCTTGCGTCGCAGGCCGGGCTGCAGGGCCTTCGCGACCTTGGCCACCACCAGGAACGGCACCTCGGCGCGCAGCCCTGCCGCGCACAGCGCGTCGAACTCGGCCGCGGTGCGTGCGGTGTGCGCCTCCGCGAGGCCGGCGCCGCGTCCGATCGCGGCGATGTCGACGCGTCCGCCGGCGGTATGCGTCGGCGGACCGCCGATCGACTGGTAGCACTCGTTGTCCCAGACCACGACCAGCAGGTTCGGCGGCCGCTCGTTGGCCAGCGTCGCGAGGATGCCGAGGTTGAACAGCATGCCGCCATCGGTGTCGAGCGAGACGATCCGCCGGTGCGGCAATCCCGCCGCGAGCCCGAACGCCTGCGGCGTCACGCAGCCGAGCTGCTGCTGGAACAGGCTGGCGGCGCGCAGGTGGGGTGCGGCGTTGTACCACTCATCGACGCTGCCGCCGAGCGACAGCACCACCAGCGCGTCTTCGAGCCGTGCTGCGAGGGCGCACATGCACTCGAACCGCGTCATCGCACCGCACTCCCGCCGATCACCACCGCGCTGTGGTAGTACGCGGCGTACGACCAGGCGAAGCTGTCACGGATCGCGCCGCGTATCCGCTCCGGCTCCTCCTCGATCCGGTACGGGATCCGCATCGCCTCCAGCAGCGGCTGCATCGTCATGCCGTGCGGGATCGCCCACCAGTTGTTCTCGCCGGGGCCGCCGCGGTCGCTCATCACCATCACCACCGGGATGCCGGCACCCATGCCCATCCGTGCCAGCGGCTCGATCGAGGCGCGCAGGCCGGAATTCTCCATCACCAGCGCCGCGCGCTTGCCGGACAGGAACACGCCGCCGCAGATCGCGGCACCCTCGCCCTCGTTGGTGACGCGTATGGTGCGGATGTCCGGATCGGCATCGAGAGCGGGGTAGAGCTCCTTGAGCAGCGAGTCCGGCAGGTAGCAGACGATGCTGACGCCCGCCTCCTTCAGCCCCGCGATGACGGCATCGACCGCCTGCTGCCGCATTGCGCACCTCCGGTCACCCGCCCCGGGGGGCAGTCTGACGATGGCGAGCCGTTCGATCCAGACGAGATTTCCATCGCCACCGCGCAGCAAGCCTCGCGACCGGTCTGCCCGCTGCGACTGGTCGAGGCCGGCGGTCGGGGCGGAATCCGTGAAGCACCCGGCCTGCTTCGGCGCATTCCGCCCAGGCACCGCCCTGCCCTGCCGGCTCGGCCGGTCCGGCTTCGCACCGCTCGTCCCGACGGAGTGCCTGGACCGCTGTCCTAGACGAGCCCGACCCTAGAGATGGGTGTCCTGCTGACCCGATGCGTCGGAAGGCTGGTCACCCGGCGCCATCTTCCCCGGTGCGGTCGAATGCTCCTGATCGTAGGCAGTCGCCTTCTTCTCGTACGGACCGCTCACGCCTGGGTGCTCCTGGTCGTACAGGGCTGCCTTCTGCCGAGCCTCCTTGCGATACTTGTGGCGCACGTACATGCCGGTCGCGCAGCCGCCGACGGCGCCCAGGACACCATGATGCGCGACGTGGCCTCCGACCGCTCCCACCGCACCGTATTTGACGCAGCCTCCCGGCTCCGCTCGTGCGGGTGTCACCAGGCCGGCCGCCAGGATGCCGACGACCGCCAGAGTAAGCTTCTTGTGCGCCATGATGTCCCCGTTGCGTACGTAGCCAAGCGTCTGTGGCCTCGACTACACCATGTTGGCGCACCGCAACAGGGCGGCGAACACCGCAGGACGTGAAGTCGAAGCGGCTGTCGCGTGGATCGCACTCCGCTCGTCCCCGACCAAGCTCTTCGCCTTCGACGGGATCGTCGAGACGGCCCGGCGATCGACGGATCAGGTCGTGTCGCTGCAGCGGCCGTTCGCCGAGTGATCGACGAGCCTCGCCGGTCGCGTCATCCGCGCGTACCCGGGAGCCCGTTTACCTCGCGTCAATGACTCCGGGCCTAGTCTGACGCGGTGACCTGTCCGGCAGCTCGGAGCGGAAGGTGGCAGCCAGGGAGAGATGAGGTGCGATCAGTGCCCGATTGGTTCACGATACAAACGAAGACCCTGGCGGCATTCGGTATCGTGCTGGCCCTCGTCTGCGGCCTGGGCGCGACCGCGCTGGATCGCTTGGCCGCCATCGATCGTCACGCCGCCGACATACGCGACCACTGGCTTCCCACGACCGGCGTCCAGGGTCAGATCCTGAGCACGATCCAGCAGATACGCCTGCAGGAGGCGCGCTACTCGCTCGCCCTCACCGACGGCGACCGTCAGCAGATCAAGCAGGGGATCGTCGGCGAGAACAAGGCCCTCGCTCGTCTCCGTGCCGACTACGAGCACGTCATCCACCGCGGCACCGCGGACGAGAAACTCATGCACGATTTCGACCGGGCATGGGCGTCCCACGGTGCCGTCGTGGCCCGCGACATAGGACCCGGTGGAGACCCGGAGAACCTGTTCAGCGACGAGGAGAGCCAGAGCTACGAAGCGGCCTACGACGCCTCGAAGTCGGATCTGGACTTCAACCTGCAGGAAGGGCGTCGCGCGGCGAGCCTGGGTGCCGCGATCTACAGACCGACCAAGCACGTGGTCCTCGGCGTCCTCTGCGCGACCATCGCCACCTGCGTCTTCCTGGCCATCGCCATCGTCAGGAACGTATCGCGCCCGATCCGGCGGATGACGCAGGCCATGCGACGTCTCGCGGACCGCGAGCTGGATACCGACGTTCCCGATCGCGGCCGCCGCGACGAGGTGGGCGGAATGGCATCGGCGGTCCAGGTCTTCAAGGGCGTCATGATCGAGCGCGACAAGCTCAGCGCCGAGCAGGAACGCGAACACGGCATCCGTAGTCGCAAGGTGGAACGGATCGAGCAGCTCCTGCACCGGTTCGAGTCCCGGGTCGGCGTGATGACCGGCCTTCTCGCCGGCGCCTCCTCCGAGCTCGAAGCGACCGCCGGCGGCATGACGGCTTCGGCCGAGCAGACGAACCGACAGGCCGGCGAGGTCGCCTCCGCCGCCGCGCTGGCGGGCTCCGGCGTGCAGACGGTCGCCGCCGCCGCGGAGCAGCTGACCGCCTCGGTCGCGGAGATCTCGCGCCAAATCGAGGAGTCGTCGGCGATGACGGGACGCGCGGTCGAGGGCGCGCGTCGGACCGACGAGACCGTCGGAGCCCTCGCCGAAGCCGCGGACAGGATCGGTCGCGTCGTGGAACTGATCTCTCGCATCGCCGGCCAGACGAACCTGCTGGCGCTGAACGCGACGATCGAGGCGGCGCGGGCGGGAGATGCCGGCAAGGGCTTCGCCGTCGTGGCGTCGGAGGTAAAGGCCCTGGCGTCGCAGACTTCCAATGCGACGAACGAGATCGCCTCGCAGGTCAGCGAGATCCAGTCGGCGACGCGCGACGCGGTTGCCTCGATCAGGGAGATCGCGGGGACGATCGAGGGCCTCGGCCACATCGCGACCGCCATCGCGGGAGCCGTCAGGGAACAGGGATCGGCCACCCTGGAGATCGCGCGGAACGCGCAGTCGACCGCGGAGGCGACGGACATCGTGGCGCGCAACATCACCGGCGTGAGCGTCTCCGCCAACGAGACCGGTGCTGCGGCGACCCAGGTGCTCGGCTCGGCTTCCGGGCTGTCGAAGCAGGCCGACGACCTGTCCGGCGAGGTCGCCGGCTTCCTTCAGGAGATCCGCGCCGTGTGACGCGGTGGCAGCTCGGCCGATCGACCGCATCGCGCTGGCCGAGGTGCCGCCACCTGAGCCGCCGTCTATGACGCGCCACGCCGCTGCGACCACGCGCTTCGCGACATGACGAACTCGTGCTCGTCGCTTTGGCCACCCTTCAAGTGGTCGGCCGCGACGATCGTCTGCCGTAGGCTGAACCTCAGCTTTCGCATCAGCGAAGATGAGCCAAGGTTACGCGTATCCACCAGGGCGCGGACATCCTGAACGTCCGACATCGCGAATACCTCGTCCACCGTCATCTGCACCGCCGCGCTACCAAGTCCCTGGCGTCACTGGCAGGGAAACAGGTGGTAGCCGAGCGCTGCATGACCGCGCTGAATCGTCGCCTGGGTATAACCTATGGCGATCGCGGTCCTATGCAGTCGGACGACCCAGTTCAGCCAGGTCTCCGACCCGTCCGCGGATCGCCCGACGACCTGCCGGTCGTAGCGTGCGCCGAGTGCCTCCAGGCTGTGGGGAGGTTCGTCCGGCAAGAAGCGGTAGCCAAGCGGATCCGCCAAGCCGGCGAACATCTCGACCACATGGTCCGGGCGTAGTGGCTCCAACGTGATCATCGGCAGAGCTGCCATGGCAATACTCGAACGACAGCCAAGAAACCTCTGCAAGCGGGTCGAGGACGGCCTGTCGTCGGCCTTGGCGGCTCTGGGCGGCTCTGGGCGGAGCAAAGTTAGCAACCTGAGCCCGAAGGCGAGGGCAGGTGTGTCGGCCGTCCGCACTGATGAGGAAGATCGGGTCGCAGACATGACCGTCGAGCGCTTCCACCACGAAGACGGCGAGGTTCGTCGTGACGGTGATGCGCGAACTTGCCTCGAGTGGTCACGGACCCGGGCAGGATCAGACCCGCTTGATCCAGACGCCCTGGGCGTTGGTAAAGGCGCGAATGCCGAAATGGGACAATTCGCGGCCATAGCCGCTGTTCTTGACCCCGCCGACCGGCATGCGCGCGTTGGAGGCGGTGAAGCCGTTGATGAACACGCCGCCCGTCTCGAGCCGGCGTGCGATGGAGGCGGCCTGATCGAGGTCCTGCGTCCAGAGGTTGCCACTGAGCCCGTACTCGCTGCAGTTCGCGAGCTCGACCGCGTGCTCGACATCCCGCGCGACGGTGATCGCCGCCACCGGGCCGAACACCTCCTCGTCGAAGGCTGCCATGCCAGGTTCGACGTCCCCCAGAACCGTCGGCTCATAGAAGAAGCCTGGGCCGTCGACCTTGTGCCCGCCCAGCAGCAATGTCGCACCGCTCGCGATCGAACGTGTCACCTGGTCGTGGATGCCGTCGCGCAAGTCGGAACGTGCGATCGGCCCCTGCGTGGTGGACGGGTCGGCGGGGTCCCCGATCTTCAACTGGCTCGTCGCCGCTACGAACGCCCGTGTGAACCTCTCGGCGATCGGCCGCTCCAGGATGAAGCGCTTCGCGTTGAGGCAGATCTGGCCGGTGTTGCTGAAGCGGGCCAGGATGCCGGCCTGTACGGCCTTCTCGATGTCCGCGTCGGCCAGGACGATGAACGGATCGGCACCGCCCAGCTCCAGCAGCGACCGCTTGATCAGCTTTCCCGCCTGCGATGCCACCGCGGCGCCCGCGTGCATGCTGCCTGTCAGGCTCACGCCCGCCACCCGGCGGTCTTCCAGGACCGCCTTGATGCCGTCGTTGTCGGTATTGAGGACGGCGAACAGACCTTTCGGCAGCCCGGCTTCCTCCCAGACCTCCTGGAGGAGATAGGCGCAGCGCATCGTATTCGGGGCCGGCTTCAGGATGAACCCGTTGCCCGACAGCATGATCGGCACGCACGCCCGGACCGCCTGCCACAAGGGGAAGTTCCACGGCATGATGCCGAGGATGGAGCCGATCGGGAGGTAGGAGACGTACACGCGATCGTCGCCCTCGACCTCCACCGGCTCGTCTGCCAGCAAGCGAGGTCCATGCTCGGCGAACCACCTCGCCGTATCGGCGCACTTCGCGATCTCTGCCTTCGCATCCTTCAGGATCTTTCCCATCTCCGCCGTCATCACCGGCGCGATGAGGTCCGCCCTGGCAAGCAGCGCGCTCTCGAACGCCAGATAGACCTCGGCACGTTCCGTGATCGGAACCGTGCGCCAGTGCTGGTAGGCATCCGTGGCTTCGACCAGGAGCTGCTCGATCTCCGCTTCGGATTGGAAGGGGAAGCGCTCGATCACCTCCCCCGTCGCCGGGTTGAGGGAGACCGCTTCACGGGATGGCGCAGGACGAACGTCAGGCATCGTCTATCTCCTGATTGGATATTGGCGGGATGGACCTCACCCGTCGCGCGGCTAGCTTCTGAGGATGAGGGCGAGGCCGCCGGTCATGATGAATGCGCCGACGACGCGCAGCACGCTGACCTTGTGGACCTCGAAGCCGACGACGCCGTAATGGTCCAGGATCACGGACACGATCATCGCGACCGTGACGGTGACGCCGGTGAAGACCGAGGCGCCGAGCTTGCTGGCGACGAGGGTCAGCGACAGCACGTAGCCCGCGGCGAACAAGCCGCCAGACCACGCCCACCAGGGTGTCCGTGCGATGCCTGCGCCATCGGGAAGGCGCTGGCCGGTGACGAGTGCCACCACCAGTGTGGCCACCATGGCGAGGGCGAAGGTGGCGCCGACCGCCCAGACCGGCTGGTTGAGCGTCTTGCTGAGCGTCGCGTTCATGCCGCCCAGGAAGGGATTGAGGACGCCCGCGAAGATCGCGATCGCCAGAAAGCCGAGTTGCATGACACCGCCCCGCATCTTGGGTTCTTGTTCGGACGCGAGGCGACTCCCCGAGTTCGGGCATCCGCCGGCCGCACGGGAGATCAAGAGCTCGTGGCCCGCTCATCGAGCCACTCGGCGACGGCGCGGACGGTGTCGCCGTACCAGACCTCGTATTGCTGTCGCGACACGTAGCCCAGGTGCGGCGTGGCCACGACGTTGTCGAGCGTGCGGAACGGATGGTCCACCGGCAGCGGCTCGACATCGAACACATCCAGCGCCGCACCGCCGATCGCCTTGGTCCGCAATGCCGCGAGCAGGGCGATCTCGTCGACGATCGGCCCGCGCGACGTGTTGACCAGCCAGGCGGTCGGCTTCATCTGCGCGAGCTCGGCCGCGCCCACCAGGCCTCGGGTCGCCTCGACGAGGACGAGGTGGATGGAGAGGATGTCGGACTGGCAGAACAGCTGGTCCTTGGTGACGAGAACGGCGCCGGACCTGTCCGCTTCCTCCCGGGTGACCCGGTCGCTCCAGGTGATGACCCTCATCCCGAAGACGCGGGCGATCTCCGCGATCTTGCCGCCGATCCGGCCGAGACCGAGCACGCCGAGGGTCTTGCCCTTGAGTTCGTCACCGACCGTCTGCTGCCAGCCGCCGGCGCGCAGGCGCGCCGCCTCCGACGTGATGTTTCGCGCGCTCGCCTGGATCAGCGCCCAGGTCAGCTCGATCGGCGCCGTCAGGCTGCCACGGGTGTCCTTGACGGTGACACCGCGTGCCTCGGCGGTCTCATGGTCGATGGACGAGTTCTTCGGGCCGGTCGAGACCACCAGCTTGAGCCGGGGCAGGCGCTCGATGACGGACCCGGGCAGCGGTGTCCGCTCGCGCATGACGCACAGGACGTCGAACGCCTGTAGCCGGGCGACGAGGGCGTCGGCATCGGTGATCGTGTCGGAGAAGACCTCGACCGAGGCCCGCTTCCGGATATCGGACCAGTCGGCCATCTCGAGGGCGACGCCCTGATAGTCGTCGAGGATGGCGATCCTGGCGGGTGGATTTGCGGCTGTCATCGTGTGCTCCTGCTTCATGTCCGCCGGCGACAGCCGGTCAGGGGGTCTCGATGCCTTCCTGGACCATCTCGGCGAATACTTCCTCGGCGATCCTGAAGCTCTCGATCGCGGCGGGCACGCCGCAATAGATCGCCGTCTGCAGCAGGATCTCGCTGATCTCGGCTTTGCTCAGCCCGTTATTGACCGCACCCCGGACGTGCAGCCGCAGCTCGTTCGGTCGATTGAGCGCCGTCAACAGGCTGAGGTTGATGATGCTGCGATCCCGCCGTTCCAGGCCCGGGCGCATCCACACCTCGCCCCAGCAGTACTCGGTCACGAGTTGCTGCATCGGGCGCATGAAATCCGATACCGTGCCCACCGAACGATCGACGTAGGCATCGCCCACGACTTCCCGACGGACCTTCAAACCCTGATCGTATTTCCCGCTCATCTGCCATCCCTTCGCGTCAGGCATCGCTGCTACGGGAGATCGGGCGCGCCAGCGCCGTATTCCAATACCCACGACAGGCGATCTTCAGAGCTTTCGGCACTACCGAGGCATCCCGCCACCCGGTCGAGGCGGCGGGACCGCGCAGATCGCTCGCTGCGCCACGAAATCTCGGCGTAGAACCTCAGGCGCCTTCCGGGCTGGTCGAGGAAGGCCCTAGCGCGGCAAATGCCGTTCCTCCGCCGGAGGCGCGTCATCGTCCGGTGGAGCGGGTGGAATGGAGCTGAGGCACATAAGGTACTTCGTCGCCGTCGCGGAGGAGCTGAACTTCACGCGCGCGGCGGCCCGGCTCGGCATCGGTCAGCCGCCGCTCAGCCAGCAGATCAAGGACCTTGAAGTCGAGCTCGGCGCCATACTACTCCGACGAGTTCCCCACGGCGCAGAACTCACCGCGGCCGGGAAGATGTTCCTCGAGAAAGGCCGTCTTGCCTTGGCCGCGTCGAACGATGCGGCGGTCGCAGCGCAACGAGCGGCTCGCGGCGAACTTGGACGCCTGGCACTCGGCTTTACCAGCTCGGCCCACTTCAGCGCTGTCGTTCCGACCACGATCCGGGATTTCGCCGAACGCTTCCCTGAGGTTGAGCTGCAGCTCGCAGAGGCGAATACGCACAAGCTGCTGGAGCAGCTGACGCTCGGGACGCTGGATGTGGCTTTCACGCATTCGAGCTCGGAGGAGGACCCGCGGTTCCACATGGCGTCGATCAAGATCGAGCCTCTGGTCGCGGTGTTGCCCCGATCGCATCGCTGCTCATCAAGCTCGACGGTTCCGCTCGCGAGCCTGGCGGAGGACGTCTTCATCATGAAGCCGCCGGGTGTCGGACCGGCCTTGCACAGGACGGTCCGCGATGCCTGCCGCAGCGTCGGGTTCGAGCCTCGTTTCGGACGGGAAGCAACACAGCTCGCGACCGTGATAAGTTTCGTCTCTGCCGGACTAGGCGTCTCCCTGGTGCCTGCCAGCATGCAGCAGATGCAGGCAGCGGGCGTCGTCTATCGTCCGACCCAGGACGTCCAGGCACAGATCAGCCTCGTCCTGACGTGGCGCCGACACGAACGGTCGAAGGTGATCGAGAACTTCGTCGCCATCGCGAAGATGGCGCGCGCCGCCGGGTGAACGCGAACAGCCTGGGCGATGGCGAGGCGATCCGGCGCTGAGCCGACCGGGTGCGCGGCGTGCGGCATCGTGCGATGCATGCGGGGATCCAGCGCGATCTTCATGCGTGCAGCTGCTGGTCGATCGGGTCGTAGAGGCTCGGCCGCGACGGCATCGCGATCGGCACGATCGCGCCGCTGCCCTGTGCGCGCACGCAGGCGTCGGACGCGACGGCGGCGGCAAAGCCGTCCCAGCTGCTCGGCCCGACCGGTCCGCCCTGGCCGCAGCGATCGATGAACTCCTGCAGTTCGACGTCGTAGGCGTCGATGAAGCGCTGCTTCCAGTCGGCCAGGATCGCGGTCGAGTTCCTCGCCTCGAGACGCAATCCGACCGCGCCGGGCTCCGGCAGCCGGGCGGTGCCGAGTTCGCCCACGACCTCGCACTGGATGTCGTACCCGTACTGGCAATTGACGAAGATCTCGACATCGATCCGCACGCCCGAGGCGGTCTCCAGCAGCACGATCTGCGGGTCGCGCATGTCGAGGCGCAGGCGGCTCGAGCTGCGCGGGAACACCACCTGGGCGGAGACGTAGTCGTCGCGAAGCAGCCAGCGCAGCACGTCGAGTTCGTGCACCAGCGTGTCGTTGATCGCCATCTCGGTGGTGAAGTGCGCCGGCGCGGTCGCGTTGCGGTGCGCGCAGTGCACCATCAGCGGAGCCCCGATGGCGCCGTCCTGCACCACCCTCCTGAGTGCGCGATAGCCGGCGTCGTAGGGCCGCATGAAGCCGACCTGCACCAGACGCCTGCCGTGGGCGACCTCCGCCTCGACGATCCGGCGACACTCCGCCTCGGTGGGAGCGAGCGGCTTCTCGCAGAACACGAACTTGCCGGCCTCGATCGCCGCCAGCACGTATCGCGCGTGGGTCGCACCCCAGGAGGCGACGAGCACGGCGTCGACCTCCGGCGCCGAGATCAGCGCCTGGCCGGTCTCGTAGACGCGGATCTCCGGGTACGGCGCGACCGCGGTCCGCGCCTGCTCGAGGTCGATGTCGCTGGCCGCCACCACCGCGGCACCGCGCAGCACCCGGCTGCACCGCCTGATGTGGTCCCGCCCGATCGCGCCGGTGCCGATCACGCCGATCCGGAGTGTCATCCCGCCGCGGCTCAGCCCAGCGTCGGCATCACGAACTCGGCACCTGCGCGTATGCCCGTCGGCCAGCGCGAGGTGACGGTCTTCAGCTTGGTGAAGAAGCGCATCCCCTCCGGCCCGTGCATGTGGTGGTCGCCGAACAGCGAGGATTTCCAGCCGCCGAACGAATGGAACGCCATCGGCACCGGGATCGGAACGTTCACCCCCACCATCCCCGCCTGCACCCCGTGGACGAACGCGCGCGCGGCATCGCCGTCGCGCGTGAAGATCGCGGTGCCGTTGCCGAACTCGTGGCTGTTGACCAGTTCCAGGGCATCGTCGAACGCCGGCGCACGCACCACCGACAGCACCGGCCCGAAGATCTCCTCGCGGTAGATGCGCATGTCCGGGGTGACGTCGTCGAACAAGGTGCCGCCGATGAAGAAGCCGTCCTCGTAGCCCTGCAGCCTCAGGTGCCGGCCGTCCACGACCAGCTTGGCGCCCTCCGCCACCCCGCTGTCGACGTAGCCGGTCACCCGCTCCAGGTGCGCCCTGGTCACCAGCGGGCCCATCTCGGCGTCCGCCTCGATGCCGGCGCCGATCTTCAGCGCGCGGACCCGCGACGCCAGTGTGTCGACCAGCTCGTCCGCCACGTCGCCGACCGCGACCGCGACCGAGATCGCCATGCAGCGTTCGCCGGCCGAGCCGTAGGCCGCCCCCATCAACGCATCGACGGTCTTGTCCAGGTCGCAATCCGGCATGATGACGGCGTGGTTCTTGGCTCCGCCCAGCGCCTGCACCCGCTTGCCGTGCGCGACACCGGTCTGCTGGATGTAGCGTGCGATCGGCGTCGAGCCCACGAAGCTGACGGCCTGGATGCCGGGATGGCGCAGGATGGCGTCCACCACCTCCTTGTCGCCCTGGACCACCTGCATGACGCCGTCCGGCAGCCCGGCACGCTTCAGCAGGTCCGCCAGCATCAGCGACGCCGACGGGTCGCGCTCGGATGGCTTGAGGATGAAGCAGTTGCCCGCGGCGATCGCCATCGGCATCATCCACAGCGGCACCATCACCGGGAAATTGAACGGCGTGATCCCGGCCACGACGCCGAGCGGCTGGCGCATCGAGTAGGCGTCGATCCCGCGCCCCGCCTGCTCGGTGAAGTCGCCCTTGAGCAGCTCCGGTGCGGCGGTCGCGTACTCCACCACCTCCATCCCGCGCGTGACCTCGCCGAGTGCGTCCGACAGCACCTTGCCGTGCTCCGCCGTGATGATCGCGGCCAGGCCCCTGGCGTGCTGCTCGAGCAGGTCGCGGAAGCGGAACATCACCCTGGCGCGGGCGAGCGGCGTCGTCGCCGCCCAGCCCGGGAAGGCACGACGCGCCACCGTCACCGCCGCATCGACATCCTCGGCCGAACCGAGCACCACGTGCCGTGCCACCCGGCCGCTGGCGGGCTCGAAGATGTCCGCTCGCCGGTCACCGTGACCTGCGGTGCGTTGGCCGCCGATGAAGTGTTCGACCTGCTCGGGCATTTCCGGTTTCCTTCTGGGCGTCGGCGTGCGGGATCGTCGTCAGTACGGCAGATGCGCCTGGTCCGGATCCATCGTGAACTTCCAGGATCGGCGCGGACCCGCCATCACGTTGAGGTAGTAGAGGTCGAAGCCGTGCGGCGCGCCGACCGGATGGTAGCCCCTCGGCACCAGCACGACATCCCGGTCCGCGACCGCCATCGCCTCGTCGAGGCTGCCGTCCTTGGTATAGACGCGCTGCAGCGCGAAGCCGGCGCCGCGTCGCAGGCGGTGGTAGTAGGTCTCCTCCAGGTAGGTCTCGTTCGGGAAGTCGTCGGTGTCGTGCTTGTGTGGCGGGTAGCTCGACCAGTGTCCGCCCGGCGTCACCACCTCGACCACCAGCAGCGTCTCCGCCTCCGCGGTGTCGGGAAGGATGTTGCGCACGAAGCGCGCGTTGGTGCCGGTGCCGCGCACCAGCTCGCCGGCATCGTCCGGCGTGATCAGGCGCGGCTCGAACCTGCCCTCGGCGGGCGAGGCGCAGATGGCCAGTTCGACCGGGCCGGCCGCGCGCACGGAGAACGCGGCATGGGGCGGGACGTAGACCGCGTGCGGACCGGTCTCGAACGGATCGGCACGGCCGCCGATCACGCCGAAATCGACGCCGCCGGCGGAGATTTCCGCCGAGCCGCGCACCAGCACCAGGCACAGCTCGCGACCGTCGCCTTCTCGCCTGATCACGTCGTCGGCCAGCAGGTCGAGCACCTCCAGGCCGACGAAGCCCCACCCGGCACTCTGCGGGGTGATGCGATGGACCACGCGGTCGGCGCCGGGGAGGCGCGGGTGGACGAGGAGCCGCGACATCAGCGCGATCCCGCCCTGGACAGGAAGTGCGGGAGGTGGCGGTGTCCCATCGTCGCGTCGGTGAGCGGGTGCGCCTCGAGCAGGAGCCGCCCCGTCGCCTTTATGCGCTCGATCGGCAGATCGAGGTCGGCCCGCGTGTGGCGGCACTCCTCCGCCGCGTCATCGCCGGGCACCGGCCTGTCGTCGCTGCAGCGGGTGATCGGGTCGATAGCGGTGGGTATGGTCATGGGGTCCTCTTCCGGCGTCGCGGCCGCTGACGATCTTGCGCCTGATCGTCCCGGGGTGACACAGCCCGAGGCGCGAACCGGTCGCCGGAACCTGCGCTACTCGCCGATCCGCTGCTGCCGGCGCGCTTCGAGGTAGCGGGCGTGCGCGTCGCGCACCTGCTGCCGTACCGAGACCTCCGGCACGGCGACGTCCCACCAGCTGCCGCCGGCGTCGGTGGTGGCGGCCGGATCGGTGTCGATGACCAGCACCGCGCTGCGCTCGCTCGCCCGTGCACGCTGCATCGCCGCCGCCAGCGCCGCCGGATCCGCGACCTTCTCGGCCATTGCTCCCAGCGCGCGGGCGTGGGCGACGAAGTCGATCGACGGATAGGCGACCATGTCCTGGCTGTCGGCCCAGAGGTTGTTGAACGGCGCCCCGCCGCAATGCTGCTGCAGCCGGTTGATGCAGCCATAGCCGTTGTTGTCGAGCAGGACGACGATGATCTTGCGGCCGAGCATGACCGACGTCTGCAGTTCGGAGTTCAGCATCATGTACGATCCGTCGCCGACCATGACGATCACCTCGCGGTCGGGGCAGGCCATCTTGACGCCCAGGGCGCCGGCGATCTCGTAGCCCATGCAGGAGAAGCCGTACTCCATGTGGTAGCCGCCCGGCAGCTCCGGCTGCCAGTGCTTCTGCAGCTCGGCCGGCAGACCGCCGGCCGCGCACACCACCACGTCGGTCGGCAGGGCGCCGCGACTTACCGCCCCGATCACCTGCGCGTCGGACGGCCTCGACTGCTGCTCGGGTCGCGGCAGGCCGGTATAGTGCCGCGCCGTCTCCAGCCACTCGCCTCGCGCGCGCTCCGCCCTGCGGGTCCAGGCCGGATCGGCGCGCCAGTCCTCCAGCGCCGCGGACAGCTCCGCCAGCCCCGCCTGCGCGTCGGCCACCAGCGGCATCGCCCGGTGCTTGCCGGCATCGAAGGGCTGCGCGTTCAGCCCGACGATCCTCAGCTCGCGATCGCGGAACAACGACCAGGATCCGGTGGTGAAGTCCTGCAGCCTGGTGCCGATCGCCAGCACCAGATCCGCCTCCCGCGCCAGGGTGTTCGCCGCCTCGGTGCCGCTGACGCCGATCCCGCCCATGTTCATCGGATGCGAGGTCGGCAGCGAGGATTTGCCGCCCTGCGTCTCGCCGGCGGGAAGCCCGTGCTCGGAGGTGAACCGCGAGAGCGCGGCCTCGGCGCCGGAATACAGCACGCCGCCGCCGGCGATCACGATCGGTCGCTCGGCGGCACGGAGTGCCGCGACCGCGGCGGCCAGCTCTCGCGTGTCCGGACGTGGCCGGCGCACGCGATGCACGCGCTCGGCAAAGAAGCTCTCCGGGAAATCCCATGCCTGCGCCTGCACGTCCTGGCACAGCGCCAGCGTCGCCGGGCCGCACTCGGACGGGTCGGTGAGCACGGCCATCGCGCGTCCGAAGGCGGGGATGATCTGCTCGGGACGGGTGATCCGGTCGAAGTAGCGCGAGACCGGCCGGAAGCTGTCGGTCGCGGTGGTGGTGCCGTCGCCGAAATCCTCGAGCTGCTGCAGCACCGGATCGGGCAGGCGGTTGGCGAACACGTCGCTGGGCAGCAGCAGCAGCGGCAGGCGGTTGACGTGCGCCACCGCGGCACCGGTGACCATGTTCAGTGCGCCGGGCCCGATCGAGCTGGTGCACGCCATCGCGCGACGGCGTCGCGACGCCTTGGCGAACGCGGTCGCCGCGTGCACCATGCCCTGCTCGTTATGGGCACGGAACGTCGTGATCCCGTGGCGCGCACCGTGCAGCGCCTCGCCCATCCCGGCGACGTTGCCGTGTCCGAAGATCGCCCAGACCCCGCCGAAGAACGGCACGGTCGTGCCCTCGTCCGTCTCGATCTTCTGGGCGACCATGGCGCGGACCAGCGCCTGCGCCATCGTGAGCCGCACCGTTGCCATCCCCGTCCTCCGCTCAGTCGATACCGTCTCGCGGCCGTTCGTCCCAGGCGCGAACCAGGGCGGCGAAGCGTTCCGCCATGCTGTCGACCGCCTGCCCGTCGTCGATCCGGCCGGCCAGCCATTCCCTGGCGGGCTCGCTGAAGATCGTGCGCCCGATCGCGAACCCCTTGACCCACGGCGTCGCGGCGGAGGCGGCGAACGCCGCGACCAGCTCCTCGGCCGGCGCATCGAGCCCCAGCATCACGACCCCGCGGCAGCGCGGGTCGTGCGCCTCGATGACAGCGCCGATCCCGCGCCAGGCGGCGCTCGAACGCTGCGGCTCCAGCTTCCACCAGTCCGGCTTGAGCCCGATGCCGTACAGCCGCTCCAGGATGCGCGGCACCGTGTCGTCGGCAAGCGCGCCGTGCTTGCCGGCGATGATCTCGATCAGTAGGTCGCGGCCGAGGCGCCGGCAGGCATCCTGCGCACGCACCAGTTCCCGCTCCTGCCGCAGGCGAAGCGCCTCGTCGTCGTCCGGGTGGTAGAAGCAGAGGCACTTGACGACCTGGTCCGCCGGCCACTCCACCAGCTGCGCGCCGAGGCTGCCCCCGTTCTCGAAATCGAGCGGCCGGGAGCCGGTGCGCTCGATCGGGCGCGCCACCCAGAGCCCGGCATGGGATGCCGCGAACAGCGCCTCGCGACCGTGGCGCCCGTCCAGGAACATGCCGAAGCCCGGCCGTCCATCGGCCACCCGGGTGGCCGCCCTGACCGCCAGCACCTTGAACGGTGCGATGCGATCGTGCGATGCGCCCACCGCGTCGGCGATCTGCTCGAGCTGCAGCCGGTGGTCGCAGGCGAGTGCACGGATCGGCGTCGTCTGCGTCCGTCGGGTGGTGGCCCAGTGCACGTGGTTGAGCGCGGCGTCGTGTCGCAGTGCGCGCTGCGGGCTGCCGTGTGCCAGGAAATGCTGCAGCTCGTCGAAGGTCGCGAACTCGGGCGAGCAGAGCAGCCGGGAGACCGCGATGGCGCCGCAGGCGTTGGCGTAGGTGGCGCAGGTCGCGAGCGGGGCGTCGCGCAGCCAGCCGCGCAGGAAGCCCGACATGAAGGCGTCGCCGGCGCCGAGCGTGTTGTAGACCTCGACCGGGAAGCCGGGCCCGTGGATGCCGTCCTCCAGGCGGTCCGGGATCGCGGCCTCGAACACGATGCAGCCCATCGGACCGCGCTTGCAGACGATCACCGCCTGCGGTGCCAGGCCGCGGATGGCGCGGATCGCGGCCAGCGTGTCCTCGCTGCCGCCGGCGATGTGCAGCTCCTCCTCGGTGCCGACCACCAGGTCGCATCCGGGCAGGACCCCGGCGAGCCGCTCGCTGACCTCGGCCGAGCGGATGTAGCGGTTCTCGCCGTCGCCGTGGCCGGAGAGGCCCCACAGGTTCGGACGGTAATCGACGTCGAGGATCACCTTGCCGCCGGCGGCGCGCGCGATCCGCATCGCGCGGCGCTGTGCGGCGGCGTTGTGCGGCCGGGCGAAGTGGGTTCCGGTCACGACGATCGACCGTGCCCGGGAGATGAACGCCTCGTCGATGTCGCCCTCGTCGAGGGCGCCGTCGGCGCAGTCGGTGCGGAAGAAGATGAGCGGAAAGCTGCTCGCGTCGCGCACGCCGAGGATGGCGAGCGCGGTCAGCCGGTGCGGATCGGTGCGTATGCCGTCGGTGGCCACACCTTCCCGCACGGCCTGCTCGCGGATGAAGCGGCCGAAATGCTCGTCGCCGACCCGGGTCACCAGGCCCGAGCGCAGCCCGAGCCGGGCGGTGCCGATGGCGATGTTGGTCGGACAGCCGCCGACCGCCTTGCCGAAACTCGACATGTCCTCGAGCCGCGCGCCGATCTGCTGGCCGTAGAGGTCCACCGAGGACCGGCCGATCGTCACCAGGTCGAGCTCGTTCTCACCCATGGCGCGCCTCCTGTCCGTGCAATCCATGAAGCCGTTCCACCGCTCCGGTCAAGATGGAACGGTCGTTCCAATCGACGTTTCTGACCGGTGCGGCGGTGTTCCGCCTTCTCCGGGAGGTACCCACCCGGGAACGATCCGCGACGCTGCCGGGAGCGTTCGCCACGCGACAGCCCGGGCGCGTGAAAAACTTGTTCCACGACGGCGCACGGGGAAACGTCGCGTTTCAGGGACCGCCATGCCCGCCGGTCGCTCGCGGCGACGCCGGGGTGGTTCTCGTCACGCCGGTCGATGCAGTTCGTGCTGCAACGCGTTCAGACCGGCGCCGCCGGCCATGTGGAACATCAGGTTGTCGAGCGTGAGCGCGGAGCGGGGTGCGTCGAGCTCGACCGCTCCCCGTGCCAGGACCATGAAGTGATCCCCGACCATGTAGGCGTGATGCGGGTTGTGGGTGATGAAGATGACGCCCACGCCCTGCTCCCGCGCCGCCTGGGCGATGTAGCGCAGCACCAGCCCGGACTGCGTCACGCCCAGCGCCGCCGTCGGCTCGTCGAGGATCAGGACGCGGGCGCCGAAATGGATCGCCCGCGCGATGGCGACCACCTGCCTCTGGCCGCCGGACAGGGTGCCGACCGGCTGCTCGAGATCGTCGATGACGATGCCCATCCGGCGCAGCTCCTCGCCGGTGCGCGCGGACATCGCCTCGACGTCCAGGCGCGAGAACGGGCCGAACCGGCGCTTGATCTCCGAGCCGAGGAAGAAATTGCGCCAGATCGACATCAGCGGCACCAGCGCCAGCGTCTGGTAGACCGCCGATATGCCGAGATCGAGCGCCTGCCGCGGCGAGGAGAAGCGCACCGGCTCGTCGTCGACGACGTAGATCCCCTCGTCGTGGGCGTGCAGCCCGGCGATGATGCTGATCAGGGTCGACTTGCCGGCGCCGTTGTCGCCGAGGATGCAGGTGACCTCGCCCTGCCGGACCGAGAGGCTGACATCCTTCAGGGCCGCGAAGTTGCCGTAGCTCTTGCAGACTCGGCGCAGCTCGATGATGGGGCGGCCATCCGCCATCGCTATCTCCCCGTGCTGGCGCGAAGGCGTAGCCATCCGTTGAAGACCGTCGCCAGCAGCAGCATGGCGCCGACGAAATACTGGAACCAGTTCGGGTCCCAGTCGGCGTAGATGACGCCCTCCGTCGTCATGCCGAAGATGAAGGCGCCAAGTGCGGAACCCGCCGCGGAGCCGTAGCCCCCGGTCAGCAGGCAGCCGCCGACGACGGCCGAGGCGATGTAGAGCAGTTCGTTGCCGATGCCTGCGCCCGACTGGACGGTGTCGAAGGCGAACAGCAGGTGCATCCCCATGAACCAGACGGAGACGCCGACTAGCATGAACAGCCCGATCTTGACCCTCTTGACCGGGATGCCGACCGCCCTGGCGCTGTCGACCTGACCGCCGACCGCGAAGATCCAGTTGCCGATCTGGGTGCGGAGCAGCACCCAGGTCGCCGCCAGGGCGAAGGCGATCCAGTAGAACACCGCGATGCTCAGATTGACGTGGCCGATGGTCAGCGTGGAGGCGAAGATCGCGTGCGCGGAATCGAAGCCGTCGACGCCGCTGATGTCGGCAGTCGCGACGTTGCCGGTGACCAGCTTGGTGATCGCGATGTTGAGGCCCTGCAGCATCAGGAACGTCGACAGCGTCACCAGGAAGCTGTGCAGCCTGGTCCGCACCAGCAGGTAGCCGTTCAGCCAGCCGATGCCGAGCGAGACCACCAGCGCCAGGGCCACGCCGGCCCAGACGTTGCCGATCAGTTCCGTCGCCGTGATCGCGGCGGTGAGCGACGATGCCGTGACCGCGACGCCGGCACTCAGGTCGAACTCGCCGCCGATCATCAGCAGCGCGACCGCGACCGCCGGGATCCCCATGCTCGCCGACTGGTACAGGATGGTCGCGATCGAGGCGAGCTGCCGGACCGGCGGTGCCACGGCGTAGAAGAAGGCGAAGACGAGGACGACGCCGCCGAGCGATCCGATCTCGGGCCGCTTGAGCGCCTTCTTCCACAATGCCGGTTCGGCCGGGCGACGCGCGACGACCGCGCCTGCCGCGTCGCCCGCGACCATCGTCACGCCCTGGCCGCGTGATCCCGGTCGACCGGCGTTTCCGGGCAGGTCCGCCACCGTCTAGCGCGTCCCGCGCTTCGCGTACTTCGCCACCACGTCGATGTTGTCCCTGGAGACGAAGGCCGGGCCGGTGAGCACGGCGTTGCCGCCGCCGACGACGTCGCCGTTCCACCTGTTCAGCCACAGCAGGTTCACCGCGAGATAGCCCTCGACGTAGGGCTGCTGGTCGATCGCCCACTGCACGCTGCCCGACTTGATGAGCGACGACACGCGCGGCGTGAGGTCGAAGGTCCCGACCTTGGCATGGCTTCCGGCCATCTGCACCGACGTCGCCGCGGTCGGCGCGAACGGCGCGCCCAGGGTCACCACGTAGTCGACGGCGGGATCCTGCTGCAGCTTCGCGACCATGCGCGACTGCGCGCTCGCCATGTCGTAGCCGGGAACGTAGAGCACGGTGAGCTTGCCGTGGAAGGTCTTCTGTATGCCCTCGCAGCGCTCGGCGAGCTGCACCGCGCCCTGCTGCTGGTCGACGCAGACGACGCTCTTCGCGCCTTCGGCGTTCAGCTTGTCGCCGACCGCGGAGCCGGCGATCACCTCGTCCTGACCGACGAAGCCGAGCATCGCCGCCTTCTTCCAGGTGTCGCTGCCGGCGTTGAAGCCCAGCACCGGCGTGCCCGCCTCCTGCGCCTTCCTGACGTTCGGCGTCTCGGCATCGGGAAAGGCGAGGGTGAGCGCGATGCCGTCGACGTGCTGCTGCAGCACGTTGGTGATCAGCTGCGCCTCGCCGGAGGCCGTCGGATCCGCCAGGTAGATGAGCTTGACGTCGTCCTGCTTCGCCGCCGCCTCCGCGCCCTTGCGGATGATGTCCCAGAAGCTGTCGCCGGGCTGGCCGTGCGTGATCATGGCGATCGTGTAGCGCGGCGGCGCATCGGCCCAGGCCGCGATCGGCGCCAGGACGGCGGGGACTGCGACGGCCGCGCGCCGGCACAGCCGACCGAGCACCCGCGTCTTGCGTGACATCATCTTCCTGTCTCCTCCCGCGCCCGCCTGCTTGCGTGCGAGCGCATCGATTGACGACCGCTTTCGCGCCGACCTGATTCGCGTCCCTCGGCTTGATGGGCGCCGGCGCAGGGCTCAGAGCGCCTCCTTCGGCGCCGCACCGACCTCGTAGCCGCCCCAGATGGTCTGGTCGTACTCCATCACCGAGCCGGTCATCAGGCCGGACTCCGCCGTCGAGAGGAAGATCACCGCGCGCGCCACCTCGAACGGGTCGATCAGCCTTCCGGCGGGTTGCTGGCTCGCCGCCTGCTCGAGCCAGCCATCCTGCGCACCGTGATATTCGCGCATGATCCGGTCTTCGCCCTCGGACGCCATCCAGCCGATGTTCAGGCCGTTGACCCGGATCCGGTTGCGAAGCAGGGCGTAGGCGGTGTTGCGCGTCAGCGTCGCGAGCGCCCCCTTGGACGAGCAGTAGGCGGCGATGAACGGCTGTCCCGCGAGCGCCGACATCGAGCCGATATTGACGATCGTGCCCTGGGTCGCCTCCCGCCGCATGACCCGTATGGCCTCCTGCATGAGGAAGAAGGGTGCGCGCACGTTGACCGCGAAGATCCGGTCGAACAGCTCCTCCGAGGTGTCGAGGATGGTGCCGCGATCGGTGATGCCGGCCGCGTTCACCAGCGCGTCGATGCGCCCGAACGCCTGGTCGGCGCGCGCGATCACCTCGCGGCAGGACGCGACGTGCGCGAGATCCGCCTCCACGAAGATCGACCTGGTTCCCAGGTCCGCCTCGATGGCCGCGGCGCAGGCGCGCCCCTTCTCGACGCTGCGCCCGCAGAGCACGAGGCCGGCGGCACCGCGCTCGGCGAAGCTGCGGGCGATGGCGGCACCGAGCCCCTGCGTGCCGCCGGTGACCACCGCGATCTTGTTCGTCAGGTCATGCATCGTCGCTTCCCGGATCCGGTGGTTCGGCCGCCGTGCCGGCGGATCCGATGATCTCCAGCCGCTGATCGTGCGAGCTCGGTGATGGGTCGCAGGAGGTGGCGGCCGGAGCGGGCACGGGAGGCGACGGATCGGTCGAGGCCGACATGGTCACTGACGTTCTCCCGGCCGACAGTATGAAACGTCACGTTTCTCTGCTTCTCGTTGTGGAAGTCACATTCCGATCCTGCCGGCCTGTCAAGAGCCCGATGACGGTCCCGTTCGTCGGCTCGACCGATCTCACGAGGAAGGAGCCGAAGCGGCGGATGCCCGCACCACCAGCACGCTCACCATCGCGAGGCCGGCCAGCGCCGCGCCGGCTCCGAGCGCGAACGCCGCCGGATAGCCGAACGCGGACGCGATCAGGCCGGCGGCCGGTCCGGTGGTGCCGTAGGCGATGTCCTGGAAGGCGGCGAACCCGCCCAGGGCGGTGCCGCGACTGCCGGCCGGAACCAGGCGCACCACCTCCACCCCGAGCGACGGGAACACCATCGAGCAGCCCATGCCGGTCACGGCCGCGCCGACGAGCGCGGTGCCGGCGTCGGGTGCGAGGAAGAGGATCGACTGGCCGACCGCCTCGACCGCGAGCGAGACGATCGCGACCGCATAGCCGCCGAAGCGATCCGGCGCGCCGCCGCACAGGATGCGCACCAGGACGAACGAGGCGCCGAAGCAGGTCAGCGCGAGGCCGCCGCCCCGCCAGCCGCGGGACTGGAAGTCGAGCGTGACGAACGCCCCGATCGCGGCGAAGCCGACGCCCTGGAGTGCCACCCCGAGTCCCGGACGCCAGATCGAGCCGATGATCCCGAGGAAGGACGTCCGCGCCCCGCCCGGTGGCGCCGCCGCCGGGAGGACGGCGCCGACCGCCAGTGCCGCGAGGGCGCAGCCCATCGTCGCGAACCCGATCAGCGCGAGGCCGCCGCCGCGGTCGAGCAGCAGGCCGAGCGGCGCCCCGGCGGCGAGGGCGCCGTACATCGCCATGCCGACCCACGCCAGGACACGCCCGGAGGCACGCTGCCCGAGCAGGCCGATGCCCAGGGACAGCGCGCCCACGATCAGCTGGCTCTCGCCGGCGCCGAGCAGGAGCCGACCTCCCACCAGGATCAGCAGCCTGACCGGTGGCGGCGCCGGGAACGCCGCCACCGCGAGCAGCGCCAGGCCGGACAGGCCGCAGGTCCAGGCGCCGCGGCGCATCGTCGAGGCACCGCCACGCCCATCCGAGCGGCGGCCGGCGCTCGCCCGGGTCAGCACGGTCGCGAGCGACTGGATGCCCACGGTCGCGCCGACGATCACGTTGCCGTAGCCGAGCCCGTGCACGAACAGCGGGACCACCGGCAGCGCCAGGCCGATCACCAGGACCACCAGGAACACCGATGCGGCGAGGACCGGCAGGATCAGCCCGGGGCGCTGCATCAGCGGAGTGGCCGCTCCCTCATGCATCCTCGACATCGCGCAGCGACACCCACCGCGCCTCGGTCGAGGAGCGCCGTATCGCCTCCATGACGCGCGTCACCGCCAGCGCCTCGCGGAAGTCGGCATCGCTCGCCGCCCGTCCGGCCACCGCGTCGAGCAGCCTTCGCACCTCGATCACCTTCAGGTCGTTGAAGCCGAGCTGATGGCCGGCGGCGGGAATGAACGCGCCGTACTCCGCATGCGCGGGCCCGGCATGGATCGTCGTGAACCCGTTGCGCGCCGCGTCGCCACCGGAGCGGAACAGCCGCAGCTCGTTGAACCTCTCCTGGGTGAAGGTGATGGCGCCCTTCGTCCCCCTGAGCTCGAAGGCCAGCTGCATCACCTCGCCGGTCGCCAGCCAGCTGGCCTGCAGCCCGGCGGTGAAGCCGCGGTCGGCGAACCGCACCAGGATCGCGGCCTGGTCGTCCACCTCCACCGCCCTCAGCTCGCCGGAGGGCAGCGGCCGCGTCGCGTGGATGGTGTCGAGGCGCCCGCACACGCTCTCGACCTCGCCCAGCAGGAAGCGGGAGAGGGCGATCGCGTGGCTGCCGATGTCCGCCAGCGCCCCGCCTGCCTGGCGCTCCTCGCAGCGCCAGGAGAACGGCGCCATCGGATCGGCCATGAAGTCCTCGGCGAAGACAGCGCGAAAACCGGTCACCTCGCCGATCTCGCCGCTGCGGACGATCTCGCGCGCCGTCGTCATCATCGGGTTCTTGAGATAGTTGAACCCGACCATCGTCACGATGCCGGCCGCCTCGGCGGCACGCGTCATGGCGATCGCGTCCGCCAGCGTCGTCGCCAGCGGCTTCTCGCAATAGACCGGCTTGCCCGCCTCGATCGCCGCCAGCGCCATCGGCGCGTGCATGAGGTTGGGCGTCGCGATCGCCACCAGATCGACCTGCGGATCGCGCACCAGTGCGCGCCAGTCCTGGGTCGAACGGGCGAAGCCGAGTGCCAGGGCTGCCTCGGCCGCGCGCGTCTCCGGAATATCGGCCAGCATCTCCAGCCGTGGCCGTGCCGCCAGCGGGAACACCCCGCCCACGGTGCGGAACGCGAGCGCGTGCGCCCGCCCCATGAAGCCGCTGCCGATCAGCCCGATGCCGATGCTCGCCGCCTCGCCGCGCTTCGGCTGCGTTCCCGGGCCCATGATCCTGCTCCACGCTCACCCGAACAGGTAAGTCATTCCAGTAGGCCGAGAAAGTGGAATTTATGGTCCGCTCTCGCGACGGCATTCCGCGAGCGCCACGGCGAGCGTGGTGGCCAGCGCGAAGGTCGCCGAGAGCGAGCGGAAGCCCGCATGGTCGGTCTCCGCCACTTCGAGCCACACCGCGGCGATCTGGGTCATCGGCGAGAACGGGCTGTCGGTGATGGCGACGACGTGGGCGCCCCCCTTCGCGGCCACGCCGGCCAGGTCGAGCGTCTCGGCCGCGTAGGGCGTGAAGCTCACCGCCAGCACCGCGTCGCCCGGCCCGAGCAGCTCCACCTGGCGGTGGCCGAGGCCGCCGGCATTGTCGATCGTCTCGGCGCGCAGCCCGAGCCGTCGCAGCGCGTAGGTCAGGTATATCGCCACCGGCAGCACGCGGCGCATGCCGAGCAGGCACACCGAGCGTGCTCCGGCCAGCAGCCCGACCGCGCGCTCCAGCGCCTCGCCGTCGATGGTCTGCTCCAGGTGGTCGAGCGAGATCCGGGCGGCGTGGACGAAGCCGTGCAGCAGCATCGACGGCGTGGCGCCACCGGCCTCGACCTCCCCGGAGAGCGAGTCCAGCCGCTCCCGGTAATCCGGCCAGCGCTGCCGCGCATGCGCGCGAAACACCGCCTGCAGGTCCGAGAAGCCGGCATAGCCGAGCGTCTGCGCGAACCGCACCAGGGTCGAGGGCTGCACGCCTGCCTGCTGTGCCAGGTCGGCGACGCGCCCGAACGCGATCTCCTGCGGGTGATCGACCGCGAAGTCCGCAACCTGCACCAGCCGCTTCGGCAGCGCGTCCCGCCGCGCGACGATCAGCGCCCGCAGGCTCTTGAAGTCGCGCGGGCTCGGCAGGCCCAGCGACGAGCCGGGGGACGCCGGGTCCACTCGCGGGATATCCGCCTCATCCATGCCGCGTGACCATGCGCAAGCGGACGCACGGAACCGCGCTCCTGGCAAGGGGCGGTGCAACAGCCGTGTCGGCGTCCCCGCCGCGCCCGGGCAGGATCGGCTCCGGAAGAGACGACGAAGCTGCTCCGGATCGTCGCTCGGGCGCCCGGTTCGCCTCTCGGGCTGATCGAGCCCGGGACGATCGGCGGCTAGGCGAGACGTCGCGCCGCGTGCGCCTCCAGAGCGGCCGCGAACGTCGCGTCGTCCCAGCCCGCGGCCAGCCCCTCGCGCACCAGATCCTGCTGGCTCTTCGGCGCCAGTCCACCGACCGGCGGGTCACGATCGAGGTTGGTCGGGAACGCGTAGCCCTCGGCGGAGGCGGCGATCACGTTGTCGATCGCCGCGGCGGACAGCGCGCCCGTCGCGGCGTGGCGCCGGAGCACCGGGAACAGCGCCCTGGTCATCCGCATGCGATCCACGCTCTCCATCGCCCGGCCGTATGCGGACGACACCTGCAGCAGGTTGGCCATGCGGCGGATGTCGGCGGATCGGTTGGTTCCCGCGGCGTGCAGCAGGGCCGGGTTGAAGAAGACGGCGTCGCCCTTGCGCAGCGGCAGCGAGACGCAGTGCTCGCCGAACCAGTCGCGCACCGCCGGGTCCTGTGCCGCGAGATAGCCCGGCCCGTAGCCCTGCGAGAACGGCAGGTAGAGCGTCGGGCCGCTCTCCAGCGGCATGTCGCAATGCGCGACCGCGCCCTGCAGCGTCAGCATCGGCGAGAACTGGTGCACGTGCACCGGGTAGCGCGCCACCATCTCCGCGGACTGGAAGCCGAGATGATAGTCGCGGTGCGCCGTCTGTGCCGCCCCACCCGGGTTGACCACGTTCAGCTGCGACGTGACCTGGTAGCAGGGGCCGAGCCAGGCCTCGCTCGCCAGCGCGATCATGTCGTTGCCGTAGTACGAGGCGAAGGTCTCCGGCGCTTCGAGACAGAGCTTCTGCAGCGCGTTCCAGATGCGGTCGTTGGCGCCGGCCTTGGCGAAATGGTCGCCGCCGCCGGTCCCGCCGGCGCGCTGTGCCGCGATCATGCGCCCGAAGACCTGCGTCGCGTCGTCGACCGGAGCGGTGTCGGCGAAGGCGCCCTGCAGCACCACGATGCCGGGCCCGGCCCGCAGCACCGAGATCCATTCCGCCATGATCTCGCGCCGTCCGGCGGGCGTCGCCGCGAGCTGCCGGACGGTGGCGCACTCGTAGATCGGGACGTTCCGTTCGATCCGCCCGGCGAGCGGGGCGTCGTCCGCACGCGTCTCGCGCTGGACCAGCGCCCGCAGATCCTCGAGCGTGCAGGAGCCGGGACCATACCAGGAGCCGCCGGCGCGGCGCCCCGAGATGTCGGTGTTCATCGTCGATGCCTCCTCGTTCACCGCCGGAGTACGGATCCCGGCGTGTCCTCGACCCCGCGAAGCCTTCGGGAACAGCTCGACCACGAGAAGCCGCCGAATGCGTAGCACCTTTCCGACCGGGAGGATCGCCCGCCAGGCGCGCGAAGCCGGCCGCAGACCAGCCACCGCGTATGCCGGGTCGTGGACGAGCCGGCCGCCACAGCCTGCAGCCGTCGCGCCGCGGCCGGCCTGCCGTCCGTCCCCGACGGATCGTCTTCCGCCAGACGGGTCCGACAGGTTCGCTCAGGAGACCGGATGGGTCAGGCATGCCCCGAGCACGTCCGTCAGCCAGTCGATGAACACGCGCGTTCGCGGCGGCAGCTGCCGCCGCGTCGGGTACAGGATGGAGATCGGGGTCGGCGCCGGCGGGAAATCGGCCAGCACCTCGACCAGCGTGCCGGCCGCGATGTCGCGCGCGAAACGGTATCGCGGCGCCTGCACCAGTCCGAGCCCGAGCCTCGCGGCCGCGGCGCTGGCATCCGCCCCGCTGACCAGGACGCGCGCGGGCAGCGTCCGCTCGATCGTCTGCCCGTCGCGCACGAACTCGAGCGGCAGCACCTGGCCGCCACGCGACGACACGAAGCCGACCATCACGTGGCCGGCCAATGCATCGGGCGAGGCCGGAGTGCCATGCTCGACGAGGTAGGCCGGGCTGGCGCAGGTGACCTCCTGCATCAGGCCCAACCGGCGCACGACCAGCTCGCTGTCCTCCGGCTCGCCGGCGCGCACCACGCAGTCGACGCCCTCGCGCACGAGGTCGACGAACCGCTCGCCCTCGCCGAGCTGCACCGTCAGCGCCGGATGGCGCGCGAGGAACACCGGCAGTGCGGGAAGGATGAGCGTGCGCGCCAGGTTGCCCGCGACGTCGACCCGGACGGTGCCGCTCATCGCACCGCCCGCACTGCGCTCCGCGTCCTCGAGGTCGTGCAGGATGGCGACGCAGCGGCCGTAATAGGCCTCTCCCTCCGGCGTCGGCGCGACATGGCGGGTCGAGCGGTGCAGCAGCCTGGTGCCGAGCCGCGTCTCGAGCGCCTTGATCGCCGCGGTCGCCGCCGGGCGCGACAGACGCATGTCGCGGGCGGCGGCGCTGAAGCTTCGACGATCGACGATGCGGGTAAAGAGCTCCAGCGCAGCGAGCCTGTCCATTGTTTCGCCATCCTGAACAACGATGTCCGTCGCCGCGACCTAATACCCCTGTGTGGTCGGCCCAGATACCGGTGATCATCCATCGGAGGTTCCTCATGCCTGAACGAAGCCGGATCGCGATCGTCACCGGCGGCAGCCGCGGCCTGGGTCGGGCGACGGTACTCGCCCTCGCCGCGCGCGGCGTCCGCTCGATCTTCACCTATCATTCGAACCGCGCAGCCGCGGACGAGGTGGTCGCATTGACCGAGCAGGCCGGCGTCGCCGCGTCGGCACTCCGGCTCGACACCGCGGACGTCGCCGCGTTCGACGCCTTCGCGGGCGAGGTGCGGCGCATGCTCGGCGAGTGGGGCGCCGACCGCTTCGACTACCTGGTCAACAATGCCGGCACCTCGCACCACGCCGCCTTCGCCGAGATCACGGAAGCGGAGCTGGACGCGCTCTACGCCGTCCATCTGAAGGGCGTGCTGTTCCTGACGCAGCGGCTGCTCCCGCTCCTCGAGGACGGCGGCCGGATCGTGAACCTGTCGTCCGGTCTCACCCGGGTCAGCTATCCGGGGAGTGCTGCCTACGCCGCGATGAAGGGCGCGGTCGAGGTGCTGACCCGCTACCTGGCCAAGGAGCTCGGCCCGCGGCGCATCGCCGTCAACGTCGTGGCACCGGGAGCGGTGCAGACCGACTTCAGCGGCGGGATGGTACGCGACAACCCCGAGGTCAACAAGGCGGTCTCGGATGCGACCGCGCTCGGCCGCCCCGGCGTGCCCGACGACATCGGCCCGATGATCGCGTCGCTGCTCTCCGAGGAGAACCGGTGGGTCAACGCCCAGCGGATCGAGGTATCGGGCGGAATGATGATCTAGCGGCTGCTCGCTCAGGGGTCGGGGAGCTGGGGTCTGGGTACTGCGGCCCCAGCAGCCCGCCGGAGCAAGGATCGACCTACACCTCCCCTCGGGTTTGACCGGCCGGGACATGCTCCGTAGCGTGCAACCCCGGCGGCAAGGCAGGGGCAGACCGATGCACGAGGCTCGCGCCTTCCTGATCTGGGCGATCGTCTCGTGCGGCTATGCGGCACCGGGTCTCGCGGCTCCGCCGTCCTGCACGCCGCCGAACGCCTCGGTGCCGCCCGGCGCGAACACCACGAACCCGCGGGCACCGTTCCTCATCGACACCACCGGCCTCGACCTGAAGACCACGCCGCCCACCCGGGATCCCGCGAGCCCGACCTATCCGCGCGCGACGGCGCTTCCCGACGGCGCCCTTCCGTCGCCGGACGTGGACGGCAACTTCATCATCGGCCCGACCCACGCAGCCGCGCCACAGGCCGTCGGGCACCGCGGGGTGCCGAGCGGATCGATACGCTCCTTCACGATGACCTCGACGGACGGCCAGCTCTTCCGCCCCGGCCTGATCCGGGACGACGCCAACGGTTGCCGCAACGAGGCCGTCAACACCGCCTCCACGGCGCCCGGCGACCGCTCCGACCTGCCGGTCCCGGCGAGCCACGCGGGCATCTGGACCCGCAGCGTGGACGTCTATGTTCCGGCCCAGTATCGTCCCGGCGCCGTCGCACCCTTCATCGTCTTCGGCGATGGCGGCCCGGCGAGCTTCTTCCACGAGAAGCTGCTGTTCGACGTCCTCGACAACCTCATCCACGAGCGGCGCCTGCCGCCGATGATCGCGATCGGCATCGGCGCCGGAGGCCAGGACGCGCAGGGCAGCGAGCGCGGCCGCGAATACGACACCGTCTCCGGCACCTACGCCGAGTGGGTCGAGCACGAGGTGCTGCCTCGCGTGGAACGGAGCGCGCATGTCAGGCTGACCAGGGATCCCGACGGTCGCGTGACGATGGGCTTCAGCTCGAGTGCCGCCGCCGCGTTCACCATGGCCTGGTTCCACCCGGAGCTCTACCACCGCGTCCTCGGCTACTCGCCCACGATGGTCAACCAGCAATGGCCGCATGACCCGGCACTTCCCGGAGGTGCGTGGGAGTATCACAGCGACTGGCCCGGCCCGAAGCCTCCCGCGCTCGCCATCGACGGCAAGACCATCGCGCCGGCGACGATGTCGGACGGTGCGCCGCTCATCCCGAACACGCCCCGCAAGCCGATCCGCTTCTGGTTCGAGGCCGGCGACCGAGACCTGTTCTACTATGTCGGCGCGCTCGCGGACGGCATGCACGACTGGACCCTGGCCAACGAGCGCATGGCGCAGGTCCTCGCCGCCAAGGGCTACCACTACCAGTTCGTGTTCTCCCGCAACGCCAAGCACGTCGACGGCCCGACCGAAGCGCAGACCCTGCCGGAGGCCCTGGAATGGGTCTGGAAGGGCTACGCGCCGTCACGCGGCGCGCGCACGCGATCCGCAGCGCCCTGAGCGGAGGCCGCGCAGAGACAGGTGCGAAGGGGGCCCCGACGATGTTGATCGCAACCTGCCACTGCGATGCGGTTCGTATCGAGGTCGATCTCGCGCCCGCCGACCTCAACCAGTGCCACTGCTCGATCTGCAGGAGATACGAAACCCTCTGACGGAACCCTCTGGGCGTACTATGACCGCGACCAGGTGCGCCTGCTGTGCGAACCGCGAGCGACCCAGGCCTATCGCTGGGGGATGCAGCGGATCGAATTCCATCGCTGCCGCTCGTGCGGATGCGTCACCCACTGGACAGGTGTCGACGACAGCCTGCGTCGCATGGCGATCAACGCCCGGATGCTCGATCCCGCAGCTATCGCCGACGTGCCCGTACGACAATCCGACGGGTCGCCGTCCTGAACCTGCCGCTGCTCGAACACGCCGGCATGCACCCGGCCGTGCTCTCGCGCTTCAGAGCGTCGATTGGATCTCGGCGAGCCAGCCGCGCGCCTTGCTGATCTCATCCCAGGGCGGCGTGCCGAGCGGGAAGTGACCCGCGAGGATCATGCTGAGGATCCCGTTCAGGCCGGTCAGGCGCTGGCGCTGCTGCGTCGTGTCACGACCCTCGCGGGCGACCTCGTCGCGCACCGCGCTGACCGCGATCACCGCGTCGGAGAACGCCGTGCCGTCGCGCTTCGGTGCCGCGGCGATCGCCTGGTCGAGTGCGTCGAGCGCCCGGGCGATGCGCTCATCCGGCACGACGCTCTCCGCCCGGGTGCGCCAGCCGTCCCGGCCTCAGGTTGCAGGTGATCGCCTTGGTGGTGTGGATGCTGACGTTCGGATCGCCGCTAATGGCGAACAGCACGTTGGCGATGTCCCCGGTCGCGTAGCCCTCGTGGCCGAACAGCCAGGGCATGCCGATCTGGTGCACGGTGCGGCCGCCGAGCTTGAACGCCCGCATGCGCTCGGTCACCAGCGCCTTGACCTCGATCTCGCCGCGCATCGTCGACAGCACCGTCCAGTCGAGGCTCTTCAGCCCATGCTCGGCGGCGAGCTCGGTCGAGATCTCGACGAAGGCTTCGGGCTGCAGCTCCGCGGTGTGCGGCATCACCCGGGTCGGGATGCCGCCGCAATGCATCTCGGTCAGGCGATAGGTGGTGAAGATGTACGGATAGCGCGGATCCTCCGGCGGATGCATCTCGTTGCCGGGACGCGTCCACAGCTTCGCCACCGGGTTGTACGACCGCGACGGATACATCAGGTTGCTGACCGGGCTCTCCACCGGCTCGTAGTGCGCCGGCAACGGTCCGTCCTGCAGCCCCGACGGCACGAACAGCATGCACTTGCCGTCCGCTTCCATGATGAACGGATCGGCACCGCTGTGCGCGTCCATCCCGTGCGGACGCGTGCTCCAGTCGGGACGATAGCCGGGCGGCTTCTCCTCCTGGAAGTCGGGCACGTCGTTGCCGGTCCAGCGCTGCTTCGCCTCGTCCCACCAGACCATCTTCTTGCGTTCCGACCAGGGATTTCCCTGCGGATCGGCGGATGCACGGTTGTACAGCGTGCGCCGGTTGGACGGCCAGGAGAACGCCCAGCCGGCATGGCTGTTGGGTCCACCGGGAAGATCCGGCTTGCGCGAGCGGGCGAGATTCTGCTCGGCCGTCGGGTGGATGCCGCAGTACATCCAGCCGCCGCATGCGGTGCTGCCGTCGTCCTTCAGCTCCTTGTAGCTCGAGACCTGCTGCCGGTCGGCGACCGTGTAGCCGTTGATCTCGCGCAGCACCGCCGCCGGGTCCGGCTCCGCGCGTTCGCCGCGCACCGGATACTCCCAGGTGAGCGACTGCAGTCCGCGGTCGCGGGCCTCGGTGCTGTCGGCGTAGAGCTGCTTCAGCCGGCGCCCGAGATGGTAGATGAACCACAGGTCGGAGCGGCTGTCGCCGGGCGCCTCGCACACCATGTCGTGCCACTGCACCAGGCGACTGGTGTTGGTCACCGTGCCGTCCTTCTCGCCGGGCATCGCCGCCGGCAGGAAGAACATCTCGGTGCCGATCTGCTCCGGCGTCAGCTCGCCGCGCTGCACCAGCCGGCTGTTCTTCCAGAAGTTGGCGGTCTCGGTCATGGCGAAGTCGCGCACCACCATCCATTTCAGCTTCGACAGGCCACGCACCACCATGTCGGAATTGACCGCGCCGACCACCGGATTCTGGCCGAGGATGAACTGGCCACGCACCAGCCCGTCCACCATCGCCAGCGTCATCGGCTCGTAGGACAGGTCCCCGGTCAGCTTGGGGATGTACTGGTAGCCGTACTCGTTGTCCGCCGTCGCCGCCTCGCCGTACCAGGCCTTGAGCAGGCTGACCATGTATTTGGGCAGGTTCGCCCACCAGCCGGTGGCAGGCGTCTCGGTCCGCAGGTACTGCTCCAGCGTGCCGTGCCGGTGCAGCACGTTGGGCTGCGGCAGGTAGGTGGGCAGCATGTTGTAGAGCGTCGGGATGTCGGTCGAGCCCTGTATGCTCACGTGGCCGCGCAGCGCCATGATGCCGCCGCCCGGGCGGCCGACATTGCCGAGCAGGCCCTGGACGATGGTGGAGGCGCGGATGATCTGCACGCCCACCGAATGATGCGTCCAGCCGACCGCGTAGCAGAACGCGCCGGTGCGATCGCGGCCCGAGTTCCGCGCCAGCGCGTCGGCGACGCGGAGGAACGTCTCGGCCGGGCAGCCGGTGATCTGCTCGACCATCTCCGGCGTGTAGCGCGCATAGTGCCGCTTGAGGATCTGGTAGACGCAGCGCGGATGCTGCAGCGTCATGTCGACCGGCGGACGGCTCTCGGTCATCGACTCCGCGTCGTCGTCCTGGCTCTGCTCCTGCCCGTGCACACGCTGCTCGGCGACCGAGGACGGGACGATCTTGCCCTTGTACTGCCAGGTCTCCTGCGTGTAGGAGCCGGTCGCCTCGTCGAAGCCGGAGAACACGCCGTCGTTCTCGTCGGGACCGAGATAGCCGTCCTCGATGATGTGGGCGATGTTGGTGTAGTTCAGGGCGTAGTCCCGGAACCAGAGGTCGTTCTCCAGGATGTAGCGGATGATCCCGCCGAGGAAGGCGATGTCGCTGCCGGTGCGGATCGGCGCGTGGATGTCGGCGAGCGCCGAGGTGCGGGTGAAGCGGGGATCGACGTGGATGAGGATGGCACCGCGACGCTGCGCTTCCACGACGAAGCGGAAGGCGATCGGATGGTTCTCCGCCATGTTGGAGCCCATGACGACGATGCAGTCCGAACTCTCCAGGTCCCAAAGGGACATGGTCGCGGCACCGCGTCCGAAGGAGGTGCCCAGACTGGGCACCGATGAGGAGTGTCAGATTCGGGCTTGGTTCTCGATGCTGACGATCCCGAGGCCGCCGTTGAACAACTTCTTGATGAGGTAGTTTTCCTCGTTGTCCATCGTGGCGCCACCGAGCGACGCCAGGCCCAGCGTGTGGTTGATCACCCGCCCGTCGGGCAGGGTCTCGGCGAAGGTGTCGTCGCGCGTCTCCTTGGTGAGCTGCGCGATGCGCTCCATCGCCCAGTCCAGCGGCTTCTGCTCCCACCTGTCGGAGTGGGGAGCGCGATACATCACGTTGGAGATCCGCTCCGGCGACAGCAGCATGCCGAGCGTGCCGGCACCCTTCGGGCACAGCGTGCCCTGGTTCACCGGGCTGCGCGGGTCGCCCTCGATATGGATCGGCTTGCCGTCCTTGGCATAGATCAGCTGGCCGCAGCCGACGGCGCAGAACGGGCAGACGCTGGTGCCGACCCGGTCGGCCTCCTCGAGCCGCGGACGCAGCACCTCCGAAGCGTGGCTGCGCGAGGCGTCGGACATCAGCTTCTGCCCGGCGAGCTGGCGCGGCAGGCTCCAGTCGCGCAGGAACTCGCGGGCGCGTGCGCCGACCCCTTGACGAAGCTTCTTCATCGGCGATCTCCCGGTCCGGACCTGCTGCCGACAGGTCCTGCGACCTCCCGCTCATGCACGGCCGCGGCCTTTTGCGCAATCGAGCGCGCCATCACATGCTCGATGGGCAGGTGCCGCCGGGTGCGCCGGCCGGACCTGCCGGGGAGTGCTGCCGCGATGCCGACGATGACGGGGACGGTGACGATCGTGCAGGAGAGCCGCTTCCAGTTGACCGACGATGGCGGAGTGTCGCACCTGTTCATGCTCGGCCACGGCTCGATGGCCGAACCCTCGCAGCTGCAGCCGCTGCAGCAGACACAGGCACGTGTCCGGGTCACCTATATCCAGCCGAGAAACATCATCGGTATGGTCGCGAAGTCCGTCGAGGTCGCGGACGCGTCCGGCCATTGAGGAACCTGCGACCTTGGACATGCACGCCCGCCTGCAGGAATACACCCAGTCCAGCCTCGACCGGGTGATGCGCGACGAGTCCGAGCTGACCGCCGGCGTGCTGATCGAGCCCGGAAAATCGTACGGCTTCTTCACCGACACCACCGTCTGCATCGGCTGCAAGGCGTGCGAGGTGGCGTGCAAGGAATGGAACAACCTTCCCGCCGACAATATCGGCCTGACCGGGCAGAGCTACGACAACACCGGCGCGCTGTCGGCCAATAGCTGGCGGCACGTGAACTTCATCGAGAAGACCGGTGACAAGGCCGGCGACAAGGCCGGCAGCTCGGGCGGTTGCGGCAGCGGCAAGGCGGGTGGTTGCGGCAGCGGCCTGAACGACAGCGGCGGCAAGGGCGGCGTGCGCGACAACAACCAGGCCGCGTTCCAGAGCGGCTGGCTGATGATGAGCGACGTCTGCAAGCACTGCCACAACCCGCCCTGCATGGAGGCCTGCCCTACGGGCGCCCTGTTCAAGACCGAGTTCGACACCGTGGTGGTGCAGCAGGACATCTGCAACGGCTGCGGCTACTGCGTGCCGGCCTGCCCGTTCGGCGTGGTCGATGTCAGCCTGCTCGACGGCAAGGCGCATAAGTGCACCCTCTGCTACGACCGCCTGAAGGGGGGGCTGGAGCCGGCCTGCGCCAAATCCTGCCCCACGGACTCGATCCAGTTCGGCGAGGTCGGCGACCTGACCGTGCGTGCCCGCGCGCGGGTCGAGCAGCTGCACGGCCTCGGCGTCGAGAGCGCCTATCTATACGGCGCGCCCGACGAGCCCGGCGCCACCGGCGACCTCGGCCACCTGAACGCCTTCTTCCTGCTGACCGACCGTCCCGAGATCTACAACCTGCCGGTCGCACCGACGCGGGCCTCGCGACGGGTGCTGCCCGGGTTGCTGTCCGGCTTCATCGCGATCGGCAGCTTGGCCGCCGCCGCCGCGCTGATGCTGGGCGGGGGGACGAGGGCGCGCTGATGTCGACCTCCTACCAGGCGGCGACGCAGGGCGCCGAAGACCAGACGGAGGTTCCCGCCGACAGCTCCGAGCGCGCCATGCCGGCGCATCCGGGCTGGACCGGCCCGACCTATTACGGCCGCTCGCAGCTCAAGGCGTCGCCGTTCAACGAGTGGGTGGTGGGCGGCTACATCTTCCTCGCCGGCCTCTCGGGCGCCTCGATGATGCTGTCGACGGTGGCCGACCTGGTGCGCCCCGGACCCTCGCGCACCACCGTGCGCAACGGCCGCTACCTGTCGCTGCTGGCGCCGGTGCTCGGCTCGCCGCTGCTGATCTGGGACCTGCACACGCCGCAGCGCTTCTACAACATGCTGCGGATCGCCAAGCATACCTCGCCGATGTCGATCGGCACCTGGATCCTGATGAGCTTCAGCGGCTTCGCCGGCCTAAGCGCCACGGCGGAGCTGGCCTCCGGCTTCCTGCCGCGGATGCGCGGCATCGCCCGCATCGGCCAGGTGCCGGCCGCCCTGACCGGGGCCGGGCTCGCCTCCTACACCGCGACCCTGCTGGCCGCGACCAGCACGCCGTTCTGGGCCGCCTCGCCGCGCGGCCTCGCGACCCGCTTCAGCGCCTCCTCGATCGCCGCCGGGGCCTCCGCCCTGGCGCTGCTGGAACCGGATCGCGAGGTGCGGCGCCGGCTCGAGGCGGTGGCGATCGTGGCGCTCGCCACCGAGCTCGTCGCCGGCGCCGTGTCCGACCGGACCTACGAGCGGACCGGCGTCGCCGACGCGCGCAAGAGCGCCTGGGGCCGGGTGGAGCGGATCGGTGTCACCGCGTTCGGGGCCGTGCTGCCGGTCGGGCTGCAGCTGGCCGGCCTGTTCACCGACCGGCGCACCGCCCGGCAGCTCGGCGCGATCGCCTCGGTCGCGACGCTGACCGGGAGCCTGCTGCTGCGCGTCTCCACCATCGGCATCGGCGACGTCTCGGCAAGCCGGCCGGAGATCAGCTTTCGCTTCAGCCAGCCGGAGAACCTGCCGGACCCGCAGCAGCGCCGATCGATCCGCGAGAAGATGCGCCGGCTGATGGCGGCAAGGAACAAGCGCTAGCAGGCCGCCCGGTGATGAATCGGGGTCTGGGGCCGCCGGCCCCAGTGGGTCAAGGGCAAAGCCCTTGCCTGCTGTTCCCAGCAGAGTTCCTGGCGGAGGCGGATGGGAATCGAACCCACCGCCCGTTCTTGACGAGCCACTGGTTTTGAAGACCAGGGGGGCCACCAGACCCCAATCGCCTCCCCCGGAGAGGGCCGTATCAGGTTCCGGCCGGCGCACCAAGCACGCGACGGTCGCCGACCCGGCGGGTGAACCGGGTCGCGTCGAGATATTCGAGCAGCGGCACGCTGAATTTGCGCGAGATACCGAGCGCCTCGCCCGCCTCCCTGACCAGGAGCCCGTCACCGGTGCCCAGCATCGGCAGCAGCGTGCGCCGCGCCGCCTCGATCGCCTCGCGGTGGAACAGCACGTCGCGCTCCTGCACCCGATCGCGGGCACGCACCACGATGCCGGCGCGGACCAGCCGATCCAGCATGCGCCGCACCTGCAGGTCGCTCGCCTCGGGCAGGTCCGGCGGCGTCAAGCCGCCGCGCCGGATCGCCTCCGCCAGCCGGGCCAACAGCTGCGTCTCGCGCCGCGCCTGCTCGCGCTCCTGGGCGGGGCGCGCCAGCCGTACCCGGCCGCCCTCCTGGCGCAGCGCCTGCACGGCCACCAGGCGGACGACCGCCTCGTCCAGCACCGCGGCGCCGGCCGCCGGCACCAGCGCGCCCAGCCGCTCACGCGACAGCCCCTCCGGATGCTCCGCCGCCCGTGCCGCCAGCAGGCGCGGCAGGGCGGCGAGGAGCTTGTCGAACAACACCCGGCTCACCACGCCGTCGCCGCCGGTGCGGACCAGGTCGAGCCGCGGCAGCGCCTCGCGCACCCGCGCCGGCGCGAGGCCCGCCAGCCGCGCCAGCTCCGGCACCGACAGCCCGGCACCCCCCGCCATCTCGACCGCCTCGACCAGGATCCGCTCGCCGGTCGCGTCGGCCAGGGCCTGGAGTCGCTCGAGGCCGCGCTGCGCGTGACGACGCAGGCGACGCGACGCAGGATCGAGCACCCGCCCGCCGGCCAACGTCGCCGCCGGCGAGGCACTGCGCAGGATGAACCTTTCCCGCGCCGGCACCGAGACCGTGCGCAGGCAGTGCAGCTGCGCGAGGCACGTATGGCCCGGCTCGAGCGCGTCGCGATCGAGCAGCCGCACCCGCACCTCGACCTCGTCGGTGCCGATCAGCAGCTGCAGCCGCTGCGTGGTGCGCAGCGGCGCCGCAGCGGCGACCAGCGTCAGCGTGACCGACAGCCAGTCGGACGCCGACATCAGGCCGGAGGCGCACAGCGCCGTGCCGCGCGGCACCTCGCCCGGCTCCAGGCCGCGCAGGTTCACCGCGACGCGCTGCCCCGGCTCCGCGGCGGCGACGGCACTGCCATGCACCTGCAGCGAGCGGATCCGTGCCCGCGCGCCGCCCGGCACCAGCTCGAGCTCGGCGTCCGCGCCCAGCCGGCCGCGGCGCAGGGTGCCGGTCACCACGGTGCCGTGGCCGGCGATGGTGAAGGCGCGGTCGACCGGCAGGTACGGGTAGCCGGCCTCGTCCCGGTTCGGCACCCCGATCAGCGCCGACGCCATCGCCGCGCGCAACGCCTCCAGGCCGGTGCCGGCGGCCGCCGAGGTCAGGATCGGCGACGACGCCTGCAGCCCCGCGTCGCGGGCGAAGATCGCGACCTGGCGTGCGACCGCCTCCGCCTCGTCCGCAGGCACCAGGTCGACCTTGGTGATCACGATCAGGGCGCGGGTGAGGCCGAGCAGCACCGCGATGTCGACGTGCTCGACCGTCTGCGGCTTCACCCCCTCGTTGGCGGCGACCACGAGCATCACCGCGTCGATACCGGTGGCGCCGGAGACCATGGTGCGCACGAAGCGCTCGTGCCCGGGCATGTCGATGAGGTCGACCTCGTCGTCACCCAGGCGCAGGTGCGCGAAGCCGAGCGCGATCGAGATGCCGCGACGCCGCTCGTCGGGCAGCCGGTCGGTCTCGATGCCGGTCAGGGCGCGGACCAGCGCGGTCTTGCCGTGATCGACGTGGCCGACGACGCCCAGCAGCAGCCGCCTCATCCGGCGAGTGCGGCCCGGACCGACGCCGCGAGCGGGTCGAGCTCCGCATCCGCCACCGCGAGCATGTCGAGCAGCAGCCGGCCGCCGGCGATCCGGCCGATCACCGCCGGCTCCTGCCGCCGCAGCCGCGCCGCCAGCAGCTCGGCCGGAACCGCAGGAGACGCGATCGCCACCGCCTGGCTGGGGATCACGCTGTCCGGCAGGGTGCCGCCGCCGGCATAGCCGGTGCTGGGTTCGACCGCCGCCGCCACGGCGTCGCCGAGCAGCGCGCACAGCCTGGCGGCGCGCGCGGCCAGTGTGGCCGCGTCCTGTCCGAGCATGCGCAGCACCGGGATCGAGGCGGACGCCGCGTCGGGATCGTGATACAGTCGCAGCGTCGCTTCCAGGGCCGCGAGCGACATCTTGTCCAGCCTGAGCGCGCGCAGCAGCGGATGGCGCCGCAGCGGCGCGATCGTCTCGGCGCGGCCGACGAGGATGCCGGCCTGCGGGCCGCCCATCAGCTTGTCGCCGCTGAACGCGACCAGGTCGGCGCCGGCGGCAAGCGCGTCGCGCACCGTGGGTTCGTACGGCCGGCCGAAGCGGCGCAGATCGAGCAGCGCGCCGCTGCCCAGGTCCTGCATCAGCACCAGCCCGCGCTCCCGGGCCAGCACGGACAGCTCGGCGATGCCCGCTTCCGAGGTGAAGCCGACGATCCGGTAGTTGCTCTGGTGCACCTTCAGCAGCATGCGCGTGCGCGGCGTGATCGCGTCGCGGTAGTCGGCGATGCGCGTCTTGTTGGTGGTGCCGACCTCGACCAGCTGCGCGCCGCCCTGACGGATCACGTCGGGGATGCGGAAGCCGCCGCCGATCTCCACCAGCTCGCCGCGCGAGACGATCACCTCGCCGCCGCCGGCGATGCCACCGGCGATGGCGCTGAGCGCCAGCAGCACCGCCGCCGCGGCGTTGTTCACCGCGAGTCCGGCCTCTGCCCCGGTGAGCGACGAGAGCAGCGGCTCGATGCCCTGGGTGCGGGAGCCGCGACTGCCGGAGGCGAGGTCGAACTCGAGGTTCGAGTAGCCGCCGGCGACCGCGGCCACCGCCTGCAGCGCCGCCGCGGCCAGCGGCGCCCGGCCCAGGTTGGTGTGCAGCACGATACCGGTCGCGTTGATCGCGGCCCGCAGTCCCGGCACCGCCTCGGCCGTCAGTCGTTGCTCGACGCGGTCGAGCAGCGCCTCGGCGGAGGGCACCGCACCGCCCGGCTCCCGGCGCAGCTCCGCGCGCACCGTGTCGAGCACCGCACGGATCGCCGCGACCAGCACCGGGCGCGACGCATGCCGCGCCAGCCTGGCGGCCTGCGGCAGCTCCAGGAGCCGTTGCACCTGCGGCAGAGCCCGCAGCGCCCGGCTTTCGGCGTCGTCTGGCAGCCTGTATCCTCCGGGTCGCGATCGCGCGCCACAGTTAGGCGAAGCCGCGCAGGCGTCAACGAGGGAGCGTCCGTCATGAACGATCGTGAAGCCCGTCTCACCTCGCTCGCGCATGGCGGCGGATGCGGCTGCAAGCTGGCGCCGTCGGTGCTGCAGCAGATCCTCGCCGACATGCCGATGGCCGGGCCGTTCGCCAACCTGCTGGTCGGCACCGAGACCGGCGACGACGCCGCCGTCTACCGCCTGAACGACAGCCAGGCGCTGGTCGCCACCACCGACTTCTTCATGCCGGTGGTGGACGATCCGTACGAGTTCGGCCGGATCGCCGCGACCAACGCGCTGTCCGACATCTACGCCATGGGCGGCACGCCGATCCTGGCGCTGGCGATCGTCGGCATGCCGATCGGCAAGATCGGCATCGACAGCATTCGCCGCATCGTGGCGGGAGGCGCTGCGGTCTGCGCCGTCGCCGGAATTCCCGTCGCCGGCGGGCACTCGATCGACAGCGTCGAGCCGATCTACGGCCTGGTGGCGCTGGGACTGGTGCATCCGGACCGTCTGCTGCGCAACAGCACGGCGCGGGCGGGCGACCGGCTGATCCTGACCAAGGGGCTGGGCGTCGGCATCTACAGCGCCGCCCTCAAGCAGGACCGGCTCGATGCCGACGGCTACGGCGCGATGATCGCCTCGACCACGCAGCTGAACGCGGTGGGCGCGGCGCTGGCCGGCGATGCGGGCGTGCACGCGGTCACTGACGTGACCGGCTTCGGGCTGCTCGGCCACGCGCTGGAGCTGTGCCGCGGCTCCGGCCTCGTGGCCGGGCTGCGCATGGCGGACATCCCGGTCCTGCACGGCGTCGCAGCCCTGGCCGAAGCCGGCGTCAGGACCGGTGCGGCGGTGCGGAACTGGGCGAGCTACGGTCACGAGGTGCGCATCGGCCCGGCCCTCGCGGCGTGGCAGAAGGACCTGCTGTGCGACCCGCAGACCAGCGGCGGCCTGCTGATCGCGGTGGCGCCGGAGGCCGCGCACGATGTGATGCAGCTGATACGGCGACACGGCCACCACGACGCCCGGGAGATCGGCGCCCTGTCGGCCGGCGCGGCGTCCATCGACGTCGGATAGGATCCGGCGCGGCCCGGCTTCCGGATCTTCCCTGTCCGGTAAGCTCTTGACATGACTTGCAGATCGCTGCCAGATCGGCAGGAACTTCGGGCTCGATCCGGCTCGACGGACATCAAGCAAGCTCGCCTCAAGGCGACCTCATCTGGGAGATGCGGATATGGTTGTGACGACTCCTCGCGACGCGGCCGTGCTGGACCGGCGCGGCATCCTGCGCAGCGGCGCGGTCGGCTCGGCGCTGGCAGCGGTGGCCGGGCTCGCCGGCGCCGGCCGCGCCGAGGCGGCCGATCTGGTGCCCAAGCATCCCCGCTTCCGCTTCGTGTTCGTCAACCACGTCACCACCAACCCGTTCTTCACGGCGACCCAGAACGGCATGCGCGACGCCTGCGCCCTGTATGGCGCCGACAGCCAGTGGACCGGCTCGGCCAACAGCGTCGCGGCCGAGATGGTCAGCGCGATGAACTCGGCGATCGCGGCGAAGGCGGATGCCATCGCCGTCTGCCTGGTCGACCCGCGCGCCTTCAACGACCCGGTCGAGCGCGCGCTGGCCGCCGGCATCCCGGTGTTCGCCTACAATGCCGACGCACCCGTCAGTTCCGGCAACAAGCGCCTGGCCTATATCGGTCAGGATCTGTTCAAGGCCGGCCAGCTGATGGGCCAGAGGATCCTCGAGCTCGTGCCCGGCGGCCGCGTGGCACTGTTCATCGCGACGCCGGGACAGCTCAACATCCAGCCGCGCATCGACGGCGCGCAGGAGGTGCTGAGCAAGAGCGGCCGCAGCTACCAGATCGACATCGTAGCGACCGGCGCCACGGTGAACGAGGAGATCTCCAAGGTGAAGGCCTATTACCTGGGCCATCAGGACGTCAAAGGCATGTTCGCCGTCGACGGCGGCACCACCCAGGGCATCGCCGAGGCGATGGAACAGTACAGCCTGGGCCCCAAGGGCGTGCATGGCGGCGGCTTCGACCTGCTGCCGCGGACCCTGCAGCTCATCAACGAGGGCCATCTCGACTTCACCATCGACCAGCAGCCCTACCTGCAGGGCTACTACACGGTGATGGAGATGTTCAACTTCCTGGTCTCCGGCGGCCTGGTCGGACCGGCCGACATCAACACCGGCCTGAAGTTCGTCACCAAGGCCTCGGTGACGCCGTATCTCACCACCAAGACGCGCTACGAGGGCAGCGCCAGCGCGGTCGAGTTCGTCAAGCGCACCGGCCCGATCTAGCCGATGCGTCCGATGCTTCTCGGTCTGCTGCGCTGGCGGGAAGCGAGCATCGTCTTCGTCGCCGTGGTGCTGGCGGCCTATTTCGAGAGCGCCAACCGCAACTTCCTGCTGACCAGCGCCAGCCTGCAGAACCTGTCGCAGTTCGTCGCCCCGGTGGCGATCCTGGCCTGCGGCGAAGTCATGCTGATGATCGGCGGCGAGATCGACCTCTCCGCCGGCATGGTCTACGCGCTGGCGCCGTTCGTGATGTATTTCGCCCACCAGGCCGGCGTCCCGATGGTGTTCTCGATCCTGCTCGGGATCGCCGCCGGCGCGCTGGTCGGGCTGCTGAACGGCGTGATCACGATCCTGCTCAGCGTGCCCTCGTTCGTCACCACGCTGGGCACGCTGTTCCTGCTCAACGGCTTCACCCTGACGATCTCGAACGGCACCCCGGTGGGCGTCGAGGCGTCGCAGGGATTCGCCGACGCCATGGGCCACGGCGGCTACTCGGAGTTCTTCTGGGCGCTCGGCGTCGTGGTGGTCATGCACGTCGTGCTGCGCAACACCCGCTGGGGGCTGCACACCATCGCGTCGGGCGCCAATCCGGTCGGATCGAGCGAGGCCGGCATCTCGGTGCGCCGCATCAAGATCGGCAACTTCGTGATCAGCGGCGCGCTGGCGGCCTTCACCGGCGTGCTCGAGGCCTTCCGCATCTCGTCGATCGATCCGACCGCGGGCGGCACCAACATCATGTTCCTTGCGGTGGCCGCGGGGGTGATCGGCGGCACGCCGCTGGCCGGCGGTTCCGGCACCGTGATCGGCGCCCTGATCGGTGCGATCGTGCTCGGCGTGCTGAATGACGGCTTCACGCTGATCGGCATCAACGCGTTCACCTTCAACCTGATCCTGGGGGGCGCCATCCTGCTGGCGATGCTGTTCAACATCCATATCAACCGGCTGCGGCGCGGCGGCGCCTCGCCTTGAGCATGATGCGCGAAGAGTCTCCCGAGCCGCCCGAGGTGATGCGCGGCGAGGAGATCACCAAGCAGTTCGGCCCGGTGTCGGCGCTGAACGGGATCTCGCTGTCGCTGCGTCGCGGCGAGATCCTCGGCGTCCTCGGCGATAACGGCGCCGGCAAATCCACCCTGATGAAGATCCTGACCGGCTACCAGTCGCAGACCTCGGGGCGGCTGTTCATCGATGGCGCGGAGACCGCGCTGCGCTCGGTGGACCATGCGCGCTCGCTCGGCATCGAGTGCGTCTACCAGGACCTGGCCCTCGCCAACTCGCTGACGATCTACCACAACATGTTCCTCAACCGGGAGATCCTCTACCCGGGTCCGTTCCGCCTGCTTAACAACCGCGCGATGCGTCGCCGTGCGGCGGAGTGCCTCGAGGAGATCGGGGTCAACGTGCCGTCGGTGGATGTCGAGGTCGGCGCCCTGTCAGGCGGCCAGCGTCAGGCGATCGCGATCGCGCGCGCGGTGAACTCCCGCGCACGCATCCTGCTGCTCGACGAGCCGCTGGCCGCGATGGGTGCCCGGGAGGCCGGGCTGATCATCGACCTGATCACCCGGCTGAAGTCGGAGGGCGACCTGTCGATCGTCATGATCATGCACAACTATGCGCAGACGCTGGATATCGCGGACCGCATCATGCTGATGCAGCGCGGCCAGGTGACCTACCAGAACCACGCGAAATCGACCTCGGTCGAGGAACTCATGGAGATCGTCCGGCGCGAGTATCGCGCGCAGCGCGCCGGTTGAAGACCGAGGCTTCGGTCTCACAGCCTGGAGCCGCCATCCACCCGCAGCGTGTCGCCCGAGACCCAGCGCGCCAGGTCAGAAGCCAGGAAGGCGATCGCGCCGGCGATGTCATCGGGCTGCGCCACGCGCTTCAGCGCCTGCATCCCGATCGCCGACTCGCGACCCGCCCGCGTCCCGGTGAAGCTCGACATGTCGGTCTCCACCACGCCGGGCGCCACGGCGTTCACCCGGATGCCGCGCGGCCCCAGGACGGACGCGAAATGCTTCACCAGCGTGTCGATCGCGCCCTTGGTCGCGGCATAGGCCGACAGGTTCCCGACCGCGGCATGCGCCACGAGCGAGGAGGTGAAGACGATGCTCGCACCGTCGCCCAGCACCGGAAGCAGCTGCTGCACCAGGAAATACGGCGCGCAGACATTGACGGCGAACAGCGCGTCGAAATCCTCGATCCTCGTCTCCTCGATGGTGGCGGCCTTCGAGATGCCCGCGTTCGCGACCAGGATGTCCAGCCGGTCGCCGACGATCGCACGCACCTCCGCCGCGAGCTCGTGCGGCCCGTCCGGTGCGGAAAGATCGCAGCCGATCGCCTGTGCCTGGCCGCCTGCCGCCTGGATGTCGGCGACGACCGCGTTCGCCGCCATGGCACCGCGGCCGTAATGCACGAGCACATGCGCTCCGGCCCGTGCGAGCGCCACGGCGGCGGCGCGCCCGATGCCACGCGAGGCGCCGGTGACGAGGGCGATCTTTCCGTTCAGGGATATCATCTCATGCCCGCCTGCCATCGTCACTGGTCGTCTCGACGAGTATCGGTCAGGCGTTGGTGCCGCCGTCGACGGTCAAGCTGGCGCCCGTGATGTAGCCGGCTTCCGGACCCGCGACGAAGGCCACCATGGCCGCGATGTCCTCGACGTGGCCGTAGCGCTTGAGCGCGGTGTTGGCGATCTGCGGCGTCGCCCAGTCACCCGCCGCCGGGTTCAGGTCGGTGTCGATGGGCCCCGGCTGGATGTTGTTGACCGTGATCCCCCGGGATCCGGTTTCCCGCGACAGCCCTTGCGTGAACATCTTGATGGCTCCCTTCGTGGCCGCGTAGGCGGCCAGGCCCGGGGTCATCATCCGCTCGCCCACGCAGGAGCCGATCATGATGATGCGACCGCCATCCTGCATGTGCCGGAGCGCTGCCAGCGTCGCGATCATCGTGCCGCGGAGATTGATGCCGATGACGCGATCGAGCTCCTCGATCGTGGTCTCATCGAACGGCTTCGGAATCGCGGTGCCGGCATTGTTGACGAGCACGTCGAGCCGGCCATAGGTCGCGACGGTCTGTTCGACCGCAGCGGTGACGGCCGCGGCATCGGCTGCGTCCGCCTGGATCGACATCGCCTTGCTGCCCGCGCGCTCGATCTCGCCGACGACCGACGCCGCCGCCGCGGCGCCTCTGGTGTAGGTGATCGCGATGTCCGCCCCGTCGGCGGCGAGACGCTTGGCGATCCCGGCGCCGATCCCGCGCGAGCCGCCCGTGACGAGCGCTGTCTTACCGGTCAGGCTTCCCATCGATGCTGCCTCCTTCTGTTCAATGCCGACGCAGGTTCCTGCGGAACCTTGCGGAAAACATAGGTGTCGCTGCCCGCGGCGGGTAAGACTTTGTGAGGCTGGGGATATACCTGCGACGTATAGAGGCAGCGATGGAGCTCAGACACCTTCGTTATTTTGTCGCAGTCGCCGATGAAGGAAGCATCAAGCTCGCCGCCGAGAGAAGGCTGCACACCGCGCAGCCGTCGCTCAGCCGACAGATGCGCGACCTCGAAGTCGAGGTCGGCGCACGACTCCTGCACCGCAGCGCACAGGGCATCGAACTCACCGCCGCCGGCCGTACTTTCCTCGATCATGCACGGCTGTCGCTCGCCCAGGCGGAAGCGGCGGTCGAGTCCGCTCGGCGCATCGCCCAGCCGGAAAGACCGGTCTTCGCCGTGGGCTTCCTGACCGGTCATGAGGTGGACTGCATCCCTCCCACGACGAACATCCTCCGGGACGATCTGCCCAACCTGGAGGTCAGGATCTTCAGCGGATTTTCCGTCGATCTCGCCGACGACCTGCAGCGAGGGAAGCTCGACATCGCGTTCGTGCGGCGCGAGCCGAACCCCGATCTCGACTACAGATTTCTCCTCAGAGAGCCCCTGGTGGCGATCCTGCGATCCGATCACCGGCTGGCGGCACGGAACGCCATCAGTCCGCACGACCTGATGGACGAAACCTTCATCGGCATCTCGTCCGTGCCGCGCGTACTGCGCGGCGTCGTCAACGGCTATCTCGAGCGATCGGGCGTGCGCATCACGCCGCACCTGGAGATCGACAACTTCGCCATGGCGATGTCTCTGGTAGGATCGACAGGAGGCGTGGCGCTGTTGCCGGCTTCGATTGGCCGCTATCTGCCGCCCTCGATCGTCAGCCGATCCCTTGCCGGAGAGCGGCCGACGATCGATCTGATGCTCGCATTCCACAAGGCCAACAAGTCGCCCGTCCTCGAGAAGTTCTTGTCGAGACTTGTCGACCTCACGTCCCAGATCGGGGCAGAAGCTCGCCTGCCAAGTATGGCCTAGAGTCTGTCCGGGGATTCACGACGGCGCCGACCCGCGGAGCGGGATCATGACGGAAGCGGCGTAGCGGAACGCCGGGGCAGAGGCGAGCGTGGTCTTCGTATCCTTCCGAGCCTGCGGTCTCGGCTGATCCAGGCGAAGGAGCGTTCCCCCATCCACCGCTCGGGATGGACCGTGACGCCGACCTGACCGGCGGCTTGCGCACGATCTCGACACAGTCCGCGTCGGCAGAATTCTGGTTGACGAACGGGAAGGCGCGGCGCGAGCGCTCGAGAACCGGCACGACCGCATCGCGATCCTGCGCGGCGGCGTCGACCGTGACCCGCGTTTTGCCGCCCTTCACCTTCTTGCCGGCATCCTGGCCGCGTGGGCCGCCGCTCCCGGTCTTGACGCTCCGGCTGTCGAGTACAGCCGCGCCGGGTGAGGCTTCGCGTCCGGCGCGCTCACGAGGAGAATCTCGCGTCTGCGAAATCGCGGCTCGGTGCCGACGATCTTCGGAAACTCGATGAGGTCGGCAGCCTCATACCGGACTATGCGACCTGGATGCTGTCCCGGCAGGCCACGGACCGCCGGCCAGGGCTCGCATCCCCGAGGACCGATCCCGGCCGGGAAGCCACGCGCGAACGGGGCGCCCGGTCCGAGCCCGTCGCCCGAACGGGAGGTGCTACTCGAGATAGGGCGCCAGCACCGCTTCGATCCATTCCATGAAGGCGCGGACGCGGCGCGACAGGTTATGCCGATGGGCCACCACGAGGGACACGTCCAGCGGCTCGGGGCGGAAGTCCGGCAGGATCTCCACCAGCGCTCCGCTCTCGAAGTGCCGGCGCACCCCCGAGAGCGCCGCCTGCATCAGTCCCAAGCCTGCGAGGCCCGCGGCCTCGTATGTCTGCACGCTGTTGACGTGCAGCGCGCCTGGCAGCGGAAGCGTCGCATAGTCGCCGCCGTCACCGTCCGGATACTCCCACCCGTATGGTCTTGCGCCGAGTGTCCTGCTGTAGTGGATCGTCCGATGTGCCTGAAGCCGTAGATCTTCCAGCGATCGAGGGATGCCGTAGCGCGCCAGGTATGTGGGACTGGCGGCATTCACCATGCGTAGCTGGCCCAGCGGGCGGGCGATCAGTGTCTCGTTTCCGATCGGTCCGATGCGCAGAACGCAGTCGAACCCCTCCTGGACCAGATCGACCTGCCGATCCGTGCTCGATACCTCCAACTCCAACTCGGGATAGCTGGCCATGAAATCAGGCAGGGCCGGCACGATCGTCGTGCGCGCCAGCTCGGTCGGCAGATCGACCCGTAGACGCCCACGCAGCGCGACGCGATCTCCCGCGAACATCGAGTGCAGGTCGTCGACATCGGCCAGCAGATCGCAGGCGCGCGCATGAAACACTCGTCCGTCTTCCGTCAACTGCACGCTGCGCGTCGTCCGGTGCAGCAGCCTCACGCCGACATCTTCTTCCAGCCGCCGAACCGCGGTCGAGGCCCGCCCCTTCTGGATGCCCAGGCTGTCGGCGGCGTGGGTGAAGCTCCCCATCTCGGCGACCCTCACGAAAATAAGGATGGGCTCGAGATTCTGCATTCCTGCGCCGCCTGGTTGATACTCGGATGAAGAACAATGCGTTCGCTTGCACGCATTTTACCGCATCTCGACCATACAGTACGGCTTGGAATGGAATGAACCCTCATCGAGGACGGCAGATGCCTAACACGACGAAACCGCATCGCGCGGTCTGGATGGGGCGGTCAGCAAGCGCCCTGGTGGTCGCAGCGCTGCTCGTGGATGGAGCAATGCAGCTGTTCGCGCCGGCCAAGATCGCGAGCATGATGCGGGAAACCGGCTTCGCGATGGACCTGACCCCTACGCTCGGCGGGATCATGGTCGTCTGCGCGGCCCTCTATGCCATCCCGGCTACCACCGTCCTCGGCGCGATCCTCGTGACAGGCTTCTTGGGAGGAGCCATCTGTGCCCATGTCCGCCTCGGCGAACTGGGATCGCCGCCGCAAATCGTCTCCCTGCTCCTGGGCGTGATGGCGTGGGGTGGCCTCTACCTGCGCCACCCCCGTGTCCGCGCGATTCTGCCGCTCAGCCGAGTATTGGTCCCATTGCTGTGAACAATGCGTTCGCTACAGCGTAGTTCATCGCCAAAAAAAGGACACAGTACTCCTCGAGGCGAGCATCACCGACGGTTCCATCGCCGACGCGATGCGACGCCGAAGCGCCGAGGAGGCAACATGACCCTACCCAGCAACATGACCGCCGTCGTCTACCACTCAGGCTATGGACATACGAAACGTGTGGCAGAAGCCGTCGCCGGAGGCGCTGCCGCCTCGCTGATCGCGATCGATGCCGAAGGCAACATCCCCGAGAGCGGGTGAGAGACACTCAACGCCGCGGACGCCATCATCTTCGGCTCCCCGACCTACATGGGCGGCCCGAGCTGGCAGTTCAAAAAGTTCGCCGACACCTCTTCGAAACCCTGGTTCGAAGACAGGTGGAAGAACAAGATTTTCGGCGGATTCACCAACAGCGCCAGTATCAACGGCGACAAGCTCAACACGCTACAGTACTTCGTCCTGCTGGCTGGCCAGCACGGCGGCCTCTGGGTCAGCCTCGCCATCAAGCCGGCCAACCTCAAAGCATCCAGGCGCGACGATCCGAACAGGATGGGATCGTACATCGCGCCGATGACGCAGTCGGACGCGGATGCGGCGCCAGGCGAAATGTCCGCAGGCGACCTTGAGACGGCGCGGCTTTATGGCGTCCGCGTTGCGGAAATCGCCGGCCGGTTTGCGCCAGCATCGACCGCCTGAGCGTAGTCTCCCACTCCGACAACAGGGTCGACCGATAGGGACTGGCGAGCGGCAACTCTTCATCGGAGGGCAATCGACGCCCCGAGAGCGGATCCTCGGACCGCTCGCGGCGCGAACGGCGACGCGGGCGGCTCGTGCGACGGTGGCCGACGTCGATCGCGCCGCGGGAGCTGCGCAGGATGCCTGAGGCTCCTCGGCGGCGCTGCCACCAGGGAGCGTCGGCAACACGTGCTTGCTGCGGGCGATGCCGTCGAAGCGCGGGCGTCACTGAAGGTCCGCATCCCCGCACGTCGCGACCGACCGCATCGGGATGATCTTCACGAGGCAGCCGCGCCTCAGGGCCGGGCCGCAGCGCGTCGAGGCGCCGGCTTCGACCGCGGGTCGCGATCTTTCAGGCTCCGGCCTCGTCCGTGCTACCTCACCGTTCATGGAAACCAAAGCGCCGATCCCGCTCGCCGTCCTCGTCGGCATCCAGACGCCCGACCTCGACGATGTCGCGCACGAAGCCAGCCTCGAGGAGCTGGGACGCCTGGTGAAGACGCTGGGCTACGAAGTGGTCGGCACGGTGTCGCAGAAGCGCGAGGGCACCGGCGCCGCGTCGCTGCTGGGCAGCGGCAAGCTGGCGGAGCTGGCGGCGCTGACCGGCGGCATCGGTGTGGTCGGCTCGATGGCGCCACCGCCCAGATCCAAGGCGCGGCAGCGCTTCGAAGGCGCAGCGGAGACCGTCGCCGCGGCGCAGCCCGATCCGGACGCCGCCCGCAGGCCCGAGTTCGTCATCGTCGATCATGAGCTCTCGCCGAGCCAGATCCGCAACCTGGAACGGGCCACCGGTGCCCAGGTGCTGGACCGCACCGGCGTCATCGTCGAGATCTTCCACCGTCATGCCAACACCCGCGAGGCGAAGCTGCAGGTGGAGATGGCACGCCTGAACTACGTGGCACCCCGGATGCGGGAGTCCTCGGCCGGCGGCGGTCGCCAGCAGGGTCCGGGTGCCGGCGAGAGCACCCTGGCGCTCGACCGCCGCAAGATCCGCGACCGGCTCTCGGAGCTGAAGGACCAGCTGGCAGCGGTGCAGCGCGACGGCGACCAGCGCCGCTCCACCCGCCGCGACCAGCTGCGGGTGGCGCTGGTCGGCTACACCAACGCGGGCAAGTCCTCGCTGATGCGTGCCCTCACCGGCAGCCAGGTGCTGGTGCAGGACAAGCTGTTCGCCACCCTCGACACCACCGTCCGCACCCTGCAGCCGGAGACCCGGCCACGCGTGCTCGTCTCCGACACGGTCGGTTTCATCAAGCAGCTGCCGCACGACCTGGTCGCCTCGTTCCGCTCCACCCTGGCGGAGGCGCTGGAGGCGTCGCTGCTGCTGTTCGTCGTCGACGCGTCGGACCCGACCCATGAGGCGCAGCTGGAGGTCAGCCGCAGCGTGCTGCGCGAGATCGGCGCGGATACGGTGCCGTCGCGTCTGGTGCTGAACAAGGTGGACCGGATCGACACGGCGGCGCGCGCGGCCCTGGTGGCGAAGCATCCGGACGCGATCCTGCTCTCCGCGCAGCTGCGCGAGGATGTGAGTGCGTTGCGGGACACCATCATCGCGTTCTTCGAGGCGGCGATGGTCGAGGATGTGCTGGTGCTGCCCTACGCCAGACAGAGCCTGATCGGCGAGGTGTACGAGAGCGCGCGTGTCCTGTCCGAGCAGTACGACGAGACCGGCCGGGTGCTGCAGGTACGCGGCCTGCCCGGCGCCATCACGCGGCTGCGCGGGCGCCTCGCGGCGGGCTGAACCGATGTCCGGCATCCGGTCGCTGTGCACGGGTGAGCGCGTGGCGCGAGGATCGATCTATCGGACGGTTTCGATGCCGGCCAGGATGAGCTCGATGCCGGCGAGGAACTGCTCGCGGTCGTCGTGCTCGCGCAGCCGCGTCGCCACCTGACGCACGAACGGATACTGCGCCGGGTCGAGCTGCGACCACCGTGCGGCGACGTTCGCCAGGAAGGCCGATCGATCCGTCTGGCGTGCGTGCAGGCGGGCGTTCGCGGCGTTCTGCCTGGCGACGCCCAGGACATAATTCACGGGCGCGGACGCGCAGTCGAACTGCGCTCGTTCGGGCACGCCGAGCGCCTGAAGCTGTTCGCCGACGTTCCCGAAGACCTGCAGCATCGTCGATCGCCTCGAACAGCCCGAGCGCAATGGCACGAATCGCCGCACCTGGCTCCGCACCGCCGGCCGCGTCGGTCATGACACCGGCGATGACCTCGTCGGTGGTCTCCGCGAGCGGATCGTTCCTGTTGGCGACGTGCCAGTAGATCGCCCCGCTCCCCGTTGCCAGGCGAGCCGTGAGCGCGCGGAAGGGAGCCTGGTCGAAGGTCCGGTCGCTGCTCTCGGAGGCGGAGCCCGAGTACGTCGGCACGTCGTTCATCGAGACCTACCTGTACGACGCCGACGAGCGGCACCCTGCTGCGGCCGAAGCGGTCGGCGGCGGCGCATTGTTCGCGCTCGCCCCGGAAAGGGGATCGTCGCGCACCGTGCGGCGTCCTGCACCCGTACCTCGAGCTGAACCGTCCGCCGAGTGGATCGCCGGCATCGACTTCGCCGACATCGCCGCTGCGGTGGCTCGCGTGGCAGCCGAATTCGACGGATGGGCGCCGGAACTCAGCACGCCGATCACCGACGGCGAGACCGCGCCGATCCCGCGCATGATCCACGCCCTACCGGTCGGACATCGGTGGGACCGCGTACCCGGGGTGACGCTCCTCGGTGATGCCGCGCACCCGATGCCGCCGTCCGCCGAGAGAGCGAACCTCGCGATGTTCGACGGCGCGGCGCTCGCCACGGCATTCGCCGCGCACCCCGACGGCGTCGACGCGGCACTGACCGCCTGCGAGGAGACGCTGTTCCCGCGCAGCAGTGCGGAAGCCGCGGCGGCGCATCGGATCCTGGAGCTCTGCCTCGACGACCGCGCAGCGTTCGGACTGGTCGACTTCTTCACCGGCGCAACCGCGGGCAGGCAGGCGAAGCCCTGATCCACACCGACGGCGACGCTGGATCGGACCGAACCGCGCGTACGAACTCACCTCGACGCGATGGGGCTTCGCACCGTGATGTCGTGGAAGACATCTCTGTGGGCCAACGGCATCTCGACCGGCCTGCTGCTCTGCAGCGCCGGGCTGGCGCTGTGGCTCTACGCGTTCGGCTCGGAGCCCGGGAACGGCTGGATCGTTCTGGCTCAGCTCGTGACCGCAGTCGGATCCGTGGCCATCTCTGCTCCGACATGGCGCCGCACTCGCCGCCAGCTGGCGCAGGCGAGAGCCGGTGCCGAGCCGCCATCGTGGCGTCCGCCATCGGCCACACCAGGCTGGTGATGCCCGCCAGGGGTCATCGGCCGCAGCGCGGGCGAGTCAGCTCGGCTGGCCCAGCATGCGGGCGGCATCGGCCGCGTTCTGCTTGTTCACCAGGACGGCGGGGATGAAGGTGTAGGGCGGCAGGTCGTGGTCACCGGCGAGGTAGCGCGCCACGTTGTCCACCGCGGTCTTGCCGATGAGTGCCGGCTGCTGCGCCGCGACCGCGGCCGCGGGGGAGTTCGCATCGGCCACCATCTTCACCACGTCCGGGCTGCCATCGACGCCGTAGGTCCGCACCCCGGTGCGGTGCGCCGCCGCGATGGCCTGGGTTGCACCGACCTGCGGCACGTCCCAGGCCGACCAGACCGCCGCGACATCGCCCTTGCCGGGATATTTCGACAGCATGTCGGTGACCTGGCTGTAGGCGTTCTGCACCGTGTTGGGGATCACGTCGCGCAGCTCGGGCTGGATGATCTTGATGTCCGGGAAGGCCTTGAGCACGAGCTTGAGCTCGTCGTAGCGGATGGCGCACACCGGCACGCTGTAGAAGCCGTTGAAGACGAGGACGTTGCCGCGACCGTGGATGTCGCTCGCCATCTGCAGGGCCAGCTTCTCGCCGATGCTGTAATTGTCCGAGGTGGTGTCGTTGATGCTGTAAGGCGAGACGGTGTCGACCGTGAACAGCGGGATGCCTGCGGCCCGGATCTTGCGCAGCCAGGGCTGCAGCACCGGCGCGTTGCCGAGCTGCTCGATGATGACGTCGGGCTTCTGCGCGATCAGCGTCTGGATCTGGCTGATCTGGCGGCTGTCGTTGCGTCCGCCGTCGAGCGCGATCGGCGTGCCGCCCAGGCGGTGCACCTCGTCGATCTGCCCCTGATACGCCTTGAGGTCCCAGTAGTGCTCGGTGCCGATGACGGTGATGCCGATGCGACGGCCCTTCAGGCTCGGCACCTCGTCCGCCGAGGCGCCGGCGGCGGCGAGACCGGTCGCGATGAGGCCGAAGGCGGCGGCGCGGGCGAGGACGGACATTGCTGCATTCTCCGAGGTGGGGACGTCATGCGAGGCGCTGCAGCCGGCGGGCGGCGAAGCTCACGCCCAGCACGGCGAAGACCAGCACGCCGACCGCGACCTGCTGCCAGTAGAAGTTCCAGCCGATCAGCAGCAGACCGTTATGCAGCATGCCGAACAGGAACACCCCGAGCAGGGTGCCGGCGACGTTGGGCTTGGCCTCGCGGCTGATCGTGGTGCCGACGAAGACCGCGCCGATCGAATCCAGCAGGAAGGCGTTGCCGGACAGCGGCACGTACGACTTCACCGTCGCCGCCAGCAGCAGGCCGGAGAGGCCGCAGAGCAGCGACGAGAGCGTGTAGATCAGCCAAGTGGTGCGCCGTATCGGCACGCCAGAGTAGCGCGCCACCAGGGGTGCCGCCCCGATGGTGCGGATGTGACGGCCGGCCGGAGTGCGCGCGAGCAGCAGCTGCACCAGGGCCGCCGCCGCCAGCACGATGCACAGCGGCACCGGCACGCCGGCGACGCTGCCGTGGGCGAGGCCGTCTAGCCCGGCGGCCGGATAGTCGGAGACCAGGTACACCGGGGTGCCGCCGTGGGTGGCGAGCTGCTGCACGCTCTCGCCGACGAACAGCACGCCCAGCGTGGCGAGGAACGGGCTGATGCCCAGGGTCGAGATCAGCAGCGCATCGACCACGCCCACCCCCAGCGCGCCGCCGAGGCCGGCCAGCAGGCTGGGTGCCAGGCCATGGCCGGTCGATAGCAGCGTGACCGAGACCATCGCCGCGATGTCCGCCGAGGTGCCGACCGAGAGATCGATGCCGCCCGCCGACACCGCCAGCGTCATGCCCAGCGCCACGATCGCGGGCAGGGTGAAGTTGTTGACCAGGATGTGGACCAGGTTGCCGGGCGTGCGGAAGGTCGGCGAGACGACCGCGAACACCACGAACAGCAGCGCCAGGATCGCCGGCGTCGCCCAGCGCACCGAAAGCGCGAGTAGGGCACCGGATCGTGCGGCGGGAGCGGCGGCACCCGGCATCAGGCGGTCCCGGACGGCCGCGCCAGAGAGCGCACCGCCACCACCGACAGGATCAGCACCCCCTGGATGCCGTTCACCCAGGTGCTGGAGACGCTCAGCAGCTGGAAGCCGTTGATCAGGCAGCCGATGAACAGGACGCTGAGGATGGTGCCGCCGATCGAGGGCAGCAGCCGTCGCGAGAACACGACGCTCATCAGGCTGGTGAGCACGACCGAGAGCAGGATGTCCCCGGAGCCGGGCGAGCTTCCGGACAGGCGCGCCGCCTGCAGCACGGCGGCGAGGCCGGCCAGCAGGCCGGCGGCGACGTAGCTCGCCGCGAGGTAGAGCGGGACGCGCAGACCGGCCGCACGCGCGGCCTCGGGATGCCCGCCCACCGCCTGCAGCCGCAGGCCCCACGGCGTATCGTGCACGAGCAGAAGCAGCAGCACCGATGCCGCCGCGAAGACCCAGCTGGTGACCGACAGCCCGAGCCAGCCGGCACCGGCGATCCAGGCCAGCAGCGGTGAGCTGGACGCGATCACGGTGTTCTGGGTCAGCACGAGTTCCAGCCCGCCGCAGATGTTCATCACAGCGAGCGTGGCGAGCAGCGGCAGCACACCGAGCCCCACCACCGCCAGCGCGTTGACCAGGCCGATCGCGGCACCCGCGGCCAGGGTGAGCAGCACCGCTGCGGCGTCCGACCAGCCGGCATTGCCGGCGACGGTATAGACCGCGACGCACAGCCCGAGGTTGGCGGCGAGCGAGAGGTCGATGCCGCCGCGGATCACGTCGCCGCCGCCGCCGACGATGACGAGGGTCATGCCGAACGCGACCAGTGCCAGCACCGTCGACTGCTCGACGATGTTGGCGAGGTTGCCGAACCCGGCGAAGCCGGGCGCGACCGCGGCGAGCACGGCGAACATGCCCACCAGTGCAGCGATCGAGGCGAGGCGGATGGCGCTCCCCGAGCTCGGCCTGAGCCGGGACGGCCGGGTGCCGGACGCGACACCCGCGCGCGCGGTCGCGGCGGCGCCGTCCTGCCGCCGCGTCATCGTCTGCGCGGTCACGCGACCCGTCGCGGTGCGGCGGCGCCTTCGCCGCTGGTGACGGCGGCGAGGATCTCGTCGGCGGTGGTCTCCGCCGGCACCAGCTGCCGGGTCAGGCGGCCGCGATACATCACCAGGATGCGGTCGCAGATGCCTTGCAGCTCCATCAGGTCCGACGACAGCACCAGGATCGCCGCCCCGGCCGCGGCGAGCTCGCCGAGCAGCCGGTAGATCTCGACCTTCGCCGCCACGTCCACGCCCACGGTGGGCTCGTCGAGCAGGTAGACATCCGAGCCCGCGCTCAGCCACTTGGCGAGCACCACCTTCTGCTGGTTGCCGCCGCTGAGATCGCGAAGACGCGTCTCCGACGACGGCGTCTTGATGTCCAGTCGCTCGATCAGGTCGCCCACCTGACGGCGCTCGCGCCGCAGGTCGATCAGCCCGAACCGGGTGATCCGTCGCAGGCTGGCCAGGGTCGCGTTCTCGCGCACCGAGACCTCGAGCGCCACGCCCTGGTGGCGCCGGTCCTCCGGCACCAGCCCCAGCCGCCGCGCCACCGCCCGCCCGGGCGAGGTCACCGCCAGCTTCTCGCCGCGGACCAGGATGTCGCCGCGATCGGCACGGATCAGTCCGAACGCCGTCTGCAGCACCTGCTTCGCCCCGGAGCCGACCAGGCCGGTCAGCCCGAGTATCTCGCCCGCGTGCAGGGTCAGGCTGACCTCCTGATACGCGCCGAGCCGCCCGAGCGAGCGCAGCTCCAGCGCCGGAGCCCCCGCGACGACCGCGCGCTTGGGGAACATGTCGTGGATGGTCCGGTTGATCATCAGCGAGACGAGTTCCGAGGTGGCGGTCGCCCGGCAATCGACCGTCGCCACGTCGCGGCCGTTGCGCAGCACCGTCACCTGGTCGCACAGCGCGCGCACCTCCTCGAGGTAGTGCGACACGTAGAGGATCGAGGTGCCCTCCTGGCGCAGCCGGCGTATGATGGCGAACAGCCGGCTCGCCTCCTGCCGCACCAGGCTCGCGGTCGGCTCGTCGAACACCAGCACGCGCGGACGGTCCAGCAGCGCGCGCGTGATCTGCACGATCTGGCGCTGCGCCGCGCTGAGGGCCGCGATCTCGGTGTCGCCGGCGAGGCACAGGCCGAAATGCTCCTGGATCAGCGCGCTCGCCTGCGCCCGCATCCGGCGCGGCCTGAGCAGCGGACCGAGGCGTGGCTCGCGTCCGAGGAACAGCGCCTCGGCCACCGTGAAGCCCGGCGGCAGCAGCGGCTCCTGGTGGATGATGTGCACGCCGAGCGCCTCCACCGCGCGCGGCGTCACCGCGTGCAGCGTCTCGCCGGCGACGGCGACGTGGCCGCCGTCCGGCCGGTACAGCCCGCCCAGGATCTTGATGATCGTGGACTTGCCGGCGCCGTTCTGTCCGATCAGCCCGTGTATGCTGCCGCGGCGCACCACGAGGTTCGCTGCGTCGAGCGCCAGGACGCCGCCGAACCGCTTGACGATGCCGCGAAGCGCCAACGCCTCGCCGCCCGCTTCGCCCTGCGTGCTCATATCGCGCCATGCCGCGGCGGCGGCACGCCGTTGAGATGGTAGTTGCCGATCGCCGCGTACTTCCACCGCACCGGATCGTGCAGGGTGTGCACGCGCACGTTGCGCCAGTGTCGGTCCAGATTGTGCTGCGCCAGCGCCGACCGGGTGCCGGCGAGCTCGTGCAGCTTGTTGGCCGCGGCGAGCGCCGTCTCGGTGCCCCAGGCGCGTGCCTCGGCGACCGCGACCGAGGCACGGGCGACGCTGTCCTCGCTGGGATCGCGCATCGCGACGTCGACGGCGCGACCGGCACGCGCCAGCAGGGCCTCGGCGGCATTCTGCCGCAGCGTGAGGTCGCCGATCGCGGCGATGGTGTAGGGATCCTCGGTGGCCCGGTCGCGACCGCTGTCGATCCAGGGCCGGGTGTACCGGCGCACGAAGTCGATCGTGTCCCGGAGTGCGGCGCGTCCGATGCCGATATCGATCGCGGCGTGGATGACCTGGCCGAGCGGGCCCATGGCGGTCGGACGGTCGAAGGCGTCCTGGAACGGGATCACCGCGGCGGCATCCACCGCCACGTGCTCGAAGATCGTGGTGCCGCTGCCGGTGGTGCGCTGGCCGAAGCCGGACCAGTCGTCGATCAGGGTGACGCCCGGTGCCGTCGGCCGGACGAAGGCGAAGACGATCCGACCGGCCTCGTCCTTCGCCACCGCCGCGACCCAGTCGGCGAACAGCGCCCCGGTCGAGTAGAACTTGCGGCCGTCGAGGATCAGCGCGGCCGCCTCGCCGGCACCCTCGGCGCGGAGCACCGTCTCGTAGTCGTGCGCCGTCTTGGTGCCGGCCTCGCTCAGCGCGTTGCCGAACCGCTCGCCGGCCAGCACGCGACCGAACCAGAAGCGCTTCTGCGCCTCCGTCGCGGTCAGCCGGATCGCCTCCACCACGAAGAAGTGGTTCTGCGGGATCTGGCCGATGCTGCCGTCGGCGGCCGAGATGATGGCGATGACCTCGGCCAGGGTCGCCGCCGACACCTCCGCGCCGCCGTAGGCGCGCGGCACCGTGATCGCCCAGAGGCCGCTGCGCGCGTAGCGCTCGATCTCGTCGCGCGGCAGGCGGCGCTCGCGGTCGCGCTCGACGGCGCCGGGTGCGAACGCGGCGGCGAGCTCGCGCGCCACCGCCACCGCCTCGGCGTCGTCGCGGATGACCGGGGTCGTCGGGGTCTGGATGGCGGCACTCATGCGGCGGTCTCGGTGGCGTGGCGGAAGGTGGCGGCGGGATGATGGTCGCCGAGGCGCGGTCCGACGCCGCCGAGCTTCTCGCGCAGCGTGCCGGCGCGGTACTCGGTCTTGTAGCGGCCGCGCCGCTGCAGCTCGGGCACCAGCAGGTCGGCGATGTCGGCGAAGCTCTCGGGGGTGACCACGTAGGCCAGGTTGAAGCCGTCGATACCGGTCTCCCGCACCCAGGCCTCCATCTCGTCCGCGACCTGCGTGGGCGAGCCGACCAGCAGCGGGCCGAACCCGCCGATGCCGACATGCTCGGCCACCTGTCGCACGGTCCAGATGCGGCCCGGGTCGGCGGTGGTGAAGGACTCGACTGCGGAATGTACCGCCTCGTTGCGTATGTAGCGGATCGGCTCGTCGAGGTCGTACGCGGAGAAGTCGATCCCGGTCCAGCCGGAGATCAGCGTCAGCGCGCCCTCGTGGCTGACATAGCGGCGATACTCGGCGTGCTTCTCCCGCGCCTCGTCCGCGGTGCGCCCGACGATCGCGGTGGTGAGGTTGAGGATGCGGATCTCGGCGGGGTCGCGGCCGTACGCCGCGGCGCGCGCGCGTATGTCGGCGACGTAGCGCGTCGCCACCGCCTTGCTGGGAGCCGCCATGAACACGCACTCGGCGTGCCGGGCGGCGAAGTCGCGTCCCTTGCCGGAGGTGCCGGCCTGGAACAGCACCGGCGTGCGCTGCGGCGACGGCTCGCTCAGGTGGATCGCGTCGAGCTTGAAGAACGCGCCCTCGTGCCGGATGCGATGCACCCGCGCGGGATCGGTGAAGACGCCGCGCGCCCGGTCGCGCAGCACCGCGCCGTCCTCCCAGCTGCCCTCCCAGAGCTTGTAGACGAGCTCCATGTACTCCTCGGCGATCTGGTAGCGGGTGTCGTGCTTCTGCTGGGTCGCCGCACCGGAGACGCCGCGCGCGGCGCTGTCGAGGTAGCCGGTGACGACGTTCCAGCCGATCCGTCCGCGCGTCAGGTGGTCGAGCGTGGACATGCGCCGGGCGAAGGTGAATGGCGGCTCGTACGACAGCGTGCAGGTGACGCCGAAGCCGAGATGCTCGGTCACCGCCGCCATCGCCGACACGGTCAGCAGCGGGTCGTTGAGCGGCACCTGCGTCGCCTCGCGAAGCGCCGTGTCGGTGTTGCCGCCATAGACGTCGTAGACGCCGAGCACGTCGGCGAGGAACAGGGCGTCGAACTTGCCGCGCTCCAGGATCCGCGCGAGGTCGGTCCAGTACGACAGGTCGAGGTAGCGGTCGGCGCGGTCGCGCGGATGCCGCCACAGCCCCGGCGACTGGTGCACGACGCAGTTCATGTCGAAGGCGTTGAACAGGATCTCGCGCCGCACCGGTCTCCCCTCGATGTCAGATCCAGGCATGACGGGGCGGCAGCACGCCGTTGAGCGCGTGGTCGCCGATGAGCGCGTATTTCCAGCGCACCGGATCGTGCAGCGTGTGGGTGCGCGCGTTGCGCCAGTGCCGGTCGAGCCCGTGGTGCGCCAGCGCGGAGCGGGTGCCGGCGAGTTCGTGCAGCTTGTTGCCCGCGAGGATCGCGATCTCGGTGGTCAGCACCTTGGCTTCCGCGACCTTGAGCGAGGCCGCACCCACCGTGGCTTCGTCGGCCTGCGCGATCGCGCGATCCACCGCGTGCCCGGCCTGCTCCAGCACCGCCTCGGCGGCGTGCAGCCGGATCACCAGGTCGCCGACCGCGGCGATGGTGTACGGGTCCTCCCAGGCGTGGTCCCGGCCGCTATCGATCCACGGACGGCTGAGGGTGCGCACGAAGCGAATGGTGTCGGCGATCGCGGCGCGCGCGATGCCGAGATCGACCGCGGCCTGGATGATCTGCGAGACCGGTCCGTTCGCCGAGGGCCGGTCGTAGCCGAGGAATGCCGGAACGACGTTCCTCGCCTCGATGAAGACCTCGCGCAGCGACACGCTGCCGCTCGCCGTGGTGCGCTGGCCGAAGCCGCTCCAGTCGTCGGTAATGGTGAGGCCGGCTGCCCCGGGATCGGCGAACACCAGGTAGACCTTACCGTCATCGCCGGTGGCGGCGACCGGGATGATGTCGGCGAACAGCGCGCCGGTGGAATAGAACTTGTCTCCCGTCACCCGGAAGCCGTCGCCGTCCCGCGTCAGGCGGGTGTCGAAGGTGCCGGCGTTGCGGCTGCCGGCTTCCGAGAAGGCATTGCCGAAGCGACGGCCCTGCAGCACGCCGGCATAGAAGCGCCGCTTCTGCTCCTCGTCGGCGGTGAAGCGGAGCGCCTCGACGACGCCGAGATGGTTCTGCGGGATCTGGCCGATCGACGGATCGGCCTCGGAGATGATGGCGACGACCTCCGCCAGCGTCGCGAACGACACCTCGGCGCCGCCATAGGCACGCGGCACCGTGATCCCCCACAGGCCGCTCGACGAGAACAGGTCGAGCTCGTCGCGCGGCAGGAGACGCTGCTGGTCGCGGGCGACCGCACCTTCCGCCAGCCGCGGCGCCAGGCTGCGGGCGACCGCGATGGCCTCGGCATCGTCGCGGATGATGTGGGCGGCGGCTCGATTGCCGGCGCCGTGCTTCGCGATCTGGTCCATGCTCTCGGCTCTCGCTTCGGGCACGATCGCCCGCCCCCTGGTATAAATACCGAACCACCTCGTTGAATAGGACAATACCCGACCGGACGATCGGGGTGCAAGGTAGCCCGTGAGAGAACCACCATTGCTCATCGTAGGTCACGCCGCGTCCGGATCCGAACCACGAGCCCCCCGACGTCCCGCCTCGGGCGGACGTCGGCCGCGCCCGCACTAGGATCCCCGAACCTTCGGCGATCGCGGTTGGAAGACGGCGCTCAGGCCGGTTCATGGCAGCGGACGTGGTCTCATGGCTTCCGTCCGGCTCCGTCCACGGCTCACGGGTAACCGTCATTCCGGAGACGGTGAAGCACGAGACATGAGGCACGGCTGCCGCGTGCGTGCTCACGACGAAGCGCTGTTGATCTTGCCGTCGTCGGCACGGGGTCGTGCTCGCGATCGATCAACCCCGTGCAGGACGCGTAGTCCCCGAGGTCGCAGCACATGCCGGCCTCGCCAGCACGGCGGCATCCTGCTTCGTCTTCCGAAAGGTCACCAGGATGATCCTACCGACTTCCTGGATGATGCGACCCGTTGCTTGACGGACTAGTCGTGCAGCACGAAACGCTCCGTGGCCGAGGCTGCATCCAGGTTCCGCTCCAGGTCGCGCTGCTGCCGCGGCATCCGCTCCGGGGTGGGCTGGTCGTGAAGCGGATCCTGCCCGGCGCCATGCCGAGGTGCCTCTGCGCTGTCGAGGTCGGAAACCGGCGCTTCGACCTCGGATCGTGCCTGCTCGATCCGGTTGCGTCCTTTCGCCTTGGCTTTGTAGAGCGCTGCGTCCGCACGAGCGATGAGCGTCAGCGCAGTGTCGGTCTCGCGCAGAAAGGCGAGGCCTCCGCTCGACGTCACGATCTGTTCTTGTTCGGAGAAGCTGTAGGGCACGTCCGTGAGTGCGGACTGAAGCGCCGTGACGCGCCGCACGACGGCCTCCTCCGATCCCGGCAGGATGACGAGAAACTCCTCGCCGCCATATCGGCCGGCTGTGTCCGGCAGCGCGAGCGCAGCCGCAAGTCTGCCACCGAAGGCGGCGAGCACGCTATCACCGGCAAGATGTCCGAAGCGGTCGTTGATCTTCTTGAAATGATCGATGTCGCACAGAAGTACCGCCAGCTTCGCCCGCGACGGCAGCGCCGACGCGACCGCCTCCTCCAGTGCCAGCATGACCGCACGCCGGTTGGGCAGCCCGGTGAGGGCATCCGACATCGCCAGGCGCCGAAGCTCGCCCTTGGCCTGCTCGATCTCGACGGTACGTTCGCTCACCACCTCCTCAAGCCGCTTTCGCTGCCGCAGCAGCAGCCGCACCCGCATCTGCCATGCGCCGACGATCGCGGCCGCACCGGCGAGCAGGCAGAGCCCGTAGAACCACCAGCGACGCCACCAGGGTGCGCGGATGTGGATCGTGAAGCCGACCGTGGCCGAGACCGAACCGTGCACCACGTCGACGGCAACCAGTTCGAAGCGCAGCTTGCCGAAGGGGAGGCCAGCGTATCGGACCTCGTGCCCGGTGGTATCGTTCCAGCTGTTATCCACCCCGCGCAGCCGGTAGCGGAACGCCACGCTGCGGCTCCGGGCGTAGTCCAGATCGACGTAACGTATCACCAGGGGTCCGCGGCTCCAGTCGGCGTGGACAGAGGACGACAACGGCAGGATGTGGTTCCCGAGCGACAGGCCGGTGACCATGGGGTGCAGCGCCACCGGCGGCGGCAGGTGTGTCGGATCGAGCAGATGCGACAGGCCGTGGCTGGTGCCGAACCAGATCGATCCATCCAGGTCGTCATAGACACCCGAGGAGTCCAGATCGTTGCTGATCGGTCCGTTGCCGCTGTCGAACCGTCGCCATGATCGTCCGTTGAACATGTCGATCCCATGATCCGTCCCGAGCCACATCCAGCCGCGATGGTCCCGGTGCACGAATACGATGTTGTTCGAGCCGATCAGCGGCGTCGCGATCGAGGAGAGCATGGCCAGTCGGCCGCCGCTCATGCGCAAGCGCAGCACCCCGGCGGCATCGGTGGCGACCCACAACGTGCCGTCCGGGGCGAAGGCCATGTCGATCGGGGTGGCTTTCAGCCAGGCGGAGGAGGCCAGAAGATCGAAGCGTCCAGCCGGGTTGCGTCGGAAGATCCCACTCTGAGCGACGGCCCAGACCGTGCCGGACGGATCCATCGTCACCTGCCACATCTCGTCCGGGAGCGCGGATTCGACCTTGACGCCGGACGCTGGAGCGTCGGCATTCGCCACCTCGAAGAGCCCCATACGCGTGCCCAGCCAGAGCCGGTCGTCGCGATCCACGATGGCTGCCCGCACGACGCCGACCGACGGGAACCGGTCGATGGCGCCGCGCGCGCGATCGAGCCGCATCAGGGGTGTACCGAAAGGTGCGGCCCATAGCCGGCCTTGTCGGCTGGCTGCGACCGCGTAGTTGCCGCCGGGAACACCCGGCAGCGTGCTGCCGAGTGGTGCACTGCCGTTGTCGGTGGCGATCCAGAGCTGTCCGTCCGGAAGCCGCGTCATCGACCACACGGTATCGCTCGACAACCCGTCGTCGGCGGTCCAGTGCTCCCAGTCGCCGAAGCCGACGCTTCGGAAGGCGCCTGTTCCGAAGCTCCCCACCCACAGCGAGCCCTCGCGGTCGAACAGGAGGGTCTGTATGCGGTTCGCCGACAATCCTCCAGCGTGATGCGCATAGCCGCGCCAGGCGGTTCCGTTCCACTCCACGAGGCCAGGATCACCTTGAGTGAGAACGCCACCTTTCCGGTCGCCGAGCAGATCGAGGCGCTCGGGATATCCGGCGAGGAAGGAACTATGCTGACCTGGAACGGCCGTCACGGTGAATCCGGGTTGACCGGGTCGGCGCCACGCGAGGTGGTCAAGGCTGCGCGCCCAGAGCGTGCCGTCGTCGGTGCGGAGCGCGACCTGCCAATCCTCGGCAGGCAGCCCTTCGGCGGTTCCGAATAGCGTCACCCGTCCGGCGTTCGTGCGGCAGATCGCGCCACCGCATCCGATCAGCAGCCCACCCATCGCGTCGGACACGACGAAGCGCGCCTTTGCCAGACCGGGGATGGCTGCCAGCGTCGCGGCGTCGAACAGAGGCGAGAACCGGCCCACGATGTGTCGGTCGACCGGGGCGCTCAGCAACGTGCCACCGACATCGACCACGACGGTCGAGCCGCTTACGGCAAGAAGATGGGAAGACTCGAAATCCAGCGATGTTCGACCGGTGTCGATCCTGCTGAACGTCGAGCCGTAGCGGACGAAGACGCCATCGGTCGTGACGACCCAGACCCGCCCGGCGCTATCGCTCGTGACCTGTCTGATCCAGGTTGCCGATGGCAGCCCAACGGCGATGTCGTACGGTGTGATCGACGAACCGTCATAGCGGTAGAGACCGCCTTCCGTGCCGAGCAGGATGTAGCCGTCCGCATCCTGGGCAAGTGCTGTGACCGTGAGGTTTCCCAGGCCCTGCTCGTCCGTGTAGTTCTGAAACCTGGTGAACTGGGCGTGGGCGCACTGCCCGGCCTGCCACAGGAAAAGGAAGCCGAGAACAACGGCGTGCAGGAGACGCCGCGCGAGGCGGTCGAAGCAGCAATCACGGATGATCTCGCGGAACGATACGCTCACCGGCTCCTCCGCCGGCGAGTATCGCGCGAGGTGGTTGTCAATTGTTTAACGCTGCGGTTGGGCGCCCCGCTCTCCCGGGCACTGCGGCGTCACGCCGGATCGGCCAGGCGATGAAGAGGTTCGGGCGATCGACAACGCCCATGTCCGATCCCGCTTTCTCCGCCTGCGGTTATGCGCTGAACAACTCCCCGCTCGCGGCCTTCCGTGCCAACAGCTCCGAGACGACTGCGTCAGAACCGAGACGGTCGCGATGCGACACGAGGCCGTCGATGATCGTCCGCAGGCCGATGCCGTCCGCCCAGAACAGTGGACCGCCCGTCGTCGCCGGCCAGCCATAGCCGTGGACCCAGACCACGTCGATGTCCGAGGCGCGTTGCGCGATGCCCTCCTCGAGGATCTTCGCGGCCTCGTTGATCATCGTGTAGAGCAGCCGCTCGCGTATCTCGTCGGCGCCGATCCGGCGCTGCGCATATCCTTGCCGCACGGCGAACTCCCTGATCATTGCTTCGACCTCCGCCGACGCCGTCCCGTTCCGTTGCGCGTCGTAATCGTAGAAGCCATGCCCGTTCTTCTGGCCGCGCCGTCCCTGCTCGCAGAGCACGTCACGGATCGTGTTGCCCGACGAGGTCGCCGCGTCCCAGCCGATATCGAGACCGGCGAGGTCGTCCATCTGGAACGGGCCCATCGGCATGCCGAACTCGACCAGCGCCCGATCGATCTCGGAGGGCTTGGCACCTTCCATCATCAGGGCGTGAGCCTGACGCTGCCTGGGCCCGAGCATGCGGTTGCCGATGAAGCCGTGGCAGACGCGAGCGACCACCGCCACCTTGCCCACCCGGCGCGACAGCGACAGCGCGGTCGCCAGCACCTCGGGCGTGGTCCTCGCACCACGCACGATCTCGAGCAGGCGCATGACGTTGGCCGGGGAGAAGAAATGCATCCCCAGCACGTGACCGGGTCGTGTCGTCACCGAGGCGAGCTGATCGATGTCCAGGAAGCTGGTGTTGGAGGCCAGGATCGCGCCGGGCCTGACGATGCCGTCGAGCCGGCGAAAGACCTCCTTCTTGGTGTCCATGTTCTCGAACACGGCCTCGATCACCAGGTCGCACTCGGCGAGGTCTTCCAGCCGGAGGCTCGGCAGCAGCTTGCCCATCGCCGCGTCGACCTGCCCGGCGGTGATCCGGCCACGCCGGACGCTGCGCTCGTAGTTATGCCTGATCGTGGCGACACCATGCTGGAGCGCCGCCGGTTCGCGCTCGACCAGCACGACATCGAGACCCGCCGACAGGAAGTTCATCGCGATGCCGCCGCCCATCGTGCCGGCGCCGACGATACCGATCTTGCCGACCGGAGTCGGCTCGATGCCTGCCGTCACGCCGTCGATCTTGTTCGCCGCCCGCTCGGCGAGGAAGAGGTGTCGCAGCGCCATCGACTCGCGGCCGGCCGCCAGCGCGGCGAAGAGGTCGCGTTCGCGCGCCAGTCCGGCGCGGAACGGCAGTTCGACGGCCGCCCCGACCGCCTCGACACAGGCCGCGTGGGCTTGGCGGGCCCGCGCCTTGCCGCCCCGGCCGGCGAGGGCGGTCCCGAACGGATCCGCCGGCGCCTCGACGATCCGCTCGCAGGTGCGGCGCGCTCCCCGCGGAACCGCGACCTCGCGTGCGAACAGGGTCGCCTCCTCGCTCAGTCGTTCCTCCGTCACGATCCGGTCGATGAGCCCGGTGGCGACCGCCTGATCGGCCGTCACCGGATCGCCGCCGACGATCATCGCGAGCGCCGTCGGAACGCCCACCAGACGTGGCAGGCGCTGCGTGCCGCCAGCGCCGGGCAACAGACCGATCTTCACCTCCGGCAGGCCGAGACGCGCCGACGGCGCAGCCACCCGGTAATGGCAGCTCAGCGCCAGCTCCAGGCCGCCGCCGAAGCAGCTCCCGTGCAGCGCGGCCACGATCGGCTTGGTGGCTGCCTCGATCCTGTCGAGGATATCCGGCAGCGACGGCTCGATGGGCGGTTCGTCGAACTCGGTGATGTCGGCACCGGCGGAGAACAGACGCCCGGCACCACGCAGCACGATCGCCTCCACCCCGTCATCGCCTCGCGCCGCGGCGAGTGCGTCATCGATGCCGCGCCGGATCGCCGCCGTGAACACGTTGACGGGCGGGTTCTCGATGATGACGACGACGATGCCACCGTGCCGTTCTGTCCGGATCATGCTCTTCGCCGTGGTTGAGGTGGGACCTCATCGCGCGGGCAGGCCCAGGGGGGAATAGGCCATCGGCATCGCCGTCTTCAATGCTCCCTGCCTGGGCTGCCGGCTGGGCGAGCGGTATCGCCTGAGCCGGTCCGGGCCGTCTCGTTGGCCGACCGTTTACTTCCATCGCCAAGTGCCTGATGATCCTCCCAACAGGAACGGCTCGCAAAGAGCCTCCGACGGGGAGGAAACGATGAAGCGGCGTGACACCTTGAAGGGACTGGCCGCGGCATCCGCGCTCGGCGTCGCCGGCTGGCCGCTCGGCGTCCGCGCCGCTCCCAGCGCGCAGATGGTGACGGTCGCGAAGATCATCGGCATCCCGTGGTTCAACCTGGTGAGCCAGGGCATCACCGAGGGCGGCAAGAAGTTCGACGTCGACGCGACCATGATCGGTCCGGCACATGTCGATCCCGCCCAGCAGGTCTCGATGGTCGAGGACCTGATCGCCAAGAAGGTCCAGGTGATCGGCCTGATCCCGCTCGACGTGAAGGTGCTCGGCCCGGTGCTGCAGCGCGCGCAGGATGCCGGCATCGTCGTCATCACCCAGGAAGGCCCGAACCAGGAGAACCGCACCTGGGACGTCGAGATGATCGACAGCACCGCGTTCGGCGAGACCCAGATGAAGGCGCTCGCCGGCTTCATGGGCGGCAAGGGCGAATACATCCTGATGGTCGGGACCCTGACCACGCCGCTGCACAACAAGTGGGCCGACGCCGCGATCGCCTACCAGCAGGCGCACTTTCCGGGAATGAAGCTCGCGACCGCCCGCTTCCCGGGCGCCGACGAGGTCGACACCGCCGAGCAGGTGATGCGGAACACGCTGCAGGCCTATCCCGACGTGCGCGGCGTGATCGGCTTCGGCTCGAACGGCGCGATCGGCGCCGGCAACGTGCTGCATCAGCGGCATCTGCAGAACAAGATCGCGGTGCTCGGCACGGCAATCCCCTCGCAGGTGAAGCCGCTGCTGATGAACGGCGCCGTTCGCGAGTGCTTCGTCTGGAGCCCCAAGGATGCGGGATTCGCGATGGTGGCCGTCGCCAGCCTGACCCTGAAGAAGACCGCATTCCAGGACGGCATGGAGATCCCCGGGCTGGGCAAGGCCCGCGTCGACGTGGCCGGCAAGCTGATCAGCGTCGATCGCACGCTGACGATCAACAAGCAGACCGTCGACGGGCTGATCGCCCAGGGACTCTAGCGTCCGGCGCAGGCGCCGCTGGTCTGCTTCGGCCGATGGGCAGCTTCCTCGACCTGCGCGCGATCTCGAAGCGCTTCGGCGGCGTGAAGGCCCTCGACAGCGTCGACCTCTCTGTCGAGGTCGGCGAGATCCACTGCATCGCCGGCGAGAACGGGTCGGGCAAGTCGACGCTGATCAAGATCATCTCGGGGGTGCAGCCGCCCGAGCCGGGCGGCGAGATCGCGATCCTCGGCGAGGCGGTGCACGGCCTGACGCCGGCGGACAGCATCCGGCGCGGCATCCAGGTGATCTACCAGGACCTGTCGCTGTTCACCAACCTGACGGTGGCGGAGAACGTCGCCGTCGGGCTCAACCGCGGCCTGCACCTGGTCCGCCGCCGCGCCATGCGCGAGATCGCGGCGGCGGCGATCGCGCGGATCGGCGTGTCGCTCGATCTGGACGCGTTCGTCGCCGACCTGCCGATCGCGCAGCGGCAGCTGGTCGCGATCTGCCGCGCCATGGCGGCCGATGCGAGGCTCGTGATCATGGACGAGCCGACCGCGTCGCTCACCCGGCGCGAGGTCGACGCGCTGCTGGCACTCGCACTCGAGCTCAAGCGGCGCGGCATCGCGGTGATGTTCGTCAGCCACCGCCTCGACGAGGTGCTCGAGATCGCCGACCGCGTCACCGTGCTGCGCAACGGCGAGAAGGTCGGCACCTATGCCGCATCCGGCATGACCGGCGATCGTCTCGGCGAGCTGATGACCGGCAAGACCTTCGCCTACCAGACCCGCGACGCTGCGCGCCCGCTCGGCCCGCCCGTGCTGTCGGTCAGCCGCCTGTCGCGCACCGGCGACTACCGCGACGTCGATCTCGAGGTGCGGGCGGGCGAGATCGTCGGCATCACCGGGCGTCTCGGTTCCGGCCGCACCGAGCTGGCACTTTCGCTGTTCGGCATGAACCCGCCGGACGAGGGCGAGATCCGCGTCCGCGGCGAGAGGCTGTCGCGCCACGACACCAGCGAGGCGATCAGGCGGGGCATCGCCTACGTCTCGGAGGATCGGCTGTCGCTCGGGCTGGTGATGCAGCAATCGATCGCCGACAACATCACGCTCTCGGTGCTCGACCGGCTTCGGGCGCGCTTCGGGCTGATACCGGCGGCACGACGCGCGGCGACGGTCGAACACGGGATCGGCGAGCTCGGCATCAAGACATCGAACCCGGAGAACGCCGTGGGCACGCTGTCGGGTGGCAACCAGCAGCGCGTGGTGCTGGCGAGATGGCTCGCGACGCACCCGAGCCTGCTCATCCTCGACAGCCCGACCGTGGGCGTCGATATCGGCGCCAAGGACGGGATCTACGCGATCGTGCACGCGCTCGCAGCACAGGGTCTCGCGGTCATCATGATCTCGGACGAGATCCCGGAGGTGTTCTACCACACCGATCGGATCCTGGTGATGCGCGAGGGCGTCGTGACCGGCGAGATCGTGCCGTCCGCGAGTTCCGAGGACGCGCTGCGGCAGCTCGTCGATGCTTAGGGCGTTCCGTCGCACGCACGAGTTCCGGCTGCTGGTCGTGGCGGCACTGCTGGTGCTCGCACTTTCGCTCGCCAGCCCGCGTTTCCTGAAGCTGCAGAACATCCTCGACCTGCTGACTTCGTCCTCGTTCGCGGGGATGTGCGCCGCCGGGCTGCTCGTGGTGCTGATCTCGGGCGGGATCGACATCTCGTTCACCGCGATCGCGTCGGTGGCCCAGTACGTCGCGATGGTGCTGGCGCTGCGCTGGCACGGCGGCTGGCCGCTGCTGCTCGTGCTCGGCCTCGGCTCCGGCCTGCTGCTCGGCCTGCTCAATGCGGTGCTGATCAGCACGCTGAGGCTGTCCAGCATCATCGTCTCGATCGCGATGCTGAACGTCTATTTCGGCCTGCTCATGTTCCTGAGCCACGGCAACCAGCTGTTCAACCTGCCGGACTGGTTCCTCGATGCGTTCTCCTGGGTCGTCTACACCGATCGGGCGCAGAACCCGTACGTGCTGAATGCGCAGATCATCGGGCTGTTCGTCTGCTTCGCGACCTCATGGCTGCTGCTGAACCGCACCAGCATCGGCCGGCAGATCTACGCGCTCGGCGGCAACGCCGAGGCCGCCGCGCGCGTCGGCTTCAACGCGTTCCGGCTGAACCTCGTCGTCTACGGCTATATGGGCTTGGTGTCCGGCCTCGCCTCGCTGGTGCAGGGTCAACTCGCGCAGTCGATCGCGCCCAACGTGCTGGTCGGGCGCGAGCTCAACGTGCTCGCCGCGGTGGTGCTGGGCGGCGCCAGCCTCACCGGCGGCCAGGGCTCGGTGCTCGGCATGATCCTCGGCGTCGCGGTGCTCGCGATCATGGAGAACGGTCTCATCCTGGTCGGCGTCTCCTCGTACTGGACGCAGTTCTTCGACGGCGCCGTCATCCTCGTCGCGGTGTCGACGATCTCGTGGGAGCGGCGTCGCCAGCGTGCCGCGACCCGGCGCGTGATCGCGGCGGCACCCTCATGAGCGAAGCGCCGCCACGCCGCGCCACGGCTCCGGCCCTGCCGTCGCGTGCCACGCCGTTCGCAGCGCTCCTGGTCGGCCGGGTCAGCGGCACCAACCGGCGGCTGCTGCTGCTGCTGTTCCTGCTGGTGGTGCTGTTCGGCGGGCTGGTCGGCGGCAACCTGTTCACCGCGGGTTCGCTGCGCTCGATGGCGTTGCAGGTTCCGCAGCTCGGCCTGCTGTCGCTCGCGATGATGGTGGCACTGCTCTCCGGCGGTCTCGACCTCTCCATCATCGCGGTCGCCGATTTCAGCGCACTCGTCTCCGGATACCTGCTGCTCGACGTGATCCCCGCTGCACCGTCGGCGCTCGCCGTCCCGTGCCAGGTTGCGGCATTGCTCGTCGGCCTGCTGATCGCGACGATGATCGGTGCGCTGAACGGTCTCGTCATCGGGTTCCTCGACGTCTCGCCGATCCTGACGACGCTCGGCACGATGACGATGATCAAGGGCCTCAGCGTCGGTCTCACGCATGGCGGCGTGATCTCGGGCTTCCCGCCGCTGGTGCTGTTCCTCGGCAACGCCAGCGTCCTCGGCGTGCCGGTGGCGCTCATCGTGCTCCTGCTCGTCGCGTTGCCGGTCGCGGTCGTGCTCAACCGCTCGCCGTTCGGCAACCTGGTGGCGATGATCGGCTCCAACGCGTCGGCGGTGCGCTATTCCGGCGTCGACACGCGCTGGCTGCTGGTGCGGATCTACGCGATGTCGGGGCTGCTCGCCGGGATGGCGGGCGTGATCATGATGTCGCGCTTCAACTCGGCGAACGCCAATTACGGTGAGAGCTTCCTGCTGGTCACGGTGCTGGCCGGCGTGCTCGGCGGGATCGATCCGATGGGCGGCTTCGGCAAGGTCAGCGGGCTGCTGATCGCGCTCGCCATCCTCCAGCTGATCTCCACGTCGTTCAACCTGCTCGGCTTCAGCGAATTCCTGACCCTGACGATCTGGGGTGCGACGCTGGTCGCGGTCGCGGCGGTCGGGCTGCTACGGCGCCAGCTGACGTTCCGGACGAGGCGAAGGACGCCGCGCGAGAGGAGACCATCGTGAGCATCAACGGTTTCAGCGCCTGGACGCGATCCGCCTGCCGCGAGCTCGAGGCGATCGCCGACGCGGTCGATCCGGGCGCGTTCGACGCCCTGATCGAGGAGCTGCGCGCCGCGCGGCGGATCGCGCTGCACGCGCTCGGCCGGGAGGGTCTGATGATGCGGGCGCTGGCGATGCGCCTGTTCCATCTCGGCCTCCCCGTCCACGTCGTCGGCGACATGACCACGCCGCCGCTGCTGGCCGGCGACCTGCTGCTCACCAGCGCCGGTCCCGGGGCGCTCGAGACCACCGCGGCGCTGATGCGGATCGTCAGGCAGGCGGGCGGACGGGTGGTGCTGCTGACCGCCGAGCCGGCGGCCGCTCTCGCGCCGCTCGCCGACCGCGTGGTGCTGATCCCCGCACGCACCATGGCGAGGCCTTCGAGCGACCCCTCGCCGTTCACCATGGGCAGCGCCTTCGAGGCGATCCAGTTCATGTTTTCCGAGTACCTCGTCTCGCAGCTCGCTCACCGTCTGAGCGAGAGCGAGGATGCGATGCGCGCGAGGCATACGAATTTGGAGTGACGGCGCCGGCGGACTTACCACACCACCGGGTACGTCTCGCCGGTCTGCACGTTGACGAAGCCTTTCGGCGCCCGCTCGTGCGGCGCCACCAGGACCCACTGCCAGGGAGCGCAGGTCAGGGTCGCGAAGATCAGGCGCTCCGGGAAGCCGGGGAACCAACGGGTATGGAAGGTCGGCTCGTACATCCAGTCGACACCCTCCGCCGCCGCGTAGAGCGCCTGCATCTCGGTGTCGAGCGCGTCGGCCGGGCGTGCCGTCATCAGGCCGCCGATCTCGTAGCGCACGGTGGCGACGACGGCGCCGTCGCGCACCAGCACCCAGCCGCCCTGCTGGGCGGCGATCTGGTTGACCGCGACTGCCATCGCGGCGTCGCAGGAGCCGATCACCCAGATATTGTGCTGGTCGTGGGCCACCGAACAGGCTAGCGCCGTGCCGGGCGTGCGCGGTCCGCAGCCGCGCCAGAACATGCGCGAGACGCCGCCTTGGCCGGAATAGCGGTCGACGATGGCGAACTTGGTGATGCTCCGGTCGGGATCGCGCTGCACCAGCCCGTCGCGCACGGCCAGGGTCTCGGTCAGGAAGCCGTCGGTCCAGTGGAACGGCCGCAGCACCGCCGCCTGCATGGTCTCACGTCCCGGTGCGGCGGCGATGGCGAAGTCGGCGGACTCGACGCTGCGGCCGAGGCGGATCGAGTGCGTGGCCCAGTCCGGCCAGGCGATCCGCGGCGTGTGGCCGATGAAGCGCGTGCCTTCCGAGACCTGCTGCCCGTCCGCCCAGACCTCGGCGATGTCGATCGTGGCGAGGTCCGAGAGCAGCACGATGTCGGCGAAGCGTCCGGGCGAGAGGCTGCCGACCCAGGGGGTCAGCCGCATGTGGCGGGCGGGGTTGATGGTGACGCACTGGATCGCGATCTCGGGTGCCAGCCCGGCACGGATGGCGACCCGCACGTTGTGGTCACTGGCGCCGTCGCGCAGCGTGTCGCTGGCGCTGCGGTCGTCGGTGGTCAGCGCCAGCTGCGACCAGTCCGCCAGGCCCTCGGCGAGCAGGCGGGGGATCACCGTGTCGACCGAGTGCGGCCGCAGCTCCACGAACAGGCCGGCGGCGAGCTTGTCCATCACCTCGTCCGCCGCCAGCGCCTCGTGGTCGGAGGCGAGGCCGGCGGCGGCGAAGGCGCTGATGCTGGCACGGTCGCGCAGCCCGGCCGCATGGCCCTCCACCACGCCGCGGCGCGCGAAGGTCGCTTCGATCATGCCCCAGAGCCGGGCGTAGGACGGGGTCTCGGGGTTCCACACCGCCGGCCAGTCCATCACCTCGTCCAGCCCGGCGACCATCAGGCTCTCGGCGAGGAACGCGTCCTGCTCGGCCTGACCGAAATAGCCGCCGCCGCTCTCGTATGCGGTGGGTGGCACCGCCGAGCCGGGCAGCGGGAAGATCTTGAGCGGCGAGCCCTGCCGGCGCGCCTGCAGCCAGAAGGCGAGGTTGCCGGGTCCGTTGACGTTGGACAGCTCGTGGCTGGCCTCGCAGGTCCAGCTGTTGCCGCGCGGCAGCACCAGCGCCGCCTCGTGCTCGGGCGTGAGGTGCGAGCTCTCGATATGCTTGTGCACCTCGCCGAAGCCCGGCACCGCCGACAGCCCCGGCCGGTGCACGCGACGCGCAACCTCGCCCGTGTAGGTTCCGGCGGGCCCGACCCAGGCAATGCGCCGTCGCTTGATGACGATCTCCTGGTCCTCGAGCCAGCGGCGCGTATGCACGTCGAGCAGGCGGCCGACACGCAGCGCGAGATCGGCCGGGCGCTTGCCGAGTGCGGTCAGGGTGAGATCCTGTCGGATGCGCACCTCGTCGGCCGCGTTGATGAGCAGGTCGTCCGGAAGCGGGGCAATCTCGACGGTCATGGCTCGATCCGCTGTTGTCAAGGTCTATGAGATTAGCTGCAATCGTTGTGCAGCTACAGCCTGTCACTTTGCAACCGAGAGCATGCCTCCTGCTGGCGGTGTCTCCAGGCTCTAAGAAGGCGGAACTTGAAGTTTTGGCGCCCGTCGGTCCGGTATGACGTCGCTCTCGCCAGCAGCAGCGCGACGTCCCACAGGCGCAGGCCGAACATGTGGCCGTCAAAGCGTGCGCGGAGCCGTAGATGGCGACGTCACTCTACATCAGCATTTTGATCGAGAGACCGAAGTGATTTCAACGCGCTATCGGATCTGACACAGTGAAAATTTGATAAAAAAACCACGGCGGGTTTGACATAGGAAGTCTTAGCCTCAAGATGCGAGGCACAATCCAGAGTGTTTCTGTTCAACCCTCGTGTGAATGAAATGCGAGCTATGCAGACAGGTCGAGAGATCAAGGCTCTAACCGGTTTGCGGGGAGTTGCCGCAATATATGTCATGGTCTTTCATTATGTTTTGGGCTTGCCGTTCTCGAACCCTGTAACGACCTTCATAGGGCACGGCTATCTTGGCGTGGACCTCTTCTTCGTGCTCAGTGGCTTCGTGATGGCACTGAATTATGGGCGCATGTTCGAAGCCGGTTTGTCGGCGCCCGCCTACGTAGAATTTCTCGGTCGCCGGATTGCACGGGTATATCCACTGTATCTCGTGGCTACAGTCTGTGGTCTTTTTTTAGTCGTGATGGGTTGCCTGCAGGCACCTCATTCGTCTATTGCCATTACTTTCCTGATAAACCTTCTGATGATCCAGTCATGGGGCCTCACAGAGAGCCTTGATGCTCCGGCGTGGTCGATCAGCGCCGAATGGGCAGCCTATCTTTTGTTCCCAGCGATGCTATTTCCATGCCTGTTCCGCCACCCGTCATGGGCGTGGAGGTCGGCAATTGTGTGTGTCGTCACGCTAGCCGTTCTCTGCATGCTTCCTCAATCTTGGGGACACAGGCCTACCCAGACCACTCTTCTGGATCTGCACGCGTCACAATTCGCGCTGCCAGTAGTGCGCTGTCTCTCCGAGTTTGCTCTGGGCCTGCTTGCGTTCCGACTAAGCGCATCACCATTCGGCCTGGTTCTGGCCCAAGATCGATGGTTGTCGGGCACAATCTGTGTAATCATCATCTTCCTCATGACAATCCCGAGGAGCGATTTCCTGGTTGTGCTCTTGTTCCCGACGCTCGTGATCAGTCTTACCTCGGACCAGCATTTACCTGGGCGTATCCTTTCGTCCCCAGGAGTCGAATTCATAGGTCTGCTGTCATATAGCATCTACCTGACGCATGACTTAATGGGCGGCTTGTTAGGCTGGGTGCATGGACTGGCCTACAGTATCGGGCTGCGTCACGCACAAACCTACGCTGCCGTCGTCGGAATTCTGCTGACCTTTCCCATTTCCTACCTGGCGTACAGCCTCATCGAGGTGCCGAGTCGGCGTTGGTTGCGAACTCTGTTCGAGCGCACGCAGCCACCCGCGGTCGTTGTGGAACCCAGTGCGCCGTAGTTCTCGATCGGGGAAGGACGTCATACGGTCAGTCGAAGGCGGATCCGACCGTTAAACATTGGTGACCGCAGCTGTCGTTCCACGACACTTAATCGGTCCGCCCGACGGACAGTCTGTGGTGACCTGAGCGACTGGCAGCAGAAGGTTCATGAGACCCAGGTGCATCGAAGCATTCGATCTCGTTACCGACCCTCGGGCCGGATGCAGCGGGTGAAGATCCGGTAGAAATTATCGCTGGTCTGGCGCGCGATCTCGTCGGCACCGACGCCACGCAGCTCGGCCAGCAGCTGCACCACGTGGCGCAGGTGCGCCGGCTCGTTGCGCTGCCCGAGCAGGACCGCCGGCGGCAGCGACGGCGCGTCGGTCTCGACCAGGAGACGGTCAGCGGGAACGGTCCGCGCCAGCTCGCGCAATGCCGCGTGCTCCGGATAGGTGAGCAGCCCGGAAAAGGAGAGCGCGTGGCCGAGCGACAGGTTCGTGCGGGCCAGTTCCGCGCCGCCCGAGAAGCAGTGCATCACCACCGGGAACGGTCCGTGCGCACTCTCGCGCCGCAGGATCGCCGCCATTGCCGCATCCTCGCGCACCGAATGGATCACCAGCGGCAGCTGCGTCTGCCGCGCCGCGTCGATATGCGCCTGAAAACTCCGCAGCTGCGCCGGCCAGGAGGCATGAGCGAGATGACGGTCGAGCCCGGACTCGCCGATCGCCACCACCTTGGGATGCCGCGCCAGTGCGACCAGTTCGGCCGCGGTGACGTCGGGTTCCTCGTCGACGTAGTGCGGATGGGTGCCGACCGCACACCACACCTCCGCCCGCGCCTCGGCGACCGCGCGCACCCGTGTGAAGCCGTGCACGCGCGTGCAGATGGTGACGAAGCCGACGATGCCGGCCTGCGACGCGCGACGCATGACATCGTCGAGATCGTCGGCGAACTCATCGAAGTCGAGATGGCAGTGGCTGTCGACCAGCATGGTAGGTCGGCTCCGATCCGGCGATCCGGCCGAAAAGCAGGATGGCTTGCGGCATCATGCCTGTGCTGAACTGCGATGGCGATACGCCGGAGGACCGATCCTGCCCGACAACGACGATGTCGTCCTGAAACCTGACCACCCACCTGCCGCGACGCGGTCGCGTGGCCTGTTCAACGTGCGCGCCAGCGGCTCGACGATCGGCCGCGAGATCGTCGCCGGATGCACCACCTTCGGCGCGATGAGCTACATCGTCGTGGTGAACCCGGCGATCCTGTCCGCGACCGGCATGGATCTGCACGCGCTGATCATCACCACCGCACTCGCCGCGATCATCGGCACGCTGATGATGGCACTGTCCGCCAACCTGCCGATCGCGCTCGCACCCGGCATGGGTTCCAACATCGTGTTCGCCCAGGTCGTGGTGCTGCGCATGGGCGTCTCGTACCAGACGGCACTCGCCATGGTCATGACCGGAGGCATCCTGTTCGTGGTGCTGGCGCTGACCCGGTTCCGCGCGCGCCTGGTGGAGGGCTTTCCGGACTCGATCCGGCTCGGCATGCAGTGCGGCATCGGCCTGTTCATCGCCTATCTCGGGCTGAAGAACGGCGGGCTGGTGGTGCAGGGCGCGCACGGCGTCTCGTTCGGCCACCTGCGCGAGCCGGCGGTGATGCTGGTGTTTCTCGGCATGCTGGCAACACCGGTGCTGATGGCGGTGCGCCTGCCGGGCGCGCTGCTGCTCTCCATCATCGTGCTCACCCTGATCGGCCTCGCGGTGCCCGGCGCCCACGGCCATCCGATCACCGCGCATCCGACGCACTATCTCGACTGGCCGACGCTGCCGCGCCGGCTACTGTTCGCGGTCGATTTCCGCCAGTTCGCGTCGCACTTCCTGGTGCTGCTGCCGATCGCGCTCTACTTCTTCCTCTCGGACTTCTTCTCCGCCACCGCCACCCTGATCGGCGTGACGCGTCGTGCCGGGATGATGGACGCGCACGGCCGGATCCCGAACGCGCAGCGCGCCTTCACCGCCGACGGTGCGGCCTCCGTGGTCGGCGCACTGATCGGCAGCTCCACCGTCGCCGCCTACATAGAGTCCGCGGCCGGGGTGGAGAGCGGCGGCCGCACCGGACTGACCGGCGTGGTGGTGGCGAGCCTGTTCGCGCTGTCGCTGTTCTTCTGGCCGGTCATCGCCATCATCCCGCCGCAGGCGACGGCGCCGGCGCTGGTGCTGGTCGGCGTGCTGATGATGGAGGGCATACGCGATCTCGACACGTCGCTGCCCGAGAACGCGGTGCCGCCGATCCTGATCCTGCTGCTGGTCGTGGTCACCACCGACCTGATGATGGGCCTGTCGTCGGGATGCTTCGTCTACACGCTGATCGTGCTGGCACGACGGCAATGGCACAAGCTGACGCCGATGCTGCTCGTGGTCGATGCCGTGCTGGTGCTCTACGTCGTGCTGATCAACTGGACGATGTAGCCGCGGTCTCAGAAGGCCACGTGCCCCTCGACGCCGACCAGCCGCGGGTCGTTGATGAACCCCTCCAGGTTGTCGAAGTCGATCGAGCCGACGGTCACGATGCGGTCGAGCACGTTTCGCACGAACACGTCGACCTGATAGTGCCTGGCGTTGTTCTTGTAGCCGAGCGCGAAGCCGCCCAGCAGCAGCGCCTTGCCGTCGAACTCGACCGAGCGGTACAGGCTGAAATCCTCGCCGCTGCGCCAGGACCAGTCGGTCGAGAGGAACAGCTCGTCCTGCCGACGCAGCGGGATCGCGTAGCGGGCGTTGCCGTTTAGTACGAAGCGCGGCGCGAACGGCAGCGGGTTGCCGTTGATGCGCGCATTGTGCGTGGCCGGATCGATCGGGTTGAGCACGGTGCAGCCGTCGCCGCAGGCGGTGACCTCCAGGTTCGGGTCCTGGATCTCGGTGAAGTTGTAGCTGACGTTGCCGCTCATGGTGAGGTGTGAGATCGGCTGCAGGTCGAGCTGACCCTCCAGGCCGCGGCCGATCGCCTTGTGGGCGTTGACCAGCTCGGTGATGTCGGCGGTGCCGCCCGAGGCGGTGAGCTGCAGGTTGTTGGTGTCCCACATGTAGGCGTCGACGGTGAAGATGGCGCGGCGGTGGAACATCGCACCTTTCAATCCGACCTCGTACGAGGTGGTGGTCTCCGAGCCCGCCTTGGAGAGGTAGTTCTCGTCGGTGATGCGACCCTGGATGCTGGGTTCGAGATAGCCGGTCGCGGCGCGGAAATAGGCATTGATGCCGCTGGTGAGGGCATAGACGGCACTCGCGTCCCAGCTGGTGTTGACGGCATTGGCCTTGGTGCCGAGCTGCAGGAAGCCGTCGCCGCCGAACTGGCGCACCGCATCGAAGGTGCGGAAGTCCGACGTGTAGCGCACGCCGCCCTCGATCTTGAGCCGGTCGGTGATGCGCACGGTCGCGGAGTCGAACAGGCCGACGGACTCCGTGCTCTGGCGCTCGTTGGCCTGTGTGGTGAGCTGTCCGACCGGTGAGAAATCCTGGTCGTAGTTGTCGATGTACTCGTGGAAGTAGTACACGCCGGCCTGGTTGAACACCCGGCCCCAGTTGTTCGCCGACAGCCGCAGCTCCTCGGTAAACTCGTCCACCGCCGGCGTGACAGTCGCCGTCTCGACGTCGAACGGCACCAGCGGCACGTAGCCGCCATCGATGTCGCCCCGCGACTTGATCGCCGCATGTTCGTAGGCGCTGATGAAGTCGATGCCGTAGCCGTGCAGGTCCTTGTGCACGGTCACGTGGCCGCCGCGTGTGTTGACGTCCTGGTAGTTGTCGCCGTCGAGCGACACCTGGTTGGGGTCGAAGCCGGGCACCAGCGCGTTGCTGCCCTTCTGCACGATGTTGGCGCGGAACAGCGTCGCGGTACCTTCGAGGTGGCGCACGTCGGCTTCGAACAGGATGTCGAAGCTGTCGTCGAAATGGTAGATCGCCTGGAACCGGCCGGCAAGATCCTCGAAGCCTTCGAGGTTCTGCCGCCACCGGTAGCCGCCGGTGTAGTCGTTGGTGACCCAGTCGTCGCGGCGCTGGTTGATGATCGAGACGCGGACGTCGAGCTTTCCCGGGATGATCGGCGCGTTGACCACGCCGGTGGTGGCCAGCGTGTTGTAGGTGGCGTACGACTGGTCGAAGTAGCCCTCGAACGCGTCGGCCGGATGCTTGGACGTGATCCTCAGCACGCCGGCCGGAGTGTTGCGGCCGAACAGCGTGCCCTGCGGGCCGGCCAGCACCTCGACGTCGTCGATGTCGAAGATCGGAAACGATTTCAGCAGCGGATTCTCCAGCACGACGTCGTCGTAATAGACGCCGACCGGCTGTGCGGCGGTGATGTCGAAGTCGGGATTGCCGAGACCGCGTATGTAGAGTCGCGGAAAGGTGCGGCCGAACGAGGACTCGATGTTCAGGCTCGGCACCCGCGCCGCCAGCGCGCGGATGTCGCCGCCGGCGGTCTGTATGGTCTGTATCGCCTGCGCGTTCAGCCGACTGACCGAGACCGGAACCTCCTTGTTGGGTTCCGGCCGCCGCTGCGCGGTGACCAGGACTTCCTGCTGCGGCTGCGCGGCCGTGGTCGCGACGCTGCCGCCGGCGGGAACACCCTGCGCGTGCGCCTGTACCGCGATGCCGATCGCCAAGCCCGCGATCGATGCCCTGCCGCATGACCGGGCCGATGGAACCGGACCCCACGCGCGCACCGACTTGTCCATCGTGTCCTCCCCGGGACCGCGGCGTCGCAGGCGCCGGTGTCGTTGCGACTTCACGCAAGTCCCGTGCCAGGCATGTATCCTGCACGGGGCTCGCAGCCGCGAAGGAGGACCCGATGCCGTTCGACCACACCCGACTGCTTCGCCGCTTGGCGGCGTTGCTCCTGCTGATGCTGACGGCAGCGCTGCCATCGCGGGCGGCGGCACCGTCGATGGTGTTCCTCGACAATGATTTCGCGGGTCCCGGCGGCTCGGACATCCAGTCGCTGCTGCCGTTGCTCCGCAGCGGCGTGCAGCTGCTCGGCCTCGGCGTGGTGACCGGCGATGCGTGGCGCGAGGAGGAGTGCGCGCACCTGCTGCGCTTCCTGGAGATCGCACGGCAGGGCGACATCCCGGTCTATCGCGGCGCCGAGATGCCGCTGCTGCGGACGCAGGCGGAGATGAGCGGCTGGGAGCAGCGCTACGGCCGGATCCTGTGGAAGGGGGCCTGGAACAGCGGCCAGCGCGCCGGCGCGCATGCCGACCAGCCCGAGCTGATCCCGGCGATGCCGGAGGGACGGCCGGCGCTGCGACCGGCGAACGAGACCGCGATGTCGGCGATGATCCGGCTGGTGCGGGCGCATCCGCACCAGGTGACGATCATCGCGGCCGGGCCGATGACCGATCTGGCGCTGGCGATCCGCGCCGCACCCGACCTGCCCGCGCTGGCCAGGCAGCTGGTGTTCATGGGCGCGCTGCTCGATACCGGCCTGCCGCAGCTGGAGGCGGAGGCGGCGCACCGGCTCGACTACTACACCGACTTCAACATGATGTTCGATCCGGAGGCCGCGCACGTGGTGCTGACGGCACCCTGGCCGCGGATCACCGTGCTCGGCACCGTCACGCTCACCGCCGTCACCGACAAGGCGCTGCTGGCGCGCGTGGCCGCGAGCGGCTCGGCGATCGGCGCCTACGTCGCGCGCTACGCCGAACCCGGCACGCCGTTCTGGGACGAGATGGCCGCCGCGGTCGCGGTGGAGCCCGGCCTGGTGACGAAGCAGATCGTGGCGGCGATGGACATCGACATCCTGCCCGGACCGGATTACGGCCGCGCCCATGTCTGGCCGCCGCACCTGGCGCCGCATGCCGGCGAGCAGCTGGTGCACATCGTGCAGGCGATCGACGTGCCGCACTTCCTGGACGGCTTCGTCGCCGACACCGCGCGCGGGCCGAGGGCGGCACCCTAGCACGCAGCCTCGACGATGATGGGAGGAAGGCAAGGCAAGGGGCTTTGCCCCTTGACCCCAGCAAAGGCCGAGCCTTTGCAATCCGTTCCTTGAGAAGGAGGTCTGGCGCCGCCGGCCCCAGTGGGTCAAGGGCAAAGCCCTTGCCTGCTCCCTCTCAGCATCCCGCTAGATCTGGCTCGCCGGCGCGCCCGGCTCGAAGGCGATGATGCTGTCGGCGAACACCATGCCGGTGGAACCGTCGGTGACGCCGAGATCGGTCAGATGCGGTCCGGGATTGCAGGCGAGGCTGGCACCGGTGACGCTGCGGAACGGCAGCACCGACTCCGTGAAGTCGGCGATCCGGTCCGCCTCCCGGCGCAACGCCGCGAAGGCCTCGGCTACCTCCCGCGTCGGACGGTCGGAGATCAGGCCACCCAGTGGCAGCTCCAGCAGCGCGCGCAGCACCCCGCCCGAGGCGACCGCGAGGCCGCCGCCGCACCGGATCAACGCGTTCGCGGCCAGCGCCATGTCCTCGGGATCGCTACCGAACACGGTCAGGTTGTGGCTGTCGTGCGAGACGGTGGTGGCGACCGCGCCGCGCCAGGCGCCCCAGCCCTGCAGCACGCCGAGGACGGGACGGGCGTCCGCCGCGCCATGCCGGTGCATGACCGCCATCAGCAGCGCATCCTCGGGCAGCAGCACCACGCCGCGCCGCACCGGGGCGCGCAGCTCCGCCCAGCGGGTGAAGCGCGGGGTGTGGATGGTGCGCAGCCGGACGATGCCCTCATCGCCCGGCGGCCGGATGCGGAAATCCTCCGCCGCGAGCGACGCCAGTTGGACCGACGCGACCGGCGGCTGCATCCGGGCGGCACGTATCGGTGCCACCGCTCCGCCATCCCGGCCGACGAGGCGGCCGGAGGCGTAGACCCGCTCCACCCGCAGCGCATCGAGGTCCGACAGCACGATCAGGTCGGCGCGACGTCCCGGTGCCACCAGCCCGAGGTCGCGCCGGCCGATGCGCTGCGACGCGTTCAGCGTGGCCGCGCGCAGCGCCTGCAGCGGATCCAGGCCGCGCGCGACCAGCCGCCGGATCAGGTCGATCATGCCGCCCCGCGCCACCAGCTGGTCCGGCAGCACGTCGTCGGTGCAGAGCGTGAGCGTCTGCGGGATCATCGGCAGCGCGCGAAGTGCCGCGACCGCGCCCGGCAGCACGCCGTCATGCGAGCCGCGCAGCTCGATGGTGAAGCCGGCCTCGAGCTTGGCGACCAAGTCCTCGCCGGAGCCGATCTCGTGATCCGACGCGATGCCCGACGTGGCAAAGGCGATCAGCTCGGCGCCCTGCAGGTCGCGCGCATGGCCGCAGACCAGCTTGCCGCTCGCCAGCGCCGCCTGCACGATGCCGCGCATGCGCGGCTCCCGCGCCAGCACGCCTCGCATGTCCATGATCTCGGCGATCCCGGCGATCTCCGGCCAGGACAGCATCTCGCGCAGCTCCTCGGGACCGAACGCGGCACCCGCCCGCTCCAGTCCCGGCGCCGACGGGACGCAGGAGGGTGCGAGCAGCAGGATGCGCAGCGGCAGGTCGCGGGCTTCGGCGGCCGCCCAGCGCACGCCGTCCAGCCCGTGCACGTTGCCGAGCTCGTGCGGATCCCAGCAGATGGTCGTGGTGCCCTGCGGCACCACCGTCTCGGCGTAGCGCCGCGGCGTGACCATCGAGCTCTCGATGTGCAGGTGGGTGTCGATCAGCCCGGGTGCCACGGTGCGGCCGTCCAGTGCCACGCGCTGCGCCGCATCCTGCCGGCTCCCCGGCGGATGCACGCTGGCGATCAGCGGACCGACGATCCCGACATCGGCACGGCGCAGGCGCCCGGTCGCCATGCAGGCGACCTGGCCGCCGTGCAGCAGCAGGTCGAAGGGCGCCGCACCCAGCGCTGCGGCGACGGCGCGGTCGCGCAGCGCCGGATCGTCGGGATCGGCGGGCTCGGGGTTCGTCGTCATCGTGCGCTCATGGTCCAGGACGATCAGGCGCTAGGACCTGATCCAGACGGTCTGCGCGTTGACGAACTCGCGGATGCCGAAATGCGACAGCTCGCGGCCATAGCCGCTCTTCTTGACGCCGCCCACCGGCGTGCGCGGGTCCGACGCCGTGTAGCCGTTGATGAACACCCCACCGGTCTCGAGCCGGCGGGCGAACTCCCGCGCGCGTCCGATGTCGCGCGTCCAGAGGTTGCCGCTGAGGCCGAACGCGCTCTGGTTGGCCAGCCGGATCGCGTCCTCCGCATCGTCGGCCACGATCATCGCCGCGACCGGTCCGAAGGTCTCCTCGTCGAACGCCGCCATGCCGGGCCGGACCTGGGAGAGCACCGTCGGCGCGTAGAAATAGCCCGGACCCTCGAGCCTGTGTCCGCCCAGCAGCGGCCGCGCTCCCTGCTCGATCGACCGGCGCACCTGACGGTCCAGCCCCTCGCGCAGGTCCTCGCGCGCGATCGGGCCGATCCTGGTGTCCTCGCGCATCGGGTCACCGACGACGATGCCGCGCGCAGCCTGCACGAACGCCTCGGTGAAGCGGTCGGCGATCGGCGCCTCCAGGATGAAGCGCTTGGCCGCGAGGCAGACCTGGCCTGCGTTCTGGTATCGGGCGGTGATGGCGGTGGCGACCGCGCGGTCGAGATCGGCGTCGGCGAGCACGATGTAGGGATCCGATCCGCCGAGCTCCAGCAGCGACTTCTTGATCAACCGGCCCGCCTGCGCCGCCACCGCGGCGCCCGCGCGCACGCTGCCGGTCAGGGTGACCGCGGCGATGCGATCGTCGGCGAGCACCGCCTCGACCGCCCCGGCGTCGATGTTGATCACCCCGAACGCGCCCTCCGGGGCGCCGCTGCCCTGGAACGCCTGCTGCAGCGCATAGGCGCAGCCCATGACGTTGGGCGCGTGCTTGAGCAGGAAGGCGTTGCCGGCCAGCATGATCGGCACCGCGGCGCGCATCGCCTGCCAGAGCGGGAAATTCCACGGCATGATGCCGAGCACGGTGCCGAGCGGCAGGTAGGAGACGTAGACCTCGGCCTCGTCGACCGGCGCGCGCTCGTCGGCGACCAGCGCCGGACCGTGCTCGGCGAACCAGGCGGCGAGGCTGGCGCATTTGCGCACCTCGGCACGTGCCTCGCCGATCGTCTTGCCCATCTCGGACGTGACCAGGACGGCGAAGCGCTCGATCTCCGCCAGCAGCCGTTCGGAGAGCCGGGCCAGCATCCGCGCACGCTCGACGACCGGTGTGCGACGCCATTCCTCGAAGCCGGACTGCGCCTGCGCCAGCAGCGTCTCGATCCGTTGCGCGTCGTCGATCGGGTACTGCGCGATCACGGCTCCGGTCGCAGGGTTGCGCGACACGACCGTCCGTGGCTGCTCGGCGTGGCTCATCGGTGCGGCTCCAGGCGGGGGATCGTCGTCAGGCGGCCTCGGCGCTGACCGCCTCGCCGAGGGTGGTCACGATGCGGTCGATGTGCCCGCTCTCCAGGATCAGCGGCGGCGACAGGGCGATGATGTCGCCGGTGGTGCGGATCAGCAGGCCCGCCTCGAAGCAACGCTGCATGATGCGGCCGGCGCGGTCGGCCGGCTTGCCGTGCCGCGGCTGCAGCTCGATGCCGGCGATCAGGCCGGCGTTGCGTATGTCGATGACGTTCGGGCGCGCGCGCAGGCTGTGCACCGCCGCCTCCCATTCCGGCTCGATCGCCCGCGCCCGCGCCGGCAGCGCCTCGTCGCGGTGGATGTCCATCGAGGCGATGGCGGCGGCGCAGGCGAGGGGGTGGCCGGAATAGGTGTAGCCGTGGAACAGCTCGATGCCCGGGGCAGCGGCGTCCACGATCGTGTCGTAGATCGCCTGCGACACCGCCACCGCTCCCATCGGCACCGCGGCGTTGGTCAGTCCCTTGGCCATGGTGAGGATGTCCGGGACGACACCGTACGCGTCCGAGCCGAAGTTGGCGCCCATGCGGCCGAAGCCGGTGATCACCTCGTCGAAGATCAGCAGGATGCCGTGCCGGTCGCAGATCGCGCGCAGCCGCTCCAGGTAGCCGAGCGGCGGCACCAGCACCCCGGTCGAGCCGGCGACCGGCTCGATCATCACCGCGGCGATGGTGTCCGCACCGTGCAGCGCGACCAGGTCCTCGAGTGCCTCGGCTCGCTCGGCGCCGTGCGCCGGGCTGCCGCGGCTGAACCGGTTGCGCTCCGGCAGGTGGGTGTGCGGCAGGTGGTCGACGTGGCCGAGCAGCGGGCCGAACTGCTTCTTGTTGGCGCCGATGCCGCCGACCGAGAGGCCGCCGAAATTGATCCCGTGATAGCCGCGCTCGCGGCCGATCAGCTTGATCCGCTGCGCCTCGCCGCGCGATCGGTGGTAGGCGAGCGCGATCTTGAGCGCGGTGTCGGCGCTCTCCGAGCCCGAGTTGGTGAAGAAGATGCGGTCGAGGCCGTCGGGGGTGATCTGCGCCAGGCGGGACGCCGCCTGGAACATCAGCGGGTGGCCCATCTGGAACGAGGGCGCGAAATCCAGTACCGCGGCGGTGCGCTGGATCGCCTCGATCACCTGGCGGCGACCATGCCCGGCATTGACGCACCACAGGCCCGCGGTCGCGTCCAGCACCTCCCGGCCCTCGGGCGTGTAGTACATCATGCCCTCGGCGCGCGCGAGCAGGCGCGGCGCCTGCTTGAAGGCACGGTTGGCGGTGAAGGGCATCCACAGCGCGTCGAGGTCGTTGGTGGCACTGTCCATGATCGGTGATCTCCCCGCCGCTGCACAGGACATACACGATATCGCCGACGCTCAGGGATGGCTTCGAAGCGCTCGCGGCCAGCGCTGCGCCACCGGCATCCTCTGCTGTCCGGGCCAGCAGCGCAGCGCCCCGAGCACGATCGCGAGGTTGAGCAGCAGGCCGACGAGGCCCGGATTGATTCCCGCCAGCGGCACCTCGGCGCCGTGCAGCAGCACCGCCGCGGCATCCCCCGCCAGCAGCCCGCCGATGATCGAGGCCGGCCGCGCGCGGCGCAGGAACAGGATCGCCAGCATGCCCGGCAGCGACTGGGTGACGCCGAAATAGAACAGGTTGTTGATGCTGACCATGAGCTGGTGCGAACCGGCGGCGCCGGCGATCGAGGCCGCCAGGTAGAGCGCCATCACCAGCTTGGACCAGCGGCGCTGCTGGTCGTCGTCGAGGCCCGGCAGCAGGTTGCGCGAGACCAGCGGTCCCAGCGCCAGGCAGATCCCCGACAGCACCACCAGCGCCGACAGCGCGGCACCGGCCATCACCAGTCCCGCCGCCCAGCCCGGCAGCAGCGCGCGCGCCACCGCGAGGAACACGTCGTTCGGCGAGGCGAGGGGCAGCGCGTGGCTGCGCGCGAAATACGCCACCACCACCAGGAACGGGAACATCAGCATGTAGAGCGGCATCGCCACCTGCGCCCGCCGGATGGTCGCGACCGAGCGCGCGGTGAACACGGTGGCGCAGGTCTGCGGCACCAGGCAGAAGCCGACGCTCTGCAGCAGGATCGTGGAGATCGAGAACAGCTCGGCCGCCGATGTGATCGCTGGCGTGACCACCGGGGTCGCCGGCGCCGATGCGGCACCCGCCGGGCCGGCGGCCGTATTCGCGGCGAGCGCCGCGAGCCCGGTCAGCAGGATCGCCGCCAGCACCAGCAGGTCCTTCAGCACGGCGACGTAGGCCGGCGCCCGGATGCCGGAGATCGCGATGTAGGTGAAGGCGAGCAGGCCGGCCAGGATGGTGAGCGAGAGCGGCGGCACCGGCCAGCCGAGGCTGCGGAACACCGTGTCCAGGCCGATGAACTGCATCACCCCGAGCGGCACCAGGAACAGGATGGAGGCGATCGTCACCACCAGCTCCAGGGCGCGGCTGTCGAAATGCGCGCGGAACAGGTCGGGCAGGGTGACGGCGCCGTAGAGCCGGCCGGCGCGCCAGATCCACGGGAAGAGGAAGTAGCCGACCGGGAAGGAGAGCAGGATGTAGCCGAGAAACCAGCTGACGAAGCTGGTGCCGCGCGCGTACACCCCGCCCGGGAAGCCCAGGATGGTGGCGACGCTGTAGGTCTCGCCGACCGCCAGGAAGAAGAACAGGATGGTGCCGAACTGGCCGGAGGCGACGAAGAAGTCGGCCGCCCGCTGATGCCGGTGGCCGCGCCGCGACAGCAGGGCCGCCAGCAGCGACAGCGCGATCACGGCCAGGAAGCTCGCGGTCATGAACCGGGCGCCCCGCCATCCTCGGCCCCCGCCTCGTGCCGGTCGTGCCGCCAGCACAGCGCCAGGCAGGCCGAGGTCAGCGGGATGCAGCCGAACAGCCAGAGCACGGCGACCGGCACGCCGAGGGGCGCGGCCCGCAGCGCAGCCAGCAGCGGGATGGTCGGCAGCACGGCCGCGAACGGCAAGCCGAGGCCGATCAGCAGGCGCCGCGACGGCGTCACGCCTCTTCCTGCGGTGTCACAGGCTGCGCCAGGTCCTGCCCTGCATGCCGGGCGGCAGCGTCGCCTCGTAGACGCCGCGCGCCACCGCGCGTGCCAGCACGTCGGCCGCCGCAGCGCCGATCCGCGCCACCGTGAAGGGGCGGCTCGGACCGCCCTGCTGCCTGCGCGCGGTGGAGAGCGCGAACACGACGTCGCCGTCGAACGGCGAATGCACCGGCCGGATCGCGCGCGCCAGCCCGTCCTGCGCCATGATCGCCACCCGCTTCAGCTCGTCCGGATCGAGCGACACGTCGGTGGCGACGCAGGCGATGGTGGTATTGGCCCGCGCCCCCGGATTGACCTTGGCCAGCCCCCAATCCTCGCCCGGCACCAGCGCGGCACCCGGCCCCAGGCCGCCGAACTCGTGGTTCATCTCGAACGCGCCGGCCCAGAAATGCCGGTCGCCGGGCACGGTGGTGGAGCCGGCGCTGTTGACCGCGACGATGGCGCCGATGGTCATGCCGTCATGGGTCAGCAGCGAGGCCGATCCCACCCCGCCCTTGAGCGCGCCGGCGCCGGCGCCGTAGCCGGCCCCCACGGTGCCGAGCCGCACGCTGCGCGACGCTGCCTCGACCGCGCGTATGCCGAGCTCGCGGTAGGGCGGGTTCATCCCCCAGTTCTTGTCGCCGCCGTCGGCGACGTCGAACAGGATCGCCGCCGGCACGATCGGCGAGGGCGGCACGCCGGGCTGCCTGACCATGGCGAAGCCGCGCCCGTGCGCGCCGAGCCAGGTCGCCACCCCGTCGGCGGCCGCGAGCCCGTAGACCGAGCCGCCCGACAGCACCACCGCATCGGCCGAATGCACCAGGTTCCAGGCGTCGAGCGCGTCGGTCTCGCGCGTGCCCGGACCGCCGCCGCGCACGTCCACCGCGCAGTCGGCGCGGTCGTCGGGCAGGATGACGGTGACGCCGGTGCGCACGCGGGCGTCGTCCGCCTGACCGACGCGAAGTCCGGCAACATCGGTGATCAGATCGAGCGGGCCCGGCTGCCCGGGGCCTGCGGGTGCGGCCGAGCCCGGCTCGGGGCACAGTGCGAGGGCGGCCAGTCCGCCGCCGAGGCGCGCGATCAGGGTGCGGCGGTTCAAGCGCCCGCTCCTCGGCGCGCCGGCGGCACCGGCCAGCGGATCGGAGGACGACGCGCCTCGAACCAGCGTGCCAGCTGCAGCGCCTGGAGGTCGGCGAAGCGACGGGTGACGATCTGCAGCCCGATCGGCATGCCCGAATCGGAGAAGCCGCAATTCAGCGACACCGCCGGCTGCTCGGACATGTTCCAGGGCAGGGTGAAGGCGATGTGCTCGAACGGAAGCTGCGGGTCGTTCAGCGGCGACGCCCACTCGGCCGGGAAGGCGAGGTTCGGCGTGGTCGGCGACAGCACCGCGTCCACGTCCGCGAACCGGGCGGCGCAGAGCCGGCGCAGCTCGAAGGTGCGGTTGAACCCGTCGATGGCGTCCGGCCCGGAGACGGCCGCACCGGACGCCGCCCAGCTCAGGATGTAGGGCAGCACCTTGTCGCGACGCGCGGGCGGAAGCCGGGCGATGTCTGCCCAGGACCGGGCGCGCCAGTAGAGGTCGATCCCGTCCAGGATCTGCCGGCTCAGCACCGGGGACACCGGCACGACCTGCGCGCCCTCCTGCTCGAACATGGCGGCGGCGGCGTCGATGGCGGCGGCGATCTGCGGATCCGGCGTCATGCCGCAGCCGGCGTCCCGCATCAGCCCGATGCGCAGGCCGCGCACCGTGTGCAGCGGCCGCTCCCAGGCGATCGCCTGCGGCGGCAGGCTGGTGGCGTCGCGCGCGTCGGGGCGCACGAGGACGGCCATCATCCGGGCGGCGTCGTCGACCCTGCGCGTCATCGGCCCGGCGCAGCGCCCGACATAGTAGGGATCGATCGGCACCCGGCCGAGCGTTGGCTTGAACCCGACCAGGCCGCACCACGCCGCCGGCAGCCGCACCGAGCCGCCGATGTCGGTGCCGACATGCAGCGGCCCGTAGCCGGCGGCGGCGGCCGCCGCCGCCCCGGCGCTGGAACCGCCGGGGTTGGTCGCGAGGTCCCAGGGATTGCGTGTCAGGGGATGGAAGCTGGACAGGCCCGACGAGAGCATCCCGTAATCCGGCGCGGTGGTCTTGCCGAGCAGGATCGCCCCGGCCTCGCGCAGGCGCGCCGCCGGCGGCGCGTCCTCCGCTTCCGGCACCAGCTCGGACGCGGCGGTGCCGAACGGCGTCGGCGTGCCCCTCGTCGCGATCAGCTCCTTCAGCGTGACCGGGATGCCGTCGAGCGAGCCGCAGGGGGCGCCGTCCCGCCAGCGCCGCGTCGACTGCGCCGCCTCCCGTCGCGCACGCTCCGGCGCGTAGGCGTAGAGCGCGTTGAGGTGCGGCTCCCAGGCGGCGATGTGCCCGATCAGCGCGTCGATGTATTCGCTGGGCGAGAAGGCGCCCGAGGCGTAGCCGGCGAGCAGGGTGGCGGTATCGAGCTCGGTCAGGCTGCTCATCGGGCGGCTCCGTATCCCGCGGCGACGTCAGAAATTCACCGAGGCGCGCACGCCCCAGGTCGCCGGCAAGCCCGCGAGTGCGACGTCGTCACCGGCGACGAAGAAGTTGCGGTCGACGTCGTACTGCTTGTCGAGGATGTTCTGGCCGAACGCGGAGAGGCTCCAGCGGCCGCCCTTCGGCGACAGCGTCGCGTTGGCGTTCACCAGCGTGTAGCCGGCGACGTCGTAGAGGCTGCCGAACAGCGAGCGGTAGGTGCTGCGCAGGCTGTAGTCCGCACCGGTGAGCAGGTCGAAGCGGCCCAGGTCCCAGCGATAGCTGATCGATCCGTTCAGCGTGATCTTCGGCGCCGGCAGGCTGTCGCCCTTGCGGTCGCCGAACACGCCGACATAGACGCCACGCACGCGCACCGCGGTCAGCACGGACTCGAAGACGTCGAACTGGCCCGTCGCCCAGCCGGCGCCCTGGGTCAGGGTGAGGTTGCGGATCGGCGACCAGTTGGCCTCGAACTCGCCGCCGTAGAGGTGGGATTTCGGCGCGTTCACGATGGCGCCCACCAGTCCGGTCTGCGCGTTGACGGTGGCCGACTGGATCTGCTGGTCGTGATAGTCGTAGTAGAACGCGGACAGGTTGAAGCGCAGGTGCTGCGCCGGCAGCTCCAGCTTGTTGCCGACTTCGTAGGCCCAGAGCCGCTCCGGCTTGAACGGCGCGGTGGAGGTCTCGGGGGAGCCCGAGTTGTAGGTGGTGAAGCCACCCGACTTCACGCCGCGGCTGACCGAGGCGTAGACCATGTCATCGTGCAGCGGGGAATATTCCAGTTCCGCCTTGCCCGACGGCTCGGTGAAGCTGGTGCTCTGCGGGCCGACCGAGTTGTTCGGGTTGGTGATGGCGCCGTCGGAGATGAAGTAGGAGCTGAAATCGTTGAGGTCACGCTGCTCGTGCTCGATGCGCAGGCCGCCGATCGCGGTGAGTGCCGGGGTCAGCTTGTAGTTGGCCTGCCCGAAGCCGCTGATGGTGTTGACGGTCTGCGAGTACTGCACGTCGCCGTCGAGGCCGTAGATGTCCTGGAAGCCGGAACGGTAATTGTCGTTCAGGTACTGGTTCGAGTAGTAGATGCCGCCGACCCAGGACAGGCGCCCGGCATCGAGCGAGGTCAGACGCAGCTCGTTGGCGAACACGTTGGCACGCGAGTTGTAGTAGACGTCGGCGACCCCGCCGGCGAAGGCGTCGAAATTGTCGTACTCGGTGCGCTGCGCGTAGTCGTAGCTGATCAGGTCGGTGAGGGTCGCGAAACTCAGCGTCTGGTCGGCGCGCACGCTGACCCCGCCGGTATCGAGGTGGCGGAACGGCTTGGTGTCGGTCTGGATGCCGATCTCGCGCGCGAACGAGGGCGAGGCACCCCAGGCGGTGGCGTAGCGGTCGGTGTCGGCGGGATAGACCGGGTACGTCAGCGGAAAGAAACCGTTCAGCGCGGTGAGCGGGGCGTAGAGATGCTCGCCGCTGCCGTCGGAGCGGTCGTGGCTGCCATGCAGGTTGACCTCGACCTTGAGCGTGTCGGTCGCCTCGGCGTCGACGATCAGGCGCAGGCCGCTGCGGTCGACGTCGCCGAGCATCGAGCCGTCACCGTCGCGGTTGTGCTGCCAGGCGCCGCCCTGCTGGGTCTCGCCGGACAGACGGAACTGCACGCGGTCGCCGAGCGGGCCGGCGACGTAGCCGTTGACCTTGGCGGCGTCGAAGCGGCCGTACTGCACGTCGAGGCCGCCGGTCAGGGTGCGGGTCGGCTTGTTCAGGATGTAGTTGATCGCGCCACCCGTGGTGTTGCGGCCGTACAGCGTGCCCTGCGGCCCGCGCAGCACCTCGACGCGCTGGATGTCGAACATGGTGCCCTCGGTGGCGAACGGGACCGGATAGGCCACCTCGTCCATGTAGATGCCGACCGTCGGCGCGTTGTTGCTGGCATAGTCGCTGAAGCCCAGGCCGCGGATCGCGAACGAGGGCTGGCCGCTGCCGAACTGCGGCGTCACCTGCAGCGACGGCGTCAGGTACTGCAGGTCGAACACGTTGTTGACGTTGCGTGCCGCGAGCGTCCTGCCGCTGATCACGCTGATCGAGCTGCCGACGCTCTGCGCACTCTGCGACCGCCGCTCCGCGGTCACGGTGATGGTCTCCAGCGCGCCGGACTGGGCGGGGGTCGTGGCGCCGGGCGCGGTGCCGGTGGCGACGCTCGGGGTGGATTGCTGTGCCGCGACCGGCGAGTTGACCGCCGTCTGCGCCCGCGCCCGGCCCCCCTCCAGCGACAGGCAGGCGAGGCCGACGGAGGCGAGCCGGACGACGGGACGCCAGAGCAGAGAACGGCAGGGCGGGACCGCGCGGTCGGCGGGGCTCGCCGGGTTCGCCACTTTGAAAGCCGCCGGCACAGGGTTCATCGAGCTCTTCTCGGCTGGGGGTTCAGGTTGCTGCAGGGCCGCGCGCGATCCGGGAACGTTATCGAGACGATCACGGAAATCGCAGCATAAATTTGTGGTCCCCCCGTTACGTTTTCGCAGGCCTGCGCGCCGGGCGGGCTTCTGCCCGCGATGGCGGCAAGGATGCCGGTGCGCCGGGATCATGCGGCGGCACCGAGCTCTCGCGCCATGGTGTGCTCGAGGATGGCGAGCAGCGCCCTGGCGGCGAACGACAGCGCACGGTTGGGCGCGCGGCACAGGTCGAGCGACGTCGCGATGGTGCTGCCCGCCTCCAGCGGCACCGCCACCAGCGCGCCCGCCGCGATCTCCCGGCTGCAGCAGAGCGGCGGCAGCACCAGCACCGCGGTGCCGCGCAGGGCGAGCTCCTTCTGCATGTCGAGCGAGCCGGTGACGAACACCGGGTCCAGCCGCACGCTCGATCTGCGCGCGATCCGCTCCAGGTTCTGGCGCACGCCGAACGCGCTGTCGGGGATCGCCAGGGATTGGCGCGCCAGTTGCTGCATGGAGACACGATGCAGCGACGCCAGCACGTGCTCGGGACTGACGATGGCGGCGTGCGCCACCTGCCGGCTCCGGCAGACCGTCACCTTGTCGCTCCTCGGCGAGAACAGGGTGACACCGAGATCCGCCGCACCCTCGGCGACGGCGGCGAAGATCTCGCCGGCCGCCGCCACGTCGACATGGAAGCGCAGTGCGGGATGCAGCGCGTGCGCCTCGCAGATCGCGGGGGCCAGCAGGCCGCCGATCACGGCACCGCTGGCGCGGATCGTCACCTGGCCGCGCTGCAGCCCGCGCAGGTCGTCGATCAGCGCGCGCGTGACCTCGAGGTCGTTGACCATCAGCTGCGCCCGCTCCGCCAGCAGGCTGCCGGCCTCGGTCAGCCGGATGCCGCCGGCGCTCCGGTCGACCAGCTCGGCGCGGAAGTAGTATCCGAGCTGGTCGATCTGCCGGGCGATCGCGGTCGGCGCGAGAGCCAGCCGCTGCGCCGCCTGGCGGATCGATCCCGAGCGGGCGAGTGCCACGAAGAGCTGCAACGCCCGGACCTGCATGACCGCCCGCCATCCTCCGTCCCACACCAGGCGGCAGCATCCTTACATCAGGAGCGACCGCTTGCTCCCCTGCTTAAACAACGGTACGTGTTAGTGCAAATTAGGATATACTGCTCATGATTGCGGTTACCGTCGGACGGCATCGTTGCGGCGGCCTCGCGCATCGCGCCGGCATCGGCCTCGTGACCCTGCTGCTGCTGGCCGCGGCACCGGCGCATCCGGACGCCGTCGCGATCGGCCTGACGCTGGAACCGCCGGTGCTCGATCCCACCGTCAACCCGTCGGAGCCAGTGGCGGACGTCACCTACGGCAACATCTTCGAGGGGCTGACGCGGATCGCCGCCGACGGCTCGGTGCAGCCGGCCCTGGCCTCCGCCTGGTCGCGATCCGCCGACGGGCTGGAGTACGACTTCCGCCTCAGGCACGGCGTCCGCTTCAGCGACGGCACGCCGTTCGACTGCACCGTCGTGCAGTTCAGCATCGACCGCGCCCGCGCCGACGGCAGCCGCAACCCGCAGCGTCCGTTCTTCGCCCCGATCGCCGAGGTGCGCTGCCCGTCCGCCGACGAGGCGGTGATCCGGCTGGCGCGACCCTCGGCCGAGCTGCTCTACCGGCTCGGCTGGGCCAGCGCGGTGATGGTGGCACCGGCCACGGCGGCCGGCGACGACGTGCGGCCGGTCGGCACCGGTCCCTATGTGCTGGCCGGCTGGAAGCGCGGCGACAGCGTGACGCTGGCGCGCAACCCGCAGTACTGGGGTGCCGCACCGGCGATGGGGACGGCGACGTTCCGCTTCCTGGCCGATCCGCTCGCCGCCGAGAACGCGCTCAAGGGCCACGCGATCGACCTGTTCACCAACATGCAGCCGGAGCAGCTCGGCGCCTTCGCCCACGATTCCGGCTTCCGCGTCCTGGTCGGACGCAGCGACGCCAAGGTGATGTTGGCCCTGAACAATGCCCGCAAGCCGTTCGACGACGTGCGCGTTCGACGCGCGCTGGCCTACGCGATCGACCGCGCCGCCCTGGTCCACGCCACCGACGACGGCTACGCCAGCGTGATCGGATCGCACCGCACGCCGGCGGACGCGGACTATGTCGACCTGTCGAACCGCTATCCGTTCGATCCCGCCCGCGCCACCCGGCTGCTGGCGCAGGCCGGGGTGGCGCCCGGCACCACGCTGACCATCACGCTGCCGCCGACGCCGTACGCGCACCAGCTGGGCGAGCTGATCGGCGCCTACCTGCCGCAGGTCGGACTGCAGGTGACGCTGATGCCGGTCGAGTGGGCGCAGTGGCTGCAGCGCGTGTTCGGTCAGGCGAACTACCAGGCGACGATCATCGCCCACACCGAGCCGGCGGACCTCGATATCTATGCCCGGCCGCACTACTACTTCAACTACCACGACCCCGGATACGACGCGCTCTACCGGCAGCGCGAGGCCACGCTGGATCCGGCGCAGCAGGTGGCGCTGTCGCAGCAGATGCAGCGCAAGCTCGCCGACGACGAGCCGAACGTGTTCCTGCTCAGCTTCAAGACCATCACGGTCGCCGACGCCGCCCTGCACGGCGTGCGCGTCGACCGCACCCTGCCCGCGACGGTGCTGTCGGAGCTGAGCTGGGCGCCGCTCGCCGCCGCGCCCTGATGCGCGCGCCGATGCGCGCCCTGGCCTGGCTGGCGGCGACGCTGCTCGCCGCCTCGCTGGTCGTGTTCCTGGTGCTCGACGTGCTGCCCGGCGATCCGGCCGCGATCATCCTCGGCATGGACGCCGATCCGGCGGCGTTGGCGGCCCTGCACCACCGGCTCGGTTTCGACCTGCCGGTGACGACGCGCTACCTGCGCTGGGTCGGCGGGCTGCTGAGCGGCGACCTCGGCGTCAGCACCACCTACGACATCCCCGTGTCGCAGCTGCTCGGCAACCGGCTGGCGGTGACCCTGCCGCTGACGCTGCTGGCGCTGCTGCTGTCGCTGCTGCTCGGCATCCCGCTCGGCGTGGCCGGCGCCGCCTGGCGGGGGCGGGCCGCCGGCACCGCGCTGGACGCGCTCACCCAGCTCGGCCAGGCGATCCCGGATTTCTGGCTCGGCGTGCTGCTGATCCTGATCGTCGCCCTGCACGGCCACCTGCTCCCGGCGAGCGGCTTTCCCGGCTGGGAGCATCCGCTCTCCGGGCTCGCGGCATTGCTGCTGCCGGCACTCGCCATCGCGCTGCCGCAGGGCGCGGTGCTGGCCCGGGTGATGCGCGGCAGCGTGCTGTCCGTGCAGGACGAGGAGTTCATGCGCACCGCGCGCGGCAAGGGCCTGAGCCGACGCGCGGCACTCTGGCGCCACGCGGTGCCGAACGCGCTGATCCCGACGGTCACGATCCTCGGCATGCAGTTCTCCTTCCTGGTCGCCGGCACCATCGTGGTCGAGAACGTGTTCAGCCTGCCCGGCGTCGGGCGGCTGGTGTACGAGGCCATCACCCAGCGCGACCTGATCGTGGTCCAGGACCTGGTGATCCTGTTCGTCGCGGTGGTGATCTTGGTCAATTTCGCGGTCGAGCTGCTCTATGGCCGGCTCGATCCGCGGCTGGCCGACGCGGCCGGCCGGCGCGCCCGGTGAGGCCGCCCTCCAACCTCGGTGTCGGCGCCGCACTCACCGGGTCGCTGGCGCTGGCGGCGCTGCTGTCGCTGGCCTGGACACCCTACCCGCCGGCCGCGATCGACATCCTGCACCGGCTGGCGCCGCCGGGCCCGGCGCATCCGCTGGGCAGCGACCCGTACGGCCGCGACATGCTGTCGATGCTGATGGCGGGCCTGCGCAACACCGGCCTGGTGTGCCTGCTGTCGGTGCTGCTGGGTGCGGCCATCGGGGTGCCGCTCGGGCTCGCCAGCGCCGGCCGCCACGCCGGCAGCATCCCGATCCTGCGACTGTGCGACCTGATCTTCGCCTTCCCGCCGCTGCTGACCGGGATCATGGTGGTCGCGGTGTCGTCGCCCGGCATGCTCAGCGCGGTGATCGCGATCGGCGTGTTCGACATTCCCGTGTTCGCGCGCGTCACCCGCGCCGCCGCACTGACGGTGCTGACCCAGGACTACATCCTCGCCGCCCGCGTCGCCGGACGCGGCTGGCCGAAGATCCTGCTGGTGCACGTGCTGCCCAACATCGCCGGCGGGCTGCTGGTGCAGGCGACGCTGCTGCTGGGGCTCGCGGTGACGCTGGAGGCGGCGCTGAACTATCTCGGGCTCGGTACGCAGCCGCCGGCGCCCAGCCTCGGCCGCATGCTGCGCGACTACCAGACCTACATCCACCGCACGGCGCTGCTGGTGGTCTGTCCCGGGGCGGCGATCGCGGCCCTGGTGCTGGGGCTCAACCTGCTCGGCGACGGGCTGCGCGACCGCCTCGACCCGCGGACGCGGCACGGCGGGTGAGCGCGCTGCTCGAGCTCGAGGGGCTGTCGGTGCGGATCCGCCGGCGCGGCCGCAGCGCCACCGTGCTGCACGCGCTGCGCCTGCACGTCGAAGCGGGCGAGACCGTAGGACTGGTCGGCGAGTCGGGGTCCGGCAAGTCGATGCTCGGGCTGGCGCTGATGGGATTGCTGCCGGGTGCCGCGGAGGCCTCCGGCGCCATCCGGTTCGACGGGCACGACCTGCAGGCGGCGAGCGAAGCGCAGCGCCGCGCCGTGCGCGGCCGCGACATCGCCATGGTGTTCCAGGAGCCGATGCGCGCGCTGAACCCGGTGCAGCCAATCGGCCGCCAGGTGGCGGAGGGCATGCGCCTGCATCTGCGACTGTCGCGCGGCGAGGCGGAGGCGCGGACACGCACGCTGCTCGACCGGGTCGGGCTGCCGACGCGCCGCTTTCCGCCTGAGCAGCCGCCGCATCGTCTGTCCGGCGGTCAGCGCCAGCGGGTGATGATCGCGATCGCCGTCGCCTGCCGGCCGCGGCTGCTGATCGCCGACGAGATCTCGACCGCACTCGACGCCACCACTCAGGCGCAGATCCTGGCGATGCTCGCCACCCTGGCGCGGGAGGACGGCATGGCGACGCTGAGCATCACCCACGATCTCGGCGTGGTCGAGCGCATCTGCAGCCGCACCCTGGTGCTCTATGCCGGGCACCTGGTCGAGACCGCACCGACCGCGTCGCTGTTCGCCCGTCCGCTGCATCCCTACGCATACGGCCTGCTCGCGGCCTCGCTGCACGGCGCGCGGCCCGCGCCGGGCTCGATGCTGGAGACCATCCCCGGCCAGGTGCCGGACCTCTGGTCGCCCGGCGAAGGCTGCTGCTTCGCCGGACGATGCCCGCGCGTGCGGCCGGACTGCCTGCCGGCGCAGCCGCCGCTCGTCCGGCATGCTTCGGGCCGCGAGGTGGCCTGCCTGCACCCGCTGGAGCCAGCCTGAGCCCGCCGCTGCTCGAGGCCAGCGGCATCACGCGGCGCTACGGCGCGCGGCAGGTCCTGCACGGCGTCGACCTGCAGATCGCGGCCGGCGAGACGCTCGGTCTGATCGGCGAGTCCGGCTCCGGCAAGTCGACCCTCTCGCGCATCCTGCTGGCGCTGGACCCGCCGGACGAGGGCCAGGTGCGCTTCGACGGCATCACGCTGACCCCGCCGCCGAAGCGCGAGGCGCTGCGCGCGGTGCGACGGCAGATGCAGGCGGTGTTCCAGGACCCGTACGGCTCGCTCGACCCGCGCCACAGCGTCGGCCGCATCGTCGCCGAGCCGCTGCTGGCGCTGGGCGGCACCGACGCGGCCGAGCGCCGGCGTCGGGTGCTGCGGGCGCTGGACGAGGTCGGGCTTTCCGCGTCGCAGGCCGGGCTCGCCCCGCACCAGTTCTCCGGCGGCCAGCGCCAGCGCATCGCCATCGCGCGGGCGCTGGTGACGCGTCCGCGGCTGGTGATCGCCGACGAGCCGGTCTCAGCACTCGACGTCTCGGTGCGCGCACAGGTGCTCAACCTGATGCTGGAGCTGCGCGCGCGACACGGCCTCGCCTACCTGTTCGTGAGCCACGACCTGGCGGTGGTGCGGCACATGGCGCACCGGGTGGCGGTGCTGTATCGCGGCCGCATCGTCGAGCAGGGGCCGACGGCGCAGGTGCTCGACGCGCCGCGCCATCCCTACACCGCCGGGCTCACCGGCCACGCCGCGCCGCTCGAGGCGGAGTTCGTGCCATGATGCATGATCCGGAGGGCGACATGACCAGCCTGAACCTGCTCACCGACGTCGCCGGCCTGCGCGTCGGCCATGCCACCGACCACCGGCTGCGCTCCGGGGTCACCGCGATCCTGTTCGAGCAGCCGGCGGTCGCGGCGGTCTCGATCCTCGGCGGCGCGCCGGCGGTGCGCGAGACGGCGCTGCTCGGGCTGGAGATGGCGGTGGAGCGGATCGACGCGGTGGTGCTGTCGGGCGGCTCCACCTACGGGCTCGACGCCACCGCCGGGGTGCAGGCCTGGTTCCGGCGGCAGTGGCGCGACGCGCCGCCGCAGCGCTCGGTCGCGGTGCCGATCGTGGTGCAGGCGAGCCTGTTCGACCTCGCCAACGGCGGCGACAAGGCGTGGGAGCTGCTGTCGCCCTATGCCGGCCTCGGCCACGACGCCGCCGCCTCGGCGGGCGAGGGCCGCTTCGCGCTCGGCTCGGTCGGCGCCGGCACCGGGGCGACCACCGCGACGGTAAAGGGCGGCCTCGGCTCGGCCAGCATGCGGACCGAAGGCGGCCACACGGTGGCGGCGATCGTCGCGGTCAACGCGGTCGGCAGCGTCACCATCGGCGACGGTCCGCATTTCTGGGCCGCCGCGTTCGAGCGGGAGGCGGAATTCGGCGGCCTCGGCATGATCGCGCGCCCATCGGCGGCGGACCTGCGCCTGCGGCTCAAGCCGCCGACCGGCCTGCGCGGCGGCGATACCGGCACCGTGATCGGCCTGGTCGCCACCGATGCAGCACTGACGCCGCCCCTGGCGCGGCGCCTGGCCATCGCCGGCCAGGACGGGCTCGCGCGCGCCGTGCTGCCGGCGCACCTGCCGCGCGACGGCGACACCGTGTTCGCCGCCGGCACCGGCCGGCTCGCACTTCGCGACCCGTTCGAGGAGATCTCCGGCCTCTGCCACGCCGCCACCCTGAGCATGGCCCGCGCGATCGCCCGCGGCGTCTGGGCGGCGCGTTCCCAGGAGGCTGCGGACGGTCAGCCCAGCTGGCAGGACCGCTTCGGCGATGGGGCCGCGCCGGGGGCGCGCGCGTGATGTCTCCCGGAGCCGCGGCTGCGATCGGCGGCAGCCTGATCGAGATCCGCCCGGGCCGGGTGCTCAGCGTCGCGGCCCGCCCGGGCATCGGCCGCGCCGAGACGACGATCTTCTTCTGCCACGGCGGTGGCGGCAACAAGGAGCACTGGCGCTTCCTGTGGGCTGCCTGCGTCGCCGCCGGCCACGGCGTCGTCGCGTGGGACGCGCTCGGGCATGGCACCAGCCCGCGCACACGATCGCGCGCCGACTACGCCGGCGGGCCGATGCTCGCCGACTACGCGGCGATGGTGGCGCGCTACCGCACCGCGCGGACGATCCTGGTCGGCCACTCGTTCGGTGCCCGGCAGACGCTGGTCTACCTGGACGAGCTGGCGCGGCAGGGACGGCTGGGCGAGGTCGAGCGCGCGGTGCTGGTCGCCTCGGCCCCGATCGAGCTGCACGATGGAGGCGGGGGCGTCGCCTGGCTGTTCAAGACCCTGCCGCTGCCGGTGCTTTCGCTGCTGCGTCCGGTCCTGTCGCGCGGCTTTCGCAAGCGCGGCTGGCACCCCGATACCAATCCGGCGCTGGTCGCGGGAGAGGAGCGGGTGGCGTCGGGCAACTCGATGTTCGTGCTGCGCGCGATGCTGACGCAGCCGGCGGCGCTGTCGATGGCCCGGCTGTCGGCACTCGACCTGCCGGTGCTGGTGCTCGGCGGCGACCGGGACGGGATCGTGCCGCAGGCGGTGACCGAGGCGATCGCGGCAGGACTGCCGCGCGCGACCCTGCGGATCGTGACGGGTGCCGCCCACCAGATCATGATGGAACGGCCCGAGGAGACCGGCCGCGCGATGCTGGAGTTCATCGATGGGCGCTGACCTGTTCGGATCCCCGGTCGCGTCGGACGATCCCGCCGCCCTGTCGGCGATCGACGACATGGTGGAGGGCCTGCTCGGCTACGACGCCCGCGCGGTGCGGGTGCTGGCGGCGGCCGACGCCGCACCCGGGGAGTGCCTGCTGAACGCCTATGCCGGGCTGCTCTGGATACTGTCCGAGACCGGCGAGGTGCCCGAGGCGCCGCGGCTCTACCTCGCCCGCGCCCGCCGTGCCGCAGGTGCGGCGGCACCGCGCGAGCGGGCGGCGATCCTGTTCCTGTCGGCGATGATCGAGGGCGACGTCGAGGCGGCGCAGGCGACCGCGCATCGGGCGGTCGCGTCGGATCCGCGCGACCTGCTGATGGTCAAGCTGCACCACTACAACGACTTCAACCGCGGCGACTTCCCGGCGATGCTGCGGATCGCCCAGACGGGGGCCGAGGCGCGCCAGGACATCGCCTTCCAGCACGGGCTGATGGCGTTCGCCTTCGAGCAGTGCCACCTGCTCGGCGATGCCGAGGACGCGGCCCGGCGGGCGCTGTCGATGCGCCGTCGCGAGCCCTGGGCGCAGCACGCGCTGGCCCACGTCATGCTGACGCAGGGCCGCATCGACGAGGGGTCGCGCTTCCTGGAGGAGATGGCCGACAGCTGGGCCGGCCTCAACTCCTTCATGTACACCCACCAGTGGTGGCACCTGGCGCTGTTCTATCTCAGCCAGGGCAGGTTCGCGCAGGCGCTCCGTGCCTATGACGAGCATTGCTGGTCGCTGCAGAAGGATTTCTCGCAGGACCAGATCGGCGCGATCTCGCTGCTGACCCGGATGGAGTTCGCGGGCATCGACCCCGGCGCGCGCTGGACCGAGCTCGGCGGCTACCTCGCGGCGCGCGCCCGCGACACCAGCCAGCCGTTCCTGACGCTGCAATACCTGTATGGCCTCGCGCGTGCCGGGCGGCCGGAGGCCGCGACGCTGCGCGACGCCGTCCTCGAACGCGGCGGCGATGCGGTCTGGCGCGAACTGGTCGAGCCGGCGGCGGAAGGCCTGCTCGCCCACGCCGCCGGCGACCACGAGCAGGTGGTGCGACGGCTGGTCCCGGTGATGCCGCGCCTGTTCGAGATCGGCGGCAGCCACGCCCAGCGCGACCTGTTCGACCAGATCCTGCTCGACTCGCTGCTGCGTTCGGGCCGGCTGGTGCAGGCGCAGCAGGCGCTCGAGCTGCGCCGTCAGGCCGACCCGGACGGCGTGCCGGTCAATCGCGCCCTCGCCTCGGTCTATGGCCGCCTGGAGCTTCCGGCGCAGGCGGAGGCGGCGCAGCGCCGCGCCGCGGCCACCTTGGCGCGACATGCCGGGGCAGGCGGGCGCTGAGCCTGCCGGGGCGACCTCAGCGGCGTCGCGACGAGAGCGGCGCCGCGATCAGCACGCGCCGTGTCATGGTCAGGGAGGCGAACAGGGCCAGGATCAGCGCCATGCCCCAGTGCGCATGGCGCAGATAGAACACCCAGGCGAAGACGTAGCCGGCCAGCAGCAGGAACAGCACCGACACCACGATGGCCGTGCCCAGCGCCGGCAGGCCCAGCCGCAGCGCCACTACGCACAGTGCGAGGAACACGCAGTACAGCGCGATCGCGGCTGCGCGCACCACCTGCGCGGTGGGGCCGTCTAGGCGGTCGACCAGGGTCTCGACCCGGTCCAGGACGTCCTCCAGCGCTTGCTGCACCGGGTTCGGGCCGGCGAAGATCAGCAGCAGGGCGAGCAGGACCCCGAGCACCCAGATCAGCAGGACGGTGTTGCGGTGCATCGCCGTGGGTTCTCTCAGCCGATCAGGAACCAGAGCCGGAACAGCAGGGTCTCGAGCCGGGTGCGGCGGATCAGCTGCGGCAGCCGGCGCATCGTCCGCAGCCGCGCTAGCCGGCTGCCCCGCAGCGACGCCAGCAGCAGCGCCAGGTCGGCGCGCGCCCGCGGCGACAGCGCCTCGGATTGCGCCGCCAGCTCCGCGACATGCAGCCGGAACAGCTGCATGAACGCGTCCGGACCGCGCCTGAGCGCCATCAGGCCGCGACGCAGCACCGAGTGCGGGGCGCCGACGGCATTCTGCTGGTGCTGACGGTAGAGCACGACCGGCATCGGGTCGGCGATCAGCCTGCCACCGGCCGCACCCACCAGCAGGTAGGACCACCAGTCATGCAGCGTGCCGTGCGGCGGATGGCTGCGGGTGACCAGGCCGACGGCGGCGGGATTGAGCATGACCGTGCAGCCGGTCGCGATGTTCTGGGTCAGCGAGGCGGGAAAGTCCGGCAGCGCCTCGAGGCGCGGCGACAGCCCGATCGTCCTGAGCGATCCGTCGACCAGGCGCTGACGGGCGCAGTACAGCGCCGGACGCGGGGAGCGGGGATCGCCCAGCCCGATCAGGCCGCGCTCGAGCTTGCGCGGCAGCCAGACGTCGTCCTGGTCGGCGAATGCCGCGACGTGACCGCTCGGGACCTGTCGCAGCAGTGCCAGGAAGGAGGCGGTGATGCCCAGGTGGCTGCCGTCGGAGGGCAGGCGCACGCAGCGCCCGGCGCCTGGACCCGCGGCGAAGTCGGTCATGATCGCCACGGTGCGGTCGGTCGAGCCGTCGTCGCGCCAGTACAGCGTCCAGCGCCGGTGGGTCTGGCCGAGCAGGCTCGCCAGCTGCTCGGCGAGGTAGGACGCCCCGTTATAGGTCGAGAGCAGGATCGCGACCGGCAGCGGCTCCGGCGCGCACGGCTCGCCCGCCCCGACGACGCGATGCGCCTCCGGCTTCGCTTCGGCGGCCTGCAGGCGCACCTCCAGCTGATCCAAGCCGCTCACGCTCCTAGAACGGCATCGGCGCGGCGGGAGCGCGGCGCCCCGGCTCGGCGGGCAGGGCCGTGCCGCGCATCAAGGCGCGGGCGCTTCGAGCAGGCGGTCGACGGTCGATGCCAGGCTGCGTTGCCAGGCCGGCAGGCGGACGCCGAAGACGCGCTCGAGCTTGTCGCAGTCGAGCCGGGAATCCGCCGGACGACGCGCCGGGGTCGGCCAGTCCTCGGTGCGGATCGCGATCACCTCGGGCATCGGGCGGCCGTGCCGGGCGGCGGCTTCCAGCGCCGCGACCGCGAGGCCGTGCCAGGTGGTCTCGCCGGTGCCGGCCGCATGATAGATGCCGCCATAGGCGTCGTTCCAGCCGCCGGCCTCGATCGAGGCCAGGATGTCGATGATCGCCGCCGCCAGGTCGTCGGCGCTGGTCGGCGCGCCGCACTGGTCGCCCACGACCTTCAGGGTCGGGTTCTTCAGCCCGGCATTGATCATCGTGCGGACGAAGTTCTTGCCGGTCGCGGAATACACCCAGGAGGTGCGCAGCACGATGGTGCGCGGCCAGGCGGCAAGCGCTGCCTGCTCGCCCTCGACCTTGGTGCGGCCGTAGATCCCGGTGGGCGAGGTGGGATCGGTCTCGACATAGGGCGCGCCCTTGTCGCCGTCGAACACGTAGTCGGTGGAGACGTGGATCAGCGGGATGGCTCCTTGCCGGCAGAGCTCGGCGAGCAACGCCGGACCGTCGCGATTGGCCCGCGCCGCACCCTCCGGATCGGTCTCGGCGGCATCGACCGCGGTCCAGGCGGCGGCGTTGACGACGGCGGCGGGCGCGATCGCGTCGAACAGCTCGCGGATACCCTGAGGCCGATCGAAATCGAACGCCGGGCGGCCGACGCGGCGGATGCGTAGACCGCCGCAGGCGACCAGCGACGAGGCGAGCTGGCCGGTGCCGCCGGTGACCAGGATCGGACCACCCTGGCTCGCGAGCGCCGCCATCAGAGGTGGAACCAGCCGTGCGCCGCGGCGAAGCCGGGTGCGAGCTTGTCCTTGTCGGACAGCACCGCCTCGGACTTCGCGATCGGCCAGTCTATGCCGATCGTCGCGTCGTTCCAGATCACCGCGCGCTCGGCTTCCTTGTTCCAGACGTCGGTGCATTTGTACTGCACCACAGTGTCGTCGGTGAGCGTGCAGAAGCCGTGCAGGAACCCCGGCGGCACCCAGAGCTGCGACCAGTTCTCCTCGGAGAGCTCGGCGCCGACCCACTTGCCGTAGCTCGGCGAGCCGACGCGCGCATCCACCGCGACGTCGTAGATCGCGCCCTGCACGCAGCGCACCAGCTTGCCCTGCGGATGCGGCGCCAGCTGGCAGTGCAGCCCGCGCACGACGCCGCGCTGCCGCGACAGGCTGTGGTTGTCCTGGACGAAGGGCAGCGCGATGCCGGCGGCTTCCATGCGTGGCAGGTTGTAGGTCTCGGAGAAGAAGCCCCGGCTGTCGCCGAACCGGGGCGGCGTGACCAGGATGACGTCGGGAATCTCGAGACGCTCGGCCTTCACGTCGTTCTCCTCAGCTGTGCATGCCGTCTGCCAGCTCCAGCAGCAGGCGTCCGAGCTCGGTCTTGCTCAGGCGGTGGGCGTGGCCGCGCAGGCTGTGCGCGTCGATGAAGCCCATGCGGAAGGCGACCTCTTCGGGTGAGCCGACCAGCATGCCCTGCCTGGACTGGATGGTCTGCACGAACGTCCCCGCCTGCATCAGGCTGTCCGGCATGCCGGCATCGAGCCAGGCGCAGCCGCGGCCGAGACGCTCGACCTGCAGCGAGCCTTCCTCCAAATAGAAGCGGTTGAGGTCGGTGATCTCGAGCTCGTTGCGCGCCGACGGCCTGATGCGGTGCGCGAAGTCGCTGACCCGGCTGTCGTAGAAGTACAGTCCGATGATCGCCCAGTTGGATTGCGGGTTGGCCGGCTTCTCGACCAGCTCGAGCGCGCGTCCGGCCTCATCGAAGCTGACGACGCCGTATCGTTCCGGATCGCGCACCTGGTAGGCGAACACGGTCGCACCTTCCGGCCGCGCGGCGGCGTTGCGCAGCGAGATGCCGAGATGGTCGGCAAAAACGAGGTTGTCGCCGAGCGCCAGCGCGCAGGGCGCGTTCTCCAGCCAGTCGTCAGCGATCAGGAACGCCTGCACGATGCCGTCCGGCGTCGGCTGCACGCGGTACGAGAACCGCACGCCGAGACGGCTGCCGTCGCCGAGCAGGCGCTGGAACTGCGGCAGGTCGTCCGGCGTCGAGATGATCATGATGTCGCGTATTCCGGCCAGCATCAGCGTGCTGAGCGGGTAGTAGATCATCGGCTTGTCGTAGACCGGCAGCAGCTGCTTGCTCGCCGCGAGCGTCATCGGATGCAGCCGGGTGCCCGATCCGCCGGCCAGCAGGATGCCCTTCATCGGCTTCTCGCCGGCGAGCTTGTCGGAGTGGGTCGCCTCGGCGAACCTGCTCATGCTGCGGTCCCGAGGCGCTGGCCGGTGTAGCGCTTGCTGCGGATCTCCGACCACCACGCCTGGTGATCGAGATACCACTGCACCGTGCGCCGGATGCCGCGATCGAAATCGTGCGCAGCGCGCCAGTCGAGCGCCTGCTGCGCGTGCGAGGCGTCGATTTCGTAACGGAAATCGTGGCCGGGACGATCGTTGACGTAGCGGATCAGCCGCGCGCGCGATCCCGAGGGATCGGGACGCAGCTCGTCCAGCACGCGGCAGATCGCCTGCACCACCTCCAGATTGGAACGCGGCTGGCGCGCGCCGATCGCGTAGGTCTCGCCGGGCCGGCCACGCTCCACGGCGCGCACCAGCGCCTCGGCGTGGTCCTCGACGAACAGCCAGTCGCGCTGATTGGAGCCGTCGCCGTACACCGGCAGCTCGCGGCCCTCGATGGCGTTGATCGTCACCAACGGAATGAGTTTTTCCGGGAAGTGCCAGGGTCCGTAGTTGTTGGTCGTGTTGGTGACGAAGGCGGGGAAGCCGTAGGTGTGGTACCAGGCCCGCACCAGATGGTCCGAGGCGGCCTTGCTCGCCGAATACGGGCTGCGCGGATCGTAGGGCGTCGCCTCGGTGAAGGGCGGATCGCCCGCCTGCAGTGCGCCGAACACCTCGTCGGTCGAGATGTGATGGAAGCGGAACGACCGGCGCGTCTCCGGCGGCAGACCCGCCCAGTAGGCGCGGGCGGCTTCGAGCAGCGTGAAGGTGCCGACGATGTTGGTCTGGATGAACACCGCCGGTCCGTCGATCGATCGGTCGACGTGGCTCTCGGCCGCGAGGTGCATCACCGCGTCCGGCCGGTGCGTCGAGAAGATCTGCTGCATCGCCGCGAGATCCGCCACGTCGGCCTCGACCAGCACGTGCCGGGCATCGCCCGCCGCCTCCTCCAGCGCGTCCTTGGAGGCCGCGTAGGTCATCCGGTCGACGTTGACCACCGTATGATCGGTGGCCCGGATCAGGTGCCGCACGACCGCGGATCCGATGAAACCGCATCCGCCGGTCAGAAGAATCCGCATCGATCAATCCCCGTCCAGGCCGTGATTGCCATCCGCATGGCCAACTTGACAGCGTGCGGGTCCGCAATCAACTGCCTCGGGCGACCGCGTCAACGCCGCGTCATTCCTGCCGCCGCTCGATCTGGTGCGGCGCGACGGCCTCCGCGTCGGCGGCTTTCCCCTGACCCACCCCTCGCGCCTCGCCATGGCATTGTCCTGGCGGATCACGGCCTTTGCGCGATAAGTCGCAGGTTCACGCGGGACCGGGGCGGCTGCATGTTTGCGCGAGATCTGAACCTCCAGCTGCTTGCCGCGCTCGACCGGCCGGACCTGCGCGTCGTCTCCGAGACGCGGCGGATCCGCTTCGATGCCTCGCTGGATACCGCATTCCGCGCCGATCCGGAGGGCGCGGTGGTGCTGGGGGCCGCCTGCCTGGGCTCGGCGCGGGTCTGCGCCTTCCATCTGCGTCATGCACTCGAGCTGTCGATGCTGCTCGACGATGCGGCCGCGGCGATGGCGCAGCCGGGAGCGTCGTCGATGCCGGGGGAGATCGTGGCCTGCGACATGCCGATCCTGGCCGGGCTCTGCGCGGCCCGCACCGCCGCGCTGTTCTGGCAGCTCGACGGGGCGCCCGACGAGGAGGCTGCCCGCGCGCTGGCTCCCTCCTGGCTCGAAGCGATGGCGGCCGAGACCGTGCCGCCGGCACAGACGCTGAACCGGGTCTGGTCGCGGGTTCGCACCCTGCAGGGAGCCTGCTACCGCCTGCTGCGCACCGCCAGCCTCGGCATCGACGACAGCGAAGTGCCGCCGGTGGTGATCCGGAGGCTGGAGGCGATCTGGGACCTGCTCGGTCCGGCAGAGGCGCTGATGGCCCGCGGCGGCGATCAGCGCCTGGCGGTCGATCCGCGCACCGGCCTGAACCATTACGGCTGTTCGCACCGCCCACGGCCCTGGGCGATCACCTTCGCCTCCTCGACGGCCTCGTCGCTGTCCGAGCGCGGCTTCGGCGGCGCCGAGGCGTCGCGTCGCCGCATCGCGGCCGCGGCCCTGGTCGGGCATGCGCCGGAGGCGCTGGCGCTGGAAGCCGGAGCGGTACGATCCGGCATCGCCGTCCACTTCGGTCTGCGACACGGCGACGAGGTGGTGCTCACGGCCTCGGGGACCGATTGCGAGCTGCTGGCCCTCGCACTGGCACTGGCCGAGCGCGGCGGTCCGATGAGCACGATCCTGACGGCACCCGAGGAGACCGGGACCGGTGTGCCGCTGGCCGCCGGCGGACGGCATTTTGCCGACGACACCTCGGGACGGCAGCGGGTCCGCAAGGGCGCCGTGGTCGAGGGCTTCCGCAGCGACACCCGCGTGCTGTCGCTTCCGGTGCGCCGGCCCGACGGGATGCTGCGCCCGCGGCCGGAGATCGACGCCGAATGCGAGGCCCTGGTCGCGATCGAGTGCCAGGCCGGCAGGCGGGTGCTGCTGCACCTGCTGGACCTGTCCAAGACCGGCCTCCTCGCACCTTCGCTCGACTGCGTGCGGCGGCTGCGGACCGCGCACGGCGACAGGGTCGACGTCGTCGTGGATGCCTGCCAGGCGCGGCTCGATCAGGGTCGGGTGCGCGACTACCTGTCGCTCGGCTGGATGGTGATGACCACGGGGTCGAAGTTCTTCACCGGGCCACCCTTCTGCGGCGCCCTGCTGCTGCCCGAGCGGATCATGCGCCGCATGTCGCGCGGCAGCCTGCCGGCCGGGCTCCGCGCCTACGGCTATCGCTCGGACTGGCCCGCCGACCTGGCGGCGGCGGCGCATCTGCCGGCCGGGATCAATCTCGGCCTGGTGCTGCGCTGGCAGGCGGCGCTGGCGGAGATGCGGGCCTTCGATGCGGTGCCGCCGGTCCAGGTGCACGAGCGGCTGGACTTCTTCCTGAGCGGCGTGCGCGAGGCGATCCGGATGCATCCCGACCTGGTGCTGGTCGAGGTTCCGGCGCCGGATCGCGGGTCGCCGCCCGGCACACAGGCCGACACTGCGACGCCGGCGTGGGACCAGCTGCAGACCATCCTGAGCTTCCTGGTGCTGGAGCCGCGGCGGGATCGGGATCCGGGGCTGCAGCCGGTGCCGCTGACCATGCAGCGGGCGCGCCTGCTCTATCGCTGGCTCAACGCCGATGTCTCGCGGGTGCTGTCCGCGGTGCCGGAGGCGGATCTTCGTCTGGCCGGGCTGCTGTGCCATATCGGCCAACCCGCCCCCGTCCCGCACCGGGCCCTGGCGGGAGGGCCGGCGGGCGCCCTGCGGGTCTCGGCCGGCGCGCGCCTGCTGTCCGGCGAGCCGTCGCACGAGGGTCTCGACACCGACCGCCGGCTGGCGCGGGAGGTCGCCGATGCGCGGCGGGTGCTGGACAAGATCGGCCTGCTGCTGCGTCACTGGGACCTGCTCCAGGACGCCGACCCGGAACCGAGCTATGCCCCGCTGCCGGATCGCGCTGGCGCCCAGACGATGGATCCCTGATGAACGACCGTTCCGCCTTCCTCGACACGCCCGAGCTCGAGCCGGGCATCACCCGGTTCTGGCTGATCCGCCACGCGCTGGTGGAGCAGAATGCACGCATGACGCTGTATGGCGCGATGGACGTGCCGCTCTGCCCCGAGAGCCTGGTGGCCCAGGTGCCGATGTATCGCGCACTCGCCGGCCGTCTGCCGCTGACGCCCGCCTGGTACACGACGCCGCTGTCGCGTACCCAGCGCACCGCGCAGGCGATCCAGCAGGCGGGCTACCCCGAGACCCCGTGGCGGATCGAGCCGGACCTCATCGAGCAGCACATGGGCGAGTGGCAGGGCATGCCGCATGCCGCGTTGCCGGCGAAGCTGAAGCTCCCGGCACACGTGTTCTGGTCGATCGCCGCCAGCGAGGTGCCGCCCGGCGGCGAGAGCATGCAGCAGGTCTGCGCGCGGGTGGCGGTGGCGCTCGACCGGCTCGCCGACGCGCATGACGGACAGGACATCGTGGCGGTCAGCCATGGCGGTGCGATCCGCGCGGCGGTCGCGCACGCGCTCGGCGTCGATGCGGAGACCGCGTTGCGGTTCTCGGTGCAGAATCTCTCGGTCACGATCCTGGAGCGCCACCCGCGCTGCTGGCGCGTGGTGGCGGTGAACGAGCTGCCCGGGGTCTAGCGCCTGATCGTCCCGGGCTGCTGAAACCCGGTGAGGCATCGACGACGACGAGACGAAGGCGGAGCAGGAGGCGTTGCCCCTCGACCCCACCAGGGACGAGGCTTTGAGCGCCTGACTCCCGGCAGTCGGGGTCGGGGGCCTGTGGCCCCAGCGGGTCGGCGGGTCAGCGGGCCATCAGCACGGTGAGCGCCGCGTTCTCCAGGACGTGGCGGGTGACGCCGCCCAGGATGAGCTGACGCAGCCGCGAGTGCGAGTAGGCGCCCATGCCGAGCATGTCGGCGCCGAACTTGGCGCAGGCGGCGAGCAGTCCGGCACCGACCTCCTTGTCGATCGCCCGGAACGATTGCAGCGTCGCGCGCACGCCGTGCAGCGCCAGGTAGTCCAGCAGCGCGCTGGCTTCAGGACCTCTGCGCTGGTAGTCCTCGGAGTGCAGCACCTGCACCGCCTCGGCATCACGCACCCAGGGCAGGATGGACAGGACGGCGGAGGCCGACTCGCCGGTGCCGTTCCAGGCGATGCAGACGCGCCGGCCGACCACGCGCGGGCTGACCTTCGGCGCGATCACGACCGGCCTGCCGCTGTCGAACAGCACCGCGTGCAACGCCTCCGAGGAGGAGACCTCCTCACCGGAATCCGCGTGCGGCACCACCGTGAGATCGGAGAGCCGGGCGGCATAGGAGACGACCTCGTGCTCGCGCCCGATGACGGAGCGAAAACTGGCGCTGGGCCCGGCCGGCGCTCCCGCATGCTCGAGATCCGGACCGCTGCGCAGCTCCACGCCCGCCTGCCCGACCAGGCGGTCGAAACCCTCGCGCACGGTGAGCGAGCGTCGCGTCGCGTCGCGCTCGGCGGCGGTCATCATCTCCTCGACCATCGCCCCGGACAGCCCCTCGCCGGCCAGCGGTGCCACTTCCCGGGTATCGCTCCGGACGTGCAGCGCCGCGAGGTGCGCATCGAAGCGTCTGGCCAGGATCAGCCCGGTCGCCAGCGCCGCCTCGCCGTTCGGCGTGCCGTTCAGCGGGAGCAGGATCTTGCGGATGTCGCTCACGACGATGGCTCCCTGGTTCCGGTACCGCACTGTATCACGGAGCGCTCACGGATAGAGCCGGCTCGTCTGCCAGTTCCCATCGGGCGCGCGACGATAGACCATGCGGTCGTGCAGCCGGTACGGCATGTCCTGCCAGAACTCGATGCATTCGGGCAGCACGCGGTAGCCGGACCAATGCGCGGGACGCGGCACCGCCTCGTCGGGATAGCGCTCCTCCAGTTCTGCGAGGCGGCCCTCCAGCTCAGCGCGCGTCTCGAGCGGCCGGGACTGGTCGGAGGCGATCGCACCCAGGCGCGAGACCCGCGAGCGACTGGCGAAGTAGGCGTCGGCTTCCGCGTCGGTCACGTCCTCGACCGGTCCCTCGACCCGGACCTGGCGCCGCAGGCTCTTCCAATGGAACAGCAGCGCCGCCTGCCGGTTGGCCGACAGCTCGCTGCCCTTGCGGCTCTGCTTGTTGGTGTAGAACACGAAGCCTCTCGGATCGAGGCTCTTGAGCAGGACCATCCGGATCGAGGGCGTGCCCTGGGCGGTCGCGGTGGCCACGGCCACGGCGTTGGGATCGTTCGGCTCGGAGAGCTCGGCTTGCCTCAGCCACTGCTGAAACAGCGTCATCGGATCGGCCTCCGGCCGCAGCGGATGGTGCAGCGGATGGTCTGGCATGGGATGACGTCCTTGCGCTGTGTTATCGGAACTGGCAGGCCCGAGACGGGTTCGCGGCGGCCCTTGTCGCCTCGGCGTGGCTGTGCCAGGACGATGCAGGGCCGCTGATCGGGCTCCCGGACCGGCATCAGCCGCCTTCCTGGTCGACGGGTCGATCGTGATCAAGGCAATTCTCAGCAGAACGAGGCTCCATGCCGGACGGCGCTCCTTCCCTCCCCGCCCGCGGCACGCTGATGCAGGGCAAGCGCGGCCTGATCATGGGTGTCGCCAACAACCGCTCCATCGCCTGGGGCATCGCGGCTGCCTGCGCGGCACAGGGGGCGGAGCTCGCCTTCACCTTCCAGGGCGAGGCGCTGGAGAAGCGGGTGCGGCCGCTGGCGGAGAGCGTCGGCTCGTCGCTGGTGCTGCCCTGCGACGTCTCCCAGGACGCGGCGATGGACGAGGTCTTCGCGACCCTGCGTCGGGAATGGGGCGGGATCGACTTCGTGGTGCACGCCATCGGCTGGGCCGACAAGGCCTACCTGCGCGGCCGCTACGCCGACACGCCGCGCGAGGCCTTCCTGCAGGCGCTGGACATCTCCTGCTTCTCCTTCACCGCGGTGTGCCAACGCGCCAGCGCGCTGATGAAGCCGGGCGGCTCGCTGCTGACGCTGACCTATCTCGGCGCCGAGCGGGTGATGCCGCACTACAACGTCATGGGAATCGCCAAGGCGGCGCTGGAAGCCTCGGTGCGCTACCTGGCGGCCGACCTGGGCGGCGACGGGATCCGGGTCAACGCGATCAGCGCGGGGCCGATCAAGACGCTGGCGGCGAGCGGCATCGGCGACTTCCACTACATCCTGAAATGGAACCAGCTCAACGCGCCGCTCGAGCGCAACGTCTCGATCGACGAGGTCGGCGGTGCCGGGCTGTATCTGCTGTCCGACCTCGCCGGCGGGGTGACCGGCGAGGTGCATCATGTCGATGCCGGCTACCATACCGTGGGCATGAAGAACCCGCGGGCGCCGGACATCGCAGCAGTCTCGGATTGACGGCCGGGGGACTGGGTGTCGCACAACAGCTTCGGCCACATGTTCCGCTTCACGAGCTGGGGCGAGAGCCACGGCCCGGCGATCGGCTGCGTCGTCGATGGCTGCCCGCCGCGCCTGACGCTCGGCGAGGCGGACATCCAGCCCTGGCTCGACCGCCGGCGTCCCGGCCAGTCACGCTTCACCACCCAGCGTCAGGAGCCCGATCAGGCGCGTATCCTGTCCGGGGTGTTCGAGGGCCGGACCACGGGCTCGCCGATCTCGATCATGATCGATAACGTGGACCAGAGGTCGCGCGACTACGCCGAGATCGCGGATCGGTATCGCCCCGGCCATGCCGACCTGACCTACGAGCTGAAATACGGCATACGCGATCCGCGCGGCGGTGGCCGCGCCTCGGCGCGCGAGACCGCAGTAAGGGTCGCTGCTGGCGCGGTGGCGCGGCGCATACTGGGTGGGGAGGTGGTCCTGCGCGGCGCGCTGGTGCAGATCGGGCCGCACGTCATCGACCGCGCGCGCTGGCAATGGGACGAGGTCGGCCGCAACCCCTTCTTCTGTCCCGATCCGCAGATGGTCCCGGTCTGGGCGGACTATCTCGATGCGACGCGCAAGAGCGGCTCCTCCGCGGGAGCGGTCATCGAGCTCGAGGCCCTGGGCGTGCCGCCCGGGCTCGGCGCGCCGCTCTACGGCAAGCTGGACGCCGAGATCGCGGGGGCGCTGATGGGCATCAACGCGGTCAAGGCGGTCGAGATCGGCGACGGCTTCGCCGCGGCGAGCGCACGCGGCGAACAGCACGCCGATGCCATGCGCCGGGAGGGCGACCGCGTCGCGTTCGACACCAACCATGCGGGCGGGATCCTGGGCGGGATCTCCACCGGCCAGCCGATCATCGCCCGCTTCGCCGTCAAGCCGACCAGCTCCATCCTGACGCCGGTGCCGTCGGTGACGCGGGCCGGCGAGCCGGTGACGGTATCGACACGCGGCCGGCACGATCCCTGCGTCGGCATCCGCGCCGTTCCGGTGGGCGAGGCGATGCTCGCCTGCGTGCTGGCGGATCATCTGTTGCGGCACCGGGCGCAGAACCCGTCCTGAAGGCTTCGTGTTGCGGCCTCCGGATCGTCGATCTCGCCTGTGGATTGTTTCACGTGAAACCAGAGGATCCGCAGTGACACCCGCGGCTGCGCCGTGCTGAAGCGGTTCCTGCGCAGCCGGCCGGTGCGGTGGCTGCTCTGCCGCCTGATCGGCTCCTATCTCGAGCTGGCGCTGCGCAGCAGCCGCTGGAAGATCGAGGCCGATCCGGCGACCTGGTCGCTCCTGACCGGACGCAGCGGCAGCACCGTGATCGTCGTGTTCTGGCACGAGTATCTGCCCCTGGTGCCGATCCTCTGGTGGCGGGCGCGCCGGGAGAACCCGTCGCTCTCGCTCATCGCGCTGATCAGCCGGCACCGCGACGGGCGGATGATCGCCGACGTGATGCGGCGCTGGGACATCGGGTCGGTCGACGGCTCGTCGGCCGATCGACGCCGGCCGGACAAGGGCGGCACCGCGGCACTGCGACGGCTGCTCGGTCTGCTCGGCGAGCACAAGGTCGTCTGCCTCACGCCGGATGGGCCGCGCGGACCGAGGCGCGTCATGCAGCCGGGTGCGGCGCATCTCGCCGCCTACTCGGGTGTCAGCGTCGTCCCGGTCGCCGCCACCTGCCGGCCGGCACGAAGGCTCGGCTCGTGGGACCGGATGATGCTGCCGCTGCCGTTCAGCCGCGGCAGCATCCGGTGCGGGACGCCGATCACGGTGTCACGGCAGGATCGGCAAGCCGCCTCGGCGACCATCGGCGAAGCGCTGGACGCGCTGGACCGGCACCGCGCATGAGCTCGCTGCCGGAGCCCGTCCCGCTCACGGCGCGGCTATGGTGGCTGCTCGCCGTCGTCGCCGAACCCGTGGTGCGCCTGCTGCTGCGGCACCGCCTGGCGCGCGGCCGCGAGCTGCCGGACCGACTCGGGGAGAGGCGCGGGCGGGCGACTCTGCCTCGGCCGGAGGGCAGGCTGCTCTGGCTGCATGCGGCGAGCGTGGGCGAGACCGTCTCGGTCCTGGTGCTGCTGGACGCGCTCTGTGCCGCCGAGCCGGACCTGCACGTGCTGATGACCACGGGGTCGGTGACCTCGCAGCGGCTGCTGGCGCAGAGGCTGCGAGCCGGCGGCCTCGACCGGCGGGTGCTGCAGCAGTTCGTCCCCCTCGACGTGCCGCGCTGGCTGCGCCGTTTCCTCCGACACTGGCGGCCGCAGGCGGTGGCGCTGGTCGAGAGCGAGCTCTGGCCGAACCTGATCGCCTGCGTCCGCCGCCATGGCCTGCCGCTCGCGCTGGTGAACGCCAGGCTGTCCGCGCGCAGCTTTCGCGGCTGGCAGAGGCTGCCCGCGCTGGCGCGCACGATGCTGCACAGCTTCCGCTGGATCACCGCGCGCAGCGAGGAGGATGCGGATCGCCTGCGCAGGCTCGGCGCCGCCCGCGTCGAGTGCCCAGGCGACCTGAAGGCCGCGGCGGTGGCACTTCCGGTGGACGAGCGCGAGCTGGACCGGCTGCGGCAGATGCTCGGGGAGCGCCCGCTGCTGCTCGCGGCCTCGACGCATGCCGGCGAGGAGGCCGTCGTCGCGCAGGCGCACGCGATCCTGAGCCGGCGATTGCCGACCCTGCTGACCGTCATCGCACCGCGCCATCCCGAGCGCGGCGCGTCGCTGCCGGCGCCGCTCGATCATGCGCCACGACGGGCACTCGGGCAGGATCCCGCGGCCGATCAGGGTTACTGGATCTGCGACACGATGGGCGAGCTGGGCCTGCTCTACCGGCTGTCGCCGATCACCTTCCTCGGCAACAGCCTGTCGCAAGCGGTCCCGGGCGGCGGCCACAACCCGTTCGAGCCGGCCCGCCTCGGCTGCGCGATCTCGACCGGCCCGTCGACCTTCAACTTCAACGACGCCGTGGCATCCCTCCGCGAGGCCGGTGCGATCGAGATCGCCCCGACGGCGGAGGCGATCGCGGACTGGGCATTCCGGCTGCTGAGCGATCCGGCCGCGCGGGCGCGCCAGGTTGCCGCGGCCGAGCGCATCGCCCGGGCGGCCTCCGATCTGGTCCCCGACCTGGCTCGTCGCCTGCTGGACCTGACGGGAGCGAGCTGATGCGGCCGCCCGGCTTCTGGCAGGATCCGGACGCGCGGGCCGCGGCGCTGCTGCTCGCGCCGCTCGGCTGGATGACCGGCCGGATCACGCGCCGCAGGCTGAGCCGGCCGGGCTGGCGGGCGCCGGTTCCGGTGATCTGCTGCGGCAACCTGAGCGTCGGTGGCGCCGGCAAGACCACGCTCGCCCTCGACCTGCTGACGCGGCTGCAGGCCCGCGGCATACGCGCGCACGCGCTGACGCGGGGTTACGGCGGCACCGCGAGGAAGCTGCTGCAGGTCGACGTCTCGATCCACGACGCGGCCCTCGTCGGCGACGAGGCGCTGCTGCTGGCCGCAGCCGCTCCCACCTGGGTCGCAGCCGACCGCGCGGCGGCGGCACGCGCGGCGGTGGCGCACGGGGCGCAGTGCCTGGTGCTGGACGACGGCATGCAGCATCCCGGGCTGGCGCACGACGCGAGGCTGCTGGTGATCGACGGCGCCGCCGGCTTCGGCAACGGCCGCCTGCTGCCAGCCGGCCCGCTGCGGGAGAGCATCGAGCACGGCGCGGCACGGGCGCACGCGGCGATCCTCATCGGTCCGGATCTTCGCGCGGCCAGGACGCGCCTGCCGCCGCAGCTGCCGGTGCTGAGTGCGGAGCTGGTGATGGCGGCGCAGGCGCATGTCCTGCGGGGGCGCAGGCTGGCCGCCTTCGCCGGCATCGGCCGGCCCGGGAAGTTCTTCGGCGCCCTCGAGGCCATCGGCCTGCAGCTGGTGCAGCGCACCGGCTTTCCGGATCATCACCGCTACAGCACGGCGGAACTGGACCGACTGGCTGCGCGAGCGCATGCGGCTAATGCCACCCTGGTGACCACGCCGAAGGATGCGGTGCGCCTGCCGCCGGCTTTCGCCACCCAAGTCACCGTGTTGAGCGTCGGGTTGTGCTGGCAGGACCCGAGGGAGATCGACAGTCTTCTGGAACGGCTCCTCGCCGGGTCTGCTCAAAGTTAAGTAGAGTTGCTGAAAAGCGAAGACCAAATCCCATCGCATGAGCCGATTTTCTTGATACGAGGCGATTTCGTAACGGAGCATTGCAAATTAGCCACAGAAATCGGAGCTGCGGAGCCGACTTGCTGACTCTCCGCAGAATCCCGTTGGCAGCATGGGTGACGCCCGATTACGTTTTGCTCACAAAAATGCGAGGGGACAAGAGATGCCCGGATCTGATGCGACGACGGCGTTCCAGGAGAACTCCAACATCGTCTCCCTCCGCCTCTGCTTCCTGCCCCGGCACCGCGAATATCTGCTGCGCTGGCTGCAGGCAGGGGCCTCAATGGGCATCTGCGACGCCGACATCGCACCGCGCATGACACCGCAGCGCGACAGCGTGCCGCTCGAGCACGTGCTGGTCTGGGTCCGGGAGAATGCCGATCCCGCCTACATGATCCGTCCCGAGGGCATGCGCTGGCTGGTGATCGACCATGTCCGCAGCCACAAGCTCGGCAGCTTCTCCAGCTTCGAGGCGGCCCTGCACTGCATCCGCCCGGTGCTGTCGGTCGGAGCCACGGTCGCCGCCTGATCGCCGGACGCCGGGACGTCGCCTCAGCTCGCGGGGTTCAGCGACCTCGGGGCCGGCTGCACGATCCGCGCACCGCCGCCCGGCTGGATCTGGAAGATCGCCAGCCCGCGTCGGACGTGACCGTCCGGCATCAGGGCGAAGACGCCGTCGACGCCGGCGAAACCATCCGCCCGCGTCAGCGCGTCCACACTGTATCCGGCTGACGTCGCCAGGCTGCGCGCCAACGCTGCCGCGTCGTACGGGATGTCCGTCAGCGGCCGCGGCGGCTGGCCGAACTTGGCCTGGTAGCGCTGCACGAAGCCGAGCCGGGCCTGAGCGTCGGGAGCGGCGAACCAGGCCCCTTCGAGCGGGCTCAGCTTGCTGGCGAACGCACCCCATAGCCCGGGTCCCATGATCCGCACCTGGCTCGAAGAGACGTCGTAGTAGTTCAGCACCGAGATCACCTCCTGCAGGTCGGTGCCGGTATCGGCGAGCAGCAGGGCGTCGAACGGCGGTGGCGGTATCGGCGTCTGGGCAAGCGTCGCGACCTGGGCGCGGATCGCCGGATCCTGGCTCGCCTTGGCATCGCGCAGCTTCTGCTCGATCGCGCCGCGCCGGTTCTCGAAGTCGGTCAGCCCGCGCATGGTGCTGTTGATGCTCTCCATGCTGTCGGAATGGCGCGCGAGGTTGGGCGGTGCCAGGCCGGCATCCGCACAGGCGCGGGTGAGGGCGTCCGCCATCGCGGTGCCGAGCGCGTTGTCGGGCAGCATCGCCGCGATCCGGGTGCGACCGTCCGCCTTGGCCGCCTCGACCAGGCGGTGCACCTGCTGCTCCGGGGTCACGCCCATCACCCAGATCCCTGGCTGCGCCTGCGCCAGGTCGCTGGTGAAGGCGAGCATCGGCACACGGGCCGCCCGTGCGACCGGGCTCGCCTCCGCCGTGTCGGCCGAGGTCAGCGGACCGATCAGGATGCCGTCGCCGGCGCCGATCGCCGCCTGCGCGGCGCGGGCGGCGCCGCCCGGCGCGTCTCCGGTATCCTGCGGGTCGAGCGGCGGCGCGCCGGGCAGGTCGAGTGCCAGCTGTGCCGATCTCAGCATCGCCTGGCCGAGCGGCGCGTTGCCGCCGCTGAGCGGCAGCAGGATGCCGACGCGGCTGGTGGGCGCGACCGGCGGCGTCTCGCTCGGCGGCGCCTCCACACCAGGCGGCGCCGCGGTCGAGGCGGCATCGCCGCCCAGCCCGAACCCCGCCAGCGGTCCGGTGGTGCAGGCACCGAGCAGCAGCAGCGTCAGGATACCGGACGCCGAACGCCACGACCCGAACGAGGCTGGACGGATCGCATACGCAGGGGCCAGGAACATCCATGTCCGACGAAGCATCCGACTTTCCCCCTATCTCGCCCGACCAGGTGTCCCGGCCGGACAAGGTGCCACCGAGCGGACCTCTGCCCGCCGGCCTTGTGCTCGTATCGACGCCGATCGGCAACCTGGCCGACCTGACGCCGCGGGCGGCCGCCTGTCTCGCGCAGGCAGACCTGGTACTGTGTGAGGATACGCGTGTCACCGCACGGTTGTTCGCGGCGTGGGGGATCTCTTCTCGCATGGAGGCGCTGCACGAGCACAACGAGCGGCACCGGATAGGCAGCCTGCTGGAGCTGCTGCGGCAGGGAAAGCGCGTGGCGCTGGTGAGCGACGCAGGAACGCCGCTGCTGTCGGATCCCGGCTACCGGCTGGTGCGTGCCACGATCGAGGATGGCCTGCCGGTCACCGCGGCACCGGGAGCCAACGCCGCCATCACCGCCCTCACCCTCTCCGGCCTGCCGCCGCATCCGTTCCTGTTCGTGGGCTTCGCGCCGCCGCGGAGTGCCGCACGTCGCAGCGGCTTCGCGACGCTCCGCGCCGCCGAGCAGGGCGGGCTGTCGGCGACCCTGATCTGGCACGAGGCGCCGCACCGTCTGGCGGAGATGCTGGAGGACCTCGTCGCCGTGTTCGGCGGCGCGCGTCAGGCGGCGGTCGCGCGGGAGCTGACCAAGCGGTTCGAGGAAGTGCGACGCGGCACCCTGGACGCGCTGCGCGAGCACTACGCCGTGGCGGCGCCACGTGGCGAGATCACCGTCCTGGTCGGACCCGCCGAGCCCGAGCAGACCGGCGCCGGCGATCTCGACCGGGCGCTCCGGCAGGCCCTGCTGACCCACTCGGTCAAGGACGCGGCGACGCTGGTCGCGGTGGTCGCCGGCCTGCCGCGCCGCACGGTCTACGCGCGCGCGCTGCAGCTCGCCCAAGAGGGGGCCCAGGAGGGAGTCCAGGAGGAAGCGGAGACGACCGCCGACCCTGGCGCTGCCGATCAGCTCTGAAGCAGTTCGGGCAGGTCACGCGGCTTTGCCCGGCGAAGCCGCCACCTGGTCCAGCTTGCGGCTCAGGAAGGCGACCACCGCGACCTCCTCCGCCGTCAGATCGGTATGCGCCGCGGCCTGCGGTTCCAGCACCGCCTCGGCACGCTGCTTCAGCGCCTCGGCGAGGCTGCCGTCGAGATAGCCGTCGAAGATCGCCGGATGGATGTAGCACTTGCGGCACATCGCCGGGGTGTTGCCGAGCAGCTTGCTGACCTTCTCCACCGCGTGCAGCAGGTTCTTCTTGGCCTTGGCCTGGCTGTCGAAGAGCTCCAGCTCGTGCAGCGCCAGGGCGGCCAGGTTGGTCGCCGCCCAGGTGCGGAAATCCTTCGCCGTGATGTCCTCGCCGCTGATCTCGTGCAGGTACTCGTTGACGTCCTGCGACGAGATGCCGTGGCGCTGCTCGTCCTCGTCGAGATACTGGAACAGCTCCTGGCCGTGTATGTCCTGCAACCGCTTGAGGATGCCGGCCAGGCGGCGGTCGCGCAGCTCGACATGCTGCTGGATGCCGTGCTTGGCGCGGAAATCGAGCACCACCTCGGTGCCGCGTATGCGTGCGTGCCGGTTACGCAGCGTGGTCAGGCCGAAGCTCTTGTTGGTCCGCGTGTATTCCTCGTTGCCGACCCGCATCAGCGTCTTCTCGAGCAGTGCCACCACCGTCGCCAGCACCTTGCGGCGCGGCAGGCCGGGCAGTCCCAGGTCGCGCTGCACATGGGCCCGGATCTCCGGCAGCTTCTGGCCGAACAGCAACATCTTGCCGTATTTCGCCTCGTCGCGGATCGCCCGCCAGTCGGGGTGGTAGCGATACTGCTTGCGGCCGCGGGCATCGCGGCCGACCGCCTGCAGATGTCCTCGCGGGTCACGGCAGATCCAGACATCGGTGTACGCCGGCGGGATCGCGAGCTTGCGGATGCGCTCGATCACCTTCTCGTCGGTGACCGGCGTGCCATCCGGCTCGCGGTAGACGAAGCCGTCCGCAGCCTTGTGGCGGCTGATGCCCGGGCGAGCGCCATCGACGTAGTGCAGCCGTGCGGCCTTCGCCGCCGCGCGCGGATCCGCTGCCGAGTCCGCTCCGCCATCCGCCATGACCATGCCCCCGCTCTGTCTGCCGCGGACAACATCGGTCCGGAACGCTGGTTCCTCGTCGGTTGGCGCAGCCATCCGCGCGCGGTCGCGGCGCGCTACGCCGCCGCCGAGCAGGAGGCCGGCCGGGTGGGGATGCGCAGCGGCTGCGGCAGCGGCAGCCCGGCCACGCGCGCCCGCACCGCATCGCCGAAGGCCACGAAGATCGCGCGCGACAGCCCGTCGGTCCGGTAGTCATATTCCGGATGCCACTGCACGCCGGCGGCGAACCCTGGCGCCTCGGTCACCCGGACCGCCTCGACCACCCCGTCCGGCGCCACCGCCTCGATCGAGAGCTGCGTCGACAGGCGGTCGATGCCCTGGTCGTGCAGCGAGTTGACCTGCACCCGGTCGAGCCCGCCCGCCAGACGATGCAGCAGGCCGCCGGCGATGAGCTCGACCGCGTGCGCCTTGCCGTGACGCAGCCGGATGTCGGCTTCCGCCGGCGCGGAATGGTCGAGCCGGTCGGGCAGATCCTGCAGGCGCTGATGCAGGCTGCCGCCGAGTGCGACGTTCAGCTCCTGGAAGCCGCGGCAGATCGCCAGCACCGGCATTCCCGCCGCGATCGCCGCGCGGCTGAGCGGCAGCGTCACCGCGTCGCGCCGCTGATCCTCCGGCGTACCGACGGCGTGCGCGCACCCGCCATAGCGGTCGGGACAGACGTTCGACCGGCTGCCGGTCAGGATCAGCCCGTCGAGGCGGGCCAGCAGGGTGTCGATGTCGACCGCCTCGCCGTTCGCGGGGATCAGCACCGGCACGCCGAGCACGAGGCGGTCCGTCACCTCCACGTAGGTGTCGGAGGCAGCATGGTTCTCGAGCTCGTAGGGCCCGAACAGCTTGCTGCAGCAGGTGATACCGATCAGCGGCTTCATCTCTCCGACATCTTGGACAAGAGGGACGAAGATTTGAAGGAAATCCTGCGGCTTCAGGCCTTCAGCGGTCCTGTTCGCCGATCGCGGTGTCGAACAGGCCCTGCGGCAGCGCGCCGCCGAGCACGATGTCGACCAGGTCGACGCGGGTCTGCCGACCCTGCGCGTCGATCACGCTCCAGGAACGCAGCGCCAGCGGCTGCTCGGAGAAGATCAGCGTCAGGCTGCCGTCGCCGGGCGACGCGGTGCGCACCAGGGTGAGCTGCAGCTCGCCGGGATCGTGCCGGAAGCCGGTGACGGTGACGTCGCCGGACAGGGTCAGCTGCGGGCGCAGCAGCAGCCCGACCGGGGTCTTCTCCAGCGGCAGGGTGGTGGTCTGCTTCAGCTGGCTGTCGTTGAACACTAGCCTGCCGCCGCCGGCGACCAGCAGCAGCGGGCTCGGCTTGTCGTACTCGAAGCGCATCCGGCCCGGACGATCGAGCCAGGCCCTGCCCTGGGTGGTGCGGCCGTCCGGGGCGATCTGCACGAAGCGCGCGCGAAGCGTGGTGATCGCATCCAGCGTCGCCTGCAGGCGCTGCACCCAGCCGCGATCCGCCGGCGACAGCGCGGCCGCCGCCGGCGCCCCCGGCTGTGCCTGGACCGGGACCTGGGCCTGGGCCGGCATGGCCATAGCTGCCAGCGACAGGCCGAGGAGCATCGCCCGCGCGCGCCGCCGGATCGGGCGGTCAGCCATGCCCGAGCCGGCCGAGGTGGTCCTCGATGCGCTCGCAGGCCTGCTCCAGCCTATCGCGCCCGACCGCGAAGCACAGCCTCAGGCAGCCCTCCCCGCTCGCCCCGAAGGCGAGGCCGGGCGCCAGCCCGACACGCGCCTCGTGCAGCAGCCGGCGCGCCAGGGCGACGCTGTCGGTGCAGCCGGCGACCGCGAAGAAGCAGTACATCGCGCCGCCCGGGACCGGCACGCTGACCCCGGGGATCGCGCCCAGCCGGGCGCAGGCCAGGTCGCGCATCGCCCGGTAGCGCGCGACGCTGGCCGCGATGAAGGGCTCGCCGCCCTCGATCGCCGCGATGCCCGCGTGCTGCACGAAGGGCGGCGCGCAGGAGACGTTGAACTCGCTGATCTTGCCGAGTGCCGCCATCAGCGGCACCGGTGCGGTGACCCAGCCCAGCCGCCAGCCGGTCATCGCCCAGCTCTTGGAGAAGGAGTTGATCCCGACCACGCGGTCCTCGGGGGTGGCGATGTCCAGGAACGAGGGCGAGGCCGATCCCTCGAACACCAGCCGCTCATAGACGTCGTCGGCCAGGATCCAGATGCCGTGGCGGCGGCAATGCGCCAGCAGGATCTCCTGCTCGCCTCGCGTCAGCATCCACCCCGTCGGGTTCGCCGGCGCGTTCAGGATCACCATGCGGGTGCCCGGCGAGAGTGCCGCCAGCAGCGCGTCCATGTCGATCGACCAGGTGGCGCCGGCATCCAGCTGCAGCGGCACGGTGACGATCTCGGCGCCCATCACCCTCGGGATGCCCGCGAGGTTGGGCCAGTACGGCTCCGGCAGGACCACCCGGTCGCCCGGCTCCAGCAGTGCCTGGCAGACCAGCATGACCGCATTCACGCCCGACGCGGTGACGCAGATGCGCTCGAAGCCGGCGCCGCGGCCCAGGCCCGCCTGGTAGGCGGCGATCGCCTCGCGCAGCGCGGCGATGCCGAAGTTGGAGTTGTAGAAGGTCTGGCCCTCATCCAGCGCGCGCTTAGCGGCATCCCGGATGAAGCCGGGCGTGACCTCGTCCGGCTCGCCGAACCAGAGCGGGATCACGTCGGGCAGCCCGGCACCCTCGGCGGATACCGCGCGGATCAGCGAGCCTTCCAGCCCCTCCATCGCCGGGCGGGCGGAGGTCGGGCGAGCGGACGGTGCCGCCGCGAGCTGGACGCGGGTCAATGGCGGAAATGCCGCATGCCGGTGAACACCATCGCGATCCCGGCCGCGTCGGCGGCGGCGACTACTTCGGCGTCGCGGATCGACCCGCCCGGCTGGATCACCGCGGTGGCGCCGGCGGCGATGACCGCCTGCAGACCGTCCGCGAACGGGAAGAACGCGTCCGAGGCGGCAACGCTGCCGCGGCTGAGCGACTCCGCGAGGCCGGCCGCCTGGCCCGCCTGTTCGCTCTTGCTGGCGGCGATGCGTGCGGCATCCACCCGGCTCATCTGCCCCGCACCGATGCCGACGGTGGCGTCGTCGCGGGCATAGACGATCGCGTTCGACTTCACGTGCTTGCAGACCAGGAACGCGAACACGAGGTCGGAGAGCTCGCGGGGGGTCGGCGGCCGCCGCGTCACCACCTTGAGCATCGAGCCGTCCAGGCGGCCGGCATCGCGGTCCTGCGCCAGGAAGCCGCCGGCCACCGAGCGCAGCGTCAGCCCGCCGGCGATTGGATCGGCGAGGCCGCCGGTCAGCAGCAGGCGCAGGTTCTTCTTGCCGGCGAGGACGGCGCGCGCGGCCTCGGTGGCGTCCGGGGCCACGATCACCTCGGTGAAGATCGCGGCGATCCGCGATGCGGTCGCCTCGTCCAGGATGCGGTTCAGCGCCACCACCCCGCCGAACGCCGAGACCGGATCGCAGCGCAGCGCCAGCTCCCAGGCCGCCTCCTGGCTCGCGGCAGTGGCGACGCCGCAGGGATTGGCGTGCTTGACGATCGCGACCGACGGCTGCTCGAACTCGCAGGCGAGCTCGAACGCGGCATCGGTGTCGTTGAGGTTGTTGTACGACAGCGCCTTGCCCTGCAGCTGGCGCGCGGTGGCGATGCCGGGGCGGTCGCTGCCGTCGAGGTAGAAGGCCGCGGACTGATGCGGGTTCTCGCCGTAGCGCAGGATCTCGGCACGCACGCCGGACAGGCTCAGGCGGCGCGGCAACGGGTCGCCGCGCTCGCGCGCGAACCAGTTCGCGATCGCGCCGTCATAGGCGCAGGTGCGCGCATAGGCGGCGCCGGCCCAGGCGCGGCGATCCGCCCGGGTGGTGCCGCCGAGTGCCCCCAGGGTCTCGATCAGCGCCTCGTACTGCGCGGGCTCGGTGAGCACGGCGACGTGCGAATGGTTCTTCGCCGCCGCCCGGATCAGCGCCGGGCCGCCGATGTCGATGGTCTCGATGCACTCGGCCGGCGCCGCACCCGAGGCCACCGCCGCCTCGAACGGGTAGAGGTTGACGCACACCAGGTCGATCGGCGCGATGCCGTGCTCGGCCATCTGCGCCCGGTGCGATGCGAGATCGCGGCGGCCGAGGATGCCGCCATGGATCTGCGGCACCAGGGTCTTGACCCGCCCGTCGAGGATCTCGGGGAAGCCGCTCTGCTCGGAGACCTCCTTGACCGCCAGCCCGGCCTCGCGCAGCGCCCGGGCCGAGCCGCCGGTGGAGAGCAGCTCGGCGCCGTGGCGCAGCAGTGCCGCACCGAGTGCGACGAGCCCGGTCTTGTCGGAGACCGAGATCAGGGCGCGGCGGATCGGCACGATGTCGGGATCAGGGTCGGGGTCGAAGTTGAGGTCAGGGTCGGAGGCGGAGCTCATTCGGGCAGGCCTTCCCGGAGCAGAGGATCGAGCCGATCATGCCCAGCTATCGGTGCATCTGGAGTTCGGGCTGCCATCTACCCCGGCAGCACCGGACGCACAAATGCGGACGGCACGAAGCTGCCCTCCTGCCCGACGGTATCCGCCTAGCCGAACGTGAAGGTGAAGGCCTGCAGCCCCGACTGCGGTATCTCGAGGCGCAGCGCGTGCTCGCCGTAGTCGGTGCTGTCGAACAGCGTGTAGAGGCGGCTCTCCCGCACCGTCACCGGCGGCTGCGCCCGGCCGTCGACCGTCACCGACAGGGTGACCGGGGCTGGACTGCTCGCGACCATGAAAACCTTCGCGGCGCGGAACTGCAGCGCCACCGCGCCCGGACCCTGCGCGAGTGTGGCGGTCTCGTCGGACAGGTTCCACGTACCCATCAGGGCGAAGCGGTTGCCCGGCAGCGGTGCCGGCACGCTATAGCGCGCGGCACCGCGGCGCGGCGGCTCCGGGCTCGCCAGCATCTGCATCCGCGCCAGGCCGAAATACATCTCCGGCGTGGCGATGCGCGACAGGTCGGCGCCGTTCTCCGCGGCCACCGCGGGGCCGGCGGCGAGCAGCGAGCGGATCGCGTTCTCGGTCTCGTCGTAGCGGCCTTCGCCGAAATGCTTCAGCACCACGCGGCCGTCGCGGTCGACCAGGTATTCGGCCGGCCAGAACTGGTTGGCGTAGGCGCGCCAGGTGGCGAACGCGTTGTCCTGGGCCACCGGATAGCGGATGCCGAAGCGCTCGATCGCGGTCCGCACGTTGGCGGTGCTGCGCTCGAAGCCGAACTCCGGCGTGTGCACCCCCACCACCACGAGGCCGCGCGCACGGTAGCTGTCGTACCAGCGCGTCACGTACGGCAGGGTGCGCAGGCAGTTGATGCAGGAATAGGTCCAGAAATCGATCAGCACCACCTTGCCGCGCAGCCCGGCCATGGTCAGCGGCGGCGAGTTCAGCCAGCCGGAGATGCCGGCGAACTCGGGCGCGGCGCCGTAATCCGCCAACCCTTCGGCCGCTTCACCCGCGGCGCGGGCGGACCCGGTCCAGGGTAGCGTGCCCGCGGCGGCACTCAGCAGGGCGGCACGTCGGCTCAGGTGCATGTCACAGTCCGAGGTTGGCGTTGGGATAGAAGTTGGCGAGCCACACCGTCACCACGGTGTCGTACTGGTAGTAGAGCGCCACCGCGATCAGGATCACGACCACGCCGAAGGCCTGCTGCAGACGGTGCGCGTAGCGGACCACGCTGCGCACCCGCGTGGTGACGTACTGGCCGCCATAGGCGATCGCGAGCATCGGCACGCCGGCCCCGATCGCGTAGGCGACGAGCAGCAGCGCCGACCAGCCGAGCCGGTCGGAAGTCGCGACGACGGTGAGGATGGAGCCCAGCACGGGACCCGCGCACGGTGTCCACACCACCCCCAGCGTCATGCCCAGGACGAAGCCGCCCCGGTTCCCGGCGCCGGCGCGGCGCCCCGCCGCGTCGGCGCGGTTGATCAGGCCGCCCATGCGGGCGGCGAGCAGCTCGAACGGGCGCGGCGAGATCATCAGGGCGCCGAACAGCACCAGCAGCACGATCGCGACCTGCCGCAGCACCTCCTGCGACGCGCCGAGGCTCTGCGCGAAGGCGCCGAACAGCAACGCCACGACGGAGAAGCTCAGCACGAAGCCCAGCGTGATGAAGGCCGGACGGGCGCGGCTGGTCTGGCCCACCGAGGCGCCGAGCAGGATTGGCAGCATCGGCAGGATGCACGGGGCCGCCACCGTGAGGGCGCCCGCCGCCAGGGCGAGCAGCAGCGCGGTCATGGCATGCCGCCGGAGGCTGGCGCGGGCGGGCATCCTGGTCGCGGCGGTCCGGCTGTCATCGGCCTCATCTGGTTCACCTGCATGGCCTGATGGTATTCGCACAACGCCCTGCCGGGTTACGGCAATGGCGGCAGAAAGCCGGCAGGTGGTCTAAGGCGACGCTATAGGCTAGGGCATGCGGATGGACGGGTTCGTGCTGGTCCGATGAGCGTCGCCACGGCAGGCCGGTCGACCGGGCCGGGATACAGGTCAGACATCAGGCCAGGACCGGTGCCGGTCCACGTGGTCGTGATCGGCGGCGGCCTCGCCGGCGCCGCCTTCGTGCTGCACCTGCTGCGCGACCACGACCCGGTGGCGCGGATCACGCTGGTCGAGCCCGCGGCCACGCTCGGCGCCGGGCTCGCCTACGCCACCTCCGACCCGGTGCACCGGACCAACGTCGCGGCCGCGCGCATGTCGCTGTTCGCGGAGCTGGCGGATGATTTCGACGCCTGGCTGCGGACGCGCGGCATGCCGGAGGCGGATCCCGAGGGGGTGCTGCCGGATGGGCGGTTGTTCCCGCAGCGGGCGCTGTTCGGCCAGTACGTGCATGCCACCCTGCAGGCGGCGATCGGCGACGCGCGTGCCGAGTTCCGTCACCTGCGGCAGCGCGCGGTGTCGGCACTGCCGGCGGCGCAGGGCTTCTCGGTACAACTGGAGGACGGCGAGACCCTGCAGGCCGACCGGCTCGTGCTCGCGGTCAGCCATATCGCACCGGACCTGCCACGCTTCCTGCAGCCGCTCGCCGGCGATGCCAGGCTGGTCGCCGACCCGTGGCGGCCCGGCGCGCTGGACCCGCTCGCGGGCGACGGCGAGGTGCTGGTGGTCGGGACCGGGCTGACCGGATGCGACGTCATCGCCGGCCTGCGCGCGCGCGGGCATCGCGGCGGTATCGTCGCCGTCTCGCGACGCGGGCTGCTGCCGCGGCCGCGCACGGTGCAGCCGGTGTCGGCCTATGGCAGCTTCGACCAGCCCGCGTCGGACACGGCGCTGGCGCTGCTGCGTCGCGTGCGAGGCGCGGTCGCCGACGCGGCACGGCTCGGCCGTCCCTGGGAGGACGTGATCGATGCGTTGCGCACCCAGGGACGGATTGTCTGGGGCAGCCTACCGGTGGTCGAGCGTCGACGCCTGCTGCGTCACCTTCGTCCGTTCTGGGACGTGCATCGCTACCCGTCCGCACCGCAGATCGACCGCCTGGTGCATGGCGATCTGGCGAAGGGCGGCCTGAGGCTGCTGGCGGCGACCCCGCTCTCGGCCGAGGCGTTGGGCGGGGCATCGCCCGGGCTGCACGTCGTGCTGCATCCGCGCGGCACACCGGCCGCGAGCCGGATCTCGCTGCAGGTCGCCGCGATCGTGAACTGCACCGGACCCGGTCACCGCTCGGTGGTCGAGCGGCATCCGGTGCTGCGGGCGCTGCACGAGGCCGGGGCGCTGGAGGCGGACCCGTTCGCGCTCGGCATCTCGGTGGATCGGCGCAGCCGGGTGATCCGCCCGGGCGGGGAGGTCTGGGAGCGGCTGTTCGTGGTCGGTCCGCTGGCGCGCGGCACGCATGGCGAGCTGATGGGCCTGCCGCAGGTCAGCAACCAGCCACGCGAGGTCGCGGCCGACCTGGCCCAGGACCTTCCGCCCGCCTGAGGCCGTTCGCTCGCCTGAGGCTAATGCGCCTTGGAGAACTCGCCGACCAGCCTGGCGACCGATTCCGGATCGGTCTGCTCGCTCACCCGCCGCGCGAAACGCCGGCACTCGTCGAGATGGAGGGCACGCACCGCCTGCTTGACCCGCGGCACCGCCGAGGCGTTCATGCTGAACGAGCGCAGCCCGAGACCGAGCAGCAGCGGCATCACCAGCGGGTTGCCCGCCATCTCGCCGCAGCACGACACCGGCCGGCGCAGGCGCAGCGCCGCCTCGGTGGTGCCGGCGATCAACCGGATCACCGCCGGGTGCAGCGAGTCGTAGAGGGCAGCGACGTCCGCCGACGCCCGGTCCACCGCCAGCGTGTACATCGTCAGGTCGTTGGTGCCGATGGCGAGGAAGTCCGCCTCCAAGGCCAGCGCGTCGGCGCCGATCGCCGCCGCCGGGGTCTCGATCATCACCCCGAGCGGCGGCAGCCTGTCGGGCAGCTTGACCCCCTTGCGGCGCAACCGCCTCGCCACCCGCTCGTAGATGCCGCGCGCCGCGCGCAGCTCGCCCAGGATGGTGACCATCGGCAGCATCACCCGCACCGGACCGGCGCTCGACGCGCGCAGGATGGCGGCGAGCTGGGTCTCCAGCACCGCCGGATGACGCAGCAGCAGGCGCAGACCGCGCAGGCCGAGGGCAGGATTGAGGTCGCCGCCGCCCGGCGCGAAGCCGATGTTGCCGAGCGCCTCGCTCTGCTTCTCGCCGCCCCAGTCGAGTACCCGAATGGTGGTGCAGTCCGCCCCCATCGCCTCGATCACCTCGCGGTAGACCGCCTCCTGCGCCGCCTCGTCCGGCAGGAACTCGGCGTTGATGAACAGGAACTCGGTGCGCAGCAGGCCGATGCCCGCCGCTCCGGACTGCGCGATCAGCGGCAGCTCGGTGGGCAGCTCGAGGTTGGCCTGCAGCTCGATCTGCTCGCCGCTGGCTAGCTCGGCCGGCAGCCGGCGCAGCCGGGCGAAGCGCTGCCGCTCGCGGGCGTAGGCGGTAACGCCACTGCGCGCGTCGGCCAGCGTCGCCGGCGTCGGATCGACCACCACGGTGCCCGCGGAACCGTCGACGACCACCAGCGCGGCCGAGCGCGCCGCCTCGGTCACTCCCGACACGCCCATCACCGCCGGGATGCCGAGTGCCCGCAGCATGATCGCGGTATGGTCGGCCTCGCCGCCCTCGTCGGTGACCACCGCGGCGACGCGGGACGGGTCGATCAAGGCCGCGTCCGCCGGGCGCAGCTGCTCCGCCAGCAGCACGGCACCGGCGGGGATGGCGGTGAAGGAGCGGAACGGGGCGCGGGTGAGGTTGCGCACCAGCCTGCGGCCGATCTCGCGCACCTCCTCGGCGCGTCGCATCGCGGCGGCCGCGTCCTCGGTGTCGGAGGCGCCGCCGGACTGGTCGAGCAGCCGCAGCGACAGCGCGTCGGCCTCTTCGGCGACCGCGGCCTCGGCGTTCAGCCGCTGCTCCTGGATCCGCCGCGCCGCGCCGCGCAGCAGCCGCGACGGGCCGAGCATCTGCCGGTAGGCATCGAGCAGCGGCGCGATCTCGTGCTGGGTCTCCTCGGGAAGCAGGGCGAGGCGGGCATTCAGCTTCTCGAGCTGCCGCAGCGAGCGCGCCACCGCGTCCGAGAGACGGTCGGCCTCCGCCTGCTCGGTGCCCGGCTCGATGCGATGCGCGGTCACCGCCACCGGCGCCTCGTTCGGCGCCGCGGGTCGGCCGATGGCGATGCCCGGGGAGATGGCCACGCCGGCGAACCGCCGCTCCGGGTTCTGCCTGCCCGGGCCCGGACGAGACCTGGGTCCGGTCCTGGCCTCAGTCCTGCTCATGGAAGCCAGCCTCGACCAGGGCGGAGAGCGCGTCCAGCGCCTCGCGCGCGTCCCAGCCATCGGCGATCAGCTCGATCTGCGTGCCACGGCCGGCGCCGAGCATCATCAGGCCCATGATCGAGCGGGCCGCCACGACCTCGCTTTCGCGGGCCACCTCGATCGAGGCGCCGAACTGCTCGGCGAGGGAGACGAACTTCGCCGCCGCACGCGCGTGCAGGCCACGCTGGTTGACGATGGTGACGATCCGGCGGACCGGATCTCCGCCATGGGGGTGGTCGTCCGCCGAACTCAGCGTACCGCCGCCTCGTCCAGCACGCGTGGGCTCAGCGGGGTGCCGCTGCAGCACATGGCGCCGCCGAGGCAGCTCGAGGGCAGGTGCGACGCCGCCGCGATGTATTTACGACCCGCCGTCTCGCCGATATCGGCACACTCCGCGAGCGTGCGCTGCGACCGGGTCTTGGCCAGCTTGACCAGCATCGGCAGGTTGACGCCGGCGATCACCTCGACGCCGCCGCGCTCCATCGCCGCGATGGCCAAGTTCGACGGGGTGCTGCCGAACATGTCGGTCAGCAGCATCACGCCGTCGCCGGTGTCCACCTGATCGATCTGCTCGGCCAGGGCGCGGCGGCAGAGCGGGATCTGGTCGTCCGCGCCGATGCTCAGGGTGGCGACCTGCTTCTGCGGGCCGACCACGTGCTCCATCGCGGCGCGGAGCGTCTCGCCCAGCTCGCCGTGGGTGATGAGGACCATGCCGATCATGACGATCTGCCCGCACGCACTAGTTCACGATGCATCACGATGACCGGATACCTGACACAATCCAGAGCCTCATCCCCGTTCGAACCGATGGTCTCGCCGCCGCCGCGATCGGCCGTCTCGTCGAGCCGCCGCGCCAGCGTCTCCACCAGCGTCACCGATCGGTGACGTCCGCCGGAGCAGCCGATCGCCAAGGTAACATATTTCTTACCCTCGGTGACGAAGCGTGGCAGCACCAATCGCAACAGATCGTGGATCCTGTCCAGGAACGCGAAGTAGTCCGGATCCGCCTCGACATGCTCCGCCACCCGCCGGTCCAACCCGGTGGATGCACATAATGTAGGGTCGTAGAACGGGTTACGGAGGAATCTGGCGTCGAAAACCATGTCAGAATCGCGGGGCAGACCTGCAGGAAACGCAAATGAGACGAGCGAGACGATCAGCCTGGCCTTGCCAGCCCTGTCGCCGCCGGCATAGCGCGCCTCCACCAGACGCCGCAGTTCCGGCGGCGGCAGCTCGGAAGTGTCGATCACCAGGTCGGCGTCCGCCCGCAACCGGGCGGTGAGCGCGATCTCGGCGTCGATGCCGTCCGACACGCGGCCGCCATGCGCCAGCGGGTGCCGCCTGCGTGTCGCGGTGTAGCGGCGCAGCAGCACCGCCTCCTCGGCGACCACGAACAGCAGCTCCACGTGCAGTCCCGGATCGCGGCGCAGCCCGGCGAGCGCCTGCAGCAGCGAGGCTGCGTCGAAGCCGGTGGTCCGGGCATCGACGCCGATCGCCATCGGCGCCTCGCTGCGCCGGATGATCTCGCCGATCATCGAGAGCGGCGGGTTGTCCACTGCCTCGTGGCCGAGATCCTCGAGGATGCGCAGGACCGAAGACTTGCCCGCACCGGACAGGCCGGTGACCAGCAGGATGCGCCGCGCCTCGGTCATGCCGGCGGGCTCACGCGAAGGCACCGGCGTGCATCGCCGTGCGCCGCTGCACGCAATCCAGCGCGTACGCCACCAGCAGCGCCGCCGAGGCCGGCTGCGGGTCGAGCCGCAGCACCGGCACGCCGAGCGCATGCCACGCCGGCTCGGGCAGCCGCGGCGGGCGCTGGCCCAGCTCGCACACCAGCAGCAGGCGGACCGGCGCGCGATGCGGCAGACGCAGGATGCCGAGGCCGCGCATCTCCACCAGCCCCTCCAGGCCGGGCGCCGGCGCCGCCAGGTCCTGCTCGAGCTCGACCCGGTCATCCGCCACCAGGGCGAAGCCGCGATCGATCAGCCGCAGCAGCAGGTCGGACTTGCCGCAGCCGGAGGGGCCTAGCAGCAGGACGCCGGCATCGTCGCGCGCCGCACAGCTGGCGTGGATCTGTGTCCTCACCGGACGATCCTAGAGCAGGCGGGACATGAATGGAATCGATCCCGCCGGTCGGCACGGCTTTCGGGCACGTATCGGGACCGTGCCGCGACATGTTAAAAAAGATTGAGTTTCTTTAATTTGTGACGCAACTGTTGCCCACGCATGCAGGAGACGTCGGCACGATGCTCGCCACGCAGACACCAGGCCAGGATGAAGGTCAGGACCGCCTGCTCCGTGTCGCACGGGTGGCCGTCACCATCGAGCGCCGGCAATCGCGCGGTCGTCAGCCGGAGATACGCCTGCGCCGGGTGACCGGGTTCGACCCGGTGCGCGGCCGCTTCTCGCGTCACCTCTCCGAGCAGTGCAGGCAGGCGCTGCGCAACGGCGCGGCTTCGCTGGCCTCGGCCGGGTTGTCGATGCAGGACGTGGTGCGCGTGACCTACCTGATGCAGGATGCGGACGGCTTCCCGGCCTGCTTTCCGCTGCTCCGCGACGCCTTCGGCGACGCCCGACCGGCCGCCACCCTGCATCTCGTCGGCGGTTTCGAGATCGTGGACATGCAGATCGAGCTCGAGCTGCTGGCGCGCCGCGCCGGGGGATGATCGATACTGCGGCGTCGGGCGTGCGGCGTCGGGTCGCGCCGCGTTGACGCGGAAGCCGCTGGGACGATAGAAGCGCCGCATCGAGCAGCCCGGCCGACCGGCGACACCGGCCGATCATCGACCGGTTCGGATGGCTCGACGGTGATGTGGGTCCCGGCATGGAAGTGGTAGCGTCGAAGAGCCTCGGCAGGGTCCGGGTGCGGGTTGACGGAGCTTCCCGCCAGCCCGACCGCCAGGTGTTCCGGATCGAGGACGAGGACGGCCGGTTGCTGCGCCGGGTGCGCGACGCACGCCATCCGCAGGAAGCCGTCGCGCTGTACTGGCGGGCGGTCGGCGCGGCCACGCCGGGAGCGACGATGAGCAAGGATCTCGAGCGGCGCATCGGCCGCGCCCGTGCGCGCATGGCACGCAGCGCCCTGCAGACCGAAGAACTGCCGTTCGAGGCGGCTCCGGAGCCGGCAGCGGGGGACACGGTCGCGGCCGATCCGGCCGCGCAGGACGCGGCGCCGGTGAGGCGGACGCACCTGCGACCGGCACCGACGCCGCAGGACGACCTGTTCGAGGCGGTGGAGACGGCGGCGCCGGATGACCCGGTCGATGAGGATCCGGTCGACGACGATCCAGCCGATCACGAGGCAGCCGACCCTGAACCGGCCGCATCGACACCGGCCGCATCGACACCGGCAGCCCAGACCCTCCCGGCGCCCGCGTCATCGGCCGATCCGGAGCCGCGCCTGCTCGATCCGCACGACGTGCTGCTGCAGCGGATCGATCCGCGCAACCTGCGCGCGACCGACCGCGCCGACGCCTACCTGTACCACGTCACTAACGGACCCGACGCGGAGCTGGCGCTGAAGCAGGGGCTGCTGGTCAGCACCTCGGACCCGATGATCCTGACCGAACGGCAGGGTGTCGGCTATTGGCTGTCGGTGCTGGCCGAGGATTACGACTACATCCTGGACGGACCGGCCGACTTCGTGGTGCTGCGGCTGCGCCGCATGACCGTGGAAGAGCTGCTCGAACCCGATCCGCACGCATCGCGCAGCGCCGGCTGTCCCTGCTACCTGCTGACCGGGCGCGGCTGAGCCACGATCGGCGAGAAGGGCGGATCGAAGCGGGGCGGGTCAGCCGAGGAGGGTCTGCTCGATCAGCGCCAGCGCCCGCGCCGCATCGACGCCGACACAGACATATTGCGAGGGATGCGGGTCCCAGGCCGGGGTCGGAAAGGGCGGCCGCTCCGGCTTCTGGATGGTCTGGCCGGACGCCAGGCCGCCGCAGATCACGCGCACCGGGCCCTCGCGCAGGGTGAACAGGGTCGGGTCGATCGCGTAGGCGACGGCCAGGCTGTCATGGGCGAAGATCCCGTCGAGCTTGCGGGTGCGCTGGTGGAACCCGAGATAGGCCTGCGACAGCTCGTGCAGCAGCCGTCCCTGTTCGCCGCCGGCATCGCGCAGCCGCTCGAGCAGCGACGCGCCGATCACCACCTCCTGGGTGACGTCGAGACCGACGATGGTGACCGGCCAGTGCGCCGTGAACACTGCATCCGCCGCATCCGGGTCGCCGGCGACATTGGCCTCGGCCACCGGCGAGACGTTGCCGGAATGGCCGTTGGTGCCGAACGCGCCCCCCATCACGATCACGCCGTGCACCAGCCGGGCGATCTCGGGATCCTTGTCGAGCGCGCGGGCGAGGTTGGTCATGCGGCCGACCGCGATGATCGTCACCTCGCCCGGGAAGCTGCGGATCAGGTCGATCATCATGCGATGGCCGCGCCGGCCGTCGACCCGGCTCGACAGCGTCTGCGGGATCTCGATGCCGCCGAGCGCATTGTCGCCGTGCACGTGATGCGCGTGCTGGCCGTGCTTGCCGAGCAGGGTGACCCCAGACCCCTGCGCCACCGGTGCCGAGAACCCCAGCCGGTCCTTGAGGAAAAGCGCGTTGCGGGTCACCGTCTCGATCCCGGCATTGCCGAGCACGGTGGTGACGCCGATCAGCTCCAACTCGGGACGTCGCGCCAGCAGGGCGAGCGCCATCGCGTCATCCACGCCCGGATCGGTGTCGAAGATGACCTTGCGCATGGCGGTCCTCGTGCTCACAAACTGGCACGAGCAAACCGCGATGCGGAAGAGGAGGCAAGGGGCTTTGCCCCTTGACCCCACCAAAGGCAAGCCTTCGAGAACCGTTGATCAGAAAATTTGGTCTGGGGTTTACGGCCCCAACGGGTCGAGGGCAGGGCTCTTGCCTTTGTTCTCCGGCAGCCCGCTAGTGCTGGTTGTCCGTGCGGCGGATGAAGTCGGCGGCGTTGTCGTGCAGCTGCCGCAGCGAGGCCTCGTGGGCGTAGACCATGTGGCCGGACTCGTACTGCCTGATCTCGATGTTGCCGGCGAGGCTCTTCGGGATCGGCAGGTGGCGCATCTCCCAGACGCCCTCGAAGTATGGCGTTCCGAGATCGAAATATCCCTGGTTGAGCTGGATCCTCAGCTTCGGGTTGTACTTCATCGCGCTGGCGAGATCGGGCAGCACGTTGGGCACGCCGCGGACCGGTCGCTCCGCGTTCGGCGGCTGGTGCGTGAAGCTCCACTCGCGGATGTTATGCGCGCTCACCTTGTACTCCATGATGCCGTCGCCGGTCGGATCGCTGTCGCCGTAATGCAGCACCTTGCGTGCGTAGTCGTTGAAGACGGAGATGTAGGCCGACGACATCGCCGCACCCTGCGGATCGTATTCCGAGCGCTCCGCCAGCGGGTCCATGGCCGGACCGGAAAAGCGGCTGTCGAGCCGGCCGGTGTTCATCGCCTCCGGACCCAGCAGGGTCTGCTCGAAATCGCCGCCATTGATACGCAGGTCGGCCTTCTTGATGTAGTCGATCGGCAGGCCGGTATAGTCGTGCAGCTTGGATGCCACCCGGTCGCGCTCGGCATCGTCGAGTGCCGTGCCCTGCTGCAGCGCGCTGGTGTAGTCGGTCAGCGTGAAATGCTCGACCTCGCTCAGGAAGCGACGCAGGTCGCCGGGCTGATTCGGCAGCTTGTGGTGGTAGAAGGCGGTCGCGGCGAAGCTGGGCAGCGCCAGGATGTAGGGCTGGTCGACGCTCGGGTTGTATTGCGGCCCGTCGATGCTGTTGTCGTAGTCGAGGATCTGCGAGAGCAGCATCACGCCGTTCAGGTCGATACCCTTGTCCTCCTGCAGCCTGCTCGCGACGATCGCCGACCGCGTCGTGCCGTAGCTCTCGCCGAACAGGTATTTCGGCGAGTTGAAGCGGCCGAAGCGTGCCAGGAACTGGGCGATGAAACCGGTGAAGGCGTCGGCGTCCGGATCGGTGCCGTAGAACGCGTGCTCCTTGTCGCGTCCCTCGATGCGTCCGAAGCCGGTGCCGGGCGCGTCGATGAAGACGAGGTCGCTGGCGTCGAGCAGACTGTCGTCGTTGTTGATCAACTGGTACGGCGCCGCATCGGTGTGGCTGGCATCGGCGGTGACGACGCGCCGCGGTCCCAGCGCGCCCATGTGCAGCCAGACGGTGGCGGAACCGGGGCCGCCGTTATAGACGAACGTGATCGGCCGGTTCTCCGGCCGCACCCCCTTCTTGAAATAGGCGACGTAGAACATCTCCGCCTCCGCCGTCGGGTTCCTGGCGTCCGGCTTCGCGGCATCGGTGGCATCGGCGGGGTCGGCATCGTCCCAGTCCTTGGGATGCACGACCAGCGTGCCGGCGACCGCCTGGTAGTCGATCTTCTGGCCGCGCACCGTGACCGAGCCGTCCGAGCTCTTCTGCTGCGGCGTGAAGTGCGGCGCCTTCGGGCCGGCTCCGCTCTTGGCCGCCGGCATCGCCGCGCCGTCATCGGCAGCGCGCGCGGCCGGCGACCCCGCGAGTGCCAAGGCCGCCAGCACGGCGGCGATTTGGGTTCTGCAGTGCGGCACGGTCGATCTCCAGGGTTGTCGGAAGCGGCGGACGGGTCCGCGCCTCAGCTCGGCTGCCAGCCATCCATCTTGAGCACCTCGCCCGCCAGGTAGAGGCTGCCGCAGATCAGGATCCGTCCCGACGGCGAACCCACCGCGAGGATGGCGGACATCGCGTCGGTCACCGTCGGGCCCGGGACGGGACGACCTCCGCCGGCCTCCACGATCGCCGCCACCGGCAGCGCCAGGTGCTGGCCCGGCTCGGCGACCGCATGGACGCTTTCGGCGCGGTCGAGCAGCGGATGCAGGAAGCCGCGCGCGTCCTTGCTCTGCTTCATGCCGATGACGAGGTGCGTCCGCCGATCGGTCCAGCCTTCGAGCACGGCGCGCAGCACCGCCGCGGCGCCGGGATTGTGGCCGCCATCGAGCCACAGCTCCCAACCGGGCGGCAGGCCGGCAGCCAGACGTCCGGTCAGGCGCTGCAGGCGCGCGGGCCACGCGGTCGCGGCGATGCCGGCCCAGCCATGCGCGGGCACCGGCAGGCCGGCCGCACGGAGTGCCGCCACCGCGAGCCCTGCGTTCTCGACCTGGTGCGCGCCGAGCAGCGCGGGCGGCGGCAGGTCGAGCGTTCCGCGCGCATCGGCGTAGCGCAGGCCGCCCGGCCCTGGATCGATGCTCCAGTCGCGGTCGCGGCGCAGCAGGCGCGCGCCCGCACGTGCGGCCGCTTCGGCGAGCACCGCCAGCACGGGCTCCGTCTGATGCGCGCTGACGACCGGCGTGCCCGGCTTGATGATCCCGGCCTTCTCGGCGGCGATCTGCTCGATGCGGTCGCCGAGGAACGCCTCGTGATCCATCGAGATCGCGGTGATGACGCAGGCCGCCGGCGGCGGCAGCACGTTGGTGGCGTCGAACCGGCCGCCGAGCCCGACCTCGATCACCGCGAGATCCGCAGGCGCGCGTGAGAACAGCAGGAAGCCGGCGGCGGTCAGCACCTCGAACACGGTGATCGAAGCACCCGCATTGACGCGCTCGATCTCCTCCAGCGTATCGGTGAGCGCCGCTTCCGACACTAGGCTGCCGGCGACGCGGAAGCGCTCGCGGATATCCACGAGGTGCGGCGAGGTGCCGACATGGACGCGCCAGTGCGACGCCTCGGCGATCGCGCGCAGGCTGGCGCAGGTGCTGCCCTTGCCGTTGGTGCCGGCGACGTGGATCACCGGAGGCAAGCGCCGCTCGGGATGGCTTAGCCGGGCGAGCAGGGTCTGCAGCCGGCCGAGCGAGAGGTCGATCAGCGCCGGATAGAGGTGGTTCAGCCGCTCCAGCACGGTGCCGGGACGGCCGGCGAACTCCGGGTTCGTCGCCGCAGCGCTCATGCCGCTTGTTCGAGCGCTCCGGCGTCCGGGTCGCTCGTCACCAGTTCGGCGCACAGCAGGGCGATCAGCCGGCCCAGCGTGTCGCGCAGCCCGCCGCGCGGCACGACCATGTCGAGCATGCCGTGCTGCAGCAGGTACTCGGCGCGCTGGAAGCCTTCGGGCAGGGTCTCGCGCACGGTCTGCTCGATCACCCGCTGGCCGGCGAAGCCGATCAGCGCGTTCGGCTCGGCGATCTGTATGTCGCCCAGCATGGCGAAGCTCGCGGTGACCCCGCCGGTGGTGGGGTCGGTCATCACCACGATGTAGGGCAGCCCGGCGTCGCGCACCATCTGCACCGCGATGGTGGTGCGTGGCATCTGCATCAGCGAGATCATGCCTTCCTGCATGCGCGCCCCGCCCGAGGCCGTGAACACGATCAGCGGCGCCTGCTGCAGCACCGCCAGCCTCGCCGCGGCGACGATGCCCTCGCCGAGGGCCGCACCCATGGTGCCGGCGAGGAACTCGAAGGCCATCACGCCCACCACCGCCTTGCGGCCGGCGATGGTGCCGTGCGCCACCACCAGCGCCTCGTCGAGATGGGTCTTGGCACGGTTCTCCCGCAGCCGGTCGGTGTAGCGCTTCTGGTCGCGAAAGCCGAGCGGATCGGCCGGCGCGCGCGGCAGCTCGATGCGGGTGAAGCTGCCGTCGTCGAAGGTCCAGGCCAGCCGCTCCTGCACCAGCGCGCGCATGTGGTGGCCGCAGTGCGGGCAGACCTTGAGCGTGCGCTCCAGCTCGCGGGCGAAGATCATCTGGTTGCAGGCGCTGCACTGGGTCCAGAGGTTGTCCGGCACCTCGCGCTTGCCCAGCAGGTTGCGGATCTTGGGGCGGACATAGGTGGTGAGCCAGCTCATGCGCTCATCTCCGTCTCGGGCAGTCGGGCGCGGCGCACCGCACCGGCGAGGCTCGAGACCTGGTCCAGCACGCACCGGACGGTATCGGGGCCGGCGCGACCCTGGTCGTCCAGCGAGCCGGCCAGGGTCTGGATCAGGGCGGAGGCGACCACCGCGGCGTCGGCGACGCGCACCGCGGCCGCAGCCTGCTCAGGCGTGCGCACGCCGAAGCCGATCGCCACCGGAAGCCCGGTCGCGGCGCGCAGCCGGGGCAGTGCAGCGGCGAGATCCGCCTGGCTCGCCGAGCGGGTGCCGGTGATCCCGGTGATGCTGACGTAGTAGACGAAGCCCGACGCGCCGCGCAGCACGATCGGCAGGCGCTGGTCGCTGGTCGTGGGCGCCACCAGCCGGATGATGTCGAGGCCATGCGCTTCGGCCGGCGCCTCCAGCAGGTCGGCCTCTTCCGGCGGCAGGTCGACCACGATCAGGCCGTCGACCCCGGCCGCCGCCGCGTCCGCGCAGAACCGCTCGGCACCGTAGCTCTCGATCGGATTGAGATAGCCCATCAGCACCACCGGGGTGGCCTCGTCGCCATCGCGGAAGCGGCGCACCATCTCCAGCACGCGGCTCACGGTGGCGCCGGCGCGCAGTCCGCGGACGGCGGCGGCCTGGATGATGGGGCCGTCCGCCATCGGGTCGGTGAACGGCATCCCGATCTCGATCAGGTCGGCACCGGCCGCGGGCATGCCGCGCAGGATCGACAGCGCGCTGTCGAAATCCGGGTCGCACGCCTCCAGGAACGGGATCAGCGCGCCACGCCCCTGCCGCGCCAGCACTTCGAATCGATGCCGGATGCGGTGGGCGTGGCCGCTCAAAGCGAGACGCCCAGATGCTCGGCGACGGTGAAGATGTCCTTGTCGCCGCGACCCGACAGGTTCATCAGGATGATGTGCTCGCGGTCCATGCCGGGCGCGATCTTGGCCACGTGCGCCAGGGCGTGCGCGCACTCCAGGGCCGGGATGATGCCCTCGGTGCGGGTGCAGAGCTGGAACGCCGCCAACGCCTCGTCGTCGGTGATGCCGACATACTCCGCACGTCCGATCTCGTGCAGCCAGGCATGCTCCGGACCGATGCCGGGATAGTCCAGGCCGGCGCTGATGCTGTGCGCCTCGGTGATCTGGCCCTCCTGGTCCTGCAGCAGGTAGGTGCGGTTGCCGTGCAGCACCCCGGGGCGGCCGCGGCTGATGCTGGCCGCCTGGGCGCCGCTATCCAGTCCGCGACCGGCGGCCTCGACGCCGATCAGGCGCACGGAGGGCTCGTCGAGGAAGGGATGGAAGATCCCCATCGCGTTGGAACCGCCGCCGACCGCGGCGATCACCGTGTCCGGCAGCCGACCCTCGGCCTCCTGCAGCTGGGCGCGCGCTTCCTCGCCGATGACGCACTGGAAATCGCGCACCATCGCCGGATAGGGATGCGGGCCGGCCACGGTGCCGATCAGGTAATAGGTATCGGCGACATTGGCGACCCAGTCGCGCATCGCCTCGTTCATCGCGTCCTTCAGCGTCCCGGCGCCGCTCTGCACGGCATGCACCTCGGCACCGAGCAGGCGCATGCGGAACACGTTCGGCTTCTGCCGCTCGACGTCGGTGGCGCCCATGTAGACGACGCATTTCAGCCCGAACAGGGCGCAGACCGTCGCGGTGGCGACGCCGTGCTGACCGGCACCGGTCTCGGCGATGATCCGTGTGCGGCCCATGCGCCGCGCCAGCAGGATCTGGCCCATGACGTTGTTGAGCTTGTGCGAGCCGGTGTGGTTCAGCTCCTCGCGCTTGAGGTAGATGCGCGCGCCGCCCAGCTCCTCGGTCAGGCGGCGGGCGAACCAGAGCGGACTCGGGCGGCCGACATAGTCCTTCAGGTGGTAGTCGAGGTCGCGCCGGAACTCCGGATCGACGCGGGCGGCCTCGTAGGCCGTCTCGAGCTCCAGGATCAGCGGCATCAGCGTCTCGGCGACGAAACGGCCGCCGAACATGCCGAAGCGGCCGCGGTCGTCGGGGCCGTGACGCAGCGTGTTGGCGCGCTCCGCCAGCAGCGCGGTGACGGCATGTGGCATGGGCGGCTTCTCGTCGATGCGGGTCAGTGCGCTCACCTCAGACCTCCTCTGGCCGTCGACTTCCTAGCGCAGCGCAGCGCACAGGTCACGCCCGCGCGGGCGTGCCCGCACGTGGCGCTGCGGAATCAGCACCGGCGGCCCATCGAAGGCCGCGTGCCGTTGTGCTGTTGTAGGATCGTCCACCCGTTGCGGAGGTTTCATGTTCCTTGCCCACCCGGCCGGCCGGGCGCCCGTTCCGGTCAGGGACGAGCGCGACTCCGAACTCGCGAGCTGGCTCGACCTGATCGAGCCGAGCGATGCGGAGTATGCCCTCGCGAGCCAGGTCTCGGGCCTGCGCATCCCGACGCGCGAGCAGCTCGAGGAGATCGAGACCTCCAGCCGGCTGCAGATGCAGGATGGCGTCTTCTACCTGTCGACGCCGCTGGTGCGTCGCCTCGACGACGAGATCTCCCTGGTCACGCCGATCGGCTTCGTGCTGAGTGCGGACCGGCTGATCACCATCCGCTACACCGCCTTCAAGACGTTCGACGTCGTCGCCCAGCGGGTGAGCGAGCAGAAGGGCAGCTGCAACGCGGACGCCACCCTGATCCTGCTGATCGAGGCGATGGTCGACCGCCTGGCCGACATCCTGGAGCGGCTGGGTCTCGATCTGGACGGGCTCTCGAACCGCATCTTCCGGGCCAGCAACCAGGAGCATGGCGACGTCGACCGTGCGCTGCGCGACCTGCTGCGTCATGTCGGCCGTTCCGCGGACCTGCTGTCGGACGTGCGCGAGAGCCTGCTGGGGCTGGGCAGGATCGCGCTCTACGTCGGCGAGAACGCGGTGCACACGACGCGCGGCATGGTGAGCGCCCACTTCGCGACCATCGGACGCGACATCAGCAGCCTGAACGACTTCGTGGCGCAGATGAACAACAAGGTGCAGTTCCTGCTGGACGCCACCCTGGGCTTCATCAACATCGAGCAGAGCAACGGCATCCGGCTGCTGACCGTGGTCAGCTTCATCGGCGTGCCGCCTACCCTGATCGCCAGCATCTATGGCATGAATTTCAAGAACATACCGGAGCTGAACTGGACCTATGGCTACTTCTACGCCCTGGGCATGATGGTCGCCACGGTGATCGGGCCACTGCTGGTGTTCTGGAGGAAAGGCTGGCTGGGGACCCGTTGACGCGCGGGCGCGGTGCCTTCCCACCGCGGAAATGGGCTATTGACGACGGCTGATGACCGGCTTTAAGTTCCGCCCGTTCTGGTTGCAGACGCCCATGTCTCTCACCAGGCTGCTCTCCGCTCGGAACGACGTCGGAAAGAGGACCGGAAGCCACTTCCGGTATATCCGACAGACGCTCCACTCAGGTCCGGACATCCCTGCCGATCCCTGACGCAGCTCGTTCCCCTCCCTATTCGACCTGCCACTCGAGGCGTCCCAATGCACCTCGCCGAACTAAAGACCAAGTCACCTTCCGATCTGCTTTCCTACGCGGAATCGCTGCAGATCGAGAACGCCTCTTCCCTGCGCAAGCAGGACATGATGTTCGCCATCCTCAAGAACCTCGCGGAGAACGACCAGGCGATCCACGGCGAGGGAACCCTGGAGATCCTGTCCGACGGGTTCGGGTTCCTGCGCTCGCCCGAGGCGAACTACCTGCCGGGACCGGACGACATCTATGTCAGCCCCAGCCAGGTGCGCCGGTTCGGGTTGCGCACCGGCGATACCGTCGAGGGCCAGATCCGCGCGCCGCGCGACGGCGAGCGCTACTTCGCGCTGCTCAAGGTGAACACGATCAATTTCGAGCCGCCCGAGGCGGTCCGTCACCGGATCAATTTCGACAACCTGACGCCGCTCTATCCGGAGCGACGCCTGAAGATGGAGTTCGAGACCGCGGCCATCCCCGGCAAGGGTCAGAACAAGGACTTCACCTCGCGGGTGATCGACTTGGTTTCGCCGATCGGCATGGGACAGCGCGCGCTGATCGTGGCGCCGCCGCGCACCGGCAAGACGGTGATGCTGCAGAGCATCGCCACCGCGATCTCGACCAACCACCCGAACGTGTTCCTGATCGTCCTGCTGATCGACGAGCGGCCCGAGGAAGTCACCGACATGGCGCGCTCGGTCAAGGGCGAGGTCGTCTCCTCGACCTTCGACGAGCCGGCGACGCGCCACGTGCAGGTGACCGAGATGGTGCTCGAGAAGGCCAAGCGCCTGGTCGAGCACAAGCGCGACGTGGTGATCCTGCTCGACTCGATCACGCGCCTGGCACGCGCCTACAACACCGTCGTGCCGTCGTCCGGCAAGGTGCTGACCGGTGGTGTGGACGCCAACGCGCTGCAGCGGCCGAAGCGCTTCTTCGGCGCCGCCCGCAACATCGAGGAAGGCGGTTCGCTGACCATCATCGCCACCGCGCTGATCGATACCGGCAGCCGCATGGACGAGGTGATCTTCGAGGAGTTCAAGGGGACCGGCAACTCGGAGCTGATCCTCGACCGCAAGCTCTCGGACAAGCGCACCTTCCCGGCGATCGACATCACCAAGAGCGGCACCCGCAAGGAGGAGCTGCTGGTGGACAAGGGTTCGCTGTCGAAGATGTGGGTGCTCCGGCGCATCCTCTCGCCGATGGGCACCATGGATGCGATGGACTTCCTGCTCGACAAGCTGAAATACAGCAAGACCAACCAGGATTTCTTCGACGCGATGAATACCTGAGGCTAGTCGGGGATCAGCACCGTGCTGCCGGTGGTGGCACGGCTTTCAAGCGCGCGATGCGCGTCCGCGGCACGGCTCAGGGCGAAGCGCTGCCCGACCTGGATCGTCACGGCGCCGGCGGCGACCACCTCGAACAGTTCGGCAGCGGCAGCTTCCAGCGCTTCGCGCCTCGCGATGAACGTCATCAGGGTGGGACGCGTCAGATAGAGGCTGCCGCGGGCCGAGAGCAGGCTGAGGTTGACCCCCGTTACCTCCCCGGAGGCGTTGCCGTACGAGACCATCAGGCCGCGCGGCGCCAGGCTGTCCAGGCTGGCCATGAAGCTGTCCTTGCCGACGCTGTCATAGACCACCGGCACCATGGCGCCGTCGGTCAGGCGCTTCACCTGGGCGGGAAGGTCGCTGAGGCCGATGATAGTGTGGGTCGCCCCATGGGCCCGCGCCAGCTCCGCCTTCGCCGCCGTGGAGACCACGCCGATCACGGTGGCCCCGAGATGGCTGGCCCACTGGCAGAGCAGCAGCCCGACGCCTCCGGCTGCGGCATGCACCAGGATGGTCTCGCCGGCCTGCAACCGCCGCACCTGACGTAGCAGCGCCTGCACGGTCAGGCCGCGCAGCATCATCCCGGCGGCGGTCACGCTGTCGATCGAGTCCGGCAGCTTGATCAGGCGGTCGGCCGCCACGACCCTGCGTCCGGCATAGGCGCCCATCGAGGAGCTGTACGCGACCCGGTCTCCGGGCGACAGGCCCTCGACCTGGGCGCCGACCGTCTCGACCACGCCCGCGCCCTCCATCCCCGGCACGGTCGGGAAACCGGGCAGCTTGTAGAGGCCGGTGCGATAATAGATGTCGATGAAGTTGACGCCGATCGCCTCCTGTCGGATCAGGACCTCGTTGCCTGCCGGCTCCGGAAGGGGCACGTCCTCCCAGCTGAGGACTTCCGGGCCGCCGTACCCATTGATCCGGATCGCCTTGGACATCACTGATTTCCCTCATGGTCGAGCAGGAACCGCTTGGTGGCGACGCCGTCGTGGCCGGTGAACCCGCCGATCCCGCCGCGGGCGACGACGCGGTGGCACGGGATCAGGATCGGCAGCGGGTTGTAGCTGTTGGCCTGCCCGACCGCGCGGGCGCATCCGCCGACTTCGTGCGCGACCTCGCCGTAGGTGCGCGTGCTGCCGAACGGGATGTGCAGCAGGGCCGCCCAGACCTTCAGTCGGAACACGGTGCCGGAAGGCGCCAGAGGAAGATCGAACGCCTCCAGCTGCCGGTCGAAATAGGCATGCAGCTGTTCGCGGGCACGTCGAAGCAGCGCCGTCTGCTGCTGGACGCAGCCCCAGCCCCAATCCAGGGCCACCAGCGCCTCATCCTCCTGCGCGATGGTCAGCGCCCCGATCGGGCTGTGCAGAGATAGTTGTGGCACTCCGGGCTCCGATGCTGCACCCATCGCACGGCACAAGACGACGGGTGTCAAGAACGGGTCGAGCCGGTCCCGGGCAGCTTGACCGGAGACAGATGGGGACGCCGGTGATGCAACGCACGATCTTCGCCGTGGCGACCGGAGCCGGTCGGGCGGCGATCGCGATCATGCGCGTCAGCGGGCCGAGCTGCGAGATGATTCTCGATCACCTCTGCCGCGGCGCCCGGCCCAGGCCCCGACGCGCGGCGCTGCGCAGCCTGTGGCTGGCGGACGACCTGCTCGACCGCGCGCTGGTGCTGTGGTTCCCGGGGCCGAACAGCTACAGCGGGGAGGACAGCGCCGAGCTCCATCTGCATGCGGGGCCTGCGGTGATCGAGGCGGTGGCCGATGCCCTGGTCTCGCTCGGTGCGCGTCCTGCCGAGCCGGGCGAGTTCACCCGCCGCGCCTTCGCGCACGGTCGTCTCGACCTGCTGGAAGCGGAGGGCGTGGCCGACCTGATCGATGCCGAGACCCAGTCGCAGCGGCGTCAGGCGCTGCGGCAGACCGAGGGCGCTCTGAGCACCCTCTACCAGGAGTGGGCGCATCGTCTGCGCTCGGTCCTCGCCCAGCAGGAGGCGCTGATCGACTTTCCCGACGAGGACCTGCCGTCGGAAGTCGAGGACCGTCTGCGCTGCGACCTGGGCATGCTGATGTCCGAGATGAATGCGCATCTGGCCGATGGAGGCCCCGGCGAGCGGTTGCGTCGCGGCCTCGTCTTCGCCGTGGTGGGAGCTCCCAACGTCGGCAAGTCGAGCCTGGTGAACGTCCTCGCGCAACGCGAGGCGGCGATCGTGTCGCACGTGCCCGGAACCACCCGCGACGCGCTCGAGATCCGGATCGTGCTGGGCGACGTCCCGGTCACGCTGGTCGACACCGCGGGCCTGCGCGAGACGACGGATGCGATCGAGGCGGAGGGCATCAGGCGGGCACGACATCATGCCGCCCAGGCCGACCTCGTGCTGCGGGTGACGGATCCCCGGTGCGGCATTCCCGCGAGCGAAGGTGGCGAGCTGATCGTCTGCAACAAGATCGACCAGGCACCGGCGCCCGAGGGCAGCATCGGGGTCAGCGCGATCACCGGCGCAGGGCTGGCGCGGCTGATCGACATCCTGTCGCAGCAGGCGCGGAGACTTACCGCGCACGGAGCATCCGTCCCCCTGACCCGGGCTCGCCATCGCGCCGGCATCATCGAGGCGGCGGCGCGCCTGGCGGACGCGGCGAACGCGCCCTGGCCGGAACTGCGCGGCGAGGAGCTGCGGCTGGCGATGCGGGCACTGGGCGGACTCACCGGCGCGGTCGGAGTGGAAGACCTGCTAGACACCGTGTTCGGACAGTTCTGCATCGGCAAGTGAGACGAGACCCGTGATCGAGATGACCAGCCTGCATGACGTGATCGTCGTCGGTGGAGGCCATGCCGGCTGCGAGGCGGCGGCGGCTTCCGCCCGGCTGGGTGCCGCCACCCTGCTGCTGACCCACGATCTCGACACGATCGGCGTGATGTCCTGCAATCCTGCGATCGGTGGCATCGGCAAAGGCCATCTCGTCCGGGAGATCGATGCCCTCGACGGCCTGATGGGCCGCGCCGCCGATCGGGCCGGGATCCATTTCAAGCTGCTGAACCGCTCCAAGGGTCCGGCCGTTCAAGGGCCGCGTGCCCAGGCCGACCGGTCGCTCTACCGCGCCGCGATCCGGGCGCTGCTGACCGAAACAACCGGCCTCACCCTCGCCCGGGGATCCGTCGATGATCTCATCATCGATGCGGATGGGTGCGTCCGTGGTGTCGTCTGCAGCGACGGGCGGCGGATGCGAGCCGGTGCGGTGGTGCTGACGGCGGGGACCTTCCTGCGCGGCACCATCCATGTCGGGCGGCGAAGCCAATCCGCCGGACGCGTCGGCGAGATGCCCGCGATCCGTCTGGGAACGCGTCTGGAGGCGCTCGGACTGCCGATGGGGCGCCTGAAGACCGGCACGCCGCCACGCCTCGCGCGTGACAGCATCGACTGGGAGGGCCTGGCGGAGGATCGTGGCGACCTCGTGCCGGAGCCGTTCAGCCGCCTCACCAGCCGGATCGAAACGCCGCAGCTGTCGTGCCGGATCACCGCGACCGGGCCGCGGACGCATCAGGTCATTCGCGAGAACCTGCAGCTTTCCGCGGTGTACGGCGGCTCGATCGCTGGCCGCGGGCCGCGCTACTGCCCGTCGATCGAGGACAAGGTGGTACGGTTCGCCGAGCGCTCCAGCCACCAGATCTTCCTCGAGCCGGAAGCCCTGCCCGGCAATCCGGGCGGCGACCTCGTCTATCCGAACGGGATCTCCACCAGCCTCCCCGAAGACGTGCAGGCGCGGCTGGTCGCCACCATCCCGGGGCTCGAGCAGGCGCGCATCGTCCGGCCAGGTTATGCGGTCGAGTACGACTATGTCGATCCGCGTGCCCTGTTGCCGACGCTGGAGCTCCGCGCGATGCCGCGGCTGTTCCTCGCCGGGCAGATCAACGGCACGACCGGCTACGAGGAAGCCGGAGCGCAGGGCATCCTCGCCGGCATCAACGCGGCGAGACTGGCCGGCGGTGGCACGCCCGTCACGGTGGATCGCGGCGCCGGATATATCGGCGTGATGATCGACGACCTGACGACGCAGGGTGTGACGGAGCCGTATCGCATGTTCACCTCGCGCGCGGAGTTCCGCCTGAGCCTGCGTGCGGACAATGCCGACCTGCGCCTCACGCCGCTGGGGATGGCGTGGGGCTGTGTCGGGTCCTCGCGCGCCGGATTGCTCGAGACCGAACGGGCCTCGATCGAGTTGGCCACGCGTCGCGCCGGGCAGGAGAGCTTCTCGTCGGCGACGCTGAGGCAGCACGGCATCGCCTCGACCGCGGATGGTCGTCGCCGATCGTTGTTCGAAGTTCTCGCCGGGAACGTCGAGGCCGAGGCACTGGCCGGGTTGTGCCCCTGGCTGCTCGAGCTTCCGGCCCGGGTGCGCAATCACGTGGCGACCGAGGCGCGCTACAGCGGCTATCTCGGCCGACAGGCGCGAGAGATCCGACAGCTCGCGACGGAGAGCGCGATCACGCTGCCGCGGGATCTCGACTACGCGACGATCGGCGGGCTCAGCACCGAGATGCGCGAGCGCCTGTCGGCCGCGCGTCCTGTCAGCTTCAGCGCGGCGCAGAGGATCCCCGGCGTGACGCCATCCGCGCTCATGGCCCTGCTCGTCCACGTCCGCGCGCAGCCTGTGGATAGTTTCACGTGAAACAGGCCGCGGGCGAAGCGCTCGATGCGCTTCCCACCGAGATCGTGCTGCGCCTGGAGCGGTTCGCCAGCCTGTTGGCACGCTGGAACCGACGCATCAACCTCGTCTCCTCGGGCGACCTGACGAAGCTCTGGCCGCGTCATATCTGCGATAGCCTGCAGCTCGCGGCCCACGTTCCGGCAGCTGCCACCATCATCGATCTCGGTTCCGGCGCCGGTTTTCCGGGTCTGATCCTGGCCATCCGCACCGGCAACCCGGTAACCTTGATCGAGGCGGACACCCGCAAGGCGGCCTTCCTGCGGGAAGCCGCGCGAGAGACCGGCGCGCACGTGACCATCCTGAACGCGCGCATCGAGGACGCGACACCTCCCGCGGCGTCGATCGTCACGGCGAGAGCGCTGGCACCATTGCCGACGCTGCTGCACTGGGCGGCACCGCTGCTGCTGCCGTCGGGATGCTGCCTGTTCCTGAAGGGCAAGTCGGTCGAGGATGAATTGACCGAAGCCGGGACAAGGTGGCACATGACGATCGAGCGAACGCCAAGCCGGACTGATCCGGAAGGGGTGATCCTCGCTCTGAGCCACATCCGGCGGATCGGAGTGCATGAGGGCTCGCCGAGCGCCTGATCAAGAGGACATCATTCCGAAGATCATCGCCATCGCCAACCAGAAAGGCGGCGTGGGCAAGACGACGACGGCAATCAACCTCGCGACGTCGCTCGCGAGCGGCGGCCAGCGAGTGTTGCTGATCGACCTCGATCCGCAGGGCAACGCATCGACGGGCCTCGGCATCGAATACGGCGCACGGCGAGCCGGCAGCTACGCGTTGCTGGCGGAGAACCAGCCTCTCGATCAGCTGGTCCGGGCCACCATGATCCCGGGATTGTCGCTGCTGCCCGCAGACACCGACCTGGCCGGCGCGGAGATCGAGCTCGTCACCTATGATCGGCGCGAGTTCCTTTTGCAGCAGGCTCTGGCCGCTGACGAAGACACGGCACTGCCCTACGACATGGTGCTGCTCGATTGTCCGCCCAGCCTCGGTCTGCTGACGCTGAATGCGCTGGTCGCGGCAGATGCAGTGCTGGTCCCGTTGCAGTGCGAGTTCTTCGCGCTGGAGGGAGTAAGCCACCTGGTGCGCACCATCGACCGTGTCCGGCGCGCCTTCAATCCGAGCCTGCAGCTGCAGGGCCTGGTGCTGACGATGTTCGACAGGCGCAACAACTTGTCGGAACTGGTGGCGGAGGATGCACGCGGCTTCTTCGGCGAGCAGGTGTTCGAGACGATGATCCCGCGCAACATCCGGATCTCCGAAGCGCAGAGCCATGGCAAGCCGGCACTGATCTATGATCCCCGTTCCAGCGGATCGATCGCCTACGTGAAACTGGCAGAGGAACTCGTCGATCGCATGCGACGCGGCGGCGACGGGAAGACGAGTGCATGACGAAGAGAGAGCCACCCCCCTCGAAGCTGGGACGTGGCCTGGCGGCGCTGCTGGGCGAAGCACCGCCCTCGCTGGGCAGGTCCAGCCGCGAGGCCGGAGCGACGATCCACAGCCTGCCGATCGAGGCGCTCGAGGTCGGCCCGTTCCAGCCGCGGCGTTCGATACAGCCGGAGGCGCTGGCCGAACTGGCCGCCTCGATCCGAACCCGCGGAATCCTGCAGCCGATCCTGGCACGCCCGCATCCGCAACGCGGCGGGATCTACCAGATCATCGCCGGAGAACGCCGCTGGCGCGCAGCGCAACAGGCCGGCCTGCACGACGTACCGGTGCATGTGCGTCATCTCGACGACGGCGACGCGATGGCGGCGGCACTGGTCGAGAACCTGCAACGCGAGGACCTCGATCCGATCGAGGAGGCGGAGGGTCTGCAACGGCTGATCGCCGATTTCGGCCTCTCGCACGATGAGCTCGCCGGCGCGATCGGGAAATCGCGCAGTCACGTCGCCAACACGGTCCGCCTGCTGCAGCTTCCGCCGACGGTGCGCAAGGAGGTGCAGAACGGTGCGCTCAGCGCCGGCCATGCCAGGGCCTTGCTCAGCCATCCCGATCCCGGCAAAGCCGCCCTGGCCGTGATCGCGCAGCGCCTGACGGTGCGTCAGACCGAAGCTCTGGCGCAGCAGCACGCCGGCAGCATCGGCCTCGCATCGGCCTCCGGACGGTCGAGGCCGGATGAGGCCACTCGCAAGGATCCCGAGATCGCGGCGCTGGAGCGCACCCTGCGCGACCGGCTGGGTTTGCGCATCCAGGTGCTGTTCGACGGCAAGGGCGGCAGCCTGCGCATCCACTACGACAATCTCGATCAGCTCGACGGCGTGCTGGCCCTCCTCAACAGCTGAGACGAGGCACAATGCGCCCTTGCGCTCAGGACAGGCCTGCCCTACTTCCGCTGCGTCCGGCCCGCTGCTATAGGCCGGCACCCGCGAGACATCGTGGGCGCATAGCTCAGTTGGTAGAGCAGCTGACTCTTAATCAGCGGGTCGTAGGTTCGAATCCTACTGCGCCCACCACGTCCTTACGCATTGCAAGGTGCGGACGGCATTTCTCCGACGATTAAAAGGGCTGCACGATCGCCATGACGACGATCACCAGCATCAGCGCCGTGGGGATCTCGTTCGCCGCCCTGTAGAAGCGCTGCGGCCTGGTGTTACGGTCCTCGGCAAAGGCGCGGCGCCAGCCAGCGCAGGCGCCGTGAAAACCGGCCATCAGCACCACGCCACCCAGCTTCACCCACCACCACCCCGCGTGCCAGTCGACCGCGCCCGGGGTGAGCACCAGCATCAGGCCGAAGAAGAAGGTGGAGATCATCGCCGGGTTCATGATCTGCTTGAGCAGTCGGCGCTCCATCAGCTTGAACAGCTCGCTCTGCGCCGAGCCTGCCGCCGCCATGCAGTGATAGACGTAGAGGCGCGGCAGGTAGAACAGGCCCGCCATCCAGGCGATGACGGAGATCACGTGCAGCGCCTTCTCCCACAGCAGGTAGGGACCCAGTGCGTCGATCATGCCGCGGCCCCGATCCGCATCGCGGCGACGACCAGCGGGCACAATTCATCGAGGTGATGGACCCGCGCCACCGCCGCCACGTCCGCGCCCGCAACGGCCATCACTGGATGTGCACCCCGCCCCCGCAGGACCACGCAGGCCATGCCGGCCGCCTGTGCCGCCTGCAGCCCGGTATCGGAATCCTCGACCACCAGGCACTCCTCGGGACGCACACCCTCGGCCGCCGCGGCGGAGAGGAACAGGTCCGGCCACGGTTTCGGACGCGCCACATCGCACGCGCTGTGCAGCCGATCCTGCAGCAATCGATCCAAACGGGTCCTGCGAAACTTCACTTCCATCTCCTCGTGCGAGGAGTTGGAGGCGACCCGCACCGGCAGGCCGAGCCCGCGCATCGCATCCAGCATCTTCCGCGCACCATCGATCGGGACCGCCTCCTGCTCCAGCATCGCGATCAGCCGGGCATGCATCCGTCTCGGCCAGTCCACCGGCAGGTCTATCCGGTCCTGCTGCTCGAGTTCGGCCGCGATCTGCTGCAGCGCCTTGCCGGCGAAGCGAGACATTGCCTGGGCATCGGTAATGGCCAACCCCCTCGCACGGCACTCCTCCGTGATCAGGCGGTTCGACGGCGGCTCGCTGTCGATCAGCACGCCGTCGCAGTCGAGGATCAGCAGACGCAACGGCGCTCGGGTCAGAGGCTCAGGCAAGCCTCACCCGATCGACCAGCTCGCCGACGTGCTCCGGCGGGGTCTGCGGCATCACGCCGTGACCGAGGTTGAAGATGTGCGGCCGCCCGCGCATCGCCGTGCGGATCGCGTCCGCTTCACGCGCCAGTGCCGCACCGCCCGCTATCAGGCAGAGCGGGTCGAGGTTGCCCTGCATGGCGATCCCCTCGGGCAGCAGGCCCGCGGCCATCTCGAGATCTGCACCGGTATCCAGCCCGATCGCCTGCACCCCAGTCTCGGAGGCGTAGCGTCCGATCAGCACGCCGCCGAGTCGCGGAAAGCCGATGATCGGAACATCCGGATGCCGGGCACGGATCGCCAGCACGATGGCCCGGGTCGGCGCGATCACGTAGCGCCGGAACTGCGAAGGCGGAAGCAGACCGGCCCAGCTGTCGAACAGCATCACGGCCTCGGCACCGGCCTCGATCTGCTCGCAGAGCATCGCGGCGGTGCTTCGTGTCAGCAGCTCGATCAGTCGATCGAACAGGGCCGGCTCGGAGAACGCCATGCCGCGCGTGATGGCGAAATCCCGCGAACCGCCACCCTCCACCATGTAGCATGCGACCGTGAACGGCGAGCCGGCGAAGCCGAGCAGCGTCGTCTGGCCGCCCGACGCGACTCCGAGCCTGCCCGGCGCGTCGAGGTCGCTGCGCAGGCGGCGGAGCGTCTCCATGACCGGCGCGGTACGCTCGGCCACGCGAGCGGGATCCAGCCGGGCAAGATCGGCGGCAGAACGCACCGGTTCCAGTACCGGGCCGGTGCCATCGACGAACTCGAGCTTCTGTCCCATCGCCCAGGGCAGGATGAGGATGTCGCTGAACAGGATCGCACCATCCATGCCGAACCGACGGATCGGCTGCAGCGTGATCTCGGTGGCGATGTCGGGAGTCATGCAGCGGGTGATGAAGTCGGCTTGCGCACGCAGCGCCCGGAACTCCGGCAGGTAGCGGCCCGCCTGTCGCATCAGCCATACCGGCGGCGGCCACACCGCTTCGCCGCCTAGCACACGCAGCAATCGCTTCGTGTTCATGCCCTCACCTTCGTCCTCGACGAGCCCACCTCTAAACATGAAAGAAGAAGAAAGAAATGGAGGTGTAGGTGTTGATGCCTGTGGATGACGGGGTACCCGGGTTTCGCAAAACGTACCCCGCTTTCCCCACAGCGTGTACAACTTCCGACTCCTGAGCGGATCAGCCGTTTTCGCATTCATCCAGGTTCCGTCGACAGCAGGCTGTGTACAACCCCCCGTATCGTCGTGCGACCGCTTCATCCCCGCGACTCGGTACCGCATCGCCGTGCGGTGCTGACCGTCCCCGTGTACCCCATTATCCTCACAGCCATGCGTACGCCCGAGTCACCGCCCACGCCTAAGGCCGCTGTCTTCGCTGGATTACAGGCGGCCGGGCCGCCGCTGATCCTCGCGAGCGGCTCGCAAACCCGTCTCTCGCTGCTTCGCGACGCGGGGCTCACCGTCGATGTGCGAACACCCCGGGTCGACGAGGCAGCGATCAAGCGCGCGGCGCGTGACCAGGGCCACGGTCCGGACCAGACCGCGCAGCTGCTCGCCGACCGCAAGGCGGGGTGGACCGGTGATCCCGACGCCATCGTCATCGGCGCTGACCAGCTGCTGGTGTGCGAACGCAACTGGTTCGACAAGCCCCGCGACTTGGCGGAGGCGCGCACGCAGCTGCTGGCACTGCGCGGTCGGCCGCACGTGCTGCACACGGCGTTCGCCCTGTCGCGGGACGGCCGCATCATCGGCCGCCATGTGTCGCGGCCTCGCCTGGTCATGCGCGCCTTCTCCGAGGCGACGCTCGATGCCTATCTCGCCCTGGAGGGCGGACGCGTGCTGTCGAGCGTCGGCGCCTATCGTCTGGAAGGTCCGGGGATCCAGCTGTTCGAGGCGGTGGAGGGCGAGCACGCGGCGATACTCGGCCTGCCCATGCTCGCCCTGCTCGACATGCTGCGTCGCGAGGGCGCGCTCGCGCGTTGACCGCGCGAGCGCGGCGAGGAAGCGTGGATCGGCACTTGCCACCCCACGACCGCCGGATTATACGGCCGCCTCTCATGAGCCTCCCGAGGAGGCTGACGAGGCGCGGGGCCGTAGCTCAGTTGGTAGAGCGCCTGAATGGCATTCAGGAGGTCAGGGGTTCGATTCCCCTCGGCTCCACCAGCGGCACGAGCGACCGTGCTCCGAGGCGACGAAATATCGTGATGCCTCGAAACCGATGGTTGGTGCTCTTCCACATTCCGATCGTCGCCTCGACCGTGAACATGTTGCCGCGATACATCGGCAGGACCTGATCCAGCCAGACCACGTGGGCACCCGCCGATAGCCGGTACAGCGCCTTCATCACCCGCTTCCGCTTGATCATGCTGGTTCCGTAATGCTCGCAATCCTCGATCGAGTATGGAGGATCCGCCAGCACGAGGTCGTACTGCTCGAGCGGCACGTGCAGGAGCGTCTGGGCATCGTCCAGGTAGGTCGGCTTGAGCAATGGATTGCAGTCGACGGTGTCGCCGGGGAACTCGTTCAGGTCGACCCTGCCGCTGAACAGGTGAAGCACGCGCCTCTTCTCGGGGAACAGGGCACGGATGCGACGCAGGTAGGTCGCCGGGTAGCCGCCATGGTACGTCGACTTGACGCGGTAGTCGTTCCCCATGATCCAGGTGCCGACGACCCGCCCGTCTCCGCCGATGAACAGGTTGCGAGGGAAGCCGGTTTCCAGCGTGTAGTTGTCGATACGATCGGACCAGTCCAGCTCGGGAGGATGCACTGCCAGGTGATTCATGGTCCTGCCAGTATCCCTGCAGTCGCTGCGGTACCAGCGTTTTCAGCTCCGGCTGGTGGTGCGTCCGACCATCCGCCGCGGCCCGTCGCGTCGCCCTGCGCGACGTGATCCACCCGCGTGTCCAGCTGCGTGACCATGTCCAGGTGAAGCCGGTCGCGACGTCAGCGCGGACTTGAATCGGCGCGCGGTGCGCGCATCAGCGCCCGGACGTGGGCTGCCGTCGACTCCGCGAGTGCGGCGAGATCGTAGCCGCCCTCCAGGATCGAGACGATGCGGCCGCCGCAGCGGCGATCCGCGATCTGCATCAACCCCCTCGTCACCCACGCAAAATCGTCCGCGTCCAGCTGCAGCTGCGCCAGCGGGTCGTCGCGGTGCGCATCGAAGCCTGCGGACACCACCAGCAGTTCCGGTGCGAAGCGATCGAGTGCCGGCAGGATGGCCTCCTGCCAGGCGCTGCGGAAGGCGGCCGGTCCGCTGCCCGGTGGCAGCGGCAGGTTGAGCACGTTCCCCGCGATGCCGCGCTCGCCGGCGTCGCCGGTACCGGGATAGCAGGGCTGCTGATGCGAGCTGGCGAAGAACAGCTCCGGATCGTCCTGCAGCATCGCCTGGGTGCCGTTGCCGTGATGCACGTCGAAATCGGCTACCGCGACCCGTCGCAGGCCCCATCGGGCCCTGGCATGCATCGCCGCCAGTGCCGCGTTGCCGAACAGGCAGAAGCCCATGGCGCGCCCGGGCTCGGCATGGTGTCCGGGAGGTCGAACGGCGGCGAAGGCGGCGTCGGCTCGTCCCGTCATCACCGCATCGACCGCGGCGCAGGCGGCCCCGGCGGCACGCAGCGCAGCCTCGGCGCTGCCGGCGCTCATCAGTGTATCGGGATCGAGCGGATGCAGATGCGGAGCCGGCGGCCGGATCGACAGGATGCGGTCCACGTAGGCGGCCGGATGAACCAGCTCGAGCTGCGCGCGGTCGGCGGCTGGCGGCTCCTCCCGCCGCACCGCCTGGAAATCCGGGTGTTCCAGCGCACGCCAGACCGCGCGCAGCCGGTCGGCGCGTTCCGGATGCCCCGGACCGGTATCGTGCTCGAGGCAGGCGGCGTGAGTGAACAGCGACAGCATGGGCAGGATGGTGCGAGACAACCAACCTTGTGGCAAGCCGCGCCGCCGCCGCGATCGGGACGGTGCAGTGCTATAACATAATCCTGCACGCCGTGCGCTGAGGCACTCGTTCCGGTATCGTCATCGGCTGCATGTACGAGCACCGCATGGACTGGCGCGGCCGTTCCGTGAGAGCTTCGAAGCTCCGACGGCCGCGCCGCGAGGTCGGGGGCGGAGATCGAGGAGCACGATCTGACGATGAGCGATGTCTCCGAAGATGAGCCGTCCCGTTCGATCGCACGGCAGGCCGGCCCCCCTGATCCGTTCGTCGCGGCGGTGCGGGCGACACCGATGCCGATGGTGATCTCGGATTTCCGCCTGGCGGATAATCCGCTGATCTTCGTCAACGATGCGTTCTGCCGCCTGACCGGCTACGCATACCAGGAGGTCGTCGGCCGCAACTGCCGTTTCCTGCAGGGCCCGGGGACGGATCCGGTGGCGATCGAGCGGATCCGCGACGCGATCCGCACGGCTCGGCCGATCGAGATCGACATCCGCAACTACCGCAAGGATGGCGAGCCGTTCTGGAACCGGCTGCTGATGGCGCCGGTGCACGATTCCGACGGCACCCTGGCCTATTTCTTCGCCAGCCAGTTCGACGTCACCGCGCAGCGCGAGCGGCTGGACGGCCTGGAGATCCACAACGCCGCCCTCGTCGCCGAGGCGGCCGGCCGCACCCGCGCGCTGCAGGACGGAGAAGCGAGGCTGCGTTTCGCCACCGAGGCCGGCCGCCTCGGGATCTGGGAACTCGATCTCGGCAGCCGCCTGCTGACGACGTCGCCGCTGTGCCGCGAGATCTTCGGGCGCGAGCGCTCGGCCCCGTTCGGCTACCACGATCTCGAGGCCGCGATACATCCTGACGACCGGCCGCGCATGCGCCAGGCGGTCGAACATTCCATCGCCTCCGGAACCGACTATGACGTCGAAATTCGCGTCGTGCGGGCCGATGGCAGCGTCGGCTGGGTGCAGCTGCGCGCGCAGCTGGTGCGCGGTGCCGACGCGGCCCCGCTGCGCATGGCCGGCACCTCGCTCGACGTCACCCAGCGCCGTGCCGCGGCCTCGCGGCTGGAGCTGAGCGAGCAGTCGCTGCGCCTGGCGACCGAGGCGGCGGAGATCGGCACCTGGGATCTCGACCTGGCGGCCAACCTGCTGACCTGGTCGGACCGCACCAAGGCCATGTTCGGCATCTCGCCGGATGCTCCCTGTGACCGCGCCGACTACGCCGCCGGGTTGCATCCCGAGGATCGTGACGCCACCGTCGCGGCGTTCGTCGCGGCCCTCGATCCCGCGATCCGCGCCGCCTACGACGTCGAATACCGCACGATCGGCAGGGAGGACGGCATCGTCCGATGGGTGGCATCGAAGGGCAAGGGCCTGTTCGACCGCGGACGCTGCTACCGCGCCGTCGGCACCGCGATCGACATCACCGCGCGCAAGATCGCCGAGACCCGGCAGACCTTCCTGCTCGCACTCGGGGACCGTCTGCGCGACCTGTTCGACGACCCGGATGCGATGCTGGCTGCCGCCACGGAGGCGCTGGCTCGCCATCTCGGAGTGCCGAGCGCCGGCTATGTCGACGTCGCAGACGCGACCGGGATCTCGAGCCCGGCCTGCATCTGGGACGCGTCGAGCGGCATCCGGCCTGGCGCGCCCCGACTGGATCTGCTGGCCGAGTATGGCCCCACCGATGCGGCCGAACTGCGCGCCGGGCGGGTGCTTCGCCTCGACGACCTCGCCGGCCGGCCGGTCGCGAGCGGCGTCCGGGCGATCCTCGCGGCACCGGTGCAGCGATACGGCCGCACGGTCGCGTTCCTGTTCGCCCATCACGACGGTCCGCATCGCTGGAGCGAGGACGATGCGGAGATCCTCCGCGAGGCCGCCGCCCGCACCTGGATCGCGGTCGAGCGCGCCCGTGCCGAAGTGGCGTTGCGCGACCTCAACGCCTCGCTGGAAGCGCGCGTGGAGGAACGCACCGCCGATCGCGACCGGATGTGGCGCCTGTCGACCAGCGCCATGCTGGTGGCGCGCTTCGACGGCACCATCACCGCGGTCAACCCGGCCTGGACCGTGCTGCTCGGCTGGACCGCGGACCAGCTGGTCGGCGCCTCGATGCTGCTCTTCGTGCATCCCGACGATCTCGCGCGCACCGTCGCCGAGGCCGAGAAGCTCGCCCAGGGGGTGACCTCGCGTCGCTTCGAGAACCGCTACCGGCACAGGGACGGGCGCTACCGCTGGCTGTCCTGGACCGCGGTGCCGGACGAGCGCTTCATCCACGCGGTCGGCCAGGACATCACCGCCGAGAAGGAAGCCGCCGAAGCTCTCGGCCGGGCGGAGGAGCAGCTCCGCCAGGCGCAGAAGATGGAGGCGGTCGGCCAGCTCACCGGCGGCATCGCGCACGACTTCAACAACCTGCTGACCGGCATCGGCGGCGCCCTGGAGCTCGCCCGGCGCAGGGCCGAGGATGGCCGCCTCGACGACCTTCAGCGCTATATCGGCATGGCGGCCCTCGCGGCGGATCGGGCGGCCGGGCTCACGCGACGCCTGCTGGCGTTCTCGCGTCGGCAACCGCTCGACCCGCAGCTGCTCGAGGTCAACCGCCTGGTGGCGGGGATGGAGGAGCTGCTGCGACGCACGCTCGGACCCTCGATCGAGCTGGAGATGGCGCTGCCGGATGGGCTGTGGCCGACCCGCTGCGACGTCAACCAGCTCGAGAGCGCGATCCTCAACCTCACCATCAACGCCCGCGACGCGATGCCGGACGGCGGCCGCCTCGGCATCGAGACCGGCAACGCGCTTCTCGACGAGCGCGCGCCACCGGTGCGTGAGGGCGAGATCGAGCCGGGCCGCTACGTCTCGATCCAGGTCACCGACAGCGGCACCGGCATGGACGCGGAGGTGAAGGCACGCGCCTTCGAGCCGTTCTTCACGACCAAGCCGATCGGGCGCGGCACGGGGCTCGGGCTGTCGACGCTGTACGGCTTCGTCAAGCAGTCGGCGGGCCACGTGCACATCGAGAGCGAGCCCGGTCGCGGCACCGTGTTCCGGCTCTACCTGCCGGCCCAGGAGGGCGTGCCGGCGGCCGTTGCCGTGCCGGAGCCGGCGGTGCCGCGGCCGCCCAGCGGTCGCGGCGCGCGCGTGCTGGTGGTCGACGACGAGGAGGCAGTGCGCATGGTGGTCGCCGAGGCGCTGGGGGAGCTGGGCTGCGAGGTGATCGAAGCCAGGGACGCCGCGTCCGGCCTGCGGGTGCTGCATGCCCGTCCGTTGGACCTGCTGATCACCGATCTCGGGCTGCCGGCGGGCCTGAACGGGCGCCAGTTCGCCGATGCCGCCTGTGCCGCGAGGCCGGCCTTGAAGGTGCTGTTCATCACCGGCTTCGTCACCGACGCCGAGATCGGCGATGCGCCGAAGCCGGGCATGCAGCTCCTGACCAAGCCCTTCACCGTCGACGCGCTGCTCGCGAAGGTCGGCAGGCTGATCGAGCAGCGCTGAGCAGACGGCTACCCCGGACCCGCGAGACCCGGCAGGTCCACGAAGAGGTCGTCGCGGTCTGACCCGTAGATGAAGCGGTCGGGCCGGATCAGCAGGCCGCGCGCGCAGTGGCGCCGGAACTGGACGCGCAGCCGGCCCTCGATGTCGATGAATTCGTGATCCGCAAGCCCCCTCCAGGATCGTCCGGCCTCGTGCGCCACGAACTCCCGCACGCCGGCGTCGCGGAGATGAGCGGGCATGTTCGGCCTGCGCCACGACAGGTATGCCCAGCCCATGCCGAGCAGATCATCCAGACGCCGGCGATAGCCCGAGGCCGGCACCACCCAGGGCTGCCAGACCAGCTGTCCGGCCGGGCTGCGCCAGGACCGCGTCGCGGCAAGCAGGCCCGGACCGCACACCCAGTCCGGCTTGATGCGGAACTCGCGGATGCGGCTGCCGAGCCAGGGCAGCCGTGCCGCGATCCGGCAGGCGACGTCGCGGCAGGCGGCGAGGAACGGGCTCTGCACCATCACCAGCGCGCCGATGCGCAGCGAGAGCCGGGTCAGCGCCGCGACGTTGGGGCGCCGCTCGCTCTCGTAGCTGTCGAGCAGCGAGGCCGGCGCGCCGTGCAGCACCGCCGCGAGCTTCCAGCACAGGTTGCCCACGTCGCGCACCCCCGAACTCACGCCTTGCCCGGCGAAGGGCGGCATGATGTGCGCGGCGTCGCCGCAGAGGAAGGCGCGCCCGCACTTCCAGCGCTCGGCCTGGCGCACGTGGAACACGTAGGCCCAGCTTCTCAGGATCTCGATCTGGTCGGCGTCGACGCCGCGGCTGGCGAGCAGCGCGCGCAGGCCATCAGGGCTCTGGGCGGCATCCGGATCCTCGTCGCGTCGTAGCCGGAACTCCCAGCGATGCTGTCCCATCGAGGCGTAGCAATCGACCCCGGGTCGCGCGGGATCGGCGATATAGTTGAAGTCGAGGTGGCCGGACGCCTCGTGCGGGAAGCGCGCGCGGGCCTGGATATCGATCCACGGCTCCTCGATCGACCGTCCCGACAGCGCGATGCCGAGCAGCTTGCGCGCGGTGCTGGACCCGCCGTCGCAGCCGATCAGGTAGCGCGCGCGCACCAGGCGTATCGCCGACGACGCGGCGCCGTCCGCGCGCAGGTCGCGGATGCCCACGGTGACGCCGAGCGCGTCCTGCTCGATCGAGACTAGCTCGTGGCCGCCGCACAGCTCGACCCGGTCGGTGCGTCGCGCCAGGCCGTCGCGCAGCACCTGCTCCACCTGCGGCTGGTGGAAGAAGCACATGCCGGGCAGGCCCTGGCGGCCGCCGCCGCGCAGGTCGCAGCTCAGGAAGATCCTGTCGCGATGGTGGAAATGCAGGGTGACGTGCGTGCTCATGTGGGCGATGACGGGATCCAGCAGTCCGACGCCCTGCCAGATCCGCAGCGCGTCCTCGTCGATGGCGATGGCGCGCTGACGCGGATAGATCTCGATCTCGCGTTCCACGACCAGGGTGCGGATGCCGCGCGCCGCGAGCAGGTTGGCCGCCGTCAGCCCGGTCGGCCCCAGGCCTACGACGACGACGTCAGCGTCGTAGGCGAGCGGGCTGCTCATCTCGCGCGGCGTGCATCGGCTCAGCCGATCTTCTCGACGCAGAGGCGGAACATCGGTGTCCAGCGCACCCGGGCGACGATTTCGGCGCGGGCGAGCAGCGCGTGCCACTCCTGCGGACGAAACCCGCGCGCCACCGAGGTCTGGCCGTCGCGGCGCACGATCCGGTGCCAGCCCGCCGCGCGCGCGGCGACGCCGAAGCCGTGATAGGCGACGGCATGGCGATGCAGGTCGTTGACGAACCAGCCGCGCCCGGCGTGACGCTGCATCCAGCGCAGGAAGCGAACCACCTGGGCGTCGGTCAGGTGATGCGCGAACAGCGAACTGACCACCAGGTCGGCGTCTTCGCTGCGATCGAAGATGTCGCCGGTCACGTAGTCGATCGCCATCGCCGGTGGCGTCCTGGCGCGCGCGGCGACCGCGCTGCGCGGATTGAGGTCGATCCCGGTCAGCTGCGCCCGCAGGCCGCGTCCGCTCGCCCAGCGGCGGATCCGGCGCAGCAGGTCGCCCTCGCCGCAGCCGACATCGAGGATCCGGATCGTGCTGCCGCGCGGCAGGGTTCGGGCGGCACGGTGCAGGAAGCCGATCGTGGGGCCGTGGGCCAGCATGAGCCGGCTGACCGAAGCGAGGTCGTCCATCACCCGGGCGAAGGTCTGCGGCCCGACATCCTCGCCGTCCAGGATCTCCGGTCCGGCGGCGCGCGACGACAGGTCGATCATGCGGCGCGCGAGAAGCGGAAGGTCTCCGCGACCATGCCGGGCCCGAACGCCATGCCGAGCCCGCGGCGCCCCTCCTGCTCGGCGAGCATGCGCGCCAGCACGAACATCACCGTCGCCGACGACATGTTGCCGCAATCATGCAGCACGCCGCGCGAGTGGCGCAGCGCCTGCGGATCCAGCCCGAGGCTGATCTCGACCGCATCGAGCACGGTGCGGCCGCCGGCATGCACCGCCCACAAGTCGTACGCCTGCGTCCCCTCTCCGGCGAGCAGGCCAGGAGCGATGCCGGACGCCTCGCCGAGGCGCTCGGCGCGCAGCACGGCGGCGATCCGTCCCGGCACCTTGCCGGACAGGTGCATGTCGAAACCCTGATCGCCGATGCGCCAGGTGATCAGGTCGGCGCTGTCCGGCACGATGACGCTGCGGAAGCCCTCGACCGCGAGCCCGACCGGATCGGCGCTGACCAGGGCGGCCGACGCGCCGTCGGCGAACAGCATGAAGGACAGCACCGTCTCCAGGTCCGCGCTCTCCTGCAGGTGCAGGGTGCTGAGCTCGCAATTCACCACCAGCACGCGCGCCTGCGGATCGGCCCGCACGGCGTCGCAGGCGACCCGGAGTGCCGGCACCGCCGCCGAGCAGCCCATGAAGCCGACCAGGGTACGTCCCACCGAGGCCGGCAGGGCGAGCGCCTCGGCGAGCTGCAGGTCCAGCCCGGGCGCGGTGAAGCCGGTGCAGGAGGCGACCACGATCTGGGTGATGCGGTGTCGCTCGGCGCCGAGATCGAGCGCCTCGACCGCACGCAGCGCCAGGCGGCGCGCGAACCGCTCGTACAGGCGCATCCGCGCCGCCGTGCCCGGGAAATTGCCTCGCCGGTAGAAGCCGTCCGCATCGACCTCGCCGGCCTGCATGTTGCCCGGACGCAGCGCCGAGTAGCGGTGCGCGATGCCCGAACGCTCGGCCATGCGCTCGAACACCATGCGCGCGCGGTCGTCGGTCAGCAACGTGCGGGCGAAGGCGAGGAACGGCACGTGCACGTCGTGCTCGGGCACGGCCGTGCCGATGCGGTTGATGTGCGGCATCATCTGGCGGCAATCCGGGTCATGGTGTTCGCGCGCGACCTAGCGGCGGTGCGGAAGCGAGGCGGCCCGGCGCACGACCAGGGTCGCGTTCAGCCCGCCGAAGGCAAACGAGTTCGACAGCGCGATCTCGACCGATGCCTCGCGCGCGGCGTTGGGCACGCAGTCGATGTCGCATGCCGGATCCGGCGTCGTGAAGCCGATCGTCGGCGGCAGGATGCCGTGGCGCAGCGCCAGCACCGTGGCGGTCAGCTCGAGCGCCCCGCTCGCGGTCATGCAATGACCCAGCATCGACTTGGTCGAGGAGACCGGCATGCGGTCGAGATGGGCACCGAACACGGTGCGCAGCGCCGAGACCTCGATACGGTCGTTCAGCCGGGTGCCGGTGCCGTGCGCATTGACGTAGCCGACCGCCTGCGGCGGCAGGCCCGCATCCTCCAGCGCCGCGCGCATCGAGGCGGCGGCGCCGATGGCGTCGGGTGCGGTGATGTTGCCGGCGTCGGCGGAGCTGCCGAACCCGATCAGCTCGGCCTGTATGGTGGCGCCGCGCGCCACCGCCTCGTCCCACGACTCCAGCACCAGCATCGCGCCGCCCTCGCCAATCACCAGGCCCGCGCGGTCGGCGGAGAACGGCCGGCACACGTCCGGACTGAGCACCCGCAGCCCTTCCCACGCCTTGATCACGCCGACGACGATCGAGGCATCGGCGCCGCCGGTCACGGCGACGTCCAGCATGCCGGCGCGGACCATCTGGAAGGCGTGTCCGATGGCATGGTTCGTCGAGGCGCAGGCCGAAGCCATGGCCACGGTGGGACCGCGCAGGCCGAGCTCCATCGAGACGTGGCTAGCGGAGCCGCTCGGCATGATCCGCGGCACGGAGAAGGGATGCACCCGACTGGCACCCTCGCCATACAGGGCGTGGTAGGACGAGTCGATGGTCTCCTGGCCGATCGCGGCACCCAGCACGACGCCGCCGCGGCTGCCTGTCGCCCGGGTGTCGATCCCGGCGTCGCGCACCGCCTCGCGTGCCGCGACCAGCGCGAGCTGCGCCGCCCGGTCCAGCAGCGCCAGCCGGCGCGGGTCGAAATGCGCCAGCGGATCGAAGCCACGTATCTCGGCGGCTACCCGCGTCGACAGCCGCTGCGTCGGGATGTTGGCGATCGGTCCGATGCCCGAGGTGCCGCGCTTGATCGCGTCCCACAGGCCGGGAACGTCCGCTCCGATCGAGGCAATCGCGCCGAGGCCGGTGATGGCGACGCGACGCCTCACCCGGTGGCGGCTCCCGGAAGCCGTCCCGCCGCCGTCGCCGACGCGGTGTCGATGGCGCGCAGCACGTGCGCCACGAGATCGCCGATGGTGCTGAACTCGGCGCCGGCGCGATCGGCGACCACGGGGATCTCGACGTCGTAGCGGGCCTCGATCTCGAAGATCGTCTGCACCATGTCGAGCGAGGGAATGCCGAGCCCCTCGATCGATGCATCCAGGGTCAGGGAGTTCCGGTCGAGCTGCGTCTCCTTGGCGATGATGTCGAGGATGACGGACGTGCGTGGATCGTGAGCCGGGTCCGGCGCCGACGTGACAAGGTGCGACATCTTTACCCCTGGTTGAAATGCAGGGGCATCGCCCCCGACCCCTTCGGATGCGAGGCCACTTAAATCCGCTGCTCTGGAAATGGGGTCTGGGGCTTTGGCCTAAAGGGGTCAAGGACAAAGCCCGAGGCACTTCACCGGCATCTCCCGGGCACTCGTCGCGGCTGGTCAGGCCATCCCGTGGCCGCGGAACCAGGCCAGCATGCGCCGCCAGCCATCCTCCGCCGCCGCGCGGTCGTAGCTCGGCCGGTAGTCCGCGTGGAACCCGTGGCCGGCACCCGGATAGAGCACGATCTCCACCGTCTTGCCGGCCTGCCGCGCGGCGGCCGCAGCCGCCTGGGCCTGATCCGGCGCGATGCTCTGGTCCGCCGCTCCGTACAGCCCGAGCAGCGGGCAGCGCAGGCCCGGAGCCAGTTCCAGCGCCGTATGCGGCTGGATCCCGGTCCGTGCGCCGCCGACCGGTCCATACCAGGCGACCGCGGCCCTGAGCACCGGGTTATGCGCCGCATAGAGCCAGGTGTCGCGGCCGCCGCGGCAGAAGCCGGTGACCGCGAGCCGCGCATCGCCCCGCCCCTGCGCCCGAGCCCAGGCCGCGGTGGCATCCAGGTCGCTGACCACCGTCGCGTCCGGCGCCTTGCTGATGACGTCGCGGATGATCTGCTGCGGGTCGGTCATCTTCGACAGGTCGGCTAGGCGCGCATATAGTTCGGGCGCCACCGCGAGATAGCCTGCGCGGGCCAGGCGGCGGCAGACATCCTTGATGTAGTCGTGGACGCCGAAGATCTCCTCGATCACCAGCACCGTCGGATACGGCCCGTCGCCGTCAGGGCGCGCCGCGTAGGCCGGGATGTGCCCGTCGGCGACCGGGATCATCACCTCTCCCGCGTGCAGGCCCGATGCGTCGGTATGGATCACCTGCGCCAGCGCGCGCGGCGTGGCCAGCGTCAGGCCGGTCATCAGCGAGGTCATGAAGAAGCCGCGGCGGGCGATCCCGCCCTCCGCTCCCGGAAGGCGCGGACCACCCGGTTCTAGCCGATCCGTCACCGGAACTCCCTCCCCATGCCACCGACCGGTCTGCCGCCGCACGCGCCCGATCGTCCGGACGCATGATCGGCTCGCTCACGCGCCGCTTGTCAATCGAGGGCGCGGCCAGATCGTGGCTCAGGCGGCCTGCCGGCGCACCGCCTCGAGGAAGGTCGATACCTCCGCCGTCAGGCTGTCGGCCTGACCCGACAGGCTGGAGGCGGCCTGCAGCACGTCGCGCGCGGCGTTCTCGGTGATCTCGCTGGTCCGGACGATCCCGTCCAGGTTGGTCGAGACCCCGCCGGTACCGGCGGCCGCGCGCCCGGTGCCGAGCGCGATCTCTCTGGTCGCGGCATCCTGCTGATTGACCGCCGCCGCGATCGTGCCGGCGATCTGGTCCAGCTCGCCGACGGTGCCGACGACGCTGCCGATCGCACCCGCCACCTTGGCGGTATCGGTCCGGATCGCGTCGATGTGGGACTGTATCTCGTGCGTCGCCTGCGCGGTCTGCGTCGCGAGCTTCTTGACCTCTCCCGCCACCACCGCGAAGCCGCGTCCCGCCTCGCCGGCACGCGCGGCCTCGATCGTCGCGTTCAGTGCCAGCAGGTTGGTGCGCTGTGCCACGTCCTCGATGATCCGGACCACCTCGCCGATATGCTGCACCGTCGCGTTCAACTCGCGCATGGTGGCGTCGGCTTCCTGCGCCTGGCCGCGCGCGGCCTGCGCGGCGGCGGCGGCACGGGTCACCTGGCTGGTGATCTCGTTGACCGTCGCCGTCAGCTCTTCCGCCGATGCGGCGATGGCTCGTACCGCCTGAGAGGCCTCGCGACCGGCGCCGGCCGCGGTATCCGTATGCTCGACCGCCTCGGCAGCGGCCGCCGACAGAGCGGTGGCATTCCTGTGCGCCGTCGCGGCCGAGCCGGCGACCGCCTGCACCAGGCCACCCACCCTGGATTCGAACTGGTTCGCGAGCAGGCGTGCCACCTCCCGCGCCTCGGCGGCGGCGGTTGCCTCCGCCACCACGCGGGCGGCATCGGCCTGCTTCTCCGCGTGGCGCGCCTGCTCGGCCTCCGCTGTCCTAGCCGCCGCCTGGGCGAACAGGCTGGTCAGCCGAACCGTGAGCCAGACCAGGACGGCCGTCTCGAGCACGATGATCCCGGCATGCAGGATTACCCGCCCGATCTCGCCGCCGCCGGGATAGATCGCGGCCGGCAGCAGGAAATTGAGGCCGAGATGGTGCACGGCGATGGCGCCGGCGGCGAACAGCAGCACCTGCCAGTCGCAATAGGCCGCGAGCAGGGCGAGCCCGGCGAAGAAGTACATGTGCAGGTCGAGCTGCCATGGATGGCCGGCGAACAGCGACACCAGCAACGCGATCATGCCGACGAAGGCAGCGCTGATCATCAGCCGGGTGCACAGGATACTGCCCACGGCGCGCCAGGACAAGGTCGCGGCGGCAGCCATCGTGACGCCCAGCAAGATGGCAGGCAGCCACGGCTTGCCGAGCAGCGCCGCGATACCAAGGTCGAGCGGTACGTGCAGCCAGAGCAGGCAAAGCAGGCCACGGCTCACTGCCTCGCGCAATCCATCCATCCCGACGTCACGTCCCTGCGTCATCATCCCGTCCTCTCGAAACGCAACCGCCGATCGCCCGACCATCCAGCAGCAGCCAAGCCCCGCTCGCGCGCAGCCTCGCCGGCGCGCCGGGATCGCCGGGCCGCACGATCACCAGGGCCGGCCAGGCGCCGGCGCGCAGCACCGCGACATCGGCCGCAGCCGCAGCCTCGAAGACCCGGGCGGAAGACCACCAGGGCGGGAACACGGCTGCCAGCGGCGCCGGCCCGTCCTGGACGCGCAGCTGCAGCCACGCAGCACCGGCGCTGCTCGCGAGCAGCAGGCCGATGGCGGGCAGCCACGCTGCGATGCCGGTTTCCGCTCGTCCCTGGCCCACCTGGAGATCTTCCCGCCGCTGCTGGCTCGGCCGGGAGGATAGGACCAAGGTGCTTAAGGATTGATGAAGGGCCGCGAGCCCGGCCGCCGGCGCGCCGTCGCCACCGGTCGCCGCCGCTTGACGCGACCGCAGGGGTCCCGCACGGTCCGGGTGGTGGGCAAGAAGATCAAGCCGCCACCGCCGATTGGCGTCCGTCAGGCCTCGTGGCGAGAGCTCGTCGTCCTGTGCCGCAAGTGCAGCGGCAAGCTCGAGGGCGGCTTCGGCGACGAAGGCCGCGACGACCTGCGGACGGTGCTGCGCAGGGCGCTGCGTGAGGCCGGACGCAGGCGCGACGTGCGCATCATCGAGACCGGGTGCCTTGGTGTATGCCCCAAGCGGGCGGTGGTGGCGTTGCGCGGCTCGATGCCGGGCCAGCTCCTGATCGTGTCGCAGGGCCAGCCGGCAGCCGGCGTGCTCGACAGCCTCGGGATCATTCCCGCAGCTCAGACGGCGTGAACCCCCACAGGCTGCCGTAGAAGGCGAGCTCCAGCTCCAGCACCTGGCGGATCGTCTCCTCGCGCCGGAAGCCGTGCGCCTCGCCCGCGAACTCGTGCACCGCGACCCGGATCCCGCGTTGTTCCAGCGCCTCGGCCATGGCGCGGGTCTGGGCGATCGGCACCACGCGGTCCTCCGTGCCGTGGAAGAAGATCACCGGGCAGCGCAGCGCGTCGAGGTGGCGGATCGGCGAGCGCGCGTCGTAGGTGGCGCCGAATTCGGGCAGGCTGCCCAGCAGCCGGTCCAGGTAGTGGCGTTCGAACTTGTGCGTCTCCGCGGCGAGGCTGCGCAGCTCGCCGATGCCGTACAGGCAGGCGGCGGCGGAGAACAGCGTCGAGCGGGTCAGCGCGGCCAGCACGGTGAAGCCGCCGGCGCTGCTGCCTCGTATCGCGATCCGCGCCGGATCGGCTCGTCCGGTATCGATCAGGTGGGTGCAGGCGGCGATGCAGTCATCGACGTCGACCACGCCCCACTGCCCGTCGAGCCGCTCGCGATAGGCGCGTCCGAAGCCGGTCGAGCCGCCGTAATTGACGTCGACCACGCCGATGCCGCGGCTGGTCCACCACTGCACGCGCAGCGAGAACGCCTCGCTGGTCATCCCGGTCGGACCACCGTGCGCCATCACCACCAGCGGTGGGCGTTCGCCCGGCGGCACCGCGTAGCGGCGGTTGGCCGGTGCGTAGTAGAAGGCGTGCACGGTGCTGCCGTCGGCGGCCCGGCAGCGTATCGTCTCGGCGACGGCGATGTCCTGCGCATCCAGCGGCAGCGCATGCGACGCGGCGATGATGAAGGGTCGGGCCGTCGGGTCCCACGGGAACGGCGCCGTCAGCACCGCGGCCGCCTGGTCCGGCGCCGCGCGCAGCCAGCCCAGCTGCGGCCCGTCGATGCCCGACAGCAGCACCGGGCACTCCGCCACCGGACCGATCGGCAGCGTGTGCGCGACCCCGCGCCGGATGTGCAGCGGCAGCATGCGGCCCTGCTCGACCGCAGCGGCGATCACGCTGCCGTCGGGCATGAACCGGTAGGAGCGCTGCCCGAACACCCAGGGCGGCACCCCGATCTCGCGCTGCATCGGGCAGAGCGGCACGAGCTCGCCATCCGCGCCGACCCGGAAGAGGTTCCACCAGCCGGTGCGGTCGGAGCAGACATGCAGCACCCCATCGGCGTCGAACCCCGGCTGCATCAGCGACTCGCCCGGCATCCCGTCGCCGGTATCGCCGGCGAGGCAGCGCATCCCGGACAGGCCGATCCGGCGCGGCACATCCTGCAGGATCGAGGCCCGGTGCAGCCGCGTCGCGTCCCACGGCATCGCCGGGTGGCCCCATTCGATCCAGGCCAGCGTGCCGCCATCGGGCGACACCCGCGGGCTGGAGAGGAAGTCGGCGCCGCGCACCAGGACCTCGCCGGCTGCTGCCGATGGGTCCGCCGCGTCGTCGAGGCGCAACGCGACGATCGCCGCCTCCGGCTGCGCCGCTCGCGGATCGCGATGATCCTCCCTCACCGCGATCAGCCAGCGCCCGTCGGGCGTGAAGCACAGGTCCGCGAAGCGAAGTCCCGGCACCGTGCAGATCGCGCGCGGCGCCGAGGCGGGCTCGATCAGCCACACCGAGCCGTCCGGCCGGTGGCTGAAGCCGATCCGGCCGCCGAAGCTGGCGTAGCCGCCGCCGCCGTACTCGTGCACGCGCGAGCCGACATCGAACGGCGGCGGCGTCAGCTCCTGCGGCGGCGCGGTGCCTTCGCGGCGGCACAGCACGACGCGGCCTGCTTCCGTCGGCCGGCCTTCCAGCCACAGCAGCGAGGTGCCGTCGGCACGCAGCATCGACAGCGTGGTCGTCTTGCCGGCGACCAGGGCGGCGCCCACCGGTGAGCCCCAGGTGCCGCACTTCGCCTCGATCCGTCCGCTCATCGCGCTATCCCTCCTTCGCCGCACCGACTTGACAGCGACGGCCCCCTGACGGTTCCTGAGCCGCGTGACGGACGGGCCGTCGAGGGTCCGGTCGAGCGCGATGTTTCTTCTGCACCATCTCGACCATCTGCTGCAGCACTGGGGCTACGGGTTCATCGGCCTGATCGTCATGTTCGAGAGCATGGGGGCCCCACTGCCCGGCGAGAGCCTGATCATCGGCACCGCCATCTACTGCGCCACGACGCACCGGCTGGACATCGTCTGGGTGGTGGCGGTGGCGATCCTCGGCGCCATCATGGGCGATAACTTCGGCTACCTGATCGGCCGATCGGTCGGGTTTCGCATCCTCGCCCGCTACGGCCGCCACGTCGGCCTGAACGACCAGCGGCTCAGGCTCGGCCGCTACCTGTTCCGTCGCCATGGCGGCAAGGTGGTGTTCTTCGGCCGCTTCATCGCCGTGCTGCGCACCTTCGTCGCGCTGCTGGCCGGCGCCAACCACATGCCCTGGTCGAGCTTCCTGGCCTACAACGCGCTCGGCGGCATCGGCTGGGCCGGCGGCTACGGCTTCGCCGCCTACCTGCTCGGCCGCAGCGCGCAGCATGTCTCGGGACCGATCGGCATCGTCGTCGGCACCCTCGGTGCGACAGCGGTACTCGCGGCGTTCCTCTTCCTCAAGCGCAACGAGACCCGCCTGACCCGCGAGGCCGAGCAGGCGGCGAGCCGGGAGCCGAGCTGAGATGACCGAGCCGGTGCCGCAGGCGACCGACGTGACCGCCCGCGCGGCGCTGCAGGAGCGCTGGCACGCCCTGACGCGAACCATCCTGCCCGGCATGGCGACGGCGCATGGCTGGCCGATCCGGTTCGATCACTGCTTCATGCGGGTGTGCCTGGACGCGGCGGTCGGCGTGCGCTGGGACCGGGTGGTGCCGCGCCCGGCGATCAGACATCTCACCGATGCCCAGCTGGGCCGCGCCGTATCGGTGGCGGAGGGGATCGCGGCCGATCCGGCGTCGCTGCGTCGGCTGAACGGCTCGAGCCTGCGGATGCGTGGCGGGCATGGCGCACGCGCGACGCCGGAACCCGGGCCGGCCACGCCCCGTTTGCACAGGGTAAGGGGAGACGAGATGAACACCAGCAGCAAGATACCCGCGACCGACCGCTCGGGCGGCGGGCCGGGAAGCAGCCACGCCAACGCCGACAAGCCGCATGACGGCGACGTCGCCGGCGCGCATCATCAGCACAGCCCGGTGACCAAGAAGCACCCCGGCACCGAGGACAACAGCACCGGCGGTGGCACCAAGCACGAGAAGCATCATCCCGGTGAGTCCGGGCGCAGCTGAGCCGCGCGTCGCAGGTCGCCGCGTCCTCGCGCACGCCGTTGCGCGGGGCGGTGGCCGCGAGCAACTGAGGAGAAGCCTGTCATGCGCGTCCTGATCCTCGGTGCCGCCGGCATGCTGGGCCGAAAGCTGGCCGAACGGCTGGCCGGCGGCGGGACCCTGGCCGGGGAGACAGTAACGTCCCTCGACCTGATCGATGTCGTGCTGCCGACCGCACCGCAAGGCTTCGGCGGTGCCGTGCACTGCGCGGCGGCGGACCTGTCCACGCCGGAAGCGGCCGCCGGGCTGGTGCGCCGACGTCCGGACCTGATCTACCACCTCGCCGCGATCGTCTCGAGCGAGGCGGAAGCGGACATGCAGAAGGGCTATCGCGTCAACCTCGACGGCACCCGGATGCTGCTCGAGGCGATACGCCACGAGGGTGAGGCCGCGGGCGAAGCTGGAGGCTGGGTGCCGCGGCTGGTGTTCGCCTCCTCGCTCGCCGTGTTCGGCGGTGAGCTCTCGGCGATGATCAGCGACGACCAGGCGCTGACGCCGCAGACCAGCTACGGCACCCAGAAGGCGATGGGCGAGCTGCTGCTGGCCGATTACGGCCGGCGCGGCATCGTCCGCGGCATCGGCCTGCGCCTGCCGACCATCTGCGTGCGGCCGGGCAAGCCGAACCGCGCCGCGTCCGGCTTCTTCTCCGGGATCATACGCGAGCCGCTGGTCGGCCAGGAGGCGATCCTGCCGGTCACCGACAGCGTGCGGCACTGGATGACCAGCCCGCGCTCGGCGATCCACTTCCTGACCCACGCCGCCTCAATCGACCCGGCAGAGCTCGGCGGCCGTCCCAACCTGACCATGCCGGGATTGTCGGTGACGGTCGGCGAGCAGATCGCCGCCCTGCGGTCCGTGGCCGGAGCGGAGGTGGCGGCACGGATCCGGCGCGAGCCGGACCCGGTGATCCAGCGCATCGTCGATGGCTGGGCGCAGGGCTTCGATGCGCGCCGCGCCGCAGCGCTGGGCTTCCGGGCCGAGACGCGGTTCGAGCAGATCATCCAGGCCCATATCGAGGACGAACTCGGCGGCAAGATCGGCGGATCGGCGCCAGGAGCAGCACCATGACCAGCACACGCTTCAACCGCGAAACCTGGCCGATCGCGGCGGCCATGATCCAGTATCCCAATGTCCTGCGCGACGGCAGCAGCGTGCAGGACCAGCCCGCCGAGGCCTGGGCACGAACGCTGGCCGACGTCAGCGATGCCGGCTTCACCCATCTCGATCCGACCGACTCGTGGCTGCGCATCGCCGACCTGGAGCCCTCCCGCCTGGACGAGTTCACGTCGGTGGTGCGCGAGGCCGGGCTCTCGGTGCCGGCGATCTCGACGGCGCGTCGCAGCGTCATCGACGTCCGTCACGGCGACGCGTACCTCGCCTACAACCACCGCGTCATCGACACTGCCGCGAAGATCGGCGCCGGTGCGGTATCGTTCGGGCTGTTCGAGGCGCTGTGGCCGGCGCAGAAGCAGGCGCTGTGGTTCTGGACCGCGCAGGGCGCGCTCAATCCCGACGATCCGGCGGTCTGGGACAAGGCGGTCACCCGCATCCGCGAGCTCGGCCAGCACGCGGTCGAACTCGGCATCGAGGTGGCGCTGGAGATGTACGAGGACACCTATCTCGGCACCGCCGACAGCGCGGTGCGGTTCGTGACCGACGTCGACCTGCCCAACGTCAAGATCAACGCCGACATCGGCAACCTGGTGCGGCTGCACCGTCCGGTGGAGCATTGGCTGGCGATGATCGAGAAGGTGGCACCCTATGCCGGCTACTGGCACGCGAAGAACTATTTCCGCACCGAGGACGCCACCAACGGCGCCGTGGTCACCGGTCCGATGCCACTGGAGTACGGGGTGATCAGCTACCGGGTCGCGACCCGGATCATGATCGAGCACGGCTTCAACAGCCCGTTCCTGCTCGAGCATTACGGCGGCGACGGACTGAGCGTGTGCGCGACCAACCGCGAGTACCTGCGCCGCATCCTGCCGCGCTGAGGCGGCCGCTTCGACACGACGCGCCGGCCGACACCACAGGAGCACGCATGACCCGCATCCTCGACGAGCCCGAGTCGTTCGCGGCGAGTGCGCTCGCCGGGTTCTGCGCGGTCCATGCCGGCAGCATCCGGCCGGTGCGCGGCGGCGTGCTGCGCAGCGATCCGGTGCCGGACGGCAAGGTGGCGCTGGTGGTCGGCGGCGGCAGCGGCCACTACCCGGCCTTCGCCGGCTATGTCGGCCAGGGACTGGCCGCCGCGGCGGTGGCGGGAGACGTGTTCGCCTCGCCCTCGACCCGCGCCGTGCGCCATGTCTGCCGGGTGGCCGAGCGCGGCGGCGGCGTGCTGCTGGGCTTCGGCAACTATGCCGGCGACGTGCTTAATTTCGGCCTCGCCGCCGAGCTGCTGCGCGCCGACGGCATCGACGTCCGGGTGCTGGCGGTGAGCGACGACGTCGCCAGCGCGCCGGGCCACGAGCATGCCCGCCGCCGCGGCATCGCCGGCGACCTGGTGGTGTTCAAGATCGCCGGTGCCGCGGCGCAGGCCGGCTGGTCGCTGGACGCGGTGGAGCACGCCGCCCGCCGCGCCAACGACCGCACCCGCTCGCTCGGCGTCGCGTTCGGCGGCTGCGTGCTGCCCGGCGCGGACCGGGAGCTGTTCACGGTGCCGCCCGGCCGCATCGCCATCGGCCTCGGCATCCACGGCGAGCCCGGCATCGACGAGCGGCCGGCGATGCCCGCCGGCGAACTCGCGGCGCTGCTGGTGCAGGGCCTGCTGGAGGAGGCGCCGGCTGACGGCGGCGGCCGTGTCGCCGCGGTGCTGAACGGCCTCGGCAGCACCAAGTGGGAGGAGCTGTTCGTGCTCTGGACCGCGATCGATGCCGGCCTGCGCGCGCACGGGCTGGAGCCGGTGGCGCCGGAAGTGGGCGAGTTCGTCACCAGCCTCGACATGGCCGGATGCTCGCTGACGCTGACCTGGCTGGACGAGACGCTGGAGCCGCTCTGGCTGGCACCGTGCGACGCTCCGGTGCTGCATCGTGGCACCGTTGCCGCACCGCCGCCGCCGCTCGTCGAGCAGGACGAGGATCGGGTCGCGCTCGTGGCGGCCTCCGACGAGCGTGCCGCCGCCGCCGGCGCGTGGGTGGCGCAAGGGTTCGCGAGGATCGCCGCGGCGATGGCCGAGGCGGAAGCCGAGCTCGGCCGTCTCGATGCCGTGGCCGGCGACGGCGACCATGGGCAGGGCATGGCGCGCGGATCGGCCGCCGCCGCCGAGGCGGTGCGCGACGCGGTGTCGATCGGAGCCGGCCCGGCGGCCGTGCTCGCCGCGGCCGGCGAGGCCTGGGCGGCACGGGCAGGCGGCACCTCCGGAGCCCTCTGGGGGGTCGGCCTGGTCGCCTGCGCCCGCACGCTCGCCGACGACGCGGCTGTATCGCCGGGTGACGTGGCCCGTGGCGTCGGCGCCGCCCTGGACGGGGTGGCGCGGCTGGGCGGTGCCCGGCCGGGCGACAAGACCCTGGTCGATGCGCTCGAGCCGTTCGCCGTCACGCTGCAGCACCTGGTCGGGCAAGGTATGCCGTTGCGGGCGGCCTGGGACACGGCCGCGGAGGCGGCATCGCGTGCCGCCGCGGCGACCGCGGAGCTGTCGCCGCGCCTCGGCCGGGCGCGACCGCTCGCGGAGCGCAGCAGGGGCCATGCCGACCCTGGGGCGATCTCGCTGGCGCTCTGCCTCCGGGCGGCCGGCGGTCCTGCGGACGAGACCGGTGGCGTGCCGCAGCCGGCCGGACCGAACGGCCCGCGCGGCTAGCCGACGTCACGGCCGGTGCCGGGATGCCCACGCGCACGGAACCGCTTCGATCGCCGCGTCGAGCAACGACAAAGCTTTGCGAGCTGTCGTTGAGCGTGGCGCTGAGCCGCGAGGCCGATCCCCGACAGGAGAAAGACAGTCCGAATACTGCGTAATCAACGCGCTCCAAGAAAACTTGGAAATCGAAACAATCGCGGGCGGATTGGTACAACAGCAACGCCACCGGGACTAATCAGCCGGTCCTATGCTTCGGCGTCATCATCTTGTTGGATGCGCGCACTTGTTTTGGTATGATCTCGCTGCCTCGTTTTCATGAGCGGAGAGATCCACATGAGTCATCGAAGAGCGATCCGCATTCCCGACTTCCTGGAAGGACCGCCGCCGGCCGTCTACAGCTCGACCGGGCGCGCGGCGCGCGCCGTGTTCCTGCAGAACGTAGCGAGTGCCTGGCAGAAGGCCGGCGACATCGACACCGCCGAGAAGATGCAGCGCGACGCCGACAGCCAGGCCAATCGCTTCGGGCGTCGCGACCGGTCCTGAGCCGTCAGCCGCCACGGCCGGGCTGGTCGGGCGCGCTGTTCGAACACAAAGCAGTATGTCGCGTCAGTACTCGATAACCGACCGCGTGTGCCCGCGTTGGCAGGCAATACATTCGGCAGGAGCGACGACATGCGTGCATTGTGCTGGCACGGCAAGGGCGACATACGCTGCGACACCGTGCCCGACCCCACCATCGAGGATCCGCGCGACGTCATCCTCAAGGTGAGCAGCTGCGCCATCTGCGGTTCCGACCTGCACCTGATGGACGGCCAGATGCCGACCATGGAGAGCGGCGACATCCTCGGCCACGAGTTCATGGGCGAGGTGGTCGAGGTCGGCTCGTCTGACCATCCGCTGAAGAAGGGCGACCGGGTGGTGGTGCCCTTCAACATCAATTGCGGCCAGTGCGTGCAGTGCAAGATGGGCAACTGGGCGTCGTGCCAGCGCAGCAACCGCAACGGCGAGATGGCCGCCAAGATGTTCGGCTACCCGACCGCCGGACTGTTCGGCTACTCGCACATCACCGGCGGCTATTCCGGCGGCCAGGCCGAATACGTCCGGGTGCCGATGGCGGACGTGGGTCCGATGAAGGTGCCGGAAGGCATGACCGACGAGCAGGCGCTGTTCCTCAGCGACATCCTGCCGACCGGCTGGCAGGCCATGGCCTATTGCGACCTCAAGGGCGGCGAGACCGTCGCGATCTGGGGCGCGGGTCCTGTCGGCCTGTTCGCGATCAAGTCGGCGGCCGTCATGGGAGCCGCGCGCATCGTCGCCATCGACGATGTCCCGGAACGGATGGCGCTGGCGCGTCAGGCGGGCGCCACCGACGTGATCGACTTCACCAAGGAGGACGTGCTCGAGCGGCTGAAGGAGATCACCCATGGGGAAGGTCCGGACGCGGTGGTCGACTGCGTCGGCATGGAGGCGGTCGCCGGCCACGGCGCCACCGGAATCCTGAGCACGATCCAGGAGAAGCTGACCAGTACCGCGCGGCCCTACGCGCTCACCGAGATGATCACCTGCGTGCGCCCGAGCGGCGTGATCTCGGTGCCCGGCGTTTATGGCGGCCCGGCACCGGTCAACATGGGCTCGATCGTGCAGAAGGGGCTGACCATGCGCAGCGGCCAGACCCACGTGAAGCGTTACCTGGAGGACCTGACCAAGCTGATCCAGGACGGCACGATCGACCCCACCTTCCTGATCACGCACCGCAGCACCAACCTCGCCGACGGTCCTGACCTGTACAAGACCTTCCGCGACAAGAAGGATGGCTGCGTCAAGGTGGTGTTCAACCTGGCCTAGTGCGCCGCGCTACGGAAGAACCGCGATGAAAGTCATCCTCAGGCCGCTGCGCGAGCAGGTGGTGGTCATCACCGGTGCGTCGTCGGGTATCGGCCTGGCGACCGCGCGGCTGGCGGCCGACCAGGGTGCGGCCCTGGTACTGGCCGCGCGCAGCGAGACCGCGCTCCGCCATCTCGCCGAGGAGATCGAGCGACGCGGCGGCCGGGCCACCTACGTCGTGGCGGATGTCGGCCACGAGGAGCAGGTCGGCCTGATCGCGCAGAAGGCGATCGCCGCCTTCGGCGGCTTCGATACCTGGATCAACGATGCCGGCATCGGCGTCTATGGCCGCATGGACGAGGTGTCGATCGCGGACATGCGTCGCTCGTTCGAGACCAACCTGTGGGGCCAGATCTACGGCTCGCGCGAGGCGCTGCGGCATCTGCGGGTACGCGGCGGCGGCGCGATCATCAATCTCGGCAGCGAGGTATCGGAGCGCGCGGTGCCGCTGCAGGGCATCTACTGCGCCGGCAAGTCGGCGGTGAAGAGCTTCACCGAGGCGCTGCGCATGGAGCTGGAGGAGGAAGGCGCGCCGATCTCGGTCACCCTGATCAAGCCCGGCCAGATCGACACGCCGTTCACCGTCAACGCCAAGAACTACCTGGCCTCCGAGCCGCACCACGTCCCGCCGGTTTATGCGCCGGAGGCGGTGGCCCACGCGATCCTGCACGCGGCGGTGCATCCGGTGCGCGAGGTTTTCGTCGGCGGCGGCGCCAAGATGATGGCTGCGGCCGGCCGCATCGCGCCCGGCCTCACCGATCGGCTGATGGAGGCCGCGATCATCCCGGGCACGCCGAGCGGCCGCCCGCTGAGCCGTCCGCGCGACGGCAGCGGCCTCGACGTGCCGACCGAGAGCCTGATCGAGCGCGGCAACTACGAAGGCCGCGTCATGCGCACCAGCCTCTATACCCAGGCGGTGCTGCGTCCGGTGATGACCGGCATCGCCGCCCTCGGCGCCGGCCTCGTGGTGCGGGCGCTGGTGGCGAGCCTGCCGCATCGGCGGGCGCGCATACGCGGCCGCAAGGGAGGCACCGGGCCCAAGGCGCTGCATATCCGCCTGGAGGCCAAGCCTGGCAAGGAGGCCGAGGTGGAGACGCTGCTGCTCGACATCCTGTCCAGCGTGCAGAGGGAGTCCGGCACCAGACCCTGGTTCGGCGTGCGCTTCAGCCGCTCGGTGTTCGGCATCTTCGAGACCTTCCCGGCGGAATCCGGCCGCAAGGCGCACCTGGCGGGCAAGGGCGCGTCGCTGCTGATGAAGCGGTCGAACGCGTTGCTCGCCCGGCCGGCGGAGATCAGCAGGCTCGACGTGCTGGCGGCGAAGACCGGCTGACCGCGAGTTCCTGAGCGTCCGGGCGAGGCGTCGGCATATCGCGCTGCCGCCGCACATCGTCTAGCCTCGCCCGCATGAGCCAGGCGACGGGACGCGACGCCGTGCTGCGGCGGCATATCGGCCCGTGGGCACTGGCGGCCGCGGTGGTGAACGGCGTGGTCGGTGCCGGCATCTTCACGCTGCCGGCGGCGATGGCGCAGGCGGCCGGCGCTAGCGCTCCCCTCGCCTACCTGGTGTGCGGCATCGCGATGAGCTTCGTGGTGGTGTGCTTCGCCGAGGCCGGCAGCCGGTTGCCGACCAGCGGCGGCGTCTACGGCACGGTGGCGTTCGCCTTCGGCCCGTTGACCGGCTTCGTCTGCGGCATGATGACCTGGATGGCCAGCGTCCTGGCCTGCGGCGGCATCGCGAGCGCGCTGGCGGCGACGGCCGGCACGGTGCTGCCGGCGCTGTCGGAAGGCTGGGGCCGAGCGATGGTGATCCTGGTCTCGATCGGCGCGATCGCCCTCGTCAACCTTCGCGGGGTGCGTGAGGCCGCCTGGATGGTCGCCGCCGTCACGCTGCTGAAGCTGGTGCCGCTGCTGCTGTTCGTGGCGGTGGGCGCGGTGGCGCTGGCAGGCGGCTGGCTGCCCGCTCCGGCGCCGCTGGCGACGCCTCCGGCGTCGGGACTGGGCGATGCGGTGATCCTGGGAGTGTTCGCGTTCAGCGGCATGGAGACGCCGCTGGCGGCCAGCGGCGAGGTGACGGACGGGCATCGCAGCGTGCCGCGTGCCGTGTTCGGCGCCATGGGTTTCGTGCTGCTGCTGTACGTGGCGATCCAGCTGGTGGCGCAACACCTGCTGGGGGCGGGCCTCGGCGGCCAGGCCGCACCGCTCGTGGCGGCGGCGGCGCGCCTCGGTCCGCTGGCGCGCGCGGTGCTGGTGGCGGGTGCCGGCCTGTCGATGCTCGGATGGATGGGCAGCGACATCCTGGGTGCGCCGCGTATCCTGTTCGCCTTCGCGCGTGACGGGCTGCTGCCACGCATCCTGGGGAGGGCGAACCCGGTCACGCATGCGCCCGACATCGCCATCCTGCTGCATTCCGGCATCGCCGCGGCGCTGGCGCTCTCGGGCAGTTTCACCGGGCTGGTGGTGGCCTCAACACTCAACACGGTGGGGCTGTATTTCCTCGCCTGCGGGGCGTCATGGGTGCTGCACCGACGCGGCACCTCGACGCTGGGCACTCCGGTGAGTTTCGCCGCTCTCCCGGTCGCCGCCCTGTGCGGGATGGCGGCGATGACGCTGCTGGTCTGCGTGGCGCCACGCGGCGAGGCGCTCGGTCTGGTCGCCGTGGTGGTCGGCAGCATGGTGCTGTACGCGGTGATGCGACGGATCGCCGTGCGAGCCTGAACAACTGGTCGGCAAGCTGCTGAGAAACGGACGGAGCCTCGGAGACAGGCAAGGGGCTTTGCCCCTTGACCCCATCAAAGGCAAAGCCTTTGAAATCCATTATCTTATGGAACGGGGTCTGGGGCCCTCGGCCCCGGTGGGTCGAGGGCAAAGCCCTTGCCTGCTCATCCTCGATCCAGGGAGGCAACGTCAGTTGCTGGCGCCGCCGTCGAGTATGATCGCGCTTCCGGTCATGAAGCTGCTCTCGTCGGCGGCGAGATAGGCCGCGAGTGCCGCCACCTCGTCGGGCGTGCCGAGCCGTCCGATCGGCTGGCGGGCGATGAAGTTGGCGCGCGCCGCGACCGGGTCGTCGAAGGCCGCGATCCGCTCCTCCAGCGACGGCGAAGCCACGGTGCCGGGACAGATGCAGTTGCAGCGTATGCCCTGGCCGACATGGTCGGCGGCGATCGCCTTGGTGAGGCCGATCACAGCACCCTTGGTGGCGCCGTAGGCCGCCCGGTTTGGGAAGCCCCGGATCGAGGAGGCGATCGAGGCGATGTTGATGATGCTGCCATGGCCTGCCGACAGCATGGCCGGCAGCACGGCGCGCACGACGTGGTAGATCGAATCGACGTTGAGGCTGAAGGAGCGCTGCCAGGCTTCGGCATCGGCGTCCAGGATCGAGCCGTGATGCACCCAGCCGACGCAGTTCACGACGATGTCGAACCTTGCCCACGGGGCGAGCGCTGCCTGGATCTGCGCCGGGTCCGAGGCGTCGAGGACGCAGCGTGTGATGCGGTCATGCGCCAGCTCGGCCAGGTTCGCCGTGTTGATGTCGACCGCGACCACCGTGGCGCCTTCCTCCGCCAGGCGCCACGCGGTCGCCCGGCCGATCCCCTGCGCCGCCGCCGTGACCAGCGCCGTGCGGCCGACGAGCCGCGTCGCGACCGGCGGGCTCGACGCGCCCGCCGCTGTTCCGGTCGATGTGCTCACCCTGCTTCTTCCTTTTGAGTTCGCGGCGGTCCTATTCCTGGCCCACCCTTGGACCTCATGTCCGTCCCGAAGATCGGGACCCACCGCCGGCGTCTCGATGTAGCAGAGCTTCTGCACGGCGCGGCGATGACGACCGACATCGTTTGATTCTGCCGTTGCAGGGCTGTCGCTGCAGGCGGTGTCCGCCAGTGTCTACGTGGCGATTGCCGACCGCTGCGTCAGCATCGGTGCCGAGAAGACCGCGGATCTGTAATCCTCACCCGCCTGCGCCAATGCCGCGTCGTCGAGGTTACGCACGTCGTGCAGCGCGAACGGCGCCTGCCATAGCCAATCGCATCTGCGCGCGGTGGCCCTGAGGGGCGCGAACAATTCATCGATCGTCATGCCGGCGGCGCTGCCTGGCTGGTAGCTCGCGGATGGACCGCCCGTCGTGGTCGCCGCAAGCACCGGCAGACCCGCGGTCGATGCCGCGATGTCCGGCTCCAGATAGAAGAGTGGCGTCAAGACCGCATCCATCCACTGCTTGAGCAGCGAGGGAACCGAGTACCAATAAAGTGGAAACTGCATGAGCAGTCTGTCGGCGCGCAGCACCCGCGCGCGCTCGACCGCGAAGTCGATCTTTCCGTCGGGGTAGAGCGCGTAAAGCTCGGCTACTTCCAGTCCGGACAGATCGTTCAATCCTGCGAGCAGAGCGCGGTTGGCGCGCGATGCGGCGAGATCGGGATGGGCAAGTACCAGCGCGGTGGTCATGTTCGACGCCTCCTCGGACGCGTCGATGGCAGCCCGCTGCACATTGATCAAAATGATGTTTGTTATGGTATGCCATTCACGCGATGAAGCTTCGCGGTATCGATCTCAACCTGCTCGTGATCTTGGATGCGCTGCTGGACGAAGCGCATGTGGGTCGGGCTGCCGAGCGGCTCGGCCTATCGCAACCAGCTGCCTCGAACGCGCTCGCTCGGGCGCGAGCGCTGTTCGGCGACCCGCTGCTGACACGCGCGTCGTCGATCGGGCTTCGCCGAACGCCGCGCGCCGATGCGATGCGCGAACCTCTGCGGGCCGCTCTCGCCGAACTGGCGGTCATCGTTGCGGCCGGACCACCGGATCTGGCCGAACTTCGAGGCGCGGTCCGGCTCGTGGCGTCCGACGTTCCCGCCGCGGCACTCGGCGCCGCCTTGACGGCGGAGTTGGCGAAGCGGGCACCAGGCATCGACTTGATCTTCCACCCCTGGCACGCCGGTGATGAAGTGGCGCGACTTGAGCGCGGTGAGGTGGATCTCGTCGTTACCGTCGCGTCCCCTTCTGGCGCATCGCTGCGGACCGAACCGCTGGGCACGTATCCCTATACGGTGGTGATGCGACGTGACCATCCGGCGGCGGCGGTCGAGACGTTCGACCTCGAGTGCTGGCTAGCCTTTCCCCACGTTGTCGTTTCCGGCCGCGGGGACCGGCAGGGCTCGGCCGACGCGGCGCTGGCTCGGATCGGGCGTCATCGACGCGTAGCGACCGTCGCGCCCACCTTTCTGCAGGCGCTGGAGCTGCTGTGCGATACGGATCTGCTCGCCGCCTTTCCGGCAGGCGTCATGGTGAGCAGCGCTGCCGTGCGGCTGACGTCCCGTCCCGTGCCGATCGCCCTGGAGCCGGTCCCGCTTCACCTCGTCCGGCACCATCGCACCGACACGGATCCGGCGGTGACGCTCGTCGCCGAGTTGGTGCGCGCAGTCGCGCCGCGACTGAGCGGTCAGGAAGTCTCCTGAGTCGGTCTTCGCCGACACCGAGCTTCCAGCGAGGATCTGCTCGGGCCGCCGATGACCCCTCTTGCCGTCCGACGCGGTATCGTCTCGCTTGGATCTCGGTTGCGATCGCGTCAACGCACCCCCAGCGCCGCCGTCAGTCCGCCATCGATCCGGTGGTCCGAGCCGGTGATGAAGCCGGCCTGGTCCGAAGCCAGGAAGGCGACGAGGCCCGCGACCTCCTCGGGCTCGCCGATGCGACCGAGCGGGTGCGCCGCGCCGAACCGTGCGAAGGCGGCATCGAGGTCGGCGTCGGGCCCGTCGAGGCTGCGCGCCGCCAGGGCCAGGATCGGTGTGCGCACGGAGCCGGGACTGACCGAGACCACCCTGATCCGGTCCGGCGCGAAGTCGATCGCCATGGCGCGGGTGAGGGCGTGGATCGCCCCCTTGGAGGCGACATAGGCGGCGACTCCGGCCTGGCAGGCGAAGCCCTGGACACTGCATAGGCTGACGATGACCCCGCCGCCGCGACGCCGCATCTCGGGCACGCCGTACAGCGCGGTCAGGTGCACCGAGCCGACATTGACCGCGAGGCAGCGCGAGAACAGCTCCGGCGACGTCTCGACCGCGTCGCCGTAGGGGTGGATCGCCGCGGCGTTGACGATGATGTCGAGGCCGTCAAACGCCGCGACCGTCTCGGCGACCGCCGCCTGCACCGCACCGGGCAGCGCCACGTCCGCCTGCCGGGTCAGGATCGCCAGATCCGCCGACGCGGCGGCGCGTGCCAGCGCGGCGTTGGCCTCCCCGTCGATCCCGAGCGCCATGACGCGCGCGCCACCCTCGGCCAAGCGGATCGCGGTCGCCCGCCCGATCCCGCTGGTCCCGGTCACCAGCGCGACCTTCCCGGCGAAGTCCTGCATGGTTCCTCCGGACCGCCCGCCGCGTCGGCAGGCGCAGGCCCGAGGCGGCGCATTTCGCCTCGATCGAGCCGTTCATGCTCTAGCAGCAGAGGGCGAGGTTCTGCCAGATTTGCCGGGCTCGCGATCCGGCGGCACCATCGGCTCGGCGGTCACGGATCCGACAGGGGAGGTCGCCTGATGAGCAGGCTCGCCGTCGTCACCGGCGGAAGCAGCGGGATCGGCCGGCACCTGGTCGAGGCCTTCGCGCAGGCCGGCTTCGCCGTCGCCTTCAGCCATCTCTCGTCGCACGACGCGGCGCAGGCGCTCGTGGCGGAACTCGAACAAGCGGGAGCACGGGTGCACGCGATGCACTGCGATGTCGGCATCGCCTCGGACGTCCGCCGCTTCTACGACGCGACGACAGACTGGTTCGGCGATGTCCCCGACGTGCTGGTCAACAACGCCGGCGTGCAGACCTGGTCGCCGCTGCTCGATCTGTCGGAGCAGGACTGGGACCGCGTCATCCGGACCAACCTGAAGGGATGCTTCCTCAACACCAAGCACGCGAGCGCGCTGATGATCGAGCGCGGCAAGCGCGGCGCGATCGTCAACATCGGTTCGGGGTGCAACAAGCTCGCCTTCCCGAACCTGGTCGACTACACCGCGTCGAAGGGCGGCATCGAGCAGTTCACCAAGGTCGCGGCGGTGGAGCTCGGGCCGCACGGCATACGGGTGAACTGCGTCGCACCCGGTGCCATCGCCGTCGAACGCACCGCCAGCGAGACCGGCGACTATGCCGCCAGCTGGTCGAGGATCACGCCGCTGCGTCGGATCGGCACGCCGCAGGACATCGCCGGGCCGGTGCTGTTCCTGACCACGCCGGCCGCCTCGTTCATCACCGGACAGACGATCTGGGTCGATGGCGGCGTGTTCTCGCAGGCCGTCTGGCCATCCGCATGACCGACCACGGGGACGAGGACATCTCATGAAGACACTGAAGGGACCGGCCCTGTTCCTGGCCCAGTTCGCCGCGGACGAGGCGCCGTTCGACAACCTGGCCACCATCGCCCACTGGGCGAGGGAGGCCGGGTTCGAGGGCGTGCAGATCCCCTCGTGGGACGAGCGGCTGTTCGACCTCGCGCGCGCCGCCGAGAGCGACGCCTACTGCGACACGGTGCGTGGCATCCTGACGGACGCGGGGCTCGCGCTGACCGAGCTCTCGACCCACCTGCAGGGCCAGCTTGTCGCGGCACACCCGGCGTACGACCGGCTGCTGGACGGCTTCGCCCCGGCCGCGCTGCACGGCGATCCTTCGGCGCGGCAGGACTGGGCGGTGCGGCAGCTGCATCTCGCCGCGCAGGCCTCGCGGCGGCTCGGCCTGACCGCCCACGCCACCTTCTCGGGCGCGCTCGCCTGGCCGTTCCTGTACCCGTTCCCGCAGCGGCCGCCGGGGCTGGTCGACGAGGCGTTCGACGAGCTGGCGCGGCGCTGGCGCCCGATCCTTGATGGCTTCGAGGAGGCCGGCGTGGATCTCTGCTACGAGCTGCACCCCGGCGAGGACCTGCATGACGGGGTCACCTTCGAGCGGTTCCTCGATCGCGTCGGCGGCCACCCGCGCTGCAACATCCTCTACGATCCGAGCCACTTCCTGCTGCAGTTCATGGACTATCTCGGCTTCATCGACGTCTACCACCAGCGCATCCGCATGTTCCACGTCAAGGACGCCGAGCACGTGCCCAGCCCCAGGCAGGGCGTCTATGGCGGCTACCAGGACTGGATCGACCGCGCCGGCCGCTTCCGCTCGCTGGGCGACGGGCAGATCGATTTCGGCGCGATCTTCTCCAGGCTCGCGCAGTACGACTTCGACGGCTGGGCGGTGGTCGAGTGGGAATGCTGCCTCAAGGACGCGCAGGTCGGCGCGCGCGAGGGGGCGGCGTTCGTGCGCCGGCACATCATCCCGGTCACCGGCCGCGCCTTCGACGATTTCGCCGGCAGCGGCACCGACCGGGCGGCCAACCGCCGCCTGCTCGGCCTGTGAGGCGCGCGCGATGACCCAGCCTCCTCCTCGCCTGCGTCTCGGCATGGTCGGCGGCGGCGCCGGCGGCTTCATCGGCGCCGTGCACCGCATCGCGGCACGCCTCGACGACCGCTACGAGCTGGTCGCCGGTGCGCTCTCCTCCGACCCCGCACGCGCCGCGAGTTCTGCGGCGGCGCTGCACATCGCCCCCGACCGCGCCTACGGCGACTACGAGGCGATGGCGCGCACCGAGGCGGCGCGCGCCGACCGGATCGACGTCGTCAGCATCGTGACCCCGAACGACAGCCATGCGGCGATCTGCACCGCCTTCCTGTCGCGCGGCATCCCGGTGATCTGCGACAAGCCGCTGACCACCTCGCTGGCCGACGCCCGCACGCTGGCTGCCCTGGTGCGCGAGACCGGGCTGCCGTTCGCGCTGACCCACGTCTATAGCGGCTACCCGATGGTCCGCGAGGCCAGGGCGCGCGTCGCGGCGGGCGAGATCGGCACCGTGCGGGTGGTGCAGGTGGAGTACCCGCAGGAATGGCTGGCCGCGCCGATCGAGGCGGATGGCCAGAAGCAGGCGGGCTGGCGCACCGACCCGGCTCGGTCGGGTCCTGCCGGCAGCGTCGGCGATATCGGCACCCATGCCCATCACCTGGCGGGCTTCGTCACCGGGCTGCGCCTGCGCGAGGTCGCCGCCGACCTGTCGCGCTTCGTGCCCGGGCGACGGCTCGACGACGACGCGCGCATGCTGCTGCGCTACGAGGGCGGAGCGCGCGGCATGCTCTGGTGCAGCCAGGTGGCGATCGGCCACGAGAACGGCCTGCGGCTGCGGGTGTACGGCGAGGCCGGTGCGCTGGAGTGGGTGCAGGCCGAGCCGAACACGCTGCGCCTGTCCCGCCTGTCGGAGCCGACGCGCATCCTCAGCCGCGGCATGGCCGGCCTGTCCGAGTGGGCCGGCGAGGCCACGCGCGTCCCGGGCGGCCATCCCGAGGGCTACCTGGAAGCCTTCGCGCAGATCTACGGCGACGCCGCCACGCTGCTGCACGCGCACCGGGACGGGGCGTCCACGAGCGGGGTGGCGCCGCTACTGCCGGGGATCGAGGACGGCTTGCGCGGCATGGCCTTCATCGAGGCCGTGCTCGCCTCGGACCGGGCTAACGGCGTCTGGACCGAGCTCGCATCCGCCTGAGGCGGGCTGAGGAAGGTGGCCAAGGGCTCTGCCCTTGACCCGCTGGGGCCGGTGGCCCCAGACCCCGGTTCAGTGAGCTCCGGGTGCCCGCGGCAGGATCAGCCGATGCACCGCCTCCGCCCAGCCATCCGCCTCGTTGCTCGCGACCACCTCGTGCGCGTGCTCGCGCACGGCGTCGGGCGCGTTGCCCATCGCGATCGCGAGCCCCGCCACGTCCAGCATCGGGATGTCGTTGCCCATGTCGCCGATGCACGCCATCTCGCTGCGGTCGATGCCGAGCCGACGCGCGATGGACAGCGCGGCACTGCCCTTGTTGGCGTCGCGATGCGTGATGTCGACGTGGAACAGCTGCGAGCGATGCACCGCCACCTCCGTGCCGACCGCCTCCGCGAGCGAAGCCTCGGCCAGCGCCACGCGGGCGAAGTCGGTGCTGCTGCCCATCAGCTTGTGGGTGCGTGCCAGGAACGGCGCGAAGTCGTCGACCGCCTCGTAGTCGGCGTTCAGCGAGCTGCGCTCATGCTCGATATAGGGCAGCCGCTCGTTCTTGAGCAGCCAGCGCCCGTCTGCGAACACCCAGACGTCGAGCCCGTCCGCCTCCAGCCGCGCCACCGTCTCGCGGCAGGCGCCCTCGGGGATCACGTGCTCCTCGAGCACGCGGTCGTCGGCACCCAGGATCACGCCGCCGTTGAAGCCCGCGCGCGGCGTGTCGAGCTGCAGCGGCCCGATCAGCACGTCCAGGCCGATGCTGGCGCGGCTGCTGACCACCGCCAGCCGAATGCCGTGCCGGCGCAGCGCCGCGACCGCATCCAGCACCGCGGGAGACAGGCTCTTGTCCGGCCGCACCAGCGTGCCGTCCACGTCGCTCACCAGTAGACGGATCGGGGGCAGGCGGGTCGGCGTCAGGTCGCTCACGTCAGCGGCCGCAGCGGCAGCGTGTGCATCGCGCGCACCGTGGAGTCCCAGTCGACGATGCCGAAGTCCGACCCGAGCCCGCCGGCGACCAGTGCGCCGCAGGTGCCGCCGAGGCGCGCCGCCTGCTCGAGGTCCCAGCCGCGATGCAGGCCTGCGATCAGGCCGGCGGTGAAGGCATCGCCGCATCCGGTGGTGTCGATCACCTCGATCTCGTGCGCCGGCAGCCGGAACGAGCCGTCCGGCGTCACCACCACGCAGCCCTCGCCGCCCATGGTCAGCACGCAGTGCCCGACGCCCAGATCGAGGAAGAACTTCGCGGCGTCGAGCGGATCCTCGCGGCCGCACAGCGCGGTCGCCTCCTCGATCGAGGGCACGAAGTAGTCGACGTACTGCATCGACGGCCGCAGCTTGTCCATCAGCGCGCCGGTGGCGAAGATCAGGTCGAAGGTGGTGGTGCGTCCCAGCGCCTTCGCCGCGCGCAGCAGGTCGGCGGTCGGCGTGCCGTCCATGCGCCCGAGCAGGCCGTTGCCGCCCATGTGCACGAACGCCGCATCAAGTGCGGCCGGATAGTCCGCCTCGTCGAGGAACAGCACGTCCGAGGCGCCGCGCACGTGCAGGCAGGGCCGCTCGCCGTTCGGCCGCACGTTCAGGATCGAGGCCGCGGTGTGCACGCCCGGGTGCCGCTGCATGCGGTCGGTGGTGATGCCGAAGCCGCGCAGCGTGTCGAGCACGAAGCGTCCCTTCTCGTCCTCGCCGACCGCGCCGATCGCCAGCGCGTCCAGCCCGAGCTTGGCGCAGTCGACGATGGTGCCGCCCGCGGTGCCGGCGACGGTCAGCCTGATCTGGTCGATGAAGGTCGCGTTGCCGCCCGCCGGGATCGCGGTGACGGGGCGGCCGAGCACGTCGATGCAGTACAGGCCGATCACGCTGACATCGTGGGCCGCACCGCCACTGGTTGGCGCCTCGGCCGCTGGGCTCGTCTGCGACATGGTCCTATCCGATCGCTTGGGGTTGTTCGTGCAGGCGCACGCCGTCGCGGAAGAAGGCGACGTGCCGGAGCGGGCAGTGCAGCGAAACCTCGTCGGGCAGGTGCTGTCCCGCGGTCGCATCGGCCCGCACCCGCAGCTTCGTCTCTCCGGTGCGGAGCAGCAGCAGGTACTGGCCGCCGATGGTGATCGAGCGGCGCAGCACGGTGGCGGCGACCCCTCCTGGCTCGTCGGGCGGTGCGACACGCGCCCGCTCCGGCCGGATGCCGACCCGCAGCCCCGCCGAGCCGCCCTGCGGAGGGCGCACCGCCCGGCCGAGGATGTCGAAGCGGAGCGCCCCCTCCCGCTCGCCCGAGGGGGCGACGAAGTTCATCCCCGGGGTGCCGAGGAACCAGCCGCCGAACTCGCTCTCCGGCCGCTCGTACAGGGTCCGCGGCGGCGCGCACTGGGTGATGCGGCCGGCCTGCATCAGGGCGATCTGGTCGGCCAGCGTCATCGCCTCGGTCTGGTCGTGGGTGACGTAGACGATGGTCTGGCGCATGCGCGCGCGGAACAGGTTGAAGGCGCGGATCAGCTCCAGCTTGGCATGCACCTCGACGTTGGTGGTCGGCTCGTCGAACAGGATCACGTCGCAGCTGCGCGCGATCGCGCGTCCCACCGCGACGCGCTGGCGGGTGCCGCTGTCGAGCCGGTCGATGCGCCAGCTCCGCTGCGCCTCCAGCCCGAGCACCGCCAGCACCTCGTCGAGGCGCGCCCGGCGCGCCGCCGGCGACGTGCCGTCGCGCTGCATGGCGAGTGCTACGTTCTGCTCCACCGACAGGGTGCGGTACATCACCGGATACTGGAACACCATCGCGACGTTGCGACGGCCGGGGCTGAGCCGGGTGACGTCGCGGTCGCCGAACCGGATGCGGCCGGAACTCGGCATCTCCAGCCCGGCGATCATGCGCATCAGCGTGGTCTTGCCGCAGCCGGACGGCCCGAGCAGGCAGGTGACACTGCCCTCGGCGAAGGTCGCGGAGATGTCGTCCACCGCAGCCAGGCCGCCGAAGCGCCGGGTCAGGCCCTCGAGCACGATGTCAGGCATAGGTCACCACCCGGCCGACCCCGAGCCGCAGGCCCGAGCCGGCGTCGAACAGCACCATCCGCTCCGGCCTGATCCGCCAGCCCAGCCTGTCGCCCAGCGCCAGCCCGGCGACGATGTCGGTGGACGGCGCCGCGACCAGGGTTGCCGACGCGTCACCGCGCCTCACCTCGAGGTGCACCACGCACTCGGCACCCAGGTTCTCCATCAGCATGACGCGTCCGCTGCCGGTGAGCGCGCCGTCGTCCGGCCCGTCCGGATCGCCCAGCGCCACGTGCTCCGGCCGCAACGCCACCGCGACCTCTCCCGGCGCATCTCCTGGAAGCGCATCCTCGTCCAGCGCGATCGTGCCGAGCACGGTCTCGCAGCGTCGGTTCCCCCTGGTGCCGGAGAGGATGTTGCAGCGGGGAAAGCCGATCAGCTCGGCGCTGCGCAGCCGCTGCGGCTGGTGGTAGATCCGCGCGGCGTCGTCCGCCTCCACCAGGCGGCCGCGGTCCAGCACCGCGAGCCGCTCGGCCATCGTCAGCGCCTCCAGCGAGTCCGAGGTGCAGTAGACGAAGGTCGCGGCGAGTGCCGCCTGCATGTCGCGCAGCTCGTCCATCAGGCTCTCGCGCAGCTTGAAGTCGAGGCCGACCAGCGGATCGTCGAGGGCGAAGATGCGCGCCTCCTGCAGCACGCCGCGCGCGATCGCCGCGCGCTGCTTCTCGCCGCCGCTGAGCTGGCTCGGCCGATGGTCCAGCTTGCCGGTGATGCGCAGGATCTCGGCTACCGGGCCGATGCGCCGGTCGATCTCGGCGCGCCCCAGCCCGCGCTGTCGCAGCGGATAGGCGATGTTGTCGCGCACGCTCATGTGCGGGAACAGGGCGAAGGATTGCGGCACGTAGCCGATCGGCCGCTGCGCCGGCGGCAGCGCCGTCACGTCGCGACCGTCGATCAGGATCCGCCCGCGGTCGGGCTGCTCCAGCCCGACCAGCAGGCGCAGCAGCACCGACTTGCCGCTGCGCGGTGGCCCGCACAGCACCGTCAGGCTGCCGGAGGCGACCGACAGGTCGATGTCGTCTAGCGCCGTGACGTGCCCGTAGCGCCGGGTCACGCCCTCGAAGCACACGGCACTCGACTGGCCCTCGCTCACGCCGACTGCCCCATTTGGGCCAGCACCGGAACCAGGGCGATGCCGATCGCGAACACAGCGGCCAGGATCAGCAGCAGGCCGGCAGCGAGCAGCACCGCACGCAGGGGTGCCGCGTCGCGCGGCAGGTTGCCGACCGCGATGTTCAGCACCGTCGCCGCCAGCACCAGGATCAGCCCGATGCGGTAGCCGCCGAAACTCCAGGGCTGCAGGATCAGCAGGAAGCCCACCGCCATCGCCGAGATCAGGGTCAGCTCCGCGCGCGGCACCAGCGGGCGCATCTCACACCTCGCCGCGCACGGTGCCGAAGGTCATGCCGACCAGCAGGTAGCGCTGGAACAGGTAGACGATGGCGATCGGCGGGATGATGTAGAGCGTGGTCAGCGCCGAGACGAAGGTCCAGTCGGTGCTGCCGCCGGAGTACATGCCCGTGGCCAGCGCGGTCGGGATGTTGGCGGTATTCTGGCCGCCGATCACGTAGTTGAACAGGAACTCGTTCCACACGAAGATGAAGTTGAAGATCAGGGCGGCGACGATGCCGGGCAGCACCTGCGGGAAGATCAGCCGCGTGAGGATGCCGAACCAGCTGGCGCCGCTGACCAGCCCGGTCTCGTCGAAGCGTACCGAGACCCCGTCGATGAAGCCCTTGAGGATCCACACCGAGAACGGGATCGAGAACATGGCGTAGAACAGGATCATCGCCAGGTAGTTGTCCTTCCAGCCGAAGCCCACGTACATCAGGTAGACCGGCAGGATCGCCGCCGACCCCGGCAGCATGCGTATCGACAGCAGCAGGAACATCAGGAAGTCGGTGCCGGGCGGACGGAAGCGCGAGAACGAGAACGCGGCCAGGAACGACACCGCGACCGCGATGCAGACCGAGCTTACGGAGAGCACGAGGCTGTTCAGCAGCTCGTGCAACAATCCCGGATTCGACAGCACGCGCGCATAGTTGTCGAGCGTGGGGCGGAACAGCAGCACCGGCGGCACCGCCAGGATCTGCGCCTGCGTCTTGAACGAGCACAGGATGATCCAGGCGACTGGCGCGAAGAACACCAGCGCCACCAGCCACAGCGTCGCGTGGTACAGGTGCGTGCGCCAGTTCATCACGTCGGCTCCTCGTCGGCCCGTAGGCGGTCGCGCGAGTGCAGCACGAAGATGAAGGTGGCGGTGAAGGCGATCGAGATCAGCAGCAGCACCACCGCGAGTGCCGACGACCATCCCATGTTGAACACCTGGAAGGCACGCCGGTACAGCGTCACCGCGATCAGCTCGGTGGTGTTGCCCGGACCGCCGAAGGTCATGTCGTAGACCAGGTCGAGCGTCTTGAAGGCGTCGATGGTGCGCAGCAGGATGCCGAGCATCAGGATGAACTTGCCGTGGTAGAGGATCACCAGGCGCAGCCGCTGCAGCGGCCCGAGCCGGTCCACCGCGGCGGCTTCCAGCTCCGCCTTCGGCACCGAGGCGAGTGCTGCCAGCGTCATCAGCACCATGAACGGCGTCCACATCCAGATGTCGACGGCGAGCACGGCGCCGAAAGCGAGATGCGCGTCGCCGAGGAAGTTCAGGCCGGGCAGGCCGAGGCCGCGCAGGATGTTGTCGAGGATGCCGAAGGTCGGGTCGTAGATCAGGCGCCAGAACGTGCCCGACGCGACCGGGGTGAGCACCATCGGCGCGAACAGCAGGGTGAGTGCCAGGCGGCGTCCCGGCAGCTTCTGGCTGTTCCAGAACAGCAGGCCGAGCAGCAGCCCGAGCGCGGTCTCGATGCCGACCGCGCAGAGCACGAACAGGAAGGTGCGGCTCAGCCCGAACCACACCTCGCTGTCGTCGAGGATGCTGCTGAAGTTGTACAGCCCGGCGAAGATCGGCGGCCGGCCGCTGGTGATCGAGTAGCGGTAGAAGCTCAGTCCCATCAGCCACAGCGTCGGGATCGTGTTCCAGATGATGAAGAACACCAGCACCGGCATCAGCAGCAGCGTCGGCAGCACCCGCCGGCTGTTCAGGATCGCGCGCAGCCGGCCGGACCGCCGGGCCGTTCCCGCGGCAGGTGCCGCGACGACGAGGCCGTCCGCCGCCATCGGCTAGAGTCGGATGCCGGCGCAGGCGGCACTCGGCGCCTTCGCCGCTGTGCCGGCGTCGAACAGGATCTTCTGCTGCCGGCAGGCGGTGTAGCGCAACGCCGCCATCGGGTCGCGCACCTGGTCGGTGGCGAAGGCGGTGAACGCCTCCTGCTGCGTCGACAGCAGGTCGGCGTAGGCCGGGTCGTGCCAGAAGTCGCTGCTGTTGCCGAGCATGTACTTGTAGGTGCGATACCAGGGCTGGATCGTATCGAAATCCGGCCGGGTCAGCGTCGCCTTGTCGCACGGGTTGCCGCCGTGGCGGGCGAAGGCGAGGCTGGTCTCGGCGGTGTACCACCATTCCATGAAGTCGAGTGCCGCCTCCTGGCGGTCATGGTCGTTGAAGGCGTTCAGCACCCAGGGCTGGCCGCCGATGATGTAGTTGCGCACCAGCTTGCCGCTCGCGTCGGGGAAGCCCGGCGGCGGCACGACGATCACGCGTCCCTTGAGCGTGTCGGTGATCATCGCCGGGCCGAGTGCCGCCCACTGCAGTGCCGAGAACAGCTTGCCCTGGGTGAAGGCGTCGATCAGCTCGGAGATGCCGTAATTGACGCCGCCCTGCGGGGCGAACTTCAGCTGGTCCTTGTACTGCTGCAGCGCCCGCGCGTTGCTCGGCGTGTCGTAGATGCCCTCGACCTGGCCGGTCGAGGCGTTCCAGATGTCGCCCCCCTGCGAGCGCATCAGCGACATCACCGGGTCGCTGATGAAGTCGTACTCGCGCGAGAACTGCGACCCGTGGCCGTTGAAGCCCTTCTCCGGACGGTTGAAGAACTCGATCAGCTTGAGGAAGTCCGGATAGGACAGGGCCTGGAAATCTTCCCAGCTCTGCGGCAGCGCGCGGCCGTACCGCTTCTGGAACGCCTCCGCCTCGCCGGGAGCGCGCAGCAGGTCCTCGCGTATGTAGAGGGCCATGGTGTCGCCCTCCTGCGGGAAGCCCCAGCGATGCGGCGAGCCGTCCGGGTAGGTCTGGTAGGCGGCGCGCACCACCGGCGAGTACCACTCGATGTCGAGCGCCTTGCGCTGCCGCACCACGCGGTCGAGCGGCAGGATCCATTTCGGCTGCGCCAGCGCCCCGAGCCACTGGCTGTCCGAGATGATGATGTTGTAGTCCTGGCTGCGTGTCGCCAGCGAGGTCGCGGCCTTCTGGAACAGCTGCGCGAACGGCGCCTCCGCGTAGGAGAAGCTGACGTCGTAGCCGTGCCGGCTCTTGGCGTACTTGACGAACTCGGGTGCGAGATCGACGCCGAGGCGGCTCGGCGTCCAGCCGGCGATGCCCAGGATCGACAGGTGGATCGACTTGCCGGCCATCGGACCGGTCTGGGCGCGCACGATCGAGGGTGCGGCCAGCAGGCTCGCGGCGCCGAGCGAGCCCAGACCGCGCAGCACGGTGCGGCGGTCCAGCGCCGTCGTCGCGGCGGTTTTCGTTGTCATGGCGTGTTCTCCCCTCCGGTTCCTGTCCGACACCCGTGTCCGCTGCCGCTTCAGCGCAGCATCGCGGCCACGTTGCCTCCGTCGACGGTGATGACGTTGCCGGTGGTCCTGCCGAGCAGCGCCGAGGCGACGAAGGCGTCGGCCACGTCCTGCGCCCGCACCTCGGTGCGGAGCAGGTTTCCCGCCATGTAGTCGGCCTCCGACACGCCGCGCGCGCCGGCGCGGGTCTGGATCATCTCGTCGGTCAGCAGACCCGAGCGGATGCGGTCCGCGTTCACCGCGTTCACCCGTATGCCGTCGGCGCCATGTTCCAGCGCGTACTGCCGCACCAGCGCCAGCAATGCGGCCTTCGCGGTGCCGTAGGCGCCGAAGCCGGGTCCCGGGTTGATCGCCTGCTTGGACACGTTGAACAGCAGCGTGCCGCCGAGCTTCTGCTGCCGCATCACCCGGACGGCCTCGCGCGCCACGTACTGGTGACCGAAGAAGTTGAGCGCGAAGGAGCGCCGCAGCAGCGCGTCGTCGAGCTCCGCGATCATGCCGCCGTACGCCGCACCGGCGTTCGACACCACGATGTCGACGCCGCCGAAATGCCGCGCGACGGCGGCGAAGGCGGCGGCCACCGAGCCGGCGTCGGTGACGTCGCAGCGCAGCGCGAGGCTCCCTGCGACGGTGGCGGCGGTCGCGTCGAGCGACGCGGCATCGAGGTCGAGCAGCGCCACCGCCGCACCCTCGGCGGCGAAGGCGCGTGCCGTGGCCGCGCCGATCGCGCCGGCCGCACCGGTCACCAGGGCGATGCGGCCGGCGAGGCGCTTGGCCGTCGCGCGCCCGAGCTTGGCCTGCTCGAGCGACCAGTATTCCATGTCGAAATGCTCGGCCTCGGTGATCGAGGTGAAGCGGCCGATCCGGTCGGCGTCGAGCACCGCCTCCAGCCACGCCTCGGCGACGTCGGCGGAGATCGTCGCCTCCGCCGCCGTGCGTCCGACGCCGACGATGCCGAGGCCGCGTATCGCGAGCACGCGCGGGATCGGATCGAGCGCCCGCCGGCCGCCGCCGACGCGCCGATCCTGGCGCGCGAAGTAGTCGCGATAGCTCTCGATGAAGCCCGCGGTGGCCCGGTCCGCCGCCGCGGCCCAGCCGGCGAGATCGCCCTGATCGGGTGCGGGCAGGATCGCCGGTCGCTGCTTGATCCGGATCACCTGCTCGGGCGTCGCGACGCCTCGGGCGGCGTAATCCTCGAGTCCCTGCCCGTCGACGAAGCGCCGGATCCTGGCGTCGGTGCGCGGCGACAGCAGCCAGTGCGCACCACCCTCGGCCGACCGGGCGCCCAGGACGCCGCGCAGCGTCGGCAGCACCGCCTCGAACGGGGCCAGTGCCGCGGGCAGTGCCACCGGATGCAGCGATGCCGGCTCGCGTCCGTGCTCGGCGATGAAGTCCTCTGCCAGCGTCACGAACTCGATCATCAGCTCGTAGGCGCCGCGCGCCGTGTCGGCGAAGGTGAAGATCCCGTGCTTGCCGAGCAGCAGGCCCTGCACCTGCGGCGCCCGCTCATAGACGTCGGCCGCCTCCTTGGCCAGCGCGAAGCCCGGCATGATGTACGGCACGAAGCCGACGCGGTCGCCAAAGATGCGCCGGCAGACTGCCTCCGCATCCGGCAGGCAAGCGATCGCGGTCGAGGTGACGGAGTGCGTGTGGTCGATGAACTTGTGCGGCAGGTAGGCGTGCAGCAGGGTCTCGACCGAGGGGTTCGGTGCTGCGGTATCCAGCAGGTTCTGGCGCTGGGCGTTGACCATGTCCTCGTCGGACAGCCGATCGAGTGCCCGCAGGCGGAACAACGGCTGCAGCCGCACCGCCGGATGGCCGTCCGGCTCGATGGTGGCGAGGTCGCGGCCGCTCCCCTTGACGCACAGCACCTCCACCATCTCGCCGAACAGGTCGGCCAGGTGGGTCTTCACCGAGGTGTTGCCGCCGCCATGCATGACCAGGCGTGGCACCTGGCCGAGCAGGCGCGACGTGTAGGTGCGCAGCGCCAGATCCCGGTTCACGCCCAGCGCCTGGTAGTGCCGCACCAGTCGCTCCGCTTCGGCGTCCGACCAAAGGCTCTGCAAGCATCGTCCTCCCTTGGACGTCGCGGCCTTGTGGCCGTACTGGTTGTCGAAATCGGTAGGATATCGTCCGACTTATGTCAAACGGATCCGACAAAAGTCCAGCAGGGCACGTGCCGGCCGCCCGCGTCGGCCGTGGCCGCGGCGTCACGCCCGCCGAGTTCGACGGCGATCCGGTGGTGTGGGCCGCGTGGCTCTATTACGAGGAGGGCCTGACCCAGGAAGAGATCGCCGGCCGCTTCGGCACCTCGCGCGGCAGCGTGATCAACCTGCTGCAGCAGGCGCGCGAGCGCGGCGTGGTCAGCATCGCGGTATCGCCGGACCACCTGCAGTCGGTGCGGCTGTCGCGCCGGCTCGCCGAGCGCTACGGCCTGGAGGACTGTGCGGTGGTGCCTGACGATGGCGGACGCCAGCCGGACTACCAGCGCGTCGGTCGCGTCGGGGCACGGCTGCTGGCCTCGCGGCTGAAGACCGACGACGTGCTCGGCGTGTCCTGGGGCCTGACCGTGCTGGCGCTCGCCAACGCGCTTCCGGCCCGGCCGCTGCCGGGGCTCACGGTGGTCCAGGTGACCGGGTCGTTCGTGGGCACCTACGAGATGTCGGCCGAGCTCTGCACCTCGAACATCGCCAGCCGCACCGGCGGCCGCTGCGTCTACATCCACGCCCCGGGCGTGGTCTCGCAGCCGCAGGTGCAGCGCATGCTGATGCGCGAGCCGACGCTGCGCGAGGAATTCCGCATCCTCGCGACCTGCAACCGGCTGGTGTTCGGCGTCGGCAGCGTGAAGCCCTCCAGCACCGCCTTCCTGAGCGGCTACGTCGAATATGCGGATGCCGTGCCCTATATCGGTCGCGGCGCCACCGCCGTGCTGGCGGGACGCTTCATCGACGCGCAGGGACGGGCGGTGATCGACGCCCTCGACGACAGGATGATCGGCCTGACGGTCGAGCAGCTCGACCGCATTCCTGACCGGCTCTGCGTCGCCTGCGGCGCCGACAAGGCCGAGGCGATCCACGCGACCCTGCTCGGCGGCCACGCCACGTCGTTCGTCACCGACGCCGCCACGGCCCGCGACCTGCTGGAGCGCCGGGATCCGGGATCGTGAGCCCGTCCGCCTCGACCGGCGATCCGGCGGACAGGGACCGTCGAGGCCTCACGGCACCAGGGCTGGCGCACGGGACTCGAGCCGGGGCACGTCCGACCAGACCCGACCGGCCAGGTCGCGCATCGGCGCCGGACGGCCCAGCAGGTAGCCCTGCATCTGGTCGCACCTGTGCTCTCGTACGACCTCCAGCTGCGCCACGGTCTCGATCCCCTCGGCGACGATCGACAGGCCGAGATTGTGCGCGAGGCCGATGATGGTGCGGACGATCATCGTCGCCTCCTCGCCATGCTCCAGCCCCTGGATGAACGACCTGTCGATCTTCAGCTTGTCGAACCGGAACGAGCGCAGGTAGCTGAGGCTCGAGTAGCCGGTGCCGAAATCGTCCAGCGCGATGCGCACGCCCTGGGTGCGCAGTGCCGACAGGATCTCGATCGCCCGCGCCGTGTCCTCCATGAGTACGCCCTCGGTGATCTCGATCTCCAGCCGGCTCGGCAGCAGGCCGGTGCTGGCCAGCGTCTCGGCTACCGTCTTCGGCAGATCGGATTGCCGGAACTGCACCGGGGAGATGTTCACCGCGACCCGATGCGGCCGCTCCCACTCCGCGGCCGCCTGGCAGGCCGCCTGCAGCACCCACTGGCTGATCCTCACGATCAGCCCGGTCTCCTCGGCGAGCGGGATGAACTCCATCGGCGGCACCAGCCCGCGCTGCGGGTGATGCCAGCGCAGCAGGGCCTCGTAGCCCTCCACTTCGTCCGTCGCGCAGCTGACCAGAGGCTGGTAGTACAGCTCGAACTCGCCGCGGTCGACGGCGTGCCGCAGGTCCTGCTCGAGCTGTCGACGTGCCTGCAGGTTCTCGTCCATCGCGGCCTCGAAGAAGCGGAACGTGCCGCGACGGTCCTGCTTGGCGCGGTACAGCGCCGTGTCCGCCGCCTGCATGAGCGTGTCCTGGCTGCTGCAGTCTCCGGGGAACAGCGCGATCCCGACGGAGGTCCCGATCTCGACCTGATGTCCGTCGAGGTCGAAGGGCCGCGCGATCGAGTCGATCAGCCTCTGCGCGAGGCTCGCCGCCAAGCCTGCACGGCCGGTGTTCATCACGACGACGAACTCGTCTCCGCCCATCCGGGCGAGGGTGTCGGTGGCGCGCAGCTCCGCCTGCAGCCGCCTGGCAACCTGGATCAGCAGCGCGTCGCCACCGCCATGACCGAGCAGGTCGTTGATCGGCTTGAAGCGGTCGAGATCGATGTAGAGCAGCGCCACCTCCGCCTTCGACGCGATGGCGGCGTCCAGGGCATAGCTCAGGCGCTCCTGCAGCAGGAAGCGGTTGGGCAGGTCGGTCAGTGCGTCGTGATGCGCCAGATGGCGGATCCTCGCCTCGTCGCGCTTGCGGTCCGTCAGGTCACGGAACGCGATCGCCGTCGCCGTCTTGCCTTCGTAGTCGATCGTGCTGCACGACAGCTCAACCGCGATCAGGGCGCCGCTGCCGGTGCGAACCTGGATCTCTTCCGGCCTGCCGTCGCGGAGGATGTCGCGGACGCGTCTGAGCACCGCGGGGTGATCGGCTTGTGCTACGAGATCCAGCACCTGGCGCCCGACGAGCCGCTCGACCGGCATGCCGAACAGGCGGGTGCCGGCGGTGTTGATCTGCAGGATGACGCCGTCGCGCTCGATGATCAGCACCTCCTGCGAGATGTCGCTGAGCAGCCGCATGCGCCTGAGCTCGAGCACGGTGCGCTGCGACAGGTGCTGCTGCATCAGCGTGCCGGCGAGGCTCACCGCCAGGATCGCCAGGCTGACCGACCCGACGGCGATCGCGAGCGACCCCGAGCCGAGGACGGCACCACGCTGACCGATCGGACGGGCGAGATCGATGCTGAGGGCGCTCATGCCGGTGAAGTGCACGCCGCAGACGCATAGTCCGAGCCAGCCGGACACCTCGATGCGCCGCCACAGCGAGCTCAGCGCGTCCGAGCGTGCCAGCGACAGGATCGCGAAGCCGATCCCGACGAGGACCGAGGCCGCGACCTGCTGGTGATCGAGGTGGTATCCCGCCGGCAGTCGCATCGCCGCGACCCCGAAATAGTGCATCCCCGCGACCGCGAGGCCGAGCAGGACGCCGCCGAGCCCGGTGCCGAGCCATCTGGACGGCGTCAGCCGCCAGCACAGCAGGGCCGTCAGGGTGCCGATCACGGCGATCACGGCGGAGAACATCGTCGTGCGGATGTCGTAGGCGATCGGCATGCCGGGCATGAAGGCGAGCATCGCGACGAAGTGCAGCGACCAGACCCCGCAACCGAATATGACGGCGGCCATGATCAGCCAGGTCCCGGACGCATCGTGGGTTGCCTGAGCACGCGCGACGAGGTTGAGGGTCGTGAAGCACGCCAGGACGCAGATGCACGCGGCCAGGACGACCAGCCGTGGATCATGCTGTTGGGTGACACATCCGACGATACGAAACATCCGTGGCTCTCTGCGGGAACAGAGCCACAGGCTTACTTCAGGTCGGTTAATAAGCCGCTACTGCCCGGCGGACTTCCGGCAGACGGCAGCGCGGCTCAACAGTTGGTCTGCTGCGCGGGCGGCGGTTCATCGTCCGGCTTGTAGTAGAGTGCCGCGCATTCTTCGGCGAGCAGACCGCCCTCGGCACTCATGTCGTTGCGGAAGGCGTCGTCGATGATGTCGAGCACGTCGAGATGCCGATCCTCGAAATACATCCGGTGCACGTCCGGCCTCGCCGCGCCATAGACGATGCGCCGGATGCTGGTCCAGATGCTGGCCATGCTGCACATGCCGCATGGCTGCAGCGTCGAGTAAAGCGTGGCGCCGCGCAGATCGTCCCGTCCAAGAGCCTCGCAGGCACGGCGGATCGCCACGATCTCGGCGTGCGCGCTCGGATCGTGGCGCAGTCCGACCTCGTTGTGCGCCTCGCCGACGATGCGACCGTCCAGCACGATCACGCAGCCGATCGGTGACGCGCCCGGCTTGCCCCGCCCCTCTCGCGCCAGCGCGATCGCGCGCCGCATGTAGACGATATCCTGGGTGTTGCTGTCGTCGGGCATCGGCTGCGTTAGCGCAGCAGGGCGGCCGGAGTTTGCGCAATCCTCCGGACGCGACCAATGTTCGTCTCGAAAATAAAGGGGGCACCCATGGCCGGAACCGCAGTGAGAGATGGCTGGAGCCTGGGCGACGCGCCCAGCCTCGACGGCAAGGTCGCGATCGTCACCGGAGCGACCGGCGGCCTCGGTTACGAGACCGCCCTGGGTCTCGCGCGACGCGGCGCCACGACGATCCTCGCCGGCCGCAACGCAGGCAAGGGCGCACAGGCCCTGGCACGGCTGCAGCGCAGCCTCCCCTCCGCGCGGGCGCGCTTCGAGATGCTCGATCTCGGCAGCCTCGCCTCGGTGGCCCGTTTTGCCACCGCCGTCAGCGACGCGCATGACGGCGTGATCGACATCCTCGTCAATAATGCCGGGGTGATGGGAATGCCCAGCCGCGAGCTGACCGAGGACGGCTTCGAGCGCCAGATCGGCGTGAACTATCTCGGTCACTTCGCCCTCACGGCGCAGCTGAAGAATGGGCTGTGCAAGGGCGGCGTCGACAAGGCCGGGGCCGGCGGTCGCGTCGTGAACGTCGCCAGCCTCGCGCATCGCCGCGCGACCCTCGACCTGGACGACCTGCAGTCGGAACGAGCATACAGCCCGTTCAAGGCGTATGGCCGCAGCAAGCTCGCCATGCTGATCTTCGCGATCGAGTTGCAGCGGCGTGCGGTGCAGAATCGCTGGAACCTGATCAGCTTGGCTGCTCATCCGGGCTGGGCTCGGACCGACATCATCGCCAACAGCACCGGCAGCGGCGCCCCGGGGCTCAAGCAGCGGGTGATGGCCACCGGGTTCGCGCTGCTGGCGCAGTCGGCGCGCGACGGTGCCCTGCCCTCGCTCTACGCCGCGATGGCGCCGCAGGCGAAAGGTGGCGGCTATTACGGCCCGACCGGACCCGGCGAGACACGCGGCGCTCCGGGTGCGTCACGCATCATGCCGCAGGCCGCGGATCCGGCTATCGGCACCCGCCTGTGGGCGCTCTCCGAACGTCTCACCGGGGTCACGTTCGGCGCCTGAACCGCCGGCCGCGGACCGTAGGGAGGTTCCTCCTGCGCCTGAACGTCCCGCAGCTCATCGCGATCCTGCTCGCCGCCTCGACCGTGCCGCATGCGCGCGCCGAGACGGCGGGCGCGGATCAACGGGGTGTCGCCGCAACACCCATGACCGCTGGCCGCCCAGCGGCCGGCGCCTCGACTGCGCGGCCACTGGTCGACCGGTCCTCGGACACCGTCAACGTGCGCGACTACGGTGCCAGATGCGACGGCACCACCGATGACGCCGCAGCCTTCCTGCGCGCCGCCCGTGCCGCCACCGCCACCGAGCGAGGCACCGGTGCGAAGATCTACATTCCGGGCGGCACCTGCCACCTGGGATCGAGCCTGGCGTTCGCGGCACCCGCTGGGAGAGGCGTCGCCGTGGCGGGGGATGGAGCCGGCCTCACCACCCTGAGCTTCGCACCCGGCATCGACGGCATCGCTATCACGCTGGCGATGGCTTCTGCGGCATCCGTCACCGGCCTCACCATCGATCGCACAGGCTCGAACATAGCGGCGAATACCGCGCTCGCGATCACGGAGACGGGTGCCGTTTCGGACGCCGTCGTGGTGAGGGACGTCGACACGACGAGCGACGGCTACCCCGGCTCATGGGCGAACGGCATCGTCCTGACCTCGACCGACAACGCGGTCATCGACCACGTCCACACCATCGCCGGGTTTCCGCCGGAGAACTCTAACGGCCTCGTGATCAGGGGTGCCGACGCGCGATACGCGGTCGACACGACGATCTCGAACAGCAAGTTCCAGGGCGGCAACATCGGCATCCTGGTGAGCGGCTACGTCCAGGGCGTGCTGGCCACGAACATCTTCGCGATCGCCGGAAACTACGGCGTCAGCTGGACCGACGGACTGGCCAACCCGCGCTTTGTTCCCGAGCTTCTCGAGATCACCAACAGCCACCTCAACGCGATCCAGGGGGACGTGCAGGCGGCCGGCGTCGGCGTGAGCGTGAGCGATAGCCTGTTGTGGCGCTGGCCGGATGGGCGGCATGACTCGACGCCCTGGACCTGTATCGACCTGAACGGTGCCGGCACCAGCCTTATCCACCACAACAACGTCAACGGCGGCAACGGCGGGAGCTTCGATGGTCGAGAGCAGTTCGTGCACCTGACCAACTCGTCGGCGGCGAAGATCGACGACAACACCATCGTGACCATAAACGGGCCATACGTGCTGCTGGACGGTGCCGGCAGCGTGTACAACGGCATCACCGGGAACATGGTCAACGGCGCCGGCGACATCATCGACAGGAGCGGGGGCTACAACCAGATCGCGATGAACAGTGTGAACGGCGTGTCCGAGCTGAATCCGGCCTCGGGCAACCTGCTCCTCCGCGCGCCGAGCGACAGCAGCATCGGCACGACGGATGTGGCAGTCGATCGCGGCAGTGCCGCGGCACCCGCCAGGTCGAATGGGAGCATCCTGCACTGCGTCGGTAGGCTGGCTTCATTTGATTGGAACCTGCCCGCGGATCCGTTCCAGGGACAGGTCAGTCACATCACGTCGGAGTGCAGCATCGTCAATCTGACCGTCACGCCGCACCCGAGCCACGCCGGGATCAGGGTGATCGGCGCGTCCTCCGGTATGTCGCCATCGACGCCGCTGACGTTCATTTATGACAAGACCAACAGGGTCTGGGTGCGGTGGTAGCGCACGCCTAGTCTCATGATCTCGCCGACCCGGCCGCGTTGAAGGCGGCGAGCGCGTTCCGGCACAGCCGCAGCCATATATCGGGGTCGTAGTCGTGCGCGTTGGTCAGCGAGATCGTGCCGACATAGCCCCTGAGCAGGCGATCGCCCACCCACTCGACATCGCCGGACGCATGCTGCCCGTCCGCCTGCGTCACCCAGAGCAGCTTGTTGACGGTGCCGAAACTGTTCAACGCCGCATGCAGCGCGATGATTTCATGCACATCCTCCGTCACGACGCGCTTGTAGACCATGATCTTGTCGCCATCCTCGAGATCTTCGACGAACTTGCGCTTCAGGTAGCCGGTCTTGACCTCGTTCTCACGTATCACTTCTTCCGCCGCCACTTCGTGCTGATACTTGAATGTGTGGTACGAGACGCCGTAGACGTCGTCGATGATCCAGTATTCGCCTCCGATGATGCGGACGCCGAGGGTGCCTGGCTCGCCGAACCGGCCGAACTTCTCGTCCAGGAAGCGGATCAGCCGGCGTGGCGTGCGCAGGCCGGCGAACCGCAGCAGGCCGACCGGATCCGCCTTGAAGTGCCGCTGCACCAGGCCGAACTCGCAGTTGTCGCCGATGTTCTCGAAGCGAAGCATGAGCGCTTCCGGCGTCGGAGGCTCTTCGGTGACATCGTGACCCTGCTCGATCCTCAGCGCCTCTAAAAGAAATTCGCCGGAGTGCCTGAACGCGATCTCGAGCGGCTTGTCGTTGATCAGCTCCGGCGCGAGCCAGAAGGCAAGGTCGGCTCCTTCGCCCTGCCACTTCGGGTCCAGCCGCACCTGGGCGATCGAGCGGCCATTGACCTCAATGGCGAGCTCGACCGGCCGCAGTTCCAGGTCGGCTGGCAGAAGCGAGATCGTCAGCAGGTGAGAGGCGGCTGCAGGAATCACGTCGCGGCTTGCCAAGCTGAGCGAGCCGGTCGCGCGACATGCACCTTCCTGGAGGTTCCAGCCCTCCGCAAGCAGCAGGGTTCGGTCGCCCGGCCGGAACCGTAGGTATGGCCGCAGCCCGGATGGCGCGCCCAGCATGGCAATGGTCTTATGCGGTGCGGCGGCTTGCGGCGCGTCGGGAACGCTGGCCGATCCGGCAGCGAGGCTCAGTATGTCACGGAGCAGGAGCGGCTCGATGAGCTGCATGCCGTCGCCTATCAGCCAGTCGACGCTTGCCGGGCCGCGGGACGAGATCGCGCGGCGCAGCAGCTCATGCTGATCGGGCGTCAGGTCCTCGATCTTGTCGCCCAGCCGCCTGCCGTCTGGTGAGAGCAGCCAAGTCGCTCGCATCCCGTCCGCTTCCAGGGCGAGCAGATACATGGTCTGCAGCCCGGTATAGACGAAGACCGGAAACCAGCTTCCGGCGAAATACTCGATCGGCGCGCCACTGAGATGCTTTAGTATTACCGCGTTCCTGTCGCTGACGCGAAGATACCAGAGACGGTCGCACTGGAACACGGGATCGGTGATCAGGTGCTTGTAGGCGAACACGCAGGACTCCGTCTCGATCATGCGTCCGTTCCGAGAGGCGCCTCGGTACTGCAGGCTCCTACACCATCACGGATACCACCATGATCGCAACCGATGCGCACAAGGCGCCTGCGGTGGAAGCCTGCGGTTCCGCTCGTAGGACGAGACGTGTCTCATCTTTGAAGCTTATCGACGTGGGGTGATGAGACTTTGTTGGATGGTTGATCAGGCGGAACTGGTCATAGCCTGGCTGGATGTCGAGCAGACTGGACTCGATTCGGAACAGGTATAGAAGCTAATGAGCGGACATCGCTTCAGGACGGAGCATCATCGATTATGACCACGGTAATCGATCCGATCCTGATCCGGGATGCCGCCATCTTTACGGATGGACAGTGGAAGATACCGATCCGTGGCGTCTATCAACCGCTACGCGAAAACGGGGGACCGATCGTCAGTGGTTTCATGACCGGCTGGCGGGCGGAGACCTTGTTCAACGGGTTCGCATCCTATCCGATCCTGCAGCTCTGCTCCGAGACGGAGTTCGGGATGAGAATCCTGAACACCGAGGGCCGCTTTCTCGGCGACTGCATCCAGCAGATGGGGCCCGTGGATGCGCAGCGTTTCCGCAAGCAGGTGATGCACATCCTCGGTCCTCTGTTCCGCTCCGTGCTGTTCGATGCGCGGCCAGTCCTGTCGCCTGCCGCCAGCGCCTTGCTCCAGCTCAGCCCCACGGTCACCTTCAAGATCGCGCAGATCGTGCAGCAGGAGCTCATCGCTGATCCGATGACGCTCGCGGCGCAGGATCTGCCGGAGATCCTCACGCTCAACTCGTGCCAGGATGACCGGCCGATCCCGATTGATCCTCGGCGGATCGAGCGCGACCTCGCTCTCGACGACTTCCAGCTGCGGATCGCGCAGGCGTCGGACGGCGTGATGCACTGGCCGAGCCCAGTGGACGGTGCGCCGGTCCCGGCGCAGGGCAGCCTCTGCTTCTCGGACATGGCGATCGGGTATCGCTTCCATGATCATCGTCACGGCATCACGTTCTTCCTGTTCGCGGCGGACGAGTGCGCGAGACCGGTCGGCCTCTATCTTCCCCAGCTCGACCTGTTCATGCCACGTGGCCCGGGCTACGTCCGCTGGGCGGCAGGAACCATGGCCTGCAACATCTCGCCCTCCCTGATCCACCTCATCTGCAGGCACGGCCTCGACCTCATCCCCTACCTTTCACGCGGAGCCAGCCGTACCGTCAACCTGATGCGGTCCCCCCCCTGGACGCACATGGCGCACCAGCTCTGGAACGAGCTGGGCGGGATGCAGCACCATGTGGAGCATGCGCCTGCCGGCGCTCGGCCACCGGAGACGATTGCGCCGTGCGGCGGCATCGGGATGGAGCTGTATGGTCCGGTTGATACCCTGTTCCCGGAGTGGTCGGGTCGCGTCACCCGCGGCTTACCCGATCCGGATGCCGCGATCCGCTACAGCTATCAGTCAGACGCCTGCGTGGTGCGGATTACCAGCCACTACGTCTCGGCGCGACTGCGCGACCGGTTGCGGCGTCACGCTTTGTCCACCTGTACCTGCCTCGCTCAGATCCGGAGCTTCCAGGCGATGCGGCGGGATCCGCATGCGCGCAAGCCGATCATCATGATCGGACTGCGCGTCGAGAACCGGACGCACGAGGACCTCGCGGGCCTGCTGGTGCGCCTGCTGACCGTGATCGCTCGTCATTTTCCTGGGACGACTGCGATCCTTGACGGACACAACACGCGTGTCGGTGCAGGCGGCAACATGATCGAGAGCCATGGCGAGGCTGTCGCCCTGGAGCATCCGGCGCAGGTGGAGCGACGGCTGGTGCTTCGGCTGCGCCAGCAGCTCGCCAGCGCCGACATACGCATCTTCGACACGATCGGACAGCCGATGAGCGACAGCCTCGCCCTTGCCACGACCAGCGATTGCTTCTTCGCGATCTGGGGAGCGTGTCTCGCCAAGTTCCGCTGGGTCGCGAACAAGCCTGGCCTCGCACTCACCAGCCGGGACAACATCCTGCATCGCCCTGATCTCGCCATCTACCATACGGCGGCGAACATGGAGTCGCCGACCGAGATGATCATCCCGGATCCGTCGCTGGTTCATGATCTGCCGGATGCCCCGATGCTGATGAATCCCGGGCCAGGACAGCCCCGCTTCTTCAATTTCCGTGTCGAGGAGGAGCCGATCTTCGATGCCATGCTTGGCATCCTTACCCGCGCCTTGGCGGCCCGGATCGACCAGGCATGAGCGTCCGGAAGCGGACGGGGACGGTGCCCGGAATAGAACCGGGATGCGGACCGGCGCAGGCGGCCGTCCCGGCGAACGCTCTGGTGCTGCACGACCCGCTGTTCATGCAGGATGGCGGCTTTCACCTGTGGCTCGATGGCAACGCCATCCCGCTGCTGATGCAGGGCGAAGTCGTGCCGTGCTTCCTGCCGGGCTGGCGGGCGTCGCACCTCTACATGGGTTTCGCGCCGCTGTTTCTCCTCGAGCTGCTGCATGACGACGGCCGGACGGCAACGTGGTTCCTGGACTGGCGCATGCACCACATGGGGGACAGCGTCGACCAGCTGACGACCGAGCTGGTCGATCTGCTCCGCCTCAAGGCGGTGCCGATCCTCGATCGCCTGCTGCGCACCACGCTGCGGCAATGCAAGCCGGTCCTGCTCGAGGAGAGCCGCGCGTTCCTCAGCCTCAACGAGACCACCAGGCGGGCGATCGCGGTGAATTGCCTGGACCTGCTGCTGCGTCCGCCCGCCATCTTTCTCGCCCAGCACCTGATGCCGGCATCGTTGATCTTCCGTGACGAGAAGAACATCCACCACGCGATCAGCCGGACCCACCTGCTCGCCGGACTGGCGGACGAGTTCCAGGATCGACTGCCGATCGCATTCGAGGACGGTGTCCTGACATGGCCGAGCCCTGTCGACGGCGCGGCGCTGCGTGCGCAGGGTGGCTTCTGCTTCGACGACTTCCACTTCGCCTATCGTTTCGCCGATGCGCGGCACGATCTCGTCTTCTTCGTCATGGTGGCCGACCACTGCGCGCGCATCTGCGGGATGTGGTTTCCATCGTCCGGCCTGATGGTGAGTCGTGACGAGACCGCACGTACGGTGGCACGTCAGATCGCGCGCCACCTGCCGTACTGGTTCGTGACGCACTCCTGCATCTGGGCAGAGCAGCTGGTGCCATATCTGCGACGCGGCGCCAGGCGCTTCGCCAGCGTCCTGCGCGGTCGTCCTGGCATGCATATCGGTCATCAGATCTGGAACGAGCTGAGCGGCATCGATCACCTGATCGAGGGAGGAGCCAAGTCGCTGCCGCACTGGATCGTGCTCAACGCGGCGGACGGCATCGAATTGTACGGCCCGCTCGACGAGCTGTTCCCTGCGCTGAAGGACAGCGTGGTCCGCGATCTGGCCGATGTTCGGGCAATGATACGGTATGCCTATGCAGACGGCGTCTTGATCGTGCGCGTCACGCGGGAGCACGTCTCCCACAGCCTGCGCACGCGCATCCTGGAGCGGGTCAGGGCCGGCCACGCCTACGAGGAGGTGCGGGCCCTTATCGAACGGACGCGATGCGGCCCGACGAGCGGTCGGCAGCCGGTGCCCGTCATCCTGCTCGGGCTGCGCGTCGAGAACCGCACACTGGTCGATCTGACCGGCTTCTTCAGGAGTCTCGTGGGCTTCATCGTCACGCAGTTCCCGGGCGCGATCGTCGTCCTGGACGGGCACAACGCCCGTGGAGAGGCCGCGGGACATTTCCTCGAGAGCCACGCGGAGTCCTACGCCCGAAGCCGGCCGATCGACATCGAGCATGCCCTGGCCGCCGATCTGCGCCAGCACTTCAGCGACCGCCCGATCACGATCGCCGATACCATCGGTCGATCGATCGGCGTCAGCCTGGCCTGGGCCGACCTCTGCAGCTGTTTCGTCTCGATCTGGGGTGCAAGCCTCGCGAAATACCGTTGGGTCTGCAACAAGACCGGGCTGGTGATCAGCAGCCGCGACAACCTGCTGCATCGCGGCGACCTGCATATCTACGATGCGCCGCGCTATATGGAGGCGCCGACCCGGCTGCGCTTCGTCGATCCGGACGCCATCACGGACCGGCCCGATGTGCCGCTGCTCGTGGACGTGGCTCCCGGGAACGCCTCGTTCTTCAACTTCCAGATCGACGAGGCGAGACTGTTTCCGCAGGTCCGGGAGATGATCGAGCAGAGCCTACCGGCGGGTGAAGCTCCAGTATAGCGGGCAGCGGCCGGCGGCGAGCGCCTTGGCTTCGTAGCGGGTCGGTGGCCAGTCCTGCGGGCGGCTGCGCGCCGGCTGGTCGGGCGCGAACAGGCTCTGCGTCGCCATCACCTGCGTCACCCAGTCCTGGTAGGTCGCATCGTCGCTGGCGATGCGCCATGCAGCACCCGGTCGCAGGCGGCTCGCGACCAGCGAGATGGTCTGCGGGTGCACGAAGCGACGCTTGGCGTGCCGGGTCTTCGGCCAGGGATCCGGGAACAACAGGAACATCCGGTCCAGGCAGCCTTCCGGCAGCGCCTGCAGCAGGATGCGGGCGTCGTCGTCCCACAGCCGCAGCATGTCGGGCACCGGCGAAGTCGCCTCCGCGCCATCAGGCACCAGCCGGGTCAGCAGCGAGCAGAGACCGTTCTCGAACACCTCGCAGGCGATCAGGCCGACATCGGGGTGGGCCGCATGCTGCGCCAGGCTATGCTCGCCGCCGCCGAAACCGACCTCGAGCCAGAGTTCGGAGGGCAGCCGGCCGAACCCGGTCAGCGGTGCTGCGGCATGGTGCGCCTCGAAGCGCAGCCGGGGCAGGGTGAGATCGAGCAGCCGCTGCTGGCGCGGGCGCAGCGGGTGGCCGCGCTGCCGTCCGTAGAGCCGGGCGGCGGCGGGCTTGACGATCGGTGCCGCGGCCTGTCCGGGGACAGGCCGGCCCTCGTTCAACGGTTGAAGGCGCCGCGCAGGGTGTCGGCGAGGTCGGTGCGCTCCCAGGTGAAGTCGTCGCGCGCCGGGTCCGGGGTGCGGCCGAAATGCCCGTAGGCGGAGCTCTGCGCGTAGATCGGCCGGTTGAGGCGGAGGTGGCGGCGGATGCCGCGCGGCGTCAGGTCCATCACCTCGCGCAGCACCTTGCCCAGGCGCGCCTCGTCCACGTCGTGCCCGGTCTCGTGCAGGTCGACATAGACCGAGAGCGGGTGCGACACGCCGATCGCGTAGGAGATCTGCAGCGTGCAGCGCTCCGCGAGCCCGGCCGCCACGATGTTCTTGGCCAGGTAGCGGCAGGCATAGGCGGCGGAACGATCGACCTTGGTCGGATCCTTGCCGCTGAAGGCGCCGCCGCCGTGCGGTGCAGCACCACCGTAGGTGTCGACGATGATCTTGCGACCGGTCAGGCCGGCATCGCCGTCCGGGCCGCCGATCACGAAGATCCCGGTCGGGTTCACGTAGAAGCCGTCGTCCGGGCACATCCAGCCCTCGGGGAGCACCTCGCGCACGATGCCGCCGAGCGTCTCGCGGATCGCGGGCTGCGGCAGCTGCTCCTCGTGCTGGGTCGAGATCACGATGCTGGTCGCCCCGATCGGCACGCCGTCGACGTAGTGCAGCGTGACCTGGCTCTTGGCGTCGGGCAGCAGGCCGCGCCCGCGCGGGTCGCCCGCCTTGCGCAGCTGGTTGATGCGGTGGAGTATTCCGTGCGCGTAATAGAGCGGTGCCGGCATCAGGGTCGGGGTCTCGCGGGTGGCGAAACCGAACATGATGCCCTGGTCGCCGGCACCCTCATCCTTGTTGCCGGCGCTGTCGACGCCCACCGCGATGTCGGCCGACTGCGCGTGCA